>NZ_SIJK02000016.1:27068-116386 GCF_004762035.2 Candidatus Chloroploca mongolica | reverse complement strand
ATCTGGGCGAGCGCGTGCATGACCTGCGCCCGGACGAACGGGGACGGCCGTTCAATCGCCCGCATCAGCCGGTCACCTGGCTGCGCACGTGGACAACGCCGGCGCAGGCGGAAGGCCCGAAAGCCCTGATCGCCGGGTTGTATGGCGACAGTACGGCGGAGCGTGCCAGTGCGTCGCTACAGGCGGCGCAGGCCATGCTGATGGGGCGACCCGAAGCGACCCGCCTGATCCTGTATCTGCACGATGGGGTGCCCACGGACGAACCGCCGACCATGGTCGCCGCGACGGTCGCGACGGTGCGGCGCCAGGGCACGCTCGTGGTGGGCGTGTATGTCGGCCCGCAGGAACATCTGGAACGGCTGGAGGGCATCTTTGGCGCCGCGGACACGCTCGCGGTGGCGCGGCTGCGCACGTTGCCGCAGGCGTTGGGGCGGGTGCTCCAACGGGCGGCGGCCACGCGCCGCCCTGGGCGGCGCTGAGCACGCACTGTGTGGGCGGGGGCGCGACCCTGCCGTGATCGTTCCCTGGTGTCCACGCACCCCCGCTGCTCACCGCGCTGCTTGGCGCGGTGGACGGCGGGGGTGTTCGGTTGTCAGGGGGTATGTTCGGTTGTCAGGGAGGTATGTACGGGCGCTGCCTTGATCCGAGGTTCGTGTCACCAGCCCCATGAAGGGACAACGTGAACGTCTTTCATCCTCAATCGAACGTGGTTTTACGGGTTTGGCTTCAGCCTGGGGCTTTCCGGCACAAGTTTTTCGTCCGATCTTGGTACACGATGCGTGGTCGGTGCTGCATCTGAATCACAAGGGGACGCGGTCTATCGATGCAATGAGCTGTGCTCGTCACTGCCACCTGGTCACAGTACGACCATGCTGGATGACATCCGAGGGTTCACGCTGTCCACCTTGTGCGACGGTACAGCTTCATGCGGCTGGTGACACGAAGCGCGGGTCAGGGTCTATTTGGCCCAATTCCAACTTCCGTGCCCTGGAGTGCATGCAATGGTTTCGGGTGAAGACAATCGCTCGCTCCATCATGTGAAGACCATCAGGATCACCCGCTTTACCAGAGAAGGTGCCTTCTCTAGCATCCAGAACTGGGCGTGGCCATAGAGCTATGTCGCATCAGAACGGGCGAAATCTCGCAAATGGCGCGATGTCGCACGAATCGTTGCCATACCCCTAGATAGATCCTTATGTTTTGCACCACAGAGGCACCGAGGTACGGCGTTTCACCACAGAGACACTGAGGATAGTAGGTGTTCGGACTCCGTGCTTCGGTGTCTCTGTGGTTGCTGGCCTTCGCCACAGGTGCTGCCGACCAAGAATGTGCGAATGTGCACAGCGTCTGCGGACGTGAAGAGCGAGCCATCCTCGCGCGGTGCAGTGCTTCACGTTACGACTCGTTATGCTCCGGAGGGGTGTAGGCCAGCCAGTGGGTCAGTGCCCCGCCAATGATCGCACGTTTGGCTTCGATCTCGACATCAGACTGAAGTTGCTCGGCAGCCAGGAGGAGAATGTCAAATTGACGTAGCCGATAAAGCTCTTGGTGATAGCGATCCATACGCTCATGGGCCGCTTTAGCCTGCGCGTATACAAAAATTCCTACGGCCTCAGTAATAACTCCAACGACAGCCGTAAGCAATCCGGCCCACTGAGCATCGGTTCCCGCATTAGCGAAAAACTGCCAGCCACCATAAAGTACGAGGCCAGCGCCCACCACCGATGACAGGAGTGCAACGATGAAGTATGCTAGGGATTGTAAGCGTACCTCTCCATAATGATTGTTCATCTCGTTGGTAATGCCGGTGTGCGCCTGTTGGACGCTTTCGCGAAGCAGTCTCGTGTTTCTTGCATTGGTGTAAGCCAAAGCAACCTGATTGACATAAATCTGCAAGATCGCGATCAGTTCGGTGTTAAGCGGGACTCGCGGCGGCTTTTTGCCGAAGTCCAACCAAACAACGCCTATGCACTCCTGTTGGACCAAAAGCGGCAGACAGAGCGCGGTATGCACGCCCCTCTCGCCAATGAACGGAGGCAGAATTGACCCGTTAGCCCCATTCGCTGGTTGTTCTTGAGCGGAACTGCACATCCACTCGCTTTTGTGATTCTTGAAGACTTGTTCGGAGATTGAATCGACCTCAGTCAGACGCGGGATCTGGCTATAGTAGTAGTGCGAGTTGGTGACAATCTCATCTTTTTTGAACTGGAGCTTTGATTTGTCTAGATCGTTGGGAGTAATTTGCTCCTGTTGAGGGGCTCTTGAATTGGGCAGATTCGTGATCGGCATCCAGATCATCGCTTCAGCCCCCACTGCTTCAGGAGTCAAGGCGAGAAATTGAGCTAGAATTGCGTCAGATCTAGAGTGCGTGATCTCTTGAAGCGTGCTAAGCAGTCGGGCCAAGCGTTCGTTGAGCAGCTGATTTTCCTCATAATCTTTAGCCTTCTGCAAAGCGCTCGCAGCCTGTTCTGCAAACAGTTCAATGACTTCCTGATGCACTCTGGTTAGGGCGTGGGCCTCTTTATGCTCAAGGTTGATCACCCCAAGCACTTCGTCGCCAGCAATGATTGGAACAGCTAACTCGCAGCCGCTATCCAAACCAAAGTCGATGTATTCACGGCTGACTTCGGTGTTAGCGTTCTTAAGTTCACGCTTGATATCTTCGATTAGATAGGATCGTTTGTCCCGAGCCGCGAGCGCCGTTATCCCCTTGCGTCGCTCACGCTTCGGGCTTCCTTCAACATAATCGAAATATCCAATCTTCTCTCGCAATTCGGAGTCAACCCACTCCGGCCAGGCGGCCTGAAACTCGAAGGTTCCGTGCTCGTTGCGTAATGTAATATAGCTAAAGCTGGCCTTTACAAGGTCGTGAGCCTGCAGAACGATATTGTGCAAGATCTCGGCTCGGTTGCGTGTTCGGATGATACTGCGAATTGCCTTAATTAGCTTCTCGTTTCCCCGCGACCAGATCTTCAGACCTGAGAAAATCTCGAGTGTGTGAATAGCATTTGCGGCTTCATTTGCAAATAAGCTCACGGCCAACTCTTCTACAGCAGTGAAGGGTTCCCGCGCATACTTATGCAGAAACAGTACCCCGATGAATTCTTTGTCCTTCCCCTCATCTATCTCTAGGCGAACCCCGAGCACATGCTTCACACCGCGCTTGACTAAGTCTGTCGCGAGCCGGTCATCTTTTTCATGGACTACTGAAAACCGAGTCAGCTGCTTATCACTGCGTAACACAGCATCAGTTGCCCCAGTGCCGTCTAGGCGGGGCTCTTCACGAAACCCGCCTCTAGGGTACCAGTAATCTTTGATAAGAACTTTGTGATCATTGGGTGCATCAAGGTTTGCAGGCTGCAGGCGATGAATAACCGCTTCGGTTGCTGTGGTTGCCCGCAGTGTATGCTCGCAGATGTTACGCAGAATGGTTTCTATGTCTCCACCGCGCAACATTCGATTGATTTCAGCACTGACGACGGCAATGTTTTCCAACACGAGAGTACGCTGGATTGTTAAAGCGACTTGGCGCGTGATAGACTCGACGAGATCACGGTCGTATGGGGTAAACGCATCCGTCTGATTTGGGACATAGGCGCTGATTACACCAATAATCTGGTAGTATTCAGAGTCTGGCGCTCCAATATACATGGGAACTAGCAACATCGACAGATCCACCCCGGACAGGTACGGCGTGGCGCGAAATTCAGCATGTTCCAGCGCATGACCTACAATGCGACTCTTTCCATCCGCAAGAACGTTGCCTGCCAAAGCCTCACCACGCTTGAAGATGCGACCCTCTGTCTCTTTAGGCTCGGGTGAGTGTGGGATGTCATTAGCTCGAACCCAGGCGCGTAAGTACGTCTCGTCATTTTCGATTGATGACTCAACACGGAAAAAGGTGCAGTTGCAGTTCTTTTGGCTAATGCCATCACAAATGACCTTTAACATGCGGCGAAGCACTTCACATCCTTCAAGCTCCTGGCTAACAGCAGCAATCGCCTCGGTCAAGATACGAGCGTTACGCTGTTCAAAGAAACCGGTGAGTGCTTCACCAACGATTCTTCGAAAGATGTCCAGATAGCGGACGACCCGATCACCATAGCGACCATAGTGTCCTGGAGTCAGATGATCAAGAGTGATCAAGCCAATTGGCTCGCCTTTATGCTCCAAAACCATGCCAATCCACGAGCAGATATCACTAGTTGAGCTTGTGTCTTCCCATCCAATCTCGCGCAATTGTTCAGGTTGCTCGCGGAGGCGCTTGAGGTCACTTATTATCACCACACCTTCATCGCAGACGCGCTGAATAAGCATATCTTCGTTGAGGTCATACTTCATTTCCCGATTCTGCCTTGAGTAGTTATCTCGCTTCAGTGAGTAGCGCTTGTTATCATGAGGGTCGATCAAGTCGATCGTTGCCCGAGAGTATCCGATGAAAGAGTTGGTGCGAAGCTCTGCTAGCGTGATGTCGACGATGTCTTGAACCTCTTTTGTTTCAGTCCAGAGCCGGCTCTCAATGATGCTGAGCTGCCGGGTGCTCTGCACAAAGAGATCACCAGCTTCGATATACGCACTGAGTACGGTAGGGTTGAAGGGGCAGGCGAAGGCGTAGGCGTCACGCAACATGACCTCGCGGGCGGGCTCCTGTGTGTCACCGTCAAAGCCAAAGACGACGATCACCCGTATCTCATGTTCGACGTTTTCCAAAAGAAGGAAGATCTGATGCCACTCTTGCTGCCGATCAGCGCTAAGCCAGAGCACAACAATGCTGAAAGGCTGATCATTTTCGTCGCGGAGGATTCCTTCTGCCTTGCCGAATGAATCTACCTCTCTCACAGAAAAGTTTGCATTAGCGCGCAACTGTTGAAGCGCCTGTTGATGAATATCGCGGTAGGTTTCGTCGGTACCAGAGCGGTCGATGAATAGAATTCCCGAAAGCTGTCCCTTCTCGGGTTTTGATGTCGCAGTCTCTTGAGGTTGCATTCCCGATCTTCTCCTTAAAGGCACAAAGGGTACAAAGGTCGGGCAATTGGAAGGCATCTTTGTGTCCTGCGTGTCTTTGTGGTTGTTGTCCTTCGATGCATGTGCTGCCGACCACGAATAGACTACGAATGCGCGAATGCGCACGGTGTACCGTATGACTTAGAGGCACAAAGGCCACAATGTCTTTGCCCTTCCGCACTCATCCCTCATCCCACACCTCCAGCACCAACTGTCGCGTGCAGTACTCGCCGTAGAGCTTCGTCTCTTTCTCCTTTAGCACCCGGAACGTCGCACCAGGGAAGTCTGGCTCATACACATTGTGCGGGTCGAGGATATAGCGCAGTTCGGAATGTGTCAAGTACCTTGGCTTTTCCGCCAGGGCTACGCTGAAAATGGGGGAACCACGTTCCCCCATTTTCAGTTTAGCCCTAGCTCTTCCGCAAGTCGGATACCGCTGGCGAACCCGATCTTCGAAGGCTTCTATGCTCGGGATGCCTGAAAAACGCTGGCCTGTGCTATCATTGCTCCGAACTCAGATTGGAAATGCCGCGAAGATCGGTGAAGGTAGAGATGTCACTCAATTCGCCGTTGTTATCCGTGATACCGGAAGAAACGGTCTAGGTGTCCAAAGCTGCCCTTCTCACGACCTATTTTACCACCTCGCCCGCCCCCAGCCCGCACACCCGTGCGTCGCTGCGGGGAAGGGCAGCGGGCGCAGGGGGGCGTGGTCGGATCGTCGGGTGGCACAGGGCGGCGCGACGATCCGATTGCGTGGCCTGCGGTGCGGTCGGGATGTTGGGGACGATCAGGGCTGATCATCGAAACCGCGCCCGTGCGTTAGATTCCGTTCCATTTCTCTCGGGGGCCCGTTGATATGTCGGAGCGCCCCCAATGCGGTTGTTGGCTTACTCCAATCCCGCATCCCGATCCTGACGCAAATAAATCACAAACTCGTGTCGTTCAATTCCAAATGTGTCAAGCAACCGGCCAATGCGTTTGGCGATCTCATTGGCCGAGTAATTTGACTCTGCATAGATACCATGCACAAGTGCCAGGGGCATCCGGAGTTCTTTGGGGTTGCGCGAGAAGTCGCGGTTGCCACGTCGTGTGATAAAGGTTTCGGTATCAGGGAGTTGACGAAAGTGTTCGGGATCAAGTTTGGCTAACAGGAGACAAACCAATTTATACACACTCTGCCAGGTGACGATGTCTTTATAAGCGTGCCCTTGCAGCACGAAGCCATAGGGTCGTTTGTAGCTGAACTGCTCATCCAGCGCGTGGGGTGTCTCCCGATCAAGCTCGCGGATGATACGCTCGTTCTCAGCCGCATCATTTCGGCCTTTCTCGGCAGGCATCGGCGTTTCAACCAGCACATGGGTAAACTGCTGAATGAGCGACGAAAGTTCAGAGGCATGTAGATTAAATTCCGCCATACGCTCGTTATAGGTGCGCTTAAAAGCTACCCCTTCCTCTAAGGCCTGGAGATCGTTGTGGTCAATATTCAGCCAGATGTCATCGGAGAGCGCCAGCAGTGCTTCGCGAACTTGTTCGAGGTCGGTCAAGATCTGCCGAACCCGTGACTCAACCACACCGTAGTCACTCGAAAGATGTGCCGTCACCTCTCGGCGAGGTTGTTCGGCAGGAGCCCTATGCCTGGGCAGATCAGCGATATCCTCTTGGTGAGCCGGGGTTGGTTCCTGGGGTTTCATGCGATGAGATCCTTCTGGGCTGTTTGCGACAACCTGCAACGCATAGGTGCGATGACCCAAATGACGAAAGCGAGAGCGTTGCCGATGTTGTTTGATGTCGTTGAGAAGATTCGTATTGATAGTGTACTCAGGGGTACGCCCTGTGGTACTCCAGAGACCTTGCGTCAACACGCGACGGGTGATTTCTTCGACGTGGAGTGGCTCACCAGCTTCGCGAAGTACTTGGTAGACTGCATCAAGAGATTTCATGGCCTTCACCTCATGTTTGGAAACGGCCTCCCTCATGAACGATGTTCTATCACCTCAGCAAGGAAGTCACGCACGACCCCGCGCTGAAGCAGATCGTGGTACGGCTGGTTACGGAAGTTGCGCAGACACTCGTAACAACTCGTCTCAGGGCCGCAACAGGCGTGCTGAACACGCTGGAAGGCGCTCGCAAGCACGAGGGGAAGTTCCTGCGCGATGTATTGGACATGTCCCGCGCCGCCAGGGACATTATCGTAGAGGATCAGTGCTGGGGCTGCGCCTGCGGTATACCGGTAGAGCGTGCCATCAAGATCGTCACGCCGGATACCAAGGCCCTGCGCCGCTCCTTCGAGGAGCGCGTAGACGAGCGACCGCCAGAGTACGTCATGATTGGGGGCTGCCCGTGTACCTAAGAAGCGTAACTCAACCACATCGGTGAGGAAATCATGACCAAGGTGATAGGTTTGAAGCATGCCGGAGCACTCGTGGCCTTTCAGCAGGTGGCTGTGGGTTGGCTGTTTCGCTTTGCTGCGGGTGCGCTTCCCTACTGGGGGTGCCTCCGGAGCAGGCTGGGCGTAGCCGCAACTCTGGCAGATCTGGAAGCCGCGTCCCTGTGGCCCGGCATTGACCAGCACGAGACGGCCAAAGCGTGAGTAACGTTGTTGCACTATGCCATGTGGCCCAGATAGTTCGGGCACGATCGTCAGCTCAGTCTCGCTCCTCACCCCGTTGGAGCCAGGGGCATACTCTGCGAAGTAGACCCGCGAGGCGTAACTCCGTCGCGGACGGCTCTCGCCAGACGCCTTTGGCTTATCAGCAGCAACAAAGCCAAACTCTGGTTTGATGAAGGTGCCATGGAAACGGGATGATGTCTGGAGTTGCTGTCCACAGGCCGCACATGTGGTCAAGTTTGCCTGATTGCCAGTGCCAAGATGGAATCGACCACACTGTGCGCAGATGGCGTAATTGAAGCTACGCCACTCCTTCTGCGGCTGTTTGTAGAGCCCGGCCCCCACCCAGACGCGCTTCGCCGCGACGAGTTCGGCACCGGGGGCGTATTCGGCAATGGCAATGCGGAGGTCACGCTGGAGTTCGACCTTGCTGGCCTCGGGAATGCTGAGGTGGTTGGTCTTCAATTCGACCAGATCGGTTGGGAAGCCATACTTGGGGAGAATGTTGCGTGAGCCAAGGAAGCCGAGCAGGGAGCGCCAGCGAATCGTGTTGCGTACGTGCAAGTAGTGCTTGCTCAGGTTGTACTTTTGCGCCGCTGCAGCCTCTTGCTCGAGCACTTGGTAGCGCTCCAGTTCCTCGACGAGTTCCACCGTGACCAGATCCACCAGGTCGAGCAGACCATCGCCATCGTCAGTGCGTAACCAAGCCCACGTTTCCACGCCAAGTTCTGCCTGCACTGTGCTGGGGACAATTCGCCTCAGGCTTGCTTGCACTGCCTGAGGGTGGGTTTCAGCAAACGTGCGTAACAGGTCACTGCCCGAGGTCTGTCCGTCATCGGGCTGAAAGAAGTCGCCTACCTGCTTAAAGATCCGGCCGTGCGTCTGGTGCATCTCACGGAAGAAGGCGGCGATGAGCACGGCTTGCATATGACGGCGTGCGATTTTGGGGTTGCTCAGGGTAATGCGTGGTGGGTTGACCCGCCCCGCGACAATGCGCACCGGTTCGCTATAATGAGTCAGGTCGTGCGAGCGCCGCTGCGCATAGGTTACGACGAAGGCCGCCGTGTCCGTGCGCCGCCCGGCCCGGCCAGCGCGCTGCACGTAGTTGGCCGTCGTTGGTGGGACGTTGCGCATCAACACGGTCTGGAGATCGCCGACATCCACGCCTAGTTCAAAGGTGGTTGAGCAACTCAGGACGTTGATCGCCCCATTGATGAAGCGCTCCTGGATCTTCCCCGCCTCTTCGCTGATCCACTGCGCCGTATGCTCTTCAGCGGATAGGGGAATGGGCTCCATGCTTTGATACAGGGTGCGATAGTGATTGTGGGCCAGGGAGACATCGTCCTCGGTGAGGGGTATCAGGGTTCCCGCACAGCGATGCGTGGGGCAGAGACCGCGGAGGTTCAAGGCGGTTACACTGCCACAGGTCGGGCAACGGGCGAAGCTTGCTCCAGGTGCTGGGACATACTCCCAAAATTCGTGGCTCAACTGGTAGATGATCCCGGCAACTTTGTCGCGCTTGGCAACAAGGTGGGCTTGCCAGCAGGAGCGCGGCTCGGTCAGGTGCGTCCAGATTCCGCTGAGAGTCGCACGTGCGATTCCATCACGGGTGGCGGTATCCATCGCTGGTTGAAGCTGGCCGAGCAGTCGATCAAGCAAGTCGAGGCGTTTGTTACGACCACGCACAGGAACCCAACTCAGGACGCGTTGACGTCCGCTCGAGCCATGGCCGCGCACAGCGAGTTCATAGTTGCGAGGGGCAAAATGCTCGGACGTGATGTCAACATCTTCGTGAATGGTGAGCACGCCCTGCTGACGGAGCGTATCAAGCAGCAGGGCCAGCAGGATCCAACTCTCATCGCTGCTGAGGTTCCAGGGTGCTTCTAACAGCGCCTGAGGTGCCCGCCACTGTGCGGGCTGCACCAGACGAATAGCGAGCAAGCCGAGCCCTTCGAGGCTCATACGACGGTCGGTGGCCATGAACTCCTGCTGCAGCCAGGTTGCGACAATGCTACGGCGTTCGATGCTACTCTGGTGCTGGCGAAAGACCTGAGCTGCTTCGGCCTGCTTGCGCAGTGGGATGATCACGTCCTGGAGGCGCAAGAGCCCGGCTGGGCCATCACGATGCTCCTGCAGGGTCTTCAAGAGTAAGCGTCGTTGCAGCACATGGCTGTAGGTGCGTTCGAGGTAGGGGGCGAAGAAGGCGGCATCCTGGCGACTATCCGAGAAGATGAGCAGCTTGCGCCCCTCACCCGGCAACGCCTGGGCTTGTTCATCACGGGCAGGGGGCAGGTGCTGGTAGAGCGCCGTGGCGAGGACGCTGACGGGCGCATCTTGTCCAGTGAGGAAACGGTAGATGAGCGTATTCCCCGTGCGTGCGCCACACTCGATGCATGCCTTGGGTTCGCCGGCATCGTTCAACGGTACCTCGCTAAGTGCGATGGGCAACGCCTGGGAGCCGCAGCTGCAACCGGGTTGCGTGCCCGCCGTCAGGGTCCCGCAGCGCAGACAACCGCATACGTGCCCGACCTCGCCGGGCTGCTCATCGAGATCATCACCGACCGCAGCACGCTCATCTTCATCATCGTCCGCAGCCTCCGAACTGAGCAAGAAATAGGCCTTGTTGCCTTCGAAGAGGGCATCGCTCGCCGTAAGTTGATCAAACGTCCGCGCTCCTGTTGGCCCAGGTTGTTCGCGCCCCACGAGGTAGGTCGCACCACAGCGGGAGCAACTCGCCAACTCAACGACGCGGGCGGCACACTCCGGACAGCTTTCGTGGCGACTGAGCAAGATATGTGGCTTGCCATCCGCATGTTCCTGGTGGTTGAAACAGGCAAAGGCACCTTCGAGCGAACGCGCAAAGACGTGGTAGCGAGCTGGCAAAAGGGCCAGACTCTCGGGATCAGGCCGTGCCCGCACCGCCAGATCGATCAAAGCAACGAGTATCTCCGTCGCGCTAGGTATGGTAGGGAAGAGCTGTTCCGCCGCTGTAGCAAGCAGCAGCGGTTGTTGCGCGAGCAATTCACGCAAGCGGTGCAGGCGGCCATCACCACGCAGGATCGCATAGCACCAGGCATCAATGCTCTGGGCCAGCCCCTGCGGTACCGTTAACGGAAGCTCGTTGACAAGCGCTTGCTGCCAACGCTGCTGGGCCATCTGACGGGCCTCCCGCTGCTGCGTATGCGCTAGGTAGCCTGTCGTCGCATGCTCAAGCTGATCGAGCGCCGTGATCAGATCAGTGCAAACCTGAGCTGCATTAACCGCCTGACGAAGCGCCTCGTAGCAACTCGGCTCAGGCTCGCCCCAGATGGATCCAAGCTCGCTCACTGGCACCCGCGAGGCCTCGATCACATCCTGGTGCCCATGCTTATCAGGATCCCAGGTAAATGGCTCGCCAAACAGATTCGCGGCGTACTGCACCGCTGCTGGAAAGTCGGGCCGCCCACGTCCCAGGGTGGCACTGGTGGCTATGCAACGTACGTGGCCGGTAGCGCCCCCAACCACCCGTTCCTTGAGCCGCCGTAACAGCATCGCAATTTCAATGCCATTGGCCCCATCGTAGATATGCGCTTCGTCGAGCACGATGAAACGCCAGTGCTGCCCGGTAGCGCCATCAAAGAATGAACAGTCCTCGGGCCGCAGCAGCAGATACTCGAGCATCGCGTAGTTGGTAAGCAACAGGTGCGGGGGCTTTTCCCGCAAATGCTCACGGTCAATGAGTTCATTCGGGTGCAGCGTCTCACCCGGAAACTGATCGTAGAAACGATCTTCAGCCCGATCACGCCGCTCCTCGGTCTCTCCCGTATAGCGCCCAAAGGTGATCGCCGGAAAGTTCGCCAGGATGCGCCGCAGGCGTTTCAGTTGGTCGTTGGCGAGCGCGTTCATTGGGTAGAGCAGTAACGCCCGCACCCCCGGTTCGGCCAACGTCCCGGAGGCCTGCTCACGCAACAGGTGATCGAGAATCGGGATGAGGAAGCTCTCTGTTTTGCCGGAGCCGGTGCCAGTCGCCACAATCACGTTGCGTTCATGCTGCACGGCATGTAGCACCGCTTGCTCCTGATGCAGATGGAGCGGACGATCCCAGGGCAAGGCGGGAGGAGAGCAGAGCGTACCAAACCCAGCGTGTAGTACCCCATCAGCAACCAGTTGTTCCAGCGTGCGTCCCTGCTGGAAGGGCGGTGCGGCTTCAATCAAGGGGCCTTTCACCAGGCGTTCTGGTGTATCAAGCGCCTGAGCAAAGGCCGACCGCAACTGCGGGTCACGAAAGGGATAGATCGTCTTGAGATAGCGCAGGTACGTTGCGCGAAGATGATCCGTTGTATGAAGCGGGTGGAGCAGTTGCATGGCGCCTACCTTTTTCTGTTAATCCAGATAGCTTCTGAGTGCCTTGCCGGCGTGCGGATGCCGGAGCTTTCGCAACGCTTTGACTTCGATCTGGCGTATGCGCTCCCGAGTGACATCAAAGACCTTGCCAACCTCCTCAAGGGTTCGAACTTGTCCGTCGTTGAAGCCATAACGTAACTCAAGGACGTCCCGCTCACGTTCCGTGATATGCTCAAAGGCTTTGATAAGCTCGTCGCGAAGCATCTTTCCCGTAGCGGCATCATCGACCTCGAAGGCCTTGCCATCCGGGATTAAGTCGGCCAGCGTACTATAAGCGCGAACTTAAGCTGAAATCGAACAAATGAGCAAACCGACACGGGAAACTTTCTGTTATGGTAGGTATCAACATAACCACCCTACCCAGGAGGTTCCCTATGTCGGTTCGTTCCCAGGATACCGCGACTACGCCTTCCGCACAACTGCCCGCCATCACGGATGACGCGTGGGCGCAGGAAATCGTGCCTCAGTTGCCCGCCGAACTGTCGGCGCAGGCCCGCACGCTCAAGGCCTTTGTGCGGGCCCGCTGCCTCCCGTCGGCGCTGCACCTCTTGCGCGCCTTGCTGGTGATGGCGCTCAGCGACTACTCGGTACGCGCCCTGGGCACGTGGGGGGTCTTGAGCGACGTGGCGGACATGTCCGAAGCGGCGTGGCGCAAACGCATGGCCCGCAGTTCCGTGTGGCTGGACTGGCTGCTCAGTGCGTTGCTGATGGTCAGCCCGGTGCAGCCTCTGCCGACCACACGCCGCGTGCGCCTCATTGATGCCACCCGCTTGGGTGAGGTTGGTGGGCGCGGCGATGCCTGGCGCGTCCATTGGGAGTATGACTTCACGGCCGGTCAATTGGGCAGTGTCGTGGTGACCGATCGCTCCCAGGGCGAACATTTGGGCCACTTCGTCTTGGCTGAGGGCGACATCATCGTGGCCGATAGCGGCTACGGCTATCGGCGGAGCATCAACCTGCTGCATGCGGCGAAGGCCGATGGGGTGTTGCGCTTTCATCCCCGTACCTGCCCGTTGGAAGATGATGCCGGCATGCCGTGGGACGCCATCGCCTGGTTGCGCACCCCCGGTCCGGCGACCCGCACCTGGGAGGGGTGGGTGCGGGTCAATGGCGAACGCATTGCGGTGCGGGTAGTCGCCGCACCGCTGCCCCCCGAGGCGGCGAAACGCGCTCAGAAGCAGAAGGAGCGGCGGGCCAAGGGCCGCAAGCGCACGCCCGCGGCGAGTACCAAGCTGTTGGCGGGATGGCTGCTGTTGCTGACGACCTTGGAGGCACAGGCATGGCCCGCCGAGGCCGTCACCCGCTTGTATCGCGCCCGGTGGCAAGTGGAACTGGTGTTTAAGCGGCTGAAGCAATTGCTGCGGGTGCGCCCCCTGCGCTGCAAGCGACGGGACATGGCCGAAGCGACCGTGCGCGCGCTCTTGATCGCATGGGTGCTGCAAGAACGGTTGGCCGCAAGCTTGCGTGAGGCGCTGGCGGGCGATGGCCAATGGCCCGTCAGTAGTTGGCGGGTCTGCCAATTGAGCCTGGAATTGATGCGTCAAGAAGTCCTGGGAACCTGGACCCGTGAGCGCGTGCGGGCATGCTTGCCCCGGCTGATCCGCTTCCTCTGCAATAGTCCGCGCGAGCGTATCCAGCAGGAAACGCAGATCCGCACGTGGTTGGCGTCGTTTCCCGGTATGCATGTCAGCCATGAGGCGTCCTAATGCGGAATCGTGTCGTATCATCACGGTAAGTTCGCGCCTATAGGCCAGCGTACTCCCGTCCTCTTCACCAACCGGCATTGCCAAAGAGACGGGCGGTTGCATGATGCGGCGTAGTTTGCCCAGCTTATCTTCACTGATCTTGAGGAAGTTTGCTAATTCTGAAGCCGTCGGCTCACGCCCCAAGGATTGGGTCAGTTGGCGACGAACGATCTGGATGCGGTTGAGGGTGTCGCCCAGGTGAACGGGCAAGCGAATAAGCCGACTCTGGTCGGCCAGCGCACGTGAAATCGCCTGTTTGACCCACCACGTCGCGTAGGTCGAAAATTTGTAGCCAAGCTGGGGATCGAACTTTTCAATCGCTCGGAGGAGGCCAAGATTGCCCTCCTGAATCAGATCAAGGATCTCCAGACCGCGGTTTTGGTAACGCCGCGCAATACTCACAACCAGCCGCAGGTTGCTGAGCGCAAGGCAGTTGCGAGCCTCGTGGGCAAGCTCAATGGTGCGTTGTAACTCAATCCGGGTGCGTAGATCCGTATTCCCATCACGTATATGCTCCTCAGCTTCCACCCCGGCGATGATCCTGTGGGCCAGGGCTTGCTCCTCGGCATAGGTCAGGAGTTTGAATTGCCCGATCTCACGCAAGTAGAGCATCACGCTGTCTTGCAGGAGCCCATGTGGGAGCGCCGTGAGCCAGTTGGGATCGCGAACCTGCCCTGTTTCGGCTTGCATAAGGCGTTCGTCAATGATCTGTACACCCAGTTGCTGGAGCAGTCCGACCAGCTTCAGGTCGTCTTCAGTCGTATCGGTCTGCTGCTGCAAGGCGTCAAGCGTGATGCTGCCACTCTGCTCAAGCGCTTGCAGCAGGTGGACTAGACTGGGTTGCCAGGCCACGATCAGGGCCGCTACCCGTTCACGGCTTGGTTCATTGAGTGTCTCGTGGCACGCGAGGTACCCCAGTGGCAAGAGACCTTGCCGTTGCCGCGTCACCTCGCGGAGGATCAGGCGTCCGGGCCAGGTGCCTGCCAGCAGGGCTGTATAGGTAGCCTCGTTTTCACTCAAGATAGCGAGGGTCTGGATCAGATCGCTGCCCTTGGGGAGTTCCTCGTGCGTAAGGATGCCCTGCGCGGCCCGTAGATCTGGCCCTTCGGCCCCGCCAAGCAGCGCACTGAGGGCGCTACGGGCCGACGTCGGCGTAGGCACGCCACTGCCCAACATCAGGTCAAGCGTCGCATCCGCCTCGGGGCCGGGGCGGATCGGTGTGCTCATGCTCCAGCCTGTCTCGATCGCAAGTTGCAGCCGATAACGCCCCGGTGGGACATCGTCACGGTCGATGCTCCACGCGTAGTTGTGCTCAGCCGTATCAGGGATCCGCTGGGTCAACGGGGCCTCCCAGGGCTGCCAAAGCGGCCAGAGGCGCATCACCCGGTTGCGCAAGGGACGGCCTCGTTGCCAGCAGACGTGCACATGCCACTCTTTGGCGTCGGTGGTCACTGTGGCCTCGATCTTGCCGAGATCGAGCGCCTGAGAAATCTGGAGAGCCGGGCAGACCACGCGCCCCGTTGGTGCCCATGGCATAGGTGTAGCCGCTTCCAGGACAACGGAGGCCGTCAGATGAGCGGATCGCGAGGCGCGGAGGGTATCCAACGCATCGCGGAGACGAAAACTCCAGCCGTGACTCGCGTTGCCCTGAGCTGCGAGCGTTTGCAACGCGTGCCCCGTTTCGTCGTGCAACCAGAGTTGCGGACGAGGTAGATCGGCTATGTCCATAGCCGGGGTCAGTTGGAGCATCAGGCGCGGATCGTCAGTCTGCTCGATCCAGGCGAGCGGGCAGGTGAGGCTACCCTGCTGCCAGATATGAGCCCCATCGTTGAGCGTCCAGGTCAACTGGGGCGTGGGGAGGTTCAAGGGTAGACGGATCAACTGATCCATATCCATGCGTTGGAGGATCAGTGGGAGCATCGTGCGGCCCTCAGAACTGATCAGCGTAAAGACCCCGGGTGCCTCGGCGATGATACGCACCGATGGGTCACTACAGGCTATATCCAACTCGGTACTGGTGCGCAGCGTACTCCGGCGCTCGGCGCTTAGGCCCCTTTTGCTAGAGGGGGCTAGATTCATATGGCCCTCCACCGCGAGTTCTGGCACCAGACCAAGCTTGAACCGATTATCGCGTCCGAGTGGGCCACGCACACTGATTTCGAGCAAACCAAAATTGAAGCCTCGCGCTTGCACCAGTGCCCCCAGATTGATGACGATCTGTTCAGGGTTCACGCCAACGAATGGTTGCACGGGGGCCTCATCCAACGGTACTGCAGTAAACCATGCCTGGCCTGCCGCCATGATGCTCACACGCCAACCCGCGAGTTCCTGCTTGAGCGTACGGCGAGAGGTTCGCGGAATGCTGAGATGCGAGAGCCCGCCAACGGAGAGCGGAAGGTCAGGATGGGCCTCACCTAGGTCAAGCGGTGGGAGGCCGGTGAGGTATGGACGCTGGGTCTGCTCACCGGGCAAAATTGCTACCCGTTGCGTCCCCACCTGGAGTGAGCGAGCCTGCCGCAAATCCCAATGCTCCACCCGGAAGCCCTGCCAGGGTCCGCTAAGCAGTGGCAACGCGGCTACCTGCCGCCCGCCTACAACTGTAAGCGGGGCATCCACCGCGCAGAGCAGCCAGAGCTCACGCGCAGGGAGACCAGCAGGGGTACGCAAGAGTGTGCCACTTTCCGGCTCAAAGGCCAGAAGCGGATGGTGTGGATCAAAGCCAGGGAATGACCATGTGTAATCCAGTTCACGCCCGTCGGTGAAGCGCACCGTGTAGCCCTTCGGCTCAGGTGGAAGCGTCACCCGCTCGGGACTCGTCTCCCAGCGCGAGGCCGTAAAGCGTGCCCCCACCGGATAGCGTACCACCCGCTGCTGATAGTCTATCTGCCAGGCTGATTGCGGACGCTCACCGTGGGGCAATTGCTGGGCGGGCAGTTCAAAGGAGAGTCCTTCTCCCCAGGGGTCAAACCAGAGCTCGGGACGCCGGGGTCGCCAGGCAGGATCGCGCTTGTCGGAGCGCTGTCGACGCGTTGCGTGCCAGACAGCATACTGATCAAGCACGCGCTGCGGGAGGCCAACCTCTATCGGATCGGGCAACTGCTGCCGGTCATTGGTCAACTGGGCCAACGCAAGGGTGCGCGCCAACAGATCGCGGGCATAGTCGCCACCATAGCGGATCAACCGGGCGACCGGGCGATCAGTTGCCGAATGCGCTGCCACCGCTGCCAAGGTTTCGAGGGTGGCAGCATCGAGCGGTACGCGTGCCTCGTGCAGCAGATCATCAAACCGGACAAAGATCAATTGAAAGTAGTCATTGAGGCAGTACTGCGGAATGCCACCGTGAAGCAAAATCGGGGTGACGTAACGGAGCGAACGCTCCAGCGTAGCAAAGTTAGCCAGACCCTGCTGGGCCAGAAATTCCAGAAAAAACTGACCCCACTCAGCTTCAAGCGGCCCGGATCGCGTACCTGTTGCGAAGAGCCGTTCGTGAACCGAGGGCCAGTAGCTGCCCTGATCGTAGTGAAAGACCCCCTGGAGTACCAGGAACACGGCCAGACAGTGCGGGTAGCGGGTGCGGATGATCCGCGAGGCCTGGGTAACGTCATAGCGTTGGATCAGGCCAGCCAGCGCAGCGCCCAATTCGTCGAGTAACTCTGGGGTGAGTGGCAACTCGCCGATCAAGCTAACGGTTTGGATCTGTGAACGAAACTGACGCTCAAGCGCAGTCAGCGTCCTGATAGGAGTTTGCATCACCGTTGGCATAATCTAGGCTTTCTCGTCAGAGAGGTACACATCAAGAACGTAGTGAAAACAGTGCTCTAACTAGAGTAGCAGTTGTGTATTACCAATTAAGCACAAAGCCTACTGGATTTGGATCGTTAACGGAGGCACAACGCATGATTTGTCCATCATCTCCCGCGAGTCCGCTGCTTGCGCTGCCAGGCATGGGCTTTTGTTGCCGATTTCAGCCACAGCGCAGCATGGATGGCGCGGTGGGTGGGCGCTCGGCGGGATCCTGTCACACGAACCTGATCCTCACCCGTCATAGGCCGACCTCGTCCGCCCGCTGCGGTAAACGGTGTCCGTCGCAAGCGCAGGCTCGCTGGGTCGCCCGCTTCATCGCGGCGTGATGGTCCAGGCTCCATCGGCTGTGATGTCCCAAAAACATCGCGAGGCCCGGCCAAAGACGACCATGTGCTCACTGTCAACGTTGCCAATGGCATTGACCAGCAGATCGTCGTCTGTATCGCAGCGGAGAAAGACGGCGAAGTTGCTGCCACCCTGGTGTGTAAAGTGATAGGTTTGTCGCGATACGGCGGGCGTGAACCAACCACGGATGTCATCGCCCTGCCCTTCAAGCGCATTCCGGGCCGCTTCGTCCCAGGCGAGCGGTGTCACCCGGATGAGCCACGGCCCATCGGCATTGATCTCGAGATCGTAGGTACCAGCCGGAAGATAGCGATGGCCTGCGTAATATCCGATCTCATTCACGAGCAGTTCGCGCTCATCCTGTTCGTCATAGGCCAGTACGGCAAAGTTGCTCCGTCCTTCATGGCCGAGATAGATGCGTGAGATCATAGGCACGGTAAGCGCCAAGACCCGCGAACCTGTCCCGGTGAAGACTTCCGGTGGGATGGGGGTCGGGATGCTGGTCGGCGTGCTGGTGGGTGCAGGGGTGCTGGTGGGTGCAGGGGTGCTGGTAGGCGCGGGGGTGCTGGTGGGCGCGGGGGTGCTGGTGGGCGCGGGGGTGCTCGTGGGCGCAGGGGTGCTCGTGGGTACGGGTGAATTCGTTGGTTCGGCTGGTGCTTGGCGTGCCTCCATGCGTATGACAGACACGGGCGCACTTGTCGAAGCCTGGGCAGCTTGCAGGGTGATCACGTTCGTTCCGCCCGCCGTCCGTTGACCTAGCTGAAAGCCGACAAACATGCTGAGCGCGATCAACAATCCGAGGGCCAGCAAGACCACGATGAACTCAAGCGGTGATGAGCGACGCATAAGAACCTCCTTGGGCTGGGGCGCTGCTGCGATGAGAAGACTCGCGCCATAGGGAGATGACACCGGATCCTGACACAGGGGCTGAGAAGTGCATCTATGAAACCACCTCAGATTGCTCCTCTTCTGAGTATGGCACGACTATGTGACAACGAGTGTCACACATACGCATTGATGGCTCTGTTTTCGCCAACACCATCGGGATCGTTACAGGGGCACTTCGCCGCAAAAAAGACTGGTTGTTTGACGCAAAGGCGCAAAGGCGCAGAGGTATTTCCTATCTTTGCGCCTTTGCGCCTTTGCGTCAATACGGATCGGTATGGGCAGCGTTGCGTCTTTGCGTCAACATGGGTATACTAGCCGTCAACAACCGCTCTCCCACGGTACGTTGCGGCTCTGGCCCGTCGCTGTGGGCTCCCCATAGTGCCTGGATTGGGCGAAGGATGATCACCGTGTCGCGTGGACGCTCCAAAAAATCGTCGTTGCCCTCCAATGATCTCCCTGCGGCCAGTGGGTTCGATCAGGTGCCCTCGAATGGTCAGCAGTTGACTATCAGCGCGTTGGAGACCTGGCTCTGGGATGCCGCATGTGCGATCCGCGGTGCAACCGATGCCCCGAAGTTCAAAGATTTCATTCTGCCGCTGGTCTTTTTCAAGCGGCTTTCCGATGTCTTTGACGATGAAGTGGCAAAGCATGCGGCGACGTTCGGGGGCGAGGATGTTGCCCGCACGGTGATCGAGCAGGATCACGCTGATGCGTTGCGCACGGGCCGTAAGCCGATTGTGCGCTTCTTTGTGCCAACGGCGTATCAGTGGAGCCGCATTCGTAACCATGGTGCTGATGGGACGCTCGGTGAGTTTGCTACCACGGCGATGCGCGAGACGGCTCGGTTGAACCCCGATCTCCAGGGTGTGCTCGATGTCAAAGACTTTAATGAGCGTCAGAGCGGTCAGCGCACGCTTGATGATGACCGCCTCGCTGCGCTGATCGAGGTGATCAGTCGCCATCGCCTGGGCCTCCAGCATACCGAGCCCGATGTGTTGGGGCGGGCCTATGAGTATCTGCTGCGCAAGTTTGCCGAGGGTCAGGGTCAGAGCGCGGGCGAGTTCTATACGCCCAAAGAGGTTGGCTTTCTGATGGCCGATCTGCTCGATCCGCAGCCCTATACCGAGATCCACGATCCGACGTGTGGCTCTGGTGGGCTGTTGCTCAAGCCGCGTCTGCGCTTCGAGGAGAAGCACCCGGCGCAGCGTAGCCAGGCTCCGCGCCTCTTTGGCCAGGAACTGAATCCAACTACCTACGCGATGGCGAAGATGAATATGTTCCTGCATGACTATACCGACTCGGAGATCGCGATTGGCGATACGTTCACTACGCCGCGTTTTGCGAGCGCCGGGGCGGGGCTGCAACGCTTCGACTATGTCGTCGCGAATCCGATGTGGAACCAGGACAACTACGATGAGGCGTTCTATGACGCCGATGCCTGGGGCCGCTTTGGGGCTGGACAGCCGCCGGGCAGCAGTGCCGACTGGGCCTGGGTGCAGCATATCCTGGCGTGCCTCAAGGAGACCGGGCGGGCGGCAATTGTGCTCGACACCGGCGCGGTTTCGCGTGGCTCGGGCAGCAAGTCGTCGAACAAAGAAAAGACCATCCGCGCCGCCCTGGTCGAGCAGGATGTCATCGACGGCGTGGTGCTGCTACCCGAGAACCTCTTCTATAATACCAGCGCACCGGGGGTCATCCTGCTGCTACACCGGGGCAAACCAGCGACACGCAAGGGCCAGATCCTGCTGGTCAACGCCTCTGCCTACTTCGTCAAGCGCAAGCCCAAGAACGAACTGACCGAGCAGGGCATCGCGGCGGTGGCCGAGGTCTACCGCGCCTGGGAGAGCCGCGCCAAGTTGAGTCGGGTGATCACGCTGGAGCAAGCTCGCACCGCCGATTACAACCTCAGCCCCTCGCAGTTCGTCACCGTGACCGACCGCGCACAGCACCGCCCGCTCGACGCCATTCTCGCCGACATCGCCGCAGCCCGCACCGAGCGCGAACGGGCCGATGCAGAGTTGGCACGGGTGATGGAAGCGCTGAAGCGGTAAAGCGGTAAAGCGCAAAATGTAAAGCAAGCGAAGCAAAGCGGGCGGTTGTTTTGACGCAAAGGCGCAAAGGCGCAGAGGCGCAAAGGGGAACATGGAAACTCCGCGCCTCCCCGGCTCTGCGGCTCTGCGTTAAAGATCGCGAAAGAAGGCCGGTTGTTTAACGCAGAGGCGCAAAGGCGCAAAGAGGGCGGTTGTTTTGACGCAAAGGCGCAAAGGCGCAAAGCGGGTGGTTGTTTTGACGCAAAGGCGCAAAGGCGCAACGTTTTTCACGTAGGTGAGCATCCCTTCGCGCCTTCGCGTGAGCTTCTTTGAACAGTATTGCGCCTAGGTGCGGAGTGCCGACTTCAGTCGGCTGAGCCGGAAGCTGTAGTGCCGACTTCAGTCGGCTGAGCCGGAAGCTGTAGTGCCGACTTCAGTCGGCTGAGCCGGAAGCCGACTGAAGTCGGCACTACCTGATATAATTCTTAAAAACCATTAGCCCTAAGCCGGAAATCCTGTGTACAACTCAGATAACAATACCAACCCACTGGATCGCATCACAACCAACCCCGACCAATGCGGCGGGCGCCCCTGCGTTCGGGGCATGCGGATTCGGGTGGCCGATGTGCTCGATCTCTTTGCGGCGGGCTTATCCGTAGACGAAGTAATCGCCGACTTGCCCGATCTCGAGCACGAGGATCTGATCGCTTGTTTCCAGTATGCCGCCCGGCAAGTTGATCCGAAAGTACTATCCAAATGACTACTGAACCAGTGCTGTTGCAAGATGTGGCTGAAGCGCAAAATGGCGAAGCGCAAAGCACAGAGAATTTGCCCAATGGGTGGCGGGTGGTATCACTAGAAAAAATCGCCAAATTCAATATCGGACGTACTCCTGCAAGAAATGAGGTAAGGTATTGGTCTGAAGGCATCTACAATTGGGTGAGCATCGCCGACATGAGAGAACTTATGATTATAACAAACACAAAAGAGCGAGTTTCAGAGGAGGCTAATAAACAAGTATTCCGAGGAAAGTTGATTCAACCTGGCACGTTGCTTATGAGTTTTAAGTTGACTATTGGAAGGACTTCTGTACTTGGCATTGAGGCTTTTCATAATGAAGCCATTGTCTCATTTGAATTGAGTGAGAATATTGATCGCGATTATCTAATGTTCTATCTGTCACAGCTTGATTATAGCGACCACCAAGATAGAGCTGTTAAGGGTAATACTCTTAATAAGGACAAGATCGCACAGCTTCCAATTTCCCTCCCCCCCCTCGCTGAGCAGCGCGCCATCGCCGCAGCGCTGCGGGCGGCGCAGGCGGCGGTGCAGGCCCGGCGGCGCACCATCGAGTTGGTGCGCGAGCGCAAGGCTGCATTGATGCAGGCGCTGTTTACCAGGGGTACGCGCGGCGAGCCGACGGAGCTCACCGAGATCGGCGAGGTGCCGCAGGGGTGGGAGATATATCGATTACGCGATGTACTTGGCGAAGGTTTTATACAAACTGGCCCATTTGGAAGCCAACTCCATGCTTCGGATTATCAGCCAAGCGGTATTCCTGTTGTAAATCCAACACATTTACGATTTAACTACATTGATGAAAGCGAACTTCCTTTCATAGATAAAAGTTTAGCTAATACGCTCTCGAAGCACTACTTGCAAAAAGGTGACATTCTGATAAGTAGGCGAGGAGATTTTAGCCGTTACTCCTTTGTGGGTGACAAGTACGTCGGCTGGTTCTGTGGTACAGGGTGCTTACTAATCAGGGTGAAGAATCTTGCCGTAGACAACTTTTTCTTATCTGTGTCAATAGGTACTGAGCTTTCTCAGAAATACTTGAAAAACAACTCCGTTGGCAGTATTATGCCAAATCTGAATACGCAAATCCTGTTCGAATTGCCTTTACTGCTTCCCCCCCTCGCCGAGCAGCGCGAGATCGCGGAAGCGCTGCAAGCCTGCGATGCGGTGATCGCGGCGCTGGAGCAGGAAGCGGCGCTGCACGAGGAGTTGTTCCGGGCGCTGCTGGAGGAGTTGATGACGGGAAGGGTGCGGGTGGTATCGCCAGGAGCCCTGGTCGAGCCATAACGCGGGCGAGCGCAGGGCGTGGCGAGTTGGTACAATAGGGGTGACGAAAGGATGCGATCGTCACGCGGTTGTTCTGGTACAAACGAATGTCTATTGGCAGATGAACTATGGAACTAACACTCACCATCCAAGCCGATACGCAGGTTGCGGTTCATTGCAATGGTCAGTTGTCGCATGTTTTTGATCTGCTACGCCTGGTTCCCGATCCGGCTGTAGCGGGACGCCCGCCCCACCCGCTGGATGATGCCAAGGCGTACGGCCAGGCGCTCTATGCGGCGTTGTTCCCTGCTGAATCAGCAGCGCTGCAGGCACGTGCGACCGGGCCTGCGCGATTGTTGCTGGTGGCTGATGCCCAAACGGATGCCATTCCCTGGGAGTATGCCTACGGGCCGGATGGCTTTCTGGTGCTGGATGTGACATTGGTGCGTGGCTTGCCGTCGGCACAGCGCATCCCGCCGCCAACGCTCGACGGCGGCTTGCATATCGTCGCCGTGCCGTCTAATCCGCTCGACGCAGACGTTCTCCCGCTTGATATTGACGGCGAGTGGCAACGGCTGAAGGAAGTTCTTCAACAAGTACCGGCTGCCTTGACCTTGGAACGCACTCGCCCGGTGACACTAGAGCAACTGCGGCGGTTGGTAAGCGGACAACGCAATCGGGTGATTCATTTTATGGGGCACGGCGGACGAAGCGACAAGGGTGCGATCCTCCTTTTTGAGCAACAAGACGGCGGCCTCGCGTCCGTCACGGCCAAGGACTTCCTGCGGCGCACGAAAGGCACAACCTTCCTGGTCTTGCTCAACGCTTGTGTGAGTGCTACCCCCGGCGAAACCGAGTTCGCCAACCTCGCGGCTGCGCTTGTTCGCCAGGGGACGCCCTATGCGCTCGGCATGCGCTTTAGCATCGTCGACAACGATGCCCGTACCTTCTCGCGGGTCTTCTACAGCGAGTTGGCGCGCAGTTCGACGGTTGAAGAGGCCGTTCAGCAAGCCCGCCTAGAGTTAGCCAACAGTCCACATGCCTGGGCCATTGGCGTGCCGGTGCTCTATACCGCACTCAGTGAGCCAACCGGCGGCTTTGCGACGAGCGCCGGACAACTGACGCTCCGTGAACACCAACCGCCCCTTGATCTGCTGGCTTTGCCGCGCACCGAGGGCGTCTTCCAGGGTCGTCAGGAGGAGTTACGCGCCGTCGGTGCGCGGCTGACCGCCGACAGCCGCCCACGTCTGCTCACTATTCACGGCATTGGCGGGCAAGGAAAGACCGCCCTGGCCCGCGAGGCCGTTGAGCGCTTTGCCCACGCCTTTCCCGGCGGTGCCTTGGCTCTCGCACTCGAAACGCTCCCCGCACGCGAGAGCGTGATCCAGAGCATCGCTACCCTTCTCGGCATGGTGACTGAAAAGGGTGCCGAACCGGATCTGCTTGAGCATGCAGTGCTTACCCGCCTGGGCCAGTTGCGCACCTTGCTGGTGCTCGACAACGCCGAAACACTGGTACAGGCAGCCCAGGCCGACCAACCCGAAGCTCAGCAGCTTGCACAATTGCTCCGCGAACAGCTCCCACCAACCGTATGCTTGTTGGCGACATCCCGCGAATACCTGGGTTGGGGCGGTGAAGAAGGATTGCCGCTGGGTGGATTAGACCATCGTTATGGCGCACGACTATTTCAACAGCACGCCACGCATCGTGCCGATGCCGTTCACCTTGCGGAAGCTGAAGCGTTGAGTGCCAACGTAGACGGCCATCCCTTAAGCCTACGCCTGCTCGGTGGTGCCTTCAACGACCTGAGCACCCCACTGACCGATTTTATTCAGAACTATGCCGACTATCTTCTCGAATCGCAGGATCGCTACCGCCACGCCGACCACCGCCAGCGCTCGCTCTACCAGAGCATTGACTTCAGTGTACGCTTTCTCGATGCGGGCTTGCGCAAGCTGCTCAGCGGGCTCTGGATCTTCCACGCTCCCTTTCTGCCCGAGATCGCCAAAGCAATCTTCGACCCCGCTACAGAAGAACCTGAAGGGCACGACTCGCTGGTCTACGACCAGTTGTACCGCTTGGCTCAGCGTAGTCTCGTCGAGCGCGATCTCGTCACGACGCGTGAGGGAACCACGCTCTTTTATCGCCTCCATCCAACGGTGCGCTTGTTTAGCGCGCAGCACATGGAATCTTCCATTGACCGGGAAGATTTGTTGCAGCGCTACGGTAGCGCCTACGCCGATCTGGCGCGTACCCTGTACCAAGGCATCAATCGCAGTGCCGCACTGGTCGTCATTGCTCAGCTTTGCGCGCACGACCTGGATCAGGGCATAGCGCATGTCGTTCCCCCAGCGCAAGGGTGGTATCAGTTATTCCGTGGCTGGATCGCCCAGCGCCTGGGGGATCGGCGCAACGGGATCGTTTTGATTGAGCAAGCCCTGGCTGCCGCCGGCACAGATGATCAGGATCTGAAACTCCACGCCTTGACCAACATGGCGTTGATCTATCAGCAGACGGGGCAGCCGCAGCAGGCCTTGGCGCTCTACGAGGAGGTGCTCTCTCTGAGGCGCGCGGTGGGCGACCGGGCCGGCGAGGCCGTGACGCTGAACAACATGGCGATGGTGTACGATGCCACGGGGCAGATGCAGCGGGCCTTGGCGCTCTTAGAGCAGGCGCTTCCCCTGAGGCGCGAAGTGGGCGACCGGGCCGGCGAGGCCGTGACGCTGAACAACATGGCGATGGTTTACCAGAACATGGGGCAGCCGCAGCGGGCCTTGGCGCTCTTGGAGCAGGCGCTCCCTCTGCGGTGCGCGGTAGGCGACCGGGCCGGCGAGGCCGCGACGCTGACCAACATGGCGGCGGTGTACCAGCTGACGGGGCAGCCGCAGCGGGCCTTGGCGCTCTACGAGCAGGCGCTGCCCCTGAGGCGCGAAGTGGGCGACCGGGCCGGCGAGGCCGCGACGTTGCACAACATGGCGTTGGTGTACCAGCAGACGGGGCAGCCGCAGTGGGCCTTGGCGCTCTACGAGCAGGTGCTGCCCCTGACGCGCGAAGTGGGCGACCGGGCCGGCGAGGCGACGACGCTGAACAGCATGGCGTTGGTGTACGGTGCCACGGGACAGCCGCAGCGGGCCTTGGCGCTCTACGAGCAGGCGCTGCCCCTGAGGCGCGAAGTGGGCGACCGGGCCGGCGAGGCGTCGACGCTGACCAACATGGCGGGGGTGTACGATGCCACGGGGCAGCCGCAGCGGGCCTTGGCGCTCTACGAGGAGGCGCTGCCCCTGCGGCGCGAAGTGGGCGACCGGGCCGGCGAGGCAGACACCCTGACAGGTGTAGCCGTGGTGCTCTATCAAAGCCTTGATCGTGCTTCAGAAGCAATCCAGTCTTTGCAACAAGCCATTGGTGTCTTGCAAATGAGTGGGCTGGATCGTGCTGCATCCGGTACTACCATTGTAGCAATGCAACAGCTATTGGGCGTTATGCAACGCGGCGACTCCTTAGATAGTGAGTCCTCGACCAGCCCGGCAACCCTGCCCGCAGAACAGCTTCGTGTTGTCGTCAGCAATACGGTTGCCGTCCTTACACAGATGCCAGAAAAACATGTCGAATGGCGCGGCGTCATCAGCGGTGCGCTGCAACAGGCCCAGCAGGACGGCGCTGATTGGCAGATTGAGGTTGAACTGTACACTGCGGTTCTCGCCTGGCTTGATGGGCAGCCAACCGACTTACCGGCGGATCATCCCTATGCCAGTGCTATTGCTGCAATCCGGCACGGGGTTGAAGACGGGGCAATGGGGCAACCAACAAACATTAATGAGCTTATCCAGGCGATTCGCGATTTCGTGAATGCAGGCGATCTTGCTGCGATGCGTCAGGTAGTGGAGCAACAGCAGGCGCTGTTGTTCCAGCCAGAGGTTGAGACGATTTTTGCGCACAACATTGCTCAGACTCAGAGTCAGGGCGATCAAGGTGGAACCGAAATGCTCCAATTCCATCTTGACCTGCTGCGAGTTTGTAAGGCGCAGGGTATCGCTACCGCTTTTGATCAACTCGCTGAGATGGTGCAAGCGCAAGCGGAATTGCCCTTCGACGCCGAGGTGATTCCACGCACGATCGCGGCCTTGCGCGGCAATCCGCAGGCGAAAATGGCCCATGCCCAGTTTCTCAGTCAGCTTGCCGGACAGACGGATGATCCGCAGCTCAAGCTCCTGGTCACCACGATTCAGACGGCCCTCTTTGGCGGCAAGCTGCGCACACTTGGGCAGAACCTCGAAGGCGTCTATGCCCAGGCATGGGCGGCAATTGTGGCCGGTCTTTCACACGGAGGGAATGCGGCATGACCCAGCTCTTTCTCATTCACAGCCCCCAGGATGCGGCCACTGGCTTGCAACTGCGCCACGCGTTGGCCGACCGCGGGTATGTCATCTGGGCCGACCCATCTGGTTCGCCACATGGGCGCGAGCAAGTCTGGCAGGCCGGCGTGCGTGACAGCCAAAGCATCCTCGTTGTCTGGAGTGCAACGGCAGCCCAGGCGCAACCTGTCATAACGCAAATCGAGCATGCCCAATGGCTCCATAAACCATTGGTGGTTCTTGCACTTGATGGGACTTCGTTTCCGCAGGCGTTGGCGAAAGCGCCGCTCGTGCACAGCCGTGCGCCGTTTCCTGATGCCGTGGCGCACCTGCTGGCGCACCTGCCGCCTGGGGCGAGCAACAATGCTTCACCTAAACCGTCAGCGCCCTTTGGAACCGCGATAAAAGCGCAGAATGCTGCGGTGAATCATATCTTTGGCGTGCGCTGTGCGAAAGGCCACGTTACCTACTTCGACAAGCAGGTGGTTTGCCGGGCTGGTGGTACCATTGTCCGCTTGACAGAGTTGCGTGATGGCAAAAACTTTGATGCTTTGCGGCTTCGCTGTGGTACTTCTGGCTGTTCCGAATGGGTCGTTGTTGAAGTGGATTGTGAGGGCTACCGATGACGACGCCGCCTCCGATCCTCGAAGGGCGAACGCCGACCACCGAGGAACAGCGTTTGATCGAGCTCTTTGCCGAACTTGAAAAGAAACAACTGGAATTTCTCGACGAGGCGGCCAAGCGCATCATCGAACTCGTCTCGGCGCTGCTCGGTCTTCTCTTCGCCGTCATCGCCTTCGGCAACGCTTTTCCACCGCCCTACCTGGCCGGCAATGTGCTACTGAAGGTGCTGAGCATCAGCGCTTTAGGCGGCTACCTTGGTGCGCTGATGCTGGCGCTCTGGGGTGTCCAGCCGCGCAGGTACAAGCACTACCAGTACAACCTGAAAGGCATGCGTGAGGAACTGGATGCGATGTTGGCGCACAAAATGTTCTGGATGCGTTGGGCAGGCGGCGTGTTTGGTGTTGCGTCCGTGCTGCTGGCAGGCTTGATTGTGCTGGTGCTTGTCCAGGCGTAGGATAAGCGCACCGAAACACGTCGTATTTGCTCGTGACGGAAAGGCTCCTCCATGTCCGAACGCTCCGCCGTCCAAAATCCGATGCTCCGCTATGCCGAGGCGATTGGCTGGCGCTTTGTGCCCCGCGAGGAGGCGCTGCGCCTGCGCGGTGGCGAGACGGGGCGCATCTTCGCCGAGGTGCTGACGGCGCAGTTGCTGCGGCTCAACCCCGGCGTGGTGGATGCGGCGCGGGCCGGCGAGATTGTGCGCCAGCTTGGGCTGCTCAACGCGACCATTGAGGGCAACCGCGATGCGCTGGCCTGGCTGCGCGGCGAGCATTCGGTCTTTGTGCCCGCCGAGCACCGCGAGCGCAATGTGCGCCTGATCGACTTCGACAACCCTGACGCAAACATCTTCCAGGTCACCGATGAGTGGACGTATCGCGGCACGGTCTACGCCAACCGCGCCGATGTGGTCTTCTTGATCAACGGCATCCCGCTTGCCCTGGCCGAGACCAAGGCCGCCGGCAAGCAGGATGGCCTGGAGCAGGGTGTGACTCAGGTGCGCCGCTATCACCGCGAGACCCCCGAATTGCTGATCACGCCGCAGCTCTTTGAGGTCACGCAGTTGCTCGACTTCTTCTACGGCGTCACCTGGAATACCAGCCGCAAGAGCCTCTTCAACTGGAAAGAGGAGGAGCCGGGCAACTACGAGCGCAAGGTCAAAGCCTTCTTCGACCGCGCCCGGATGCTCAAGGTGCTGCGTGACTACATTGTCTTCCTGAGCCGCGACGACATCCTGAGCAAGATGATCCTGCGCCAGCACCAGACCCGTGCGGTCGAGAAGGCGCTGGTGCGGGTGGCCGAGCCGACCAGGCGGCGCGGGTTGATCTGGCACACCCAGGGCAGCGGCAAGACCCTGACGATGATCACCATCGCCAGCAAGCTGTTGCGCGAGGCCCCCGATGGCGAGAAGCCGACCGTGCTGATGATCGTGGATCGCAACGAGCTGGAAGCCCAGCTTTTTAAGAACATCACCGGCTACGGCATCACCACCCTGGAAGTGGCCGAGAGCAAACGCGACCTGCAGAAGCTGCTCGCCGACGACTACCGCGGTCTGATCGTCTCGATGATCCACAAGTTCGATGACATCCCGGCCAATGTAAACCTGCGCACCGGCGTGGTCGTCCTGGTCGACGAGGCCCACCGCACCACCGGCGGCGATCTTGGCACCTACCTGTTGGCCGCCCTGCCCAATGCCACCTACATCGGCTTCACTGGCACGCCTATCGACAAGCTCGCCAAAGGCCAGGGCACCTTCAAGGTCTTTGGCATTGATGACGAGCAGGGCTACCTCGACAAATACAACATCGCCGAGTCGGTCGAGGATGGCACCACCGTGCGGCTGAACTACGCCCTGGCCCCCTCTGACCTGCGCGTCGAGCGCGAAACCCTCGAGCGCGAGTTCCTGTCGCTGGCCGAAGCCGAGGGCGTGAGCGATTTTGAAGAACTGAACGCCATCCTGCGCAAGGCCGTGACGCTCACCGAGGCACTGAAGGCCGAGCAGCGCGTCGCCGAGGTGGCCGCCTTTGTGGCGACGCACTTCCGTGAGAACGTCGAGCCGCTGGGCTTCAAGGCGTTTCTCGTCGCAGTGGATCGCGATGCCTGCGTGCGCTACAAAACCGCACTCGACCAGCACCTGCCGCCCGCCTACAGCCAGGTCGTGATCTCCCCCGCCCACAACGACCCCGAGCGGCTGAAGGCCCACTACCTGAGCGCCCCGCAGGAGAAAGAAGTCCGCAAGATATTCGCCCAAAAGGGCACCACGCCGAAGATCCTCATCGTCACCGAGAAGCTGCTGACCGGCTTCGACGCGCCGATCCTCTACGCGATGTACCTGGACAAGCCGATGCGCGACCATGTGCTGCTCCAGGCGATCGCCCGCGTCAACCGACCCTACGAGGACGACGACGGCCTGGTGAAGCCCTACGGCTTTGTGCTCGACTTCGTGGGCATCTTCGAGAAGCTGGAGCGCGCCCTCGCCTTCGACGCCGATGTCGTCGCCTCGGTGATCCAGAACCTCGATGTGCTGCGCAACCTCTTCGCGACCCAGATGGGCGCGACCGCCCCGCAGTATCTGCCGCTGACCCGTGGCTGGGACGACAAGGCCAAGGAGCGGGCGATTGAGTACTTCGAGCCGAAGGAGCTGCGTGAGGCATTCTTCACCTTCTACCGCCAACTCCAAATGGTCTACGATGTGCTCTCGCCCGACGCCTTCCTGCGGCCCTACCTGAACGACTACGAGGCGCTGGCCGCGCTCTACCATCTCGTGCGCAGCGCCTACAGCGCCCGGCCCTACGTGGATCGCGAACTAACCGACAAGACCCGCACGCTGCTCCACGAGCACACCACCCTCTACAACCTGACGCCACCCGCCACCATTCACGAACTGGGGCCGCAGGAGTTGGCCGCCCTGAAGCAATCAGACAGCTCCGACACCGTGAAGGTGCTCAACCTACGCCGGGCACTGGCCAAGGCGGTTGACGACCAGGCCACCAGCCAACCCTTCCTGATCTCCATCGGCGAGCAGGCCGAAAGCGTCGCCCAGGCCTACGAAGATCGGCAACTGACCACCCAGCAGGCCCTGGCCGCCTTCGAGGCCCTCGCGCAGCAAGCAGCGCAGGCAGCCGACGAACGCACGCATCTGGGCCTCGACGCAAACAGCTACGCGCTGTACGTCGCGCTCCAGCCCTACCAAGCAGGCGTAACCGCCGCGCAAGCCACCATGCTCAACGCCCTCTTCCAGCAGCACCCCGACTACGGCTGGAACGCCCAGCAAGCAAGTGCCCTGCGCACCGCCCTCTACCAAGCCCTGCTCCCCCTAGTCGGCCAGCAACACTTTATCGTGGCAACCACCGCGCTGATGAAACTCCAACGCATATGAGCGAGCGAGCCGTGGGCGCGACAACCATGCCGCAGGTGCCTGCGCGCACCTGGCACGACGCCGATGACCTGCGCTGGGCCACCCGCGCATGGGCGGCGCGCATCGGCGTACGCGTCGTACGCATCCAGGTACGGGCCATGCGCACAAAGTGGGCCTCAATGTCCACCGCCGGCAACCTGACCCTCAACAGCGAACTGGTTGACCTCCCGCGCGAACTTGGCGAATACGTCATCGTCCACGAACTCGTCCACCTGCTCGCGCCCAACCACAGCAAGCTTTTCAAAAGCTTCATGTGGGCCTACCTGCCCGACTGGGAAGAGCGTGAGGAGCGGCTCCGCAAAAAAGACTGGTTGTTTTGACGCAAAGGCGCAACGGCGCAAAGATATGTAATACCGCTGCGCCTCTGCGCCTTTGCGTCAAAAAGCAGCTCAGGCTAGCATGATGATGATGCCGATCAGCAGCGCCAGGCAACCCGAGCCGGCCCAGAAGGTGAGCCCGGCCCAGAAGAGCGAGCGCTTCTTGTTGGCCAGGATGCGGTCAAGCTCTTCACGCATCCCATCGAGGTTGTAGCGGTATCGCGCATAGTCACGCGGGTGAACCGTGCGCAGCCCGAGCAGCATCGCCACCACGTAGCAGGCCAGGATGACCAGACTGAGCAGTTTGGCGACGGGATTGTCGGCGAGATAGGGCGGCGGGTATGTGTCGCCAAAGGCAACCACGGTAAAGAGCACGCCGAGCAGCAAGGTGGTCAGTTCGATGATGCGCTTACCGGCCTCGTCGAGGAAGTCCACCTGCTTGCGCTCGGCCTCGGCAAAGAAGGCGGCGAGTTGCTGCTGCTCGGCGCGGGGCGGCACCCCATCCTTGATCTCTGGCACTGGTGGGTCGGGGACGGGCGGACTGGTGCGCGTAGTGGGTGGCGGTTTGGTCATGTGTAGCCCTCACAGTCCACGCGCACCACGACCGTCTCGGTACAACCGGCGGTACGGCAGGGCAACAGCAGTTCGTCCAGATCTTGCCCGGCCTTACGCACCGTACTACGCGGGATTGTCCCGCTGGCGGGGCAGACCTCGCGCTTATCGTACCAACTGACGTGCCCCTTGGGGCAGCGGACGCCAAAGGTATGGCGCGACGCAGCGGGCGGGGCTTCCGGCGCGGGCTGACCGCTGAGGCTGGCGAGCGCCTGCTGCGCCTCTGCCGCAACCGTGTTGTACAGACTATGGCGGGCCAGATCTTCAAGCATTGCGAGCAGTTCCTCACGGCGCTCACCGCGCTGAATCAAGGTGACCGCCTCGGCAATGCCACGTTTCTGCTCACGGATATACTCGTGGCTCAGCAGCGCCAGCAGCAGATCGTCCTGCTCGGGTGGCGGCAGCAGCGGGACAAGCCGCGTGACTGCCGCTGCAAGGTCGCCGTTCTCGCGCAGCCCCGGCGCATCAACCAGCGTAATTGGCAGTGGCGTCGCATCGCGGGCCAGCGTGATGACCGGCTTCTTCAGTTGCTGCCCATAGCGCACCATGCGCTCAACCCACTCATCGCCCGCCGCCGCCGCGCTCCAGATCAACACCAAGGCGGCGCTACCGCGAATCCCACGCTCCAGTGCGCTGGGATAGGAGGCTGAGCCGGAATCGAGGTGGGCTGGGAGTGACCAGATACCATAGCCCTGCGCAGTGAGCAGATCACGCAGCGCATCGGTGCAAGTGGCGTCGGCAGGGGTCGCAATGAGAAAGAGTTGGGCCATGATATTACCTTCCTAACTACTCCTGCTGCTGCGCATGCTCCACCCCAGCCACAATGGCCGCACACGCCTCGGCATACGGGCCAGTCAGCTTGGCACCAAGTTGGGCTAAGTCACCGCCGAAGAGGGCGGTCTGGATGGCCTGGACAAGCGCCGTGAGCCCCTGATCATCATTGGCAGCGGCAAGCGCATTGAGGTATTGCGCGTGGGCCATTTTCTCTTGTGGGCCAGCGAGCAGGGCGACAATCGAGCGCGGAACGAGATCGGGGTCAATTGGTGATACATCCAGTGCTTGATCCGCTGCTTGTGGGCTAAAGATAGACTCTATCAGCATTAAGTTGCTAAAAACAGTTTCGATCCCGCTAGACTGACAGCTCTTGAGTATACTCTGACGAATAGCGAGTCCCTTTGCCGTATCCTGATCGCCCTGGTCGAGTGCGAGTTGAATGTACTCTTCGAGAAGCGCCTCGACTTCAGGAGAGAAGAGGATGGATTGATGATTTTCGACCACCTGGCGACGGGTGGAGCAGTTAGGAGCATTCACAAAAGCAAGTACCACCTGCATCACTTCTTCCGAAACCTCGACCGGGGGAATGTTCCTGTTATCGATTTCCACTTGTATAGCAGCTAACGTAGGTGCATAAGGGTGATCTGGCGCAAGCACCACCAATTCACCGTCCAGCAGCGCGAGCAGTGCAGCATAGAGATCAACTTCCATCTGCCAGTGATTGCCCCTTTGCTGAGCATTCATAAGCATGTTAGCTACATCATCCCGCCAACCGGAATGATGTTCAGGAACGCTCGTCAATACAGCAACGGTACTGGCAATCAACACCTGGAGTTGTTCTGTGGGCAGGGTTATTGGGTCAGACTGCATGAGAGATTCACCGCTCTGCATTGCCGCACGGATTTGGTGTATATGTTCAGGTGTATTACCAGAAATATCTTGGGGCAAATCAGTGTTTACAAAAATTTGAAGTGCTGCCTCGATCTGAATCATGGCCTCTTGGGGGCGTTCCAAGTGTTGGTACAAAAGTATGGCTTGACCAATGAGGCTGGCGGTCTCTACGGCGGGATAAGCTGTCTGCTGAGCTAGCAAAATAGATGCTTCAAATTGCATTAAAGCTTGTTCAAATTGCTGCAAGTACATATACAGATATGCCATATTACTTAGTATGACGGCTTCGCCAGTACGATTACCTACTTCGCGACAGATTGGCAGAGCCTCCTCGTAAAGTTCGAGTGCCCACTCCGGCTGTCCTAGACTCTGGTACAACGATGCCATATTGCTTAGCGTGGCAGCCTCGCCAGCGCGGTTACCAATTTCACGCCAGATCGGCAAAGCTTCGTCGAAGAGTTGGAAGGCTTGCGTCGGCTGTCCTATGGTCTGATACACCATGCCCATAGCATTCAATGCGGCGGCTTCGCCAGCGCGATTACCAATTGCACGCCAGATCGGCAGGACTTCGTCGAAGAGTTCAAGTGCTCGTTCTGGTTGCCCTATGCTCTGGTATAACACTCCCAGACCAAGCAATGCTTCAGCTTCGCCAGCGCGGCTACCCACCTTGCGCAGGATCGGCAAGGCTTCATCGAAGAGTTCAAATGCTCGTTGTGGTTGTCCTAGTGTTTGGTACACCATGCCCATAGCATTCAATGCGGCGGCTTCGCCAGCACGATTGCCAATTGCACGCCAGATCGACAGGGCTTTGTCGAAGAGTTCGAGTGCTCGTTGCGGCTGCCCTATGGTCTGGTACACTAGCGCCATACCATTCAGCGTATCGGCTTCTTCGGTGCGGTTCCCAACTTCACGAAAAATTGGCAAGACTTCGTCTAAGAGTTGAAGTGCTCGCTGCGGTTGCCCTAGTGTTTGGTACACCAGCGCCATGCTTTTGTGCATAGATGCTTCGCTAGCCCAGTCGTCTATCTCACGAGAGATTGGGATGGCTTCGGCGAAGAGGTGGAGGGCTCGCTCTGGTTGCCCTATGCTCTGGTACACCATCGCCATCCCGTGCAGGGTAGCGGCTTCTCCAGTTCGATAGCTTATCATACGGCAGAGCGACAAGGCTTCATCGTAGAACTGGAGCGATTGATCGGGTTGCCCTAGACCGTGATATAGCAGTGCCATGTTATTTAGTGTTTGGGCTTCGCCTACGCGGTCACCCACCGTACGGAAGATTGGCAATGTCTTCTCATAGAACTGGAGCGCCTGCGTCGGCTGGCCCAGGTTTCGGTACACCTCTGCCATAACGTTCAGGGTGCTGGCTTCGCCAGCGGGATTGCCTGCTGCACGCCAGATTGGTAAGGCTTCGTCGCAGATCGTAATCGAACGCTCTGGTTGACCCAAAATCTGATAGACTATCGCCATATTATTGAGCGTAGAAGCTTTTCCATTAGCGTTGCCCACTGACTGCCAGATCAGGATAGCTTCTTCGCACAACAGGAGCGCCCGCTGAGGCTGGCCTATGCTTCGATATAATTCTGCCATGTTGTTCAGCGTATAGGCTTCGCCTGCAAGGTCGCTCACCATACGTCTAATCAGCAAGGACTTCTCGTAAAACTGGAGCGCCTGCATCGGCTCTCCCAGCATCTGGTAAACTGTCGCCATGTTGTTCAACGTAGCGGCTTCGCCAGTGGGGTTGCCCATCGCACGCCAGATTGGCAAAACCTCCTCGTAGAACTGAAGAGCCCGATGGAATTGACTTAGGCTCTGATAGACCATCGCCATACCATTCAGCGTAGTGGCTTCGCCGGCACGGTTACCAACTGCACGCACGAGCGGTAAAGCTTCATCGTAAAGTTGGAGTGCCTGCTGTGGTTGCCCCTTACTCCGGTACACTGTGGCCATATAGTTCAATGTGACAGCTTCGTTGGAACGGTCACCCACTGCACGTAGAATCGGTAAGGCTTCGTCTAAAATCTGGAGCGCCCGTTGCGTCTCGCCCAGATCCATGTATAACCCTGCCATACCACTCAGTGTGACGGCTATGAGATCATCTTCGCACAACACACGCAAGATCGACAATGCTTCCTCGTAGAGTGCGAGCGCCCGCTGCGGCTGGCCCAGAACTTGGTACACTTCCGCCATACCTCGCAGTGTGATGGCTTCGCCAGCGCGATCACAAATTGCACGCCAGACTGGCATGGCTTCCTCGTAGATCTGAATTGCTCGCTGTGGTTGGCCTAGACCCTGGTACACCAATGCCATACTTTGCAGTGCTAGTAAGTGGATTTGTGTATCACCACCCTGAAGCCGCTCCAAAGCGGCTTCGCACAATTGCAACGCACGCCGCAGATCGCCAAGTCGTGCCGTAACCAAACCCCATAGTACTTGATATTCATCGCGTTGCTCTAGGCTACACAAGCTAAGTCCTCGCTCGAAATCTTCGCGGACTTGCTGTGCAATTGATGATGCACGACTGTCATTGTTCAGTTTCTCACTGACCAAGCGCACTAGCTCGAGGTAGATCGTGGCGAAGTGAGACTGGAGCAGGTCAGGCGCATAGGCCTGGGGTTGCAGGTGGTGCTCGGCGTATAGCCGCAGGATAGGATGTAGCCGATAATATAGTAGCCTGCCCTCTTCCAGGGTGATCTGTTCACGCTCGATCAGCCCGCGCTGCCAGAGCGCGTGCAACTGGTCGCGGACATCTGGGCGTTGCACATCATCAGTAGTAGGAGCGGGATCAAAGATCGCCTGGGCTGTCTCGGGCAGGAAGGGTGCGTGGAAGATCCAGAGACCGCTGAGCAGATCGCGCAACGCGGGGGCCAGGTAGCGCACACTGGTTTCAATGCTGGCGTACAGCGTACGATGGCGGTGATCTTCGCCCAGGTACGTGTTGTGGGCCATCGCAAGCTGCGCTTCGTAGGCGGCTACAAACGACTCCAAAGCCATAGTTGTGTCGTTGAAGGCACCACCGAGCAGACGCAGGCTCAGGGGATGTCCTTCAACCCTTGCACTTAGCACCTCAGCCATACGCTGATCAATCGCACCTGCCCGGGCTGGCGCACTTTGGCGGAACAGTCGCGCCCCATCTGGGGCCGATAGCCCGCCCAGGCTCAGGTAAATTTCGCCAGGCCAGCCCAGCAATGAGCGCGACGTTACCAGCAGGGTCGCCTGTGCGCCGGTCAATTCCTGCCGCAACAACTCGACCAAGCGCAGCGCCTCTCTCTCGCCCGCCTCCACCGCTGCTATGAGGGTCTCGGCATTGTCGAAGATGAGCAACGTGCGCTGCTGGCTCAAGCGGATCAGCACCTGGCGTTCGAGTTGCTCCGGTGGGATAACGACGTTATGGCTGAGCGAGGTCAGCATTTGACGTTCGAGTTGCTCTGGTGCGATGGCGTTACTACTGATCTCGTAGAAGCGGGCGAGATCGGCCACCACCAGTTCGCGGCTGGGTAGGCTCTCCAGCGAGATGGCCCAAACGCCCCCGGGGAAGGCCCAAGCGAAACGTTCGGCAACTTCGCGGGCCAGGGCGGTCTTGCCCTGACCGCCGATGCCGTGGATGGTCAGCACCGGCGGGCGGCTATCGCCAGTCAGGTGCGCACCAATGGCCCGCAACTCTTCCTGACGACCCTGGAAGGCACCCTCGGCGCGGGGGAGGGCGCTCACCTGGATCGGCGGGCGACGGTCGCGCACGTCGGGCTGGCCCGCCGGGGTCGCAAAGCCGCCAGCGGGTGTGGTCAGGGCAGTATAGAGCACTGGGACGCCGACGGCCCATGGTCGGGCGCTGCGCGCTAGGCTCAGACGGGCCTGGAGCAACGCCTCTTCAATGGGGACGCCACGGGCGAGATCGTCATACAGGGTGCGCGCGAAGGCTCGTGCGTCGTCATCCACAATGCTGAAGCGCATGCCGAGTGCGTAGGGGGTACCCTGTTCGATCAGCAGGCGCGCCAAGTTGCTGAAGGGCGTGGGGCCGGGCGTGGCACTGACGCAGGCGTTCAGTGTGACCAGGAAGACCGTGCCGCGCAACCGCTGGGCCAGCGTGCGGGCGCTGACCAGTTCAAGGCCCCCGTCAGCGCGCTCGAAGCAGAGCTGCGCCTCGTCCTGCTGTGCGCTGCCGTGGCCCATAAAGTGGACGACACGGTGGCGCTTGCCAGCGACCAGGCGGCGCAGTTGCTCATCGGTAGCCGGGCGCGTGCGCTCCAGGACGACCGCACCCTCGACGGCCTGCACACTCTCGCGCAGCCGCAGCCACTCGCCGTCAATATTCAGCGGCACCACAGCGGCGTCAAGCGGATTGCTCGGCACCGCCACGATGTGCAGCCCGCCATCAAGCGTTGGTGGGGCCACACGCCGTTCTATCGGCAATCCACGTACAAAAGGCACCTCCAGCACCACAAAACCATCCGGCCCGTAGAGATACTCCCAGGGCACGGCATCCAGCGCGCCCTCGGCAACCAGCACGATCCGCTCAGGGCGGGCCGCCAGGGCCGCGTGGGCGAGCGAGCCGGTGGGGAAGAGCGCCGTGAAGAGCGCACGTCCATAAGCGACCGGATCGTCCAGGGGGTTGGGCAAACGTGAGCCATCCTGCGGTGCTGGCAAGACTTCTCGCGGAATGAAACAGTGCGACGCAACGCCATCGCACCTGACGAGCGCTTCGTTCGCGGATTGGGACGAGATCGTCAGTTCCATAGATTGCGCTCAGCGTCCTTTGTTCTCACTGCATCTAGCGGTACACTCAAGAGACAAAGCTTGGTGTTAAGTATACCACTGCTGGCGAGGCTAAGGCGATGGCATTTTCTGGGCAAACACTATCTGGTAATGGTATGGTAATCCGTTTGTACCATAATTCTACTGTGCGACATGGCATCACGTTCATCTTACAATTTAGGAAGATGCAGTGGTGACAACTCCAGTACGAGTTTTCCGGCCCAGCTTGGTCGAATGAAAGCAGACTCCTCATGCATGTGCTATCCGTCTCCTATCGTACCGACATCCCCGCCTTTTACGGTGACTGGTTTATGCAGCGGGTTCGTGAAGGCTATGTTCGCTACCATAACCCCTACGGCCCTCAAGTCGTCACCGTCTCGCTGCGTTCAGAGGATGTCCGCGCGATTGTGTTCTGGTCTAAGCATTACGGCCCATTCCTGCGTCACCTCGATGAGCTGGATCGTGCCGGATTAGCGTGCTATTTCCACTATTCACTGACCGGCTACACTGCTGAACGGACGACCCATCCACTTGAGGAGCGCGTTCCCCAACCTGATCAGGTGATCGAGTCATTCCAAGCACTTGCCCGCCATTACAGCCACAAGCATGTGCTCTGGCGCTACGATCCGATTATCTTCACCCCGCTCACGGATGCTGACTGGCATCGGCGAACCTTTCGTACGCTAGCGCAGCGGCTTGCTGGTTCCACGGAACGCTGTTACTTCAGCTTTCTTGATGGCTACGACAAAGTCGCACGGAACACAAGGAAGCTTCCTGATAGCCTGCGACCCTATGACCCTCCACAAAACGAGAAACTTGAACTAGCTGGTGAGTTGGCATCCATCGCTGAAGCTCATGGAATTGGTCTTTATACATGTGCCGAAGACTTTGCAGTCGTCCCGCCCATTCAGCGCGGAGCCTGCGTTGACAAGGAACTGATTGACGAGCTTTGGCCACACAAACAGCAGCACAAGCTGAAACTTTCACCGAACCGCAACAAGTGTGGATGCTATGACAGTCGTGACATCGGTGCCTACGACACCTGTCCTCATGGTTGTGTCTACTGCTATGCGGTCATCAACCGTCCTCTGGCGCTGAAGCGCTATAAAGAGCACGATGTTGAACATGATGCATTGATCAAGCGCGGCCCCAAGCAACCGCCAGAAGAAGACCTGCCGCCTCAACAGTTCACCATTCCGCTTGATATGTAAAGTCCATCATTGGGCCAAGCTATTTCTGTCAAAGGTGTGTATGGCAACTCCTTTTGATCCAACTCTCGTCGAAACCCTAGAGGGGTTGCTTGCACCCGGCGGACGGGCACGCATCTCAAACTACATTGAGGCTACCCAATGCGAAATCCTCTGCGGTCGGCCTCCGGATATCCAACGCCACCACGAAGATATGCGTACCATTCTTGACGCGGCGGATCAGCGCATTGCTCAGCTTGCGCAAGTCTGGACAACGTTTGCGGCGCATGGGAAGAAGTTCACGTCGACGAGCTATACCTCGCCGGATTTTCTTGACGCCTACTTGGCCTACTACTGTACGACCAATGTGGCGAAAGTACAACTCAGCCTACTCGATCTGGTGGCGCGATCAGCGTTGGTCGGCCCGGTGCTGCATGTTCTTGATATTGGCGTCGGCACAGGTACAACGCTGCTTGGTCTGATGGATTTTCTCCTCGCCTGGGCGACCGTCTGCGATCTCTATGCAGCCCCTTTTCCAATCCAGAGTTTGACCTTCACGGGTGTTGATTGCACCCAGGAGAATCTTGCGTATGCGCGCAAAATTGCCGCCGCCTATGCGGGGGCGCTAGGCCGTCGTCGTGAACTGAGCCATGACGAGGAGAGTCAGGTGCGGCTGGAGACTGTCGAGCAGTGGGTTACGCACGCTGCATGGCAACTGCACGATTTGAATCAGCAGCCCTATAGCGGCGGCTCTAGCAATCTGGTGATCGCCTCTAACGTCTTTAATGAGCTTTCGCCTGAAGGCCGAAAGCATCTCGGAGCGTTGATCAGCAGCCTGCCGCAGCAGGCGAGTGCAATTATCATTGAGCCGGGGGCACAACAGAATGCGCAGCAACTCATGGCCTGGCGCCGTGCGTTGCTTGAGAAATCAGATCATCTCACGACCCTTGGCCCCTGTGGTGTTGTCCCGGGCGCTACGGTGAGTGCGGCTTGCGACACCTGCTGGAATGGTCGCCGCGAGTCGCTGCACCAACCTGCGCTCTATATATCCTTTCGTAGGCATGCCGCACGCTACCAGCGCGATGATCGATCGTTTGACGATGCGGAGAACAACTTGCTCTCATGGAGCTATGTCCTGCTCCATCACGCGCAAGCTTCCGCTGCGACGATGACCGCACCGCTTACGCCTAACGACAAAGCACAATGGCCGGCGGATCAAGCGCTCACCTTCATTGGTGCGTTTTGTGCTCGCAAAAATGATGACGGCTATGACATCCGCATTGATCATCAGAAACCTGATCGCCGACCAGAGGCTAACGACGCATGGACTGAGTTTGTCAAGCTGTGTCCTGCTGCGGTGGCAAACATCCAAACCCTTACCCTCATCCGCGATCAGGGTATCCAACTTCCACGCCTGCGCTATGGTGAGTTGATCAAAATTATTCATGCAACATATGCGGTAAAGAGCCCCAAGACAGCTCGTATTAAGCCTGATTCAAAGACGATGTTTGATCAAATTCAACAACCACTCAATATCGCCAACACCTTCCTGCCCGCATATACGCCTCAGGTGCGCCGCGCAGTTGATGAGATTGCCTATCGACTCTTTGGCTTCGCAGGGATGCGGGCGTTCCAACATCAGATTCTCGGGCAGTCACTCACCGGCAAACCGATATTGGGCATTGCTGCAACAGGCGGCGGCAAAAGCGAGTGTTATATCCTCCCTGCTATGCTGCTGCCCGGCATCACCATCGTCATCTCGCCGCTCAAATCGCTGATGATGGATCAATACGAGCAGCGTATCTATCAGCGGTATGGGCTTGATAGTTTAACCACAGTCATTAATGGTGATGTCAGTATTGCTGAACGCATGGCGCGCCTGCGCCGGATGGAACTCGGCCACTATAAACTGGTCTATCTCACCCCCGAACAACTCGAGCGCAGCTATGTGCTTGAGAGTCTCCACCGGGCGCATAAGCAAATTGGCATTCGCTACCTAGCCCTGGATGAAGCGCACTGCATCAGTCAGTGGGGCCACGACTTTCGTTCGTCCTACCTGAATCTGTTGGCGCGCCTCCGCACTCGTGACATTCACCCCTTGCCCATTGCCCTGACGGCAACGGCGAGCCCCGAGGTGCGTCGCGACATTTGTGAAGAGTTAGATCTGGATCCGCGCCCGCTTGATGCCGGCGGCAATCTCTTCATCGAATCCTCAAACCGACCAGAGCTCAATCTGGTGGTGCGCGTCTGTCGAACGACTGAAGACAAAACCGAGAGCATCCTCACTGAGTTGCAACAACTCCTTGCCCATAATCAGCAGAACGAGGCCCCTGGCGCAGCGATTGTCTTTATGCCCTACACCGGGGGCAAACTAGCGTATACCCGTCGAAACGGTGAAGCAAACCAAGGCCGCCTCAGTCCCGGCGCTTCGTCGTTTGCCTCCTATCTGGAGCGAGCGCTTGCCGAACGGGTTGCGGTCTACCACGGCAGGATGGAGTTTGATAGCGCCAGCGCAGCACCGGAGGACGACGAGGAGGAAGAGCCAGAGGATTGCTTCGCTCCGCAACAAGCGCCCCCCCTGGGTGACCTGAGCGGGCGTAGCCGACGAGAGCAGCAGCAGGCCTTCATCAAAGGCGAGCGAGCGATCATGGTGGCGACGAAAGGCTTCGGCATGGGCATTGATAAGCCGAACATTCGTCTCGTCATCCATCGGAGCGCTCCTGGCAATCTTGAGGCCTATGCACAGGAGGCCGGACGGGCCGGGCGTGACGGTGAACCAGCAACAGTGATCCTCTACTACAGCCCTGATGCGCCTATGGAGCAGAGCGAACGGAAACAAACTCAACTTCCCTCTGATGATGAGATTCAGCGACGCTTCCTGGCCGATAAGTATATTCGCCGTGAGGATGTTTTGGTTATGCGTGCGTTTCTCCGCTCAGCGCGACGCAAGATCGTTGGGCGCATCTACATCACCAATGATGAGGCCATCGCTTTCTTTGAGCGCTGTAGCGAACAGCCTAGTCTGGCTGGACTAACCGCACCCTACACATGGCCTGAATGGCCAGACCGTGAGCCTGAAGGCAAAGAGTCTGCCGAGCATCAGGAGTTGCTTGAGCGTGGCTATCGCTATGCCCACAAAACCGACTATATCAAGCGCATCCTCGACGTCGTCTATCGTATCCGTCCTCGCGTGGGTTCGGACGGCCCCCGCGAGAGCCTGGTGCAGGCATACTGTCAGGTTGGTGCCCTCCTCATCCAGCCTCAGGTTCACGATGCCCCAGCCATCCTGAATTCAAATGCGTACTTCGGGGCGGTGTTGTGTGAGACTCGTCTAACGGCAGCAGAACTCACCAGCATCTTGCACAGCGGCGATCTGATCGAGCTTGCTACCCGGATCAAGCAGCCTCTGAGCGAAGTTACCCAACTCGTGAGCGACATCAAGCAGTTTCAATCCGGTGCCTCCGGGTCGCGTCAGGATAAACTCCTTACCTATAGAGCCATTGGCGCACCCTATTACGGCCCTGCCCAGGGCCGCGAGAGTCTGGCTGCTTGGCGAGCCTATGCGGGCGCAGTACGACGAGCAAAAAAGAATGAGGCCGACCAGCGGGCGCGTAAAGCTAGACGTCCGTACAAAAACGGGCGTCAGGAGATCACGCTGGACGATTGGTTTGCTTGGCCCGAACTACGTAGGCCACAGGGCTGGGAGATTCTGGCTGGACCGGCTCTGGAGCGTGATCAGGATTTTGACGCTTACTTGAACGCATTCATGGCGCTCCACGATAGTCGCGAGGACAACGACTGGGCTGCCTACCACCGACTGCTCACTGACTATGTTGGGGTCGAGCCTGACGGTCAGATCGGTACCCAGGGCAACAAGCTTTGCCTGCGCGGAGTGCTGCTTGGCTACCTCAAGACCTTTGAGGTGATTGTCGGCGACAACTGCCTGAGTTGTAGCCGCTGCGTACCTTCCGAGAACTTCACGGCATCGCTCGAGCAGCGCAAGCAGGTAGTGGCCCGCATGAGTGCTGAGCTAGCGCAGTTGTTTGACACGATTGAACAGTACGTCACCGATTTTCCGTCTCCCGACCAAGTCGAAGCGCTACTGAACGCAATGCAGCGTGCGCAGCAGTCCGGCCACGCCTTGCTTGCTTACCTCCAGGGATGGACAAATCGTCTGCTACTTGATACACCGACGCATCGTGGCGCACTAGTCATCCGGGCGTCTACGATGATCAGAGGCCTGCTAGAAGTTCGAAAGAGTGATCTGCTTGAGCTTATCCAGAACCTGGTGCAGATAGCCACCGACGCCGATGTAAAGGTCGTTAGTGCGCTCGTCGAACAAGCGTGGCGCGCTCAGCCTACTTCATTGGGCATATGTCGCCAGCGGATTAAGCTAGCCCAACGTCAAGGTCAGCCGGAGGTCGAAGCCCAGACATGGCAAGACTTGCTGGCTCTACAAGAGCAGCGGAACCCCGACAGTCATCGATTCCTCTTTGAGCCATGTGCGGCCCTCGCCGACCTCTACGCTGCCCCTGGCGTCCTGCACGACGAACAACGGCATCAGCACTTTGCACTGCGTGCGGCACGACTAGCCAAGGATCGCTCGCTCGCTGAACCATTCTACGCTCGTGCCGTACCTGCGCTGAGTTGGACAACGTTAGGGCTGCTGCTTGACGAGGCCTACCCGGTCGCCTGGTCTGGCCCAGAAGCACCGCTGCTGCTGAAGGTTTGGCTCACCGGCGACCGTGCGACGCGGGCTGAACCAATTGCTACGGCCCTTGACCAGAACGCGGTTGCCTGGGAAGCCTGGTCTGCCGATGATCGGCGTGCGGTGGTGGCGGAGCTTTCTGATGAGGCGCTGAGCACGCATCTGTCGCTCACCACACGGCTGATCAGTCTGCTGGAAACCCCCAACGAGCGGCTGCGTATGGCGCAGATCGCTCTTGCTGGGAGCGCTGTGTTGACGAGTGTGATCGCCCAACAGATCACCACCACTGCACTCCAGGTTGCCCCAGCCAACTTGAATATCATTGCGCAACTTCATCAGATCCAGCCTCTGCAAGCAGCGGTGTATCAAGTCATCCGTACCCGCCTGGGGCTGGAGACATGGGCGACGACGGTGTGGTATCTCACCGAGTTCGCGAGCGAACTCCTGAGCGATACTCCTGAAGAACGCCTGCGGCGTCTGCGTGAGGGGATCGCGGCGCTTCCCGTTGGCCCAAGCCGGGAACAAGCAGCCATCCAGCTCCAGCCCCTTGCGTTACCGCTGTTGAGCGAGCCGAGCAGCGCCTCCGAGGTTCACCCACTGTGGCAGCAAGCTTGCGTTGGCTGCACGAACCTTGCCGTTGAGTATCTTATCCTCACCCAGCGCCGCCCCGAGACGGCTCTATACGCTATTGAGCTCCTCAACCTGCTTGCCCGCCAGGATCCAGCGACCCGCAGTGCCGTCTACGCAAAGCTCAAGCGCCACGGGGAAATCAAAAGTTGGCGGGCGTTACAGATCTGGCTTACCTGGTTTCGCGCTGAAATTTGTGCTGAGGAAGCTAGGGAACGGGTACGGCTAGTCAACAGGTGGGGTGAACTGGCGAGGTCTGATGCTCCACACGATCAGTTCGTTGCGGCGCTGAGTCCGCTGCTCATGCCGTTGCTTAGCGATCCTGAAACTGGCCCCATTGCGCACAAAGTATGGCAACGGATCTGCATGCCTGATCCCGATGCCATTGCCACCTACATCACCCATCATGAAACATCGCTGTTCAGCGAGGAGTTGATCAACCAATTTCTCGCCTTCTTGCGTACGCACCACCCTGTTACCCATCGTGCGGTCTACCTGAAACTGAAACCAACGGCACTCCAGAGTAAACACACAGACTCTTTTCGTCGCTGGGTCTGCCGTTTCATTGATGAGCTACGCGCTGATGAACTCGATGATCGCCTAGCTGTGCTTCGTCATACGATCACGCTCGTCGTGAGCGAAAAAGCGGAACTAAGCACCATTCCCGAGTGGTTACGCGCCCAGGCGGGGACACTGATTGATGCTCCATTACCACCGACCGCTCAGGCCGCCCTGCAAGCCGAGGCCCAGCGCTATCCTAAACACGCACGCATACACGCATTGCTATATCTGCTTATCCCTGGTGGACAAGCTCTACTCATGCAGTTTATGGCAACGCTTGATCCTGCGCACGCTTCAATGCGGCCGACCATCTACCGCTGGGCGCAATCAACGGAATTGCCATCGAATTGGCATGAGTTGGCGCCCTGGATAACATGCTGGCAGAAAGAAATTTGTGGCGAGAGCTTGGATGTTCAGCTGCAGCTGGTCAAATATGCGCTGTCGATGCTTGCGACCAGTGAGGATCGTACCAATGCACTTGAAGTCCTAGGTGCAACCTTACGGATGCTCTCGCGTAATGCCGATCGCTTGCCTGATAACGCATACGCCTGGTTACAAGCTCAAATCCCTCACCTCGACGATTTCGTCTATCGCAGCGAAGATCGTGCCATCATCTTGGCCTATCGATCCACACTCCATAATTGGCTGTTGCATCATAGTACCCAGATCCTGGCCGAACCACCTGAGGAGAGGTTGCGCCAATTCACACAATACATTGGGGTGCTGCGGTCTCAAGAAGAAGTTTGCACCCTAACCGCCGAATTGCTTCAGCCGCTTGCCGTTTCGCTCTTTACTGTGGACAATCCGGTGATACGCGCAACGGTTCACCAGCAGTGGCAAGAAGGATGTGAGCAAAGCCCTGCTCTGCTCACATCCTATCTCGCAACATGTGCGGCCTTTCCGCCAGGGCCGCACCGCGATAGCTTCTTGGCGGCAGTGCCAGCCACTCCCACATGGCTCAACGCGCTCTATGGCCTGCTCAAACCATCATTTTCACCGCAAACCTGGGACGATTTTGCTACATGGATGAAGCGCTTTGCGAATATTGAAGCCAGTCTCCCCCATGAGGATCGGCTTCATCTGCTCCAGGTAGGGATCCGCCTCTTGCCAAGCCCCCCGGAGCGAACCGACGCCATTGCCCAACTCGGGCCTATGGCCTATGCACTGTTCCAGATTCCACCGCTTGCCGCCCAAGCCCATCAGGCATGGCAAACGGTGTGTGCGCATGAAGCCGACCTATTTGTTGCCTATGTGATGCAGACCCTTGCCGTACCCGCCTTCCATCCGCACAGCTTAGCGTGGATTCAAGCACAGCTCGCAACGCAACCAGATTTTCGCCTGTATGTTCACCAGAAACTACGCCAAGCTCCTGAAGCATTGCAAGAACGAATTTGTACCCTCCTTCCTGATGAGATCGCGTATTTTCCCCTTGAGGATCAGCTGCGGCTATTGCAATTATTGACTAGATCGCAAGCAACCAATCACACGCAAGCTTCGTCGGTGGCCTGGCTGCTGACCACATTTCATGCGCTCCTCAATGCGAGTGGAACGCTTTCCACCGAGGCGCACCGACTCATCCAGAGTCGCTTCAACTCATACACGAACGCGATCTGCGCCTATCTAGACTTCTGTAAGCAGCATCAGGATGGGCTTGCGTTGAGCCACACATGCATCGACTCGCTGCTTACTGGTGGGTATGCTGCGACGTTGGCAAAGCTACCTGAGCCATTGCCATTCAGGCGCTGGAATCTTGCGGTACGCATGGCACGCATCCTGGAAGATATCTTTGGTCCAATGGGCTCATTGCGCCACAACGAGGTGACTTGGGAGATGCCTGCGAAGCTGAAGTACACGTTCGAGCCACAGCGTGATCCGGAGTACGCTGATATGCTCGCTATAACCCTCGAACAGGTACGTACCTGGGTCAGACCAACCTACCTCACCCCGCTAGCCTTCCAAATTGAAGCGCTTGTGCAGGCTGGCCGATGCGTCAGAGCTCACCAGTTGGCCAGCTTGCATCCGCATCTTCAACTTGGCAAAAACCGTGAATCAGCCACACTCTTTATTGACCGGGCGGAGCAGTTTAGCCAGGATGACCGGCCAATCAATCCTGACTATGCCAAGATTGCTGCGACGATGCTGGGGACGGGAACGTATGCGGTTTAGCAGGATAGCTCGCACGTCCGCACGACGAAGTGCCGTGCGGACGCTCCAAAAAATTATCGCTTGCTCTCTCAGCTTTCAGGTGTGGACGGATCGCCCACAAGGGTCGTCACTCCAGCCTGCGTGGTCGTCCCCCAGAGCAGCGCGAGCAACCAGTCTTGTGGTGCGCCGAAGGTTGGGTTGGGCATCCAGAGTACACCTAGCCCGATCGCCACACTGAAAGAGAGCGCTACGCCTAAAGCTGCCCAATCTAGCAGGGCGATCCGTTTACGCACACGCTCTGCGAAATCAGCACGACGTTCGCCATGCCGCTGCTGCGGTACCAACTTCAGGGTAAGGATCTCGCCCCCACTTGTGATAAGCCAGGTTGGTACGGTGGTGGGCAGAGCCCTAACAGAAGGCGTCGATGGCGTGCTCGTACTGCGCTCTTCCCTCTTCTTCGCAGGCCCCACGTTCAATGCGGTTGCTCCAGGGATGCCTTCGAGAGAGATGTTGAAAGGACGATCTTCCGAAAAGAAGTCTTTCACCTGGAAGTTGTTCAAAGCGGGGTTTTGCAAACGAATATGTTTCAAAGTGGGGTCTTTCGAACGGAGTTCTTCTATCAGGTCTTCCATAGGGCGTTCAGTAAAATCCGGATAGAGGTCTTGCATTTCTATCGATACGAATGTTTCCAATTGGTCTAACATCTCCGCATGCAGCTCTTGCAGCACAGTTTCAGCACTGTTCAGTGCTTGCTCGGTCTGGACGAAGGATACTGTTGCATCTTCAGCCTGCCCGTGCTGCAGAGCATGACGGGCTCTGGCTTGGTTCTGGTATACGGCGGCCAGTTTATCAGGTTGCATGGGTTGTTCGAACTTTAAATGGGCAGGATCATAGAGCCATTGAATGGCGAGATCAATTGCATCCAGGCGCGCCGCACACAGCTGCTGTAGACCTGAGTGCAAGCGTTGCAGATCCGCGTGTAGCTGTCGAGGCTCACTGGTGGCGGGCTGAACCGCAAAGTCGATCTGCTCGATAGTTTGTCTGAGTTGCTGGATGCGTTGAATCAGGCTCGCATCCTGATCTGACACGGGCATCAGTTGATCAAATGTGCTCGCCAGATACTCCGTGCGAAACTGGTCAGCCGCTTTAAGCAGAACCCCGCTATAGTTGGCCCGCATCGTCGCTAGCAACTGTTCACGCACCTCACCGTCAGTCGTATGCTGAACGGCAATGGCGAGGGCAGTCAAATCAGGTGGGGACATGGACTGCAGGGCTTCCTGCCACTGCTGCTGACTCCATTGGTGTGGGCGGCATGTTCCAGATGTCAGGCTGAGGAGGAGGTCATCTTGCAGCTTGCGCAGATGCTTTTCAGCAACTCCGATCGCTTCAAAGGCCTTGTCCAGATCCGGCCCGCTTTGCTCGGCTGCCTCAACTTGTGTCAGGATGAGTTGTTGATCAAGCGTGAGGGGTGGCTCTAACTCGTGCGCCTCGGCAGCTAATTGTCCTGCCGCATGCTTGAGTTGGCGCACCTTGAGCGCCACGAACTTGAACTGCGCTTCCTCGATGGTCGTTTGCCACCGATGAAGTCCGGCGAAATCGGTGGCGGCCTGATCAGCAGTCTCCAGTTGTTGCTGCAAGACCCTGGCATCAGTGACGATGGCAGCCTTAGCCTTACCTGTGGCAAGTTCGCTCAGGTTTTTGATGAGTGGCTCGGCCACTGAGGTAAGGATCGTACGCTGTACCTCGGCACGCAGGTTGTCCAGCGCATTATGCGCTTCACGCACCGCTGTCAGTCGACGATCGAGCGGTTCACCTAGTGTGGTGCGCAGATGCGTCAGGTTTGCCTCGTATCGTTGCTTGAGCAATGCACGCTCGTTCTCCGTACATTTTATGCTCGCAATCTGCGCTGACAATTGCGCTGCGTGCGTCAACACAGTACTGTAACGCTCAAAACACTCCTGCAGCACATCAAACATGGTCTGAAACTGCTGTCGATCCAGATCATCACGTTGACCTAACCGCTGCAACTCACGATCAAGCTGGAACCAGATCGGATCGGGCGGTGTATCTGGTAATGGTTTCTGGGTCACAGGCGCAGCGGTCGGTCTGTCCAGCGGTGGATGAAGTTGGGCAAGTTTCGCTCGTTGCTGTTCAACCTCCAACTGACGTCTGGTTCGCGTGCGCATCGTCTTGTTCCAAGTGTAGAGCAGCAGGGTCGCGATCATACTCAGCGCGATGATTATCGTAGGCAAGAGCGGGCTACTACGAACCAAAATAGTTAGCTCAGTGCGAACCTCGGGAGGAGCACCGGCGATTCTGACCGCACTCGTGTACTTGCCCGGCCCCAGGCCCTGAAGCGTTGCGACATAGCTAATTGTTTGTTCGGTATCGTCGGCTACTGCTTGGGTTGAGTCGGCTAACGTGCTGATTGGTGCCAGACTCCCATCCGCAGTGCGCCACTGGAGACTCTGCGTTAGCCCGCCGACGTTTGCATCAACCCCATTCTCGCGCACGACGCGCACGGGATCAATGCTTGGCGTGAAGGTTGCCGGGTTGCTTCCTGGTGGGATGCGTACGACGAACTCAAGCATAACCGGACTGGTGAACGGCCAGTACCACAAGGTAGTAGCGATGGTTGTGGCTGTTGGCTCAAGGATTACGTTCGGCCGCTGCTCCTGATTTTGTTTTGGCGGTGCAGTCTGCCCAGCCAACCCGGGGTCAGCAGCGCTTACGGCTTGGGCTTGGGTCTTTCCATCGAATCCAAGCAAGCAGAACATCACGACGATAGTAATTACCACAGATGACATGAGCTTTGATCTTCGCATAAAAGTACCCTCGTTCAATCTAGTTCGTCATGTGCCTTCTTTTCCTCTATGCTCAACGTTCGTGACCAGTAAACTCTAACCATCATCAAGAGACCGCCCTGGTCAACGCGCACCTTCAGAGCCTCGGCGGGGGCACAATCTCCTGCTCCAGGCCAGCATTGTATTGCGCGATCAGCGCAATGACGGCACGCACCTCAGATGAGTCGTCTTCACGGGCCACGAGGGGCAACTGTCCATGGAGGAGTTCGTGGTTGGCGAATCTGTGGAAGAGTGTCGCGAGGTCAGCCGGGACATGGAGCAGACTCTGCGGGAAGACCGCTCGGATACGTCGATAGATCGCTAGGCCAGACCAGTCATAGTCGCCGAAGTGAACGGCGTACCCTGGTGCTGGTCGCAGTGCGGCCAGCGCCTGGAGCGTTGTTTCCGCGATATTGCCGCCGGTGAAGACGGCGATGATCGTGCCGGTTTGGGGTGCGTCGTCCAGCGCCAGGAATGACTCCCAATTCTCGACGGTTAGCAGTGTCCAGAGATCGGGGAGGTCGAGCACGGCAAGACGATCACTGGTGATGCCGATCATGCCGCAGCGCCGGGTCAGTTCGGCCCAGGGTGAGGCAGGTTCGCTGCTGAACCAGCGCAGCAGCAGCGGCTGAGCCGTGTGGGTGACTAGACCAGACTTGCTGTTGCGGACACGGGCAATGTTCGCGGCCCGCTGGCCAGGTACTGGCGGAGCTACCACATCGGGATAGTGCTTCGCGAGCCACTCGGCAAACCCGTCTGGTTCGCGTACGATCACTCGACGCCGACTGCCTTGCACGTCAACCTCGACTAGGCGGAGCGCACGCAGTTGTGCAAGGAGCGTTTCGTGCGCACGGCTGATCTGGCTATATGCGACCGCCCCGTCATGGGCGAGTTGCGCGATCCACGTGGGTGGTTTCATCAACGTGTTCTCGTTCGGTCAGAATGACCTCATTGATCAGCCAACTTCGATCTCCATCGCGCTGCAAGATGTAGGAGTGATGGTTGGGCTCGCGAAGATCGGTAGAAAGTGATGCTCGGTGCAGTAGGCGATGATCTGGCGGAGGTTGTTGCTGGAAAGGCTGCCAACTTCGTCAAGGAAGAAGGGAATGCGGGTAACAATGCTGCGCCGGGTGCCCTGCAGCAGACGGATCAGGCCCAGGTAGACGACGATCTTGACGCCGATTGCCGTTCCGTTCGACTCGAAGGCGTGGATCTCGGTGACGGTACGCTGCTCACCGGTCTGGGCGTAGGTCACCCGAAATTCCAGCTGAAAGAGATCGTCGAGGTTCAGTTCGCGCCCGTGCGCACGCAGCGTGTCGACCAAGTAGTGCTCGATCTGTTGCTCAGCTGCCTCCAGCGAGAGGCTCCCTGTGCTCGGCGCGAACATATCGAATTGGAGCTGGCTGGTTTGCCTGATGGCTTCAACCAATTGGCTCTCCTGTACATGGAGCTCGATGCGCTCGATGTTCGAGATGCTTACCCGCCGAATGCCGTTGTTCAGCTCGGCAACCCGGCTGCGTATGATCTCGAAAGCCTGCGTGAGCTTGTCAAGCTCGCCTTTGACCAGCGTAACCAGGTTGGCGTAGCTTTCATGCAACTGGGCTTCGAGCCGATCAACTTCGGCTGTCAGCAGGCGTTTTTCGGTCACCCAGGCGGTGAAGGTCGTCTCTGGTGCCTCGCGCTCATAGAGATCGTCCAGACGGGCACGTGGCTCGTGCAGCGCCTCTTCAGTGCGCCGCCGCTCGTTGCGGAGATCGCGATGTCGCTCGCGGCTCAGCCGAAAGAGCTCGGGTAATTCTTCGGCAGCCACACTGGCGATGTCGGCCGGGCAAGGCTCTGCCGCGTCGCCGATCTCTCTGCCCACCTGGCGCACCTCGTCGAGCCGATGCTGGAGCGTGCTTAGCTCCGTCCGAAGCGTCACTTGCGCATCCTGATGTGCGCGAACGCGCTCGGCGAGCGGGCGCTGCTGTGCTTCCAACTCCTGCTGCTCGCGCCGACAGGACTCTAGCTCCCGCGCGACGGCCGCCGCTCCGCCGCTGCTTATTTCCAGCTCTTCCAGACGCTGAAGCGTGCCGAGCAGTGTTTCGAGCTCGTTGACCTGGCGCTGCAGGGATCGAATCTGCTGCTGGATCTGCTCGCGGTCGCGGGCAATCGCCAGCTCACGCTCGTGGGTGAGGATGCGCTGCTCGACCTCGGCGAGTCGGTCGGCGAGCGGCTCTTCGTCGGCGGTCGGGCGATACCAGACACTGCGAACGATGCTGAGACCAAAGCCGTGGAAGACCCCCTGCGGGTCGATCCGGGCGGCGGCGGCATGCGCGGACGCCAGCAGCTGTGCTGCATCGGTGACGGTGTCGGCGAGGGGCAGGCTGAGCAATTGCTCGGAGACAAGGAAGCGTAGGAGGGCACGCTGATCATCGCTCAGGTCGGCCTCGGCCAGCAGGTGGCTGACGGTGCGGCTCTCGATGAGGCGGCGGATACGATCCCGATCATCGTGGGCTTTTCGTAGCCGACCCTCGATCTGCGCGACGCTCACGCTGCCGGCCTGCTCGATCCGCTTCTCGAGCTCGATCGCCTGGTAGCTGAGCTGGTTGCGCTCGGTGCGCACCTGCTCCCGCCGATAGCCGACGCAGCGCTCGGCTAGGCGCTGCAACTCATCAAGCATGCGCTGCAGTTCAACCGTTCGGCTACGCTGCTCGGCAATTTGATTGGCAAGCCGCTGGCGCTGCTCCTCAAGCTCGACCAAGGCCACGCTCAGAGCAGCGGCACGCCTGCCCAGGTGGCCCTGCTCTTCTTCAAGCATCTCAGCGTAGCGTTGCGCCGCGTAGCTCAGGCGGAGGCGGGCCACATGTTCGTCCCTCGCGGCCTGTTCGCGTCGTTCGACAGCCGCAGTCCACTGGTCAATCAATGGCTTGAGGCGCAACAAACTATTGATGCGATCGCGGATGTTGCGGGCCTCGGTATACTTGCGGTCGAAGTCACGCGCAACGTCAATACGCGTCTTCGCACCAGTGCTCTCCACCAGGGCGTTGAGGAAGAGACGAATATCGCGGGCAGTCAGACGCTCCAGGCGCAGGAGGTTCTGGAGCAAGCGCCGTAGCAGGCGAAAGTTGCCGCGTCCCAGGTCAAAGAGATGGACGTTCGCCTGATCCTCGTTCTGCTCACCGACCAGCCCACGTTCGTGATCTTCGGCACGCTGGTAAAGATAGAAGCGCCGGTCGGCCAGACGTACGCCGACGCGCTGAGGCGATAGTACGTGGCGTTGCTCATCGAGAAAGTCCACCAGGTGAAAGGCCCCGTCGAAGGCGAAGACCTGGCGCGAGTCGGCGGTGCCAGTGCCATAGACACCGAGCGTGCGCTGGGTGCCGCGCACCGTGCGCACGGTGAAAAGGATATAGGAACCCTCGCGGCGGAAGTAGAAGGCTAACGTCTCGGAGAGGCTTTTTGAGAAATGCATCTCGCGTAGGTCAGGGAAATAGAGGAATTGAATGAGTTCAATCAGGCTGGTCTTGCCGACGTTGTTGTCGCCCACCAGGTGTACGGCACGCACATCGGTATTGAGCTCCAGCGTGTCGAACATGCCACTATTGATCAAGCCAAGTTTGAGAATGCTGCTGACCATCTCACGCATGTGCGTCCTCCTCGGCGCTCCGCAGGTGCTGATGGAGTCGGCGCGCCATAGTAAGGATGCGTGCGGCAGGATCACGCAGGGTCAGGGTGCGCGTCTCGGGATGGTAGGTGACGAAGCCTTTGCGGGCGATGCGTCGCCAGAGGTCTTCGATGGTATCGAGATCCTGGATGCCAACCTGGGCCAGATACTCACGACCATAGCCATCGCGCAGCCAACTGAGATCAAACCAGCGCATGGGCATACTGAAGAGATCGGCGTAACTGCCGCCCTGCTCGAGCCAGAGATCGCTGAGCAGGAAGAGCGTGACTACCGTCTGACGCTCTTCATTGGTCAGTTCCTTCTGCTCCTTCTCCAGCAGCATGACCTCGCCATCACGGACAAGGCTGAAGCCTGATGCCGCGAGGTGGTTCTGGAACCAAACGAAGCGATCATCGAGTTCAGCATAGAGGGGGCCGAGATCACCGGAAGACAGATCCGACCGACTAAATTGATATCCCCGCAGCAGACGCTGGCAGATCTCGGCGCTATGGGGTGGTACATCAGCGGGCATAACGTTCCTCCCAACGCACGCCAAAGTCGCGCAACTGCAGCGTCTGCGCACTGAGCTCGTGGCGGAACAGCGTATCGTGGAGCTCCAGAGCGACCTGTGGATGTGGACGCAGCAACGGCAGCACCATCGCCCGGAGTTGTTCTTCCTCAACGTAGGTCGGGAAGGTTCTGGTCACGAAAGCAGGCCAACTCGAAATCGTCCCAACCGTCGCGATCGTCTGCCAGAGGTGGCGCTCAGTCAGCACCATATCCTCAGCGTGGCGCTGCACAGCAGGGCTGATGGTCAGGGCCCGGGGCTGTGGCAGCAATCGGCGGTGAACCACATCAGCAAAGAAGGTCTCGATGCGCTCCATCGGCGCAGCATGGAAGGTATTGCGCCCGGCCGCGATCAGCGTTGTCGTTCCAACTGCCAGCCAGACCTGATCGAGGCGGGCCAGGCAGAAGGTGAGCGCATCCTTGAGCGACTTTTCATCAAGGAGCGAGTGCAGCAGGGTGCGAGCGGTGTCGACGATCGCCGCAAAGCCGCGGAGGAGTTCGTGGTCGATAAAGTGCAGGTCACTGATCAGACGCCGACGTCGGCTGTCGAGCTCCTGCGACTGGGCGAGCAGCACATCCTGACGACCAAGTTCGCCGACCTGCCGCCGTAACTGGGTGATGTGCAGCACATAATCACCGCTGGGGTCAATCAGTTCACGCAGCGGCTCGATATAGCGGCGCTGGGCATGCTCAAGATCCTGCAGGCGCTGCGCAAGCGAATGCTTGCCGCCGGCGCGCTTAATATCGCCAAGGAGACGCATACAGGCGACATAGTGGTCGTGGCCAGCCTGACGCACCTCACGTACCAGACGGTAGAGATCGTCAATCACATCGAAGATCGCATGGTGATCAACCTCGGCGGCAAAGAGCTCGCGCTGGAGGCGTCCGGTCAAGTCGGCAATGGCGAGCATCTGATCGCGCAGGAAGGTCGCACTGATCAGCCGACCGCGTCGCTCGTAGTAGTTGACCAGGTCAACCACTGCCGGGTTTACGATGAAGCCGGCCTGATGTTCGACCAGCAGAATCGCGGCCTGGCAGAGCGCCTCAATCAGGTCGTCCTTTTGTGCTGCCGGTACCCCGTGGTGTTCGAGGTAATGCAGCAACTGGGCTCGGCTGAGCCAATCAGGATCCGCACAGAGATCCACAATCAGCGCGGTCTGATCGCGGGCCAGGGTGAGGAAGTGGGTCAAACGCGGCATGCTCATCGGGTACCTGTCGGGATAAAGCGGGCATAGACTTTGCCGGTGGATAAAGCTAACGCGATGAGCTACCTACTGAGCAAACCAGCGCGCTAAGGTCTCACGCAGGAGGACAAAGGACGGGTCGCTACAATCGCTCACGGAGCAGCGTCTCCAGCATCTTTTCTTGCTGCACATCAGTCGTCAGGATGACGAGATCTTTTGTCATCCGAGTACCCCGGCGGCATACATGGTGGACAGATCGACCTCACCTTGCCAGTTCTGGAGTGCCGGGTGGTGATCCCCGGTGACGATCGCTACGGCCCCGGAAGGATTCCGGGCGAAGCAGAGCAGTTGTGCTGGCTCAGCCAGACCGAGGAAGAGCGGCGAGTGCGTGGCGACCAGGATCTGACTGCTATAGACTGATGACAACGATTGGTAGACCCCCTCCAGTGCTTTCGGGTGAATACCATTTTCAGGCTCTTCGATCAGATAAATGCCCTCTTGCTGGGGAAGATAGGCCAGCAAGGTTAGTGCAAGAAGACGCAGGGTGCCGTCAGAAACCAGCCAGGATGGTACCGGCTCGGCCGTACTGGCATAGCTCACCGCAAGGTAGAGATGCCGATCTTCTGGGCGTTCACGAACCGAGACACTGGTCAGATCGGGGAGGATGGTCTTCAGATGGGCCACCCAGTCTGCATAGGCCTGCGGGTGGTTGCGCTGAAGATCCTGAATCACCAGCGGCAGATTCGCTCCGTCGACACTGAAGCTCCGTGAGAGGGATGGGCTTGCGGGGCGACGCATCGCAACGCTATTTAACGCCAGCACACGCACCCCCTCGAGGAGCAGGTTGCGGATCCAGAGGGTGATGGGGAAGCGTACCGCATCCTCTGGCAATCCGGCGAGGGCTGCCCGTCGTGGACCAATACGATAGACAATGTTCCACGTACCGCCCTCAGCCTGGTAATAATCGTTGCCGCCATCTGCCACCTTGCGCACCACCGTCTGCCAGCCGGCGGGTATCTTTCCCGTTGTCATCAGCGACGCTGGCGGCGTGCGTTCTCTCGGGAAGAGGTCAGGCTCGGGGTGACGATCCGTGGCGATGATCGACGCTGGATGCCGTGCGTGTTCGATGAGCCAGAGGGTTTCGGCACGGATGTGCACTTCACCAGTGTCGGCGAGCCCGAAGACAACCTCATAGCGGGCACGGTCATACATCGTGCTGCTGCCATGCTCGCCAACCGGCTGACGGAGTGCTGCTGGGACAGCGAATTCAAGGGCCAGTTCAACATAGTCATGCTGCTGATTAAAGACAAGCTCCTCAAAACGGCTGGCGCGGCCACGTCCGGACTCGGTGCCAAAAAGCAAGGCACGATCGAGCCCGTAGCGGACAAAGTCGCCCAGGAGCGCGATCACATCAAGAAAGGTCGATTTCCCTGAGGCATTGGGGCCTACGAGTACCTGGAAAGCGCGTACATCTTGAGCAACATAGCGCAAACTTCGGTAATACAGGGCCTCGACACGGCTAATCATCATAGATCTTTTCTCTCTTACCGCAGGGCACGCTGTGAGTTCTGCACCTTCGCTGTCACCGAGCTTTCGCTTGGCTGGCGATGGCATAGATTTGAGGCATCGTGGTTGGTAGTATAGCATGTAGCTGGCAGACAATGGCAGACCTGTCTGCGGTATGCAGGCCCACATCGGTCAGGTACAGGAGCAGAATAGTGCGCTGGAACGGGCATATGGGGCGCGGTGCCTGGGGTAAAGCTGCGCACTGGCGGAGGTTCAGGGCACCCTGGATCGGGTGCCGGGAGACGATCCGGCAACAGGCCCATCCAGCGGCGGCGTTCGGCATCGCTCAGGTAGGGTGATGCATTGCTCGCCACTGACAATCGTAGAGTACCCTCGTTCAATCTAGTCCGTCTTTCCTCTATGCTCAACGTTCGTGAAGCTTTGACGCCAGCTGCACCCGTTGGTATTATACAGAGATAGATGTGAGGAGGTAGGCAGAGCCTTCACTATTGGTTTAAGCACCTTTCAGTACCCTCAATCCTAGCAGCTTTTAGCGTCGTGATCACCTTCATTTCGCCGTCTTTACCACTATGCAGGGGAGCGAATGATGGCAGGCTTCTTCGCAGATTTGCTCGCAAATGCCCTCGGTGAACTGCTGGCCGACCTTTTCGGCGAGACACTGAATCAGCGTGCGGAACGACGAGCGCTCCAACGAGCATTGGTGGCGGCCGTGAGCAGCGCCGAACAGCAGTTTGCTTCTACCTATGCCGAGCATGACCCTGAATTGGTGCAGGCGTTGCTCTACCAGACCCGCTTCAGCGATCTGCCTAGTGTGCGGGCTGCCCTCCGCGATCTGCTCGCTCGTCCTTTCCACGATCCCCACGGCGCGGTGGACGTACTGCGACGCTCGTTCACCGATGTCCTACCGGAGCGCTTCGATCGAACGCGGGTCGATGCGATGATGGCAGCCTTTCTCGCCGCCCTTGGTCGTGAGGTTCTCTACATCCCTCAACTGCGTGAGCTCTACGCCCTCAGCTTTCAGAAAATCAGCGCCGAGAGTAGCCGCGCCACTGCGGAGCATACCGCTGCGACGGCGCACCAGTTGGCTGTGCTGAACGATGGCTTTCGTGAACTGCAGGAGGGCTTGCGCCTGATCGCCGCTCGGCCTGATCCACACCTCCTGAGCACATCTCGCCCTCTCCTGCCAGAGCGCCAGCGGCCCTGGCATAACCTTCCGCAACGTACCTATCCTGAGTTCATCGGCCGGCTGGATGAATTGGAGCAGCTTGCGCGGCTGATGCTCCCACACCCCCGCTCGCGTCACTTTGTCATTACCATTGATGGGATTGGCGGGGTTGGCAAGAGTGCCCTGGCGCTTGAGCTTGCCTATGGGTATCGCAAGCACTATCACTCCATCCCTGAAGAAGAGCGCTTTGCGGCGATTGTCTGGGTCTCGGCCAAGCGCACGTTGCTCACTGCAAGCGGTATCCAGCAGCGTCGCCAGAGCTTCAACACCCTGGACGACCTCTTCCGCGAGGTGGCGACCGTGTTGGAACAACCTTCAATCGTGCAGGCTCCCCTGCATGAACGCCGCAGCCTGGTTGAGCATGCCCTCGCGGCGCAACGAACGTTGCTGATCGTGGATAATCTGGAGACGGTGGATGACGACGAACTGCTCAGCTTCTTGCGTGAACTGCCTGATCCGACCAAGGCATTGCTCACCACACGGCATCGCATCGACATCGCCTACGCCCTCAGGCTGACCGGTATGCCACGCGCCGATGCCCTCAAGCTGATGCAGGTCGAAGGTGCAGCCAAAGGCGTGCAGTTGACTGCGCCTGCGATGGACGACCTCGAGCGGCGTACCGGCGGCGTGCCCCTGGCTATCCAATGGAGTATCGGTCTTATGAGCATGGGCCTGAGTGTCGAGGCCGTCCTGCGTCGGCTAGGCCAGGGCCAGAGCGACATTGCCCGCTTCTGCTTTGCCGAGAGCGTAGAGCGTATTCGTGGCCGTGACGCCCATCGCTTGCTGCTTGCGCTGGCCCTCTTTGAGCGCAGCGTCAGCCGCACCATGCTCGGCGACGTCGCGGGCCTTGCCAATGATCCTGTTGGCCGCGACGAGGGCCTTGCCGAACTGTTGCGCCTCTCGCTGGTCAATCAGAAAGGCGACCGTTTCAGTTTGCTGCCACTGACCCACGCCTTTGCCCGTGAGGAACTCGCGACGATCCCCTACCTTGAGCAAGAGTTGCGTGAGGGTTGGATAACCTTTCTGCTGTCAATTTCGCGTCCATATGCTGAGCTACATCACCTCCAGCCGAGCGCTGCTCAACTCATCCTCGATGGACAGCATCTCGAGAATCTCGCTCGTTGGGCTGAACAAGTCGAACGCATTGATCTTGTGCTCGCACTTTTTCCTGCGCTGATGGTCTACCTGGATGTTGTCGGACGCTGGGGCGATATCCTGCGGCTTGCCGACCAAATGATTGATTATACACAACTTCTGGGCGACGAACGGCTGTTGCCATTGATACTTTGTGGCAAATCCTGGATCGAGAGCCAGCAAGGTCAACATGAAGCGGCGAGGCGTTCAATCGAACAAGCACTTGACGTGTCAGCACGGCGTGGTGAAGTTGTGTGGCAAGTTGAATCGCTTGGACGGTATGTCCAAATTGTACGACGCGAAGGCGATCTAACACGTGCGGAAGAACTCCTCTCAGAGGCTGTTCAATTGATCGAACGCTTACCTGAGGATGTGGCAGCCCACACTCGCTCAGATCTCATGTTCGAACGCGGCAAGATCGCTCGTGATCGGGGTGATTATCAGTTGGCGCGACAAATCTTTACAGAGGCACAACGCATCTTCCCACTTGATGATGAGCTATCACCTTTTAACCCTGAGCGAGCCTGGGGGATTGCCGGGAACCTTGGATTTGTGTTGCATCAACTCGGGGAACTCGACGAAGCTGCACAACTGTACGAACGCAGCCTGGCCTACTTTCGTCAGTTTGGCGGACGTGGTTATTTGGCAACCTTGCTGGTTCGGTTAGCTGATCTCGAGCTTCAATGTGATCAGCTTCGTCAAGCTGAAGCTCATGCGCGCGAGGCACTTGATGTGGGTAGGCAGCTCGGATTGGTTCAAGAGCAGCAGCAGGCTGAGGCGATATTGCACGTTTTGGAACGTACCTCATGAGCCGCGAAGAACGCGCCCACCTTCAACGCCTGATGGCGATCAACCGTGCCCACCTGCGCGAGTTGGAGGTGCAGCAGGCGAAGTTTGGCTCCGTGCACGTGCCTAGCCACATCATCCTGCAAATCGCCGATTATCAGCAACAGATCGCCCAACTGGAGGAACAGATGACGACGATGCTGCCCCGCCACAATCTGCCCCCGCGCGACTACGAGCGCTTCGTTGGGCGCCAGACCGAGTTGGCTGAAGTCCGACGCTTGCTCGGGTCACGCAGCCGGGCCTTCGTGATCACGATTGATGGCATTGGTGGCATTGGCAAGAGTGCCCTGGCCCTGGAGGCTGCCTATAACTTATGTGAAAGCTATGCAGATCAGCCCGAGAGCGAACGTTTCGATGCCATTGTCTGGGCTTCGGCCAAGCGCAGTTACCTGACCGCTGATGGCATTCTCGAGCGCCGCCAGGTCTTCCGTGCCCTGAACGACCTTTACGCGGCGATTGCTCAGGTGCTTGACTTCCCGGCCATTACCCGTGCCCGTGCCGAAGAGCAGCGCACCATCGTCGAGCAAGTGCTCACGGAGCAGCGCACCCTGCTCATTCTCGACAACCTGGAAACGGTTGACGACGAAGAGTTGATGGCCTTCCTGCGCGAGTTGCCTGACCCGACCAAAGCCCTGGTGACGACACGTCACCGCATTGATGTCGCCCACCCGATCCGACTCACCGGCATGCCACACCCCGATGCACTGGTGCTGATTGCCCAGGAGGCCATGCGTAAACGCGTTCCGCTCGCGCCTGACGACCACGAACAGCTTTGGCAACGAACTGGCGGCGTCCCGCTGGCGATTGTCTGGAGCATCGGCCTGATGGGCCTTGGTGGCTCGGTCGAGAGTGTCCTGCGCCGACTCGGTAGCGGCCAAAGCGATATTGCCCAATTCTGCTTCGCCGAGAGCGTAGCCCAGATCCGCGTCCGCGATGCCTACTGGCTGCTGCTGGCGCTCTCGCTCTTTGCCACTGACGCTAGCCGCGAGGCATTGGGGGTGGTCGCTGGGCTTGGCGAGGATCATTTTGGTCGCGATGTGGGCCTCGAAGAGTTGCTCCGACTCTCACTGGTGAATAAGGATGCGGATCGCTTTAGTCTGCTGCCGCTTACGCGAAGCTATGTGCAAGGCGAAATCATTGGCACTCAGCAGTGGATAGAGGCAGCGCAGGAGCGCTGGCAGGCTTATTTCTCTGAATTTGCAGCTACCTATGGCGGATGGAATCCTGATTGGCGTGCTCATAATCTTGTAGAGCAGGATCTTCCCAATATTCTTGCGGTTCTCCATTTATTCATTAAGAAATTGAATCTCAGTGAAACTCAGCGTGAAGATCAAAATTTCTCTGCTGATTTTTTGGATCGAGGAAAGTATATCCTGAATCTCATCCCTAAAGTGACTCGCGTATGTCGTCTCCGAGGATACTGGAGTGATTGCGATCAACTGTCCATGCTAGGAGTACAATTAGGAAGGCTATTGAATGCCCTCGAGGAAGTAGGATGGCGTTACTATGACCTCAGCAGGATTAGCTACTTCCGTGGAGATATAGAATTGGCAGAAGAGTGGGCTCGTGAGGCTCGACTGGCATGGGAGCATCATTCGCCCCAGCGTCTCTGCTATGCTGATCGCATTCTGGGTCTAGTTGCTTTAGATCAGGGGAGAATCGCAGATGCAGAGTACTTGATAACCGAGGCATTCAAGAGCTATGGTCAATTATTGGAAGGCTATATGGCGTCAAATTTTTTAGACGCAATGGGTAGCTTAGAAGCTGCCAGAGGTAATGTGGATGATGCAATTAAGTGGTATCGTCAGTCTATCGTCGCGAGTAAAAAGGCAGATAATGTGCCCGGACTTTCATTGAGCGTTTTTTTGTTGGGTGTGGTCTATAGTAACAATGCTGAGATAAAGCTTGCGCAAGAGTGTTGTATGGAAGCGTTACAACTTGCTCGTGAGTGTGGTCGTGCAGATGTGATCGCCCGTGCGTACTATCAATCAGCAAAGCTTTATCATCAGGAAGATGCACCATTAGCTAATGAATATACCCACTATGCCCTCGACCTCTTCCGCCGCCTGGGGATGAAGCGTGAACAGGCTGAAGCCGAATCCTTGCTTCGCCAACTTGGCGAGCGGCCCTAAAACCTTGTTGCGACCTTCGCCAACTCACGCCTAACTGAGTAGGATACGACCAACCGGACACTAGCCACAGGCCCGATGCCAGCAATGCCCAGATGCGTTAGCAAGGGCACTGCGGCAAAGACTTTTCCACTCTCGCATACTCGCAGGCGCAGAGCTTCTTTGCACGAAGAAATATATTTAATTATGATTCAAAATCAGGATCATCTATCTTGATCTTACTATTTTGCAGATCAACAAAGTAATCTAATAAAATCGGGTGAGAAAACACATAATTACCGCCAGTCTTTCGTATTAATGAAAGTTCGGTGCAATGTGTTAAAAAAGCAAATAGCCTTAATGGTAAGATGTTATATATTCTCAAGATTACCCTAACTGAGTAGTGCTGAATTGCAGATCGACCTCCCCAACGTAATCCGAAAATTGAACCAAAAAAGAAACCGACAATTATCCCATCTCTCACTCCACCAGTTAGTCCTGTTACAACATCAAAAGCTGGACCCATAAGAATACCAGAAAGTATCCAATAACTAACACCAATGAGTACCCCATTTCTGAGAGAACGCAAAATTGGCTGATTTGGAAATACGACTTCTTCAATTATGTCTGCCTTTAACATTCGTCTCACAGTTATAAGACTGCTATGGAATATAGCAAAAATCCAAGTGTAAACAGGATTGCTTGGACTTATTAACAAAAGAACATACGCTGTAAAGACAGTTGAGATGAGGCCCGCTAGAAATTCCTTTGCGGAGAAGCGAACCCGAACCGCTTCGACCGGTTCGATATCACGCCAAAATTGTGAGAAAGCGAAAATAATTGAGCCAATTATAAGAGTGGCAAAAAAACCTAAAACTATACTATTATCAAGAATTGCAAAAATTACACCGATGAAACTTCCAATAATAAGGCTGAAGGTAAATCCTAAAATCCAGGTAGGTATAATACGAAGACGCTTTGGCAACCATTCAACTCTTATGCTTTCTATTTGAAATGACGGGCGATTATTCTTTTTTATTTGTACTGCTAATTTTGAAAGCCAGTAAATCGTAGTGCTTTGGTTATACATTCTTTTTAGAGGGCGATGATGAAATAAATGGTTGATATAAGCATGTAATAGTCTTTTTTGCAAGATCTCTGGTGATGTTGATTTTTGAAAAGAATCGTTTATCAGTTCTTCATGTACTTGACAAATTATAGTAAGCATGAAAGGTGTGTTGATTAAGCTTCGAATTTCCGTGTCTCGAAGAAAAATATTTATAGAATTCACTGGTAAAGCCGTTGTTAGTGCATTTCTAATCATGCTATCTGTAAGCGATTGAATAATGATTTCACCTTCTATTTGAAGTTTATTTTTGATTTCAAGATATTCATCAGTACGACTGGAAATAATAAGACCTGTTCCCATATATTTGCGCTGATAACTATTGATTGCAGAGACACATGTTTCACGCAGATCAGATTTTACTTCATTTAAACCATCTAATACGAAGATCAGGCGACGATTCTGTATTAACTCAGCAATCTCAGTTTTTGGAAAATGATACTCTCTGTCTAGTGCCTCTACTATCCAAGACTCAAAATCATCCGCCACAGCAGACCAAGTTGATAATGGCAAAAAAACCGGTACGGGATCATCTTTTTGTTTACGTGCTCGAATAATAAGTTGATTCATAATTTGAAGCAACGTGATGGTTTTTCCAGACCCTGCATCTCCTAGTATAAGAATACATTTATCATGATCATCAAAGTAGGTTAATAAATCTGAAAGACCTGAAAAATTTTTTACAACAGGATTTGGAAATTTAATTCTATCATCAAATGGTCTCTTAATTTGATGAGATGTCTGATAAGTCAATCGTAAATGATTAAAGGTCTTAGTATTAGGTAGCAAGAAGCCTTGTATCCAATCACGTTCCATTCGGTTTAGTAGACGGCGGTTTAGATCATCAGTAAAACTATCCTGGTCAAGCTTTCGTCGAATTGCTTCGGGAATGGGCATTGAGTCTTGGTCATTTCTCCTCTTATACTCTCGCAGTTGCCAGCCAAACAAAATAGCCCCAATGATAAGGAAAGGTATAATTGACACCCATAGGTTTGAACCAAGTATTTCTTGGAGCCAACTCGCAACTAAGCTGTCGAGTAGTGAGTAGACAGACATTAATAGTAGTATCAGAGCACCAACAACTATGGTGTTACGTTGTTTGTTCATAAGACAAAGTTTTGTTGCAAGGTGACGTCATTATTACGTGTTGACTGCAACATATACTATCACCTTCATCAATTTCTTTATATCCTTAGTCAGGCCCGCCCCACTCCCCGTCAGCCTTCTTCGCCCAGGATGGCCGCAATGGCGTCATAATACCCGACAAATTCCCGGTGTCGTCGGGTGGCGTAGCCCGGCATGCTGCGCACAATCTCGGTTTTGGTGTCGCCCCGGGCGATGCGGGCGCTGAGCCGGGCGATGTCGCTGATGGTGAAGGGCAGGAGCGCAAGTGGGTCACCTGCGCTGCTGGCTGCTGTCATCGGGTTTGTGGGGGCGTTGAATTCGCCAGTCGTTTCGTCTGATGGGTGGGCTGCGCCGTTGGCGGCACCGTCGAAGGCCGTGTTTGGGAGCACACCGCTGCTGGCGGCTGCTCCGGGTGAGGTGCCGGTTGCGGTGGTGCAATATTCGCTGGAACGGGCATATGGGGTGCGGTGCCTGGGGTAAAGCTGCGCATTGGCTGGAGGTTCAGGGCACCCTGGGTCAGGTGTCGGCAGACGATCCGGCAGCAGGCCCAGCCAGCGGCGGCGTTCGGCATCGCTCAGGTAGGGGGCACGGGTGGTGATGCATTGCTCGCCACTGACAATCGTGAAGACGCCAGCCCCAGTTGGCGGTGGGGGCAGGTGGTGCGGAGGAACTGCGCCTGCGGCGGCGATCTGCTTCGCGGTTTTGGCGAGGTTGGGTTTGACCTGGGTTTCGTCGGGTTGATAACTTCCCATAAAGACGCCGATTTGCGAACGCCAGAGCATGTCCATGCCGGTGACGGTCTGCATGCCGATGAGATAGCGCATGCCAAAGGCACGCCCTGCGGTCAGTTCTGTGTTGAGCCATAGGTCAAGTTCGAGGTCGAGGGTGCGATCACGCTCACGCTGGGTGCGCTCGCGCTTCAGCGCGGTTTCGAGCAGGCTCAGTTCCGAGATGAAGACGACCAGGAGGGGCAGATCGTGCCCGTGATAGTGATCCCATTTGCTCACGCCCGCCGCAGTGAGCACTGCTTTGCGGCGTTGGCGTTCGGCGGTCAGGGCGCGGAGGACGTCCGGGATCGTTTCCGGGTCAGTTGCCAACGCCCAGGTCTGCGCTTTGCTCGCCCACGGCTGAAAGTCTAGACCTTTGCCGTCAATGATCGCCACGTGCAGTTCGTGCGGTTCGTGATGCACCAGTGCGAGCGCGAGGAGCATCCACCAGGCGAGGTTGTCTTTGCCGCTGTCGCTCGCCCCGCTGATCAGGATGTGGTTAGTTTCGCCGACCAGCGCGGTATGGACAAGGCCAGCTTCCTGGCGATCAGAACGGCACCAACCCAACGGCAAGCGATACCGGTCGTTCGGCGAGTGGCGCCGCAGATAGCTGAGCGTTGCTTCGATCCCCGGAGGATCGCGTAAGGCCCGTCCGGCACCGGCCAGCAGGGCTGGGGGTGCGGCGAGATCGGCGCGAGGGGGCGCTGCCGGTCGCGCCGACGTAGCGGAGGTGCCTGCACGTGCGAGAGCACGCGGCCAGACGCGCATGCTGGTGAGGGCGTGCCCGTGCAGCGCCTGCATCCGTTGACCCCACGCGACAAGCCTCCCGAAGCGGGCAAGGCCGAGCAAGCAGAGGGCCACGCCCAGCGCCAGAACCATATTTCCCGGGTCACGAAACCATGCTTCCATGCCACTCTCTTCCCGTCGCTTGGCCCACTATGCCGACGCTCGCTCGACGTGCGGTGCGCTGTGGCGAAACCGCTTCCAGAGCGGTGCGATCCAGAGATTCCAGAGATCGCTGAGCACCCAGCGGGCGATCTTTTCGGGCATATAGGCAAAGGCCAGGCCGATGATACCACTGATGCCATAGGCGAGCCATGGAGGGCCGTCGGTGTGCTGAAAGGCAGGCAGCCCGAGCTCGGCCAAGATTGGTAACAAGCCACGCATTGTCGTCAAGACATCAAATGCCAGCACCAGCACCCAGATGACCAGCCGGAGTGTGAAGATAGCGAAACGCCGTTCGCGGCGCGGCCAGAGAAAAAGCTCGATTGCCGAAATGACGACCGGGATCCACCAGAAATACCACCAGGGGTTGCCGTGCATCAAGGCGTTGATGGGGGCAAAGGTGTCAGCCAGATAGTCGAGCGAAAAGATACCTCCATAGTACCACATGAGGCTCCCAATCAGGGCGGCACCGACCAGGGCAAAGCTGGTTCCGATGCGACGGTACAGACCCCGAATCGCGGTGGGTGGGGGCAGTGACGCGTCGTCACGGCGGTCGCGTCGCGGCCGTGGTAACCGTGGTGGGACGGTGACGTCAGGCGCGCCCGGTTTGGGATCGGGAAGTGCCGCCTCGGGCAATGAGTCACCATCAACTGACAGCTCTGCAGGGTCTTGTCTATGCGCTGGCGTGGATTGATCCGGAACGCGAATGGGCATAACTGTTTGCTCCTTCTAATGTTCGACCATTACGGAAGCCACGGGACAGGGTGACAGCGGTGAGCCGGGAGCTGTCGACGGCAGATATCCCGGCTCCTCGCAGTGATCGCCGTGGGAACCGTCACACGTCAATGCCAACCATCGCGAACGGATCGGCACCTGCATCGGCTCGCGCAGGTGGCGGGTCGGTTGTGGGTGCTGGGTCAGCGACCAGTTCGCTGGACAGCCACGGCCCCCCGGCTTGAGCCTGCTTTGTGGGCGCGGTGCCCGTTGATCGCTCTGTGGCATAGGCGTGCGCTTCTGGCACAAGCGCCGTACACCCGGTGCAGGCGCTGCTTGCTTGTCTAGCGTGGCTATGCACTGGAGCCTGCTCGGTGCGCGTGGCAGCATGCACCTGATCAAACACCTCGCGCAGCGCCGTCTGCACTTCTGGGGCCAAGCCTGCCGCCAGCACGATGGCAAGCTCTCGGTCGAGGCCGCGCAGATCGAGGCCAGCCCGTGCTGCTCCTAGCAACAGGAGCGCACGGGTGGCCGGGTTGACTGCCCCTACCTGGTCAATCAGGTGGCGCACTGGCGCACTTACGCGCACGGGTAAGAGGCGCATCGATGTTGTCATGGCGCAGATGCCCCGCCCAGGCGTCGTGCGAGACGGGCATACCCACGGGCGATTGCGGTCTGCGGCTGCGCAACCAGCTGGGCATGCCGAAACCGTTGCTGAATAGCCGTGACCAGAGGCGCAAGTTCGGCCCCGCCCCCACCGATGAGGATGGTATCAAACTGGCTGCCCCGGCCCCAAGCTTCGACCAGTCGCGCCGCGATAGCCTCACCATGCTGGAGGAGGGGGCGATCCCAGCCATGCGGAAGCGAGCGTGGTTCGCCTGCGACGAGCAGGGCTTCGGCCCGCACCGCCTGATCAGTTTCAAAGAGTGTGAGTTCACGTTCAAAGGTCGCACTCAAACGGGCGCGGATCGCCTGAAGGGGGCGCGAAGTACCAAGATGATACGTATCCAGGCTGGCTGGCACCGGCACCAGACGGCGCAAGACAGCGAGATCAACCGTGTGGTGGCCCAGATCAACTACGGCAATCTGACCTTCAAGCAGCGCGGGATCGCCCACAAGGTGCCCATGATTATCGAGGGCTGCGGCATACACCAGGCCGAGTGGTTCAGGGATCACCCGAATGCTGCTATACCCGCTATGCGCGTCACGCAAATGGGCCCCCAATGCCCGCGCTTTCGCGTGATCCAGCGCCCAGGTTGCCGGGAGGCCCGTGACACACACGCCACGAGCGGTGCCATTCAGCGCCCCTAGGCGGTGCAAGGCACTGCGTAGGAGCACCGGCAGAAATACCGGATCGGTGAGGCGTTCTTGCGCCAGGATAGTCAGGGGTGACCCCGCCAGCAACGCATCCTCACCACTCCACCACGCGCCCCCACCCGCACGCACCGTTGCTACGTGCGCCAGCGCACCTGTGACGCTGCGTCCAGCCGGGCTGATCATCGCCGGAAAGATCACCGGCGGCAGTTCGCATCCTTTCGCGTCAATGATGACATATTTCACATAACCGTGACCAATATTCGGGCCATGTCCTGCGTGTTGCATGCGAAGGTTCCTTTCTGAGACCGTATTCATAGCAGTGGTTCAGTTTCTGTTGCGGACTGGTGCTGCTGCGCACGGGTGAGCGTCGTGGTGACAAAGGTGGCAAAGACGGCGATCCCTTCAAGCTCGGGATCATAGGCGGCCCAACCTTCAACGATGAGTTTGTCATCAGGATTGGCAAGCGCGTCAGCGACCCGAGCCCAGTGGCGGTGGGCAATGTAGATGGTGTAGGTTGTTGGGGTTGGCGGGATGGGAGGCAAGCCTCTGGGCAGGCTGGGTCCACGGGTGCTCTCCATTGCCGTCAATACACAATTCGAGCGGGTGACAATGATGCCGGGGCGACCAATCAGCGTGATCTTCACAGAATGGGCGACTCCTTTCTGCTCAAGTCCCTCACGTACCGCGCTCTTCCGTGTAGGCCACGTGAGAGCAGGCAGCGCTGGAGCGTTGCTTTGCGGTGGGTGACGGCGTGGTGGTGGGTGATGAAAGAGCTGCCTGCGCTGCTGTGGGGTGACGTGGGCTTTCACGAGATAAAAGAAAATTCCGCCCAGGGTGCGCTGGCGACTGCCATCTGGCACCAGCAAGCCGCCCTCGGCTTGGCGTGCCAGGGCTTCGGCGACGAAGGCCTGCGCACGCTCGCGTCCCAGAACCGTGACAATACGCTGGATCTGGCGAAGTGGTGCCGCTGCTGTCTCGCCTAATTGCGCCGCCAGTTGCTGGGTCACCTGTGCGATCGTCGCATGGGTCAACGCTTGTTTAGGCATCCCTGGGCTCCTTCATCAGGTGTTGTCGGACGATGACGCTGGTCAGGGGTGAGGGGGCGGCGTCGATAATCCTGGGCTTGAATCGTGACAATGCAGGCAGGAAGCGCCGGGTCGTGCATGCGTGAGGCGACCCGCGGATCGAGTTGCTCAAGGCGAATGTTGCTGGTAAAGACGGTCGCTAACCGGTGGTTGTAGCGATGGTTGATCAACTGGTACATCTTTTCGCGCGCCCAGGGGGTGGCACTTTCGGTTCCCAGGTCGTCGAGGATCAGCAACTCGACTTCGCGCACATGTGTGAAGACCTGGTCGTACGAGACGGTGCTGGTTGGGCTGTAGGTCGCACGAAGGTGATCGAGCAGATCCGGCACAACCACCAGCAGTGCCGGTTGTTCAGCGGCAAATGCCGCATGCGCAATGGCCGCTGCCAGATGGGTTTTGCCACAACCGCACGGCCCAAGCAGGGTCAACCAGCCGGTTGGGTTCTGCGCAAACGTGCGTGCCCGTTGGTACGCGACCTGAAGGCCAGGCACCAATCGGTTGAAGGTGGCGAAGGTCTGGGCCTGAAACGCGTCGATATGGCTGAGTTCCTGTAACTGGGCCAGCCGACGACGGGCACGCCGGATGGTGGTACATGCGCACGGGATCAGCTGGTTATAGCCTGGAGCACCAACGGGAAGCTTGGGACGCAACCACCCGATGCCCTCGCATGCCGCGCAATGCGGCGTGTCGGGGCCGTCGCTCCATGTGGCGTCATCGTCAATCGATGGGGCGAAAGCTCGCTCAGGCATCTCCTCGTGCGCTTCTCGCTCAACGGCCCTGGACTGATGCAAACAAGCGCGTTTCATCACACCACCTCCTGCCTGGCTCGTTGTCCCTCATTAGCTCGTTGTTCAGCTAGCCAGGTTTGCGCTTCCGTATCAGTTGCCCCCTGCAGCAAAAAGCTCACCAGGGTTGCCAGATCATCCGATGAGGCCGTCGGCACAAGTCGACGGGCATGTGCGATCCAGGCTGCCGCTTCCCCGTCACTGGGTTCTGCGTCCTGCGGGGCAATGAGCGGTATGGAGCGGACGCCTCCTGAGGAAGCCTCCCAGGCCGCCCAGCGCTCACGTTCGTGCAACGGTGGTGGCGGGATCTGCTGCATCATTTGCGAAACAGCAAACGCGACCGGATCGGCAAACCGCGCAGCAATGCCAGGATGCAGGAGGGCTTCGTGCCAGGCATGGATTAGCGCAAGCGGGACCCCGACCAGTTTGTAACGGGCACGCACACCCATCGCCTGCAGCAACGCCTCACACGCAGGATCGAGTCCGGGTGCCCTGCAAGGGGGAGGGTACGTTGGCGGCGGTAGTGGCGCAGTGGCAGCCTCATGCTGGCGCGAAGGGGACGCCTGATCCCTGGCTACGTCTCCGGTGGCGTACTGGTCGTGTGCATGCTCCGTCGGCTCGCGGGCGAATGCGCACGCGTCGGGATGGCATTCTCCGGGTGCCAGTTGGTCACCCAGGTGAGCGTGCGTCAGACCTGGCGCGATCAACCGAAACTCCGCTTCAGCAGCGCCCTCATCGGCGGCGCAGACCTGATAATAGGCTGGCACAATGCCACGAGCAGGATCACGGGCCGCCCGGGCCGCCCGGGCCTGCCAGACCAGCATACGTTCCGCTCCATAGGTCTGCTGCAAGTGCAGCAGCTCAAACCACTCGCCTGGATGGATCGGGCGCGCCGCATTGAGGGTTGCGTGACCATCGCGCAGTGCCGGATCGAGCTCACCGAGGCGCACATCCCCTCCCCGTGGGAGGTCGTCGCCGTCCATCGCCTGGCCTCCTCCGGTTCCTGCGCTTGCCAGGAGCGGTGCTCGCGATCCAGTGGTCTGAGCAACTTCGCCGCCGCCCATGCCCCCCGACGCGTGCGGTGGGGGATTCATTCGTTGATTCATATCCCATGAATCCCATGCATACGCGCCGTTTGGCTCTTCTTGAGGGACTTTGTCGCATCCTGAAGCCGAAAGGACCGTCTCCTCTGAAGGGGAGCGGGCGATCCGTTGCGTGATCGGTTCCGCGATCTGCTGAGGGTTCAATGCTGATCCGTTGCATGATCCGTTAGGTGATCCGTTGGCTGCTGCGCGCGGGTCGCCCTCATAGCCCAGTTTGCGCCAGCCCGCGCGACTCGGTTCGATTTTCACTATCCCGCAGGCAGTGGTCACCCGCAGCGTTCCGGCCACAGCGCGGTGCAACAACTCCGTCAGAGTCAGCGGAACGGCGGGCAACGCAGACGTTCCTTCCATCAATGCCAATTCAAAAAGCCGGTAGTTTGGCAGAGCATACCCAGCGTGACACAACACGAAACGACCCAAATCAGCGAGATCGAGCAACGGATGCGTAAAATAGCGCACAATGATTGCCGGACGGCGACCGGCGTGTGGCTCTAGGCGTCCCAGATAGGTATCGAAGAGTTCCAGCGGCACACGGCAGGTCTGTACCCGCCCGGGCTTGCCCTGTTGCGCTGAATCCAGACACCAGGGAACCTGCGGTGCCCACACTGGCCAGAGGCGGGGTTTCACCGCCGGCGCAGCATGGGCTACCAGCCAGCCAGCGGCAACCAGATGACGAATACGACGCATCACCTTCGCATCGCGCACGTGCAGATCTCCCGACAACGCAGCCAGATCAGCTGCCGACAACGGTACCGGTGCCTGGTGGGCCAACGCACACCGAGCGACGACCAGATAGACTCCCACGGCCAGCGGGTCGTGCGCATAGGTGCGCAACAGACGCTCAGGCACCCGCAGATATGGGGCGGGATGCGGAGACAGGCCATCCTGTACCGCGCCCGTGCGCCCGCGTACCGATGACCCCGATGATGAAAACACGGTCATGGTCAATGCTCCTTTTTTCCATCCAATAGCTTGACAAGGGATCGGCGGATGTTATAATGGAGCAGACAACAGGAAACCAGGCCTACGGACTCGGTCCGAAAGCTTGATCCGGGGAGGCTCACTCGACTGGTGCTTGGCGGCAACGGAAGTCGATTGAGCCTTGTTGATTCCCCGGCCTCCTGGGGGCTCCTCTCATCGTGAATGCCGCACAACGGGAACCGCCTTATGGCGGGAGACCCGCGTGCCAGCCAGGCAGATGGAGAGCCCACAGCGGCGCACGCGGCCTTCGCGCAGCATCGCGCAGGCTGTGCGCGGCAACCCAAGCGAGCAGCGCCATACCCAACACGAGGCAGGGTCGCGCCGCCCTCAGGCCGCACCTGTGAGTAATGGTGAGAGTGTTCGAGACCGGCTCGCTGCCCTGCTGAGGCTGATCCTCACGCAACGGTTTATGCGTCCTGATCAGGTTCGCGGGCATCTGACGGACTGTGTCGCCCCACCTGTTCGCCCTTAAAAACCGCTGGGGGCAACCCCTTACGGGTTCGAGTCCCGTCTCCGGCACCAGCATTGGGATGCTCTGGAACGCCTCCGGGTCGGTCGCCAAGATCGGCCCGGAGGCGTTTCATGTAGCCAATCATGTAGCCAAAGTCGGAGCGTCTGTTGCCGTCCACGGCTGTGTGTCGCCATACGCCAGGCGTGCGTTGATGAGGTGTTCGGAAATTCCTTACAACTTCGAGCCTGCTCCGGCCACCCCGATGCTGAAGTTTGCCTCATAAGATATCCCGCACATCCGAGCGATTTCACGCGATACTCTAACCATCGGCCCAAGCAATGATAGGCCAGGAGGTTAGAGATGAACAGCAACCGCACCGCCCGCGACTACCGAGCGACGCTCGCCCTGGCCGCCTTCGTCCTGTTCGCCTTCGTGCTGCTCGCCGCGCTGCTGGCCCCCGGTGCTATCCCGCTGATGCCGACGCTGCCGGCGCTGATCGAGTTGCTGCGCGTCGCGCTGCGGGCGCTGGAAGGGGGCTGAGCGCAAGAAGGTGGACGAGGCGTCAGACCGCTGGCGCGTCGCCCATCTCATCGAGTCGACGCAACTCCTCGCGGGCCTCGGCGAGGTCACGGCGTAGGCCTATTCGTTCAAAGAGATCAATTGCCTCGGCAAGCGCTGCCTTTGCGGCATGGGTATTCTCCTGCATCGCGCACAGACGCGAAGTCAGACGTAAAGCGTATGCGAGCTGTTCGCGATCATGGTAGTGGCGTGCTAGCCGAACACTTTGCTCAAGTGCTTGTTCGGCACGATCGATGTTTTCTTCATCCAGCTCAAGCGCAGCGAGACGGATCTGGTTGAAGAGCATGTAGCGCCCATAGTTATGCACAACGGCCTCGTGAAGTGCCTCCTGGAACAGCGCACGGGCTGCTTGCTTCTGTCCTTGGTAGTATAAGCACAGACCTACCCATTGACGACTTGTCACACTTCGATAGTGGGAGAGCTGTTCGGGTTCAGCAAGAATCCTTCGCCAAGACATTTCAGCCGCTTTAACATCATCAATGGCAAGAGCATATGCACCGAGACAATGGTGAACGAGGAAGAAGGTATCCCCAGAGAGAGGTCGGTTGTGGATGCGATGTTCAAGTGCTTGGCGAAACTCCGTTGCCTCACTAATTTTTCCCTGTCGACTTAACATCTGAACTTGATATGCGAGCGCACGAACCTCTTCAATGAAATTTTCTATCTTTCGCACTGCTTCGAGCCGCATCAAGTTTGCATCAAACCATTTATCCCATAACCCTTTCACATAATAATAGTACATAGAACCGTGCCCGAGTTGGAGGACATCTTCATAGCACCGATTGTGGTAAGCCCACTTCATCGCCCAGAAGGTTGTCTCGTGTTCCAGATCGAGCAGTGATAATTTTTCCACTTCATGAGGGCAATGGCCTACTTGTAGTGCAAGAGTTACACACCAAGAAACCCATCGTTCGCGGGCATCACGCTCAAATAATGGCTGATCGGCCAAGTGCGCCATGGCAAAGGCATGAACCAGAGGATGAATGGTGTAGCGTGGTGGATGATTGAGATCATCCTGCTGCACATCAAGCAGCGCAAGATCAGCGAGACGCTCTACTGCTCGGTCGAAGGCAAACCCCTGGACATCAGCGCTGGCACTCAGTGCTTCGGCGCTCGCATTGGTTGGGAAGAAGGTGGCAACCAGAAGCACGCGTCGAGCGGCTTCGTCAAGGAGTGACCAGGCACGATCAAAGAGGTCAGCGAAAAGCTCGCCACGGGCTGCATACAGATCATCAACCACCTGCTGCAAGGGTCGCCGTTCGTATTTGAGCAGCCCCAGGGTGATGGTCAAGGCTTTGGGGTTGCCGCCCGTAGCCGCGAGCAAGGGTTCCACCTGGTCTGGTGCGCCAATGAGTTGATCGATCTTGAGCAGGCAGGCACGTTCGTGGATCAATTGCCACGCCTCGCTGTCACTCATCCCGCGCAACTCCACCGGCCAGCCACCGCGCCGATACTCGCGGCGGTACTCGCGGGTGGTGATCAGCGTCTTGCTCGGTTCGGGTAGATTTAGGAGCCAGGAGAGCAGTGCGCCGTCAGTGATCGTCTCGACGTTGTCGAGGCAGACGAGCACGCGCTGGCGGCGTAGCAGTTGCTCGACCTCGCGGCGTTTTTCGTCGTGCTCGAACTGGGTGAAGCCGGGGTAGTCGAGCGTGCGGGCGATCTCGTCGAGCACGATGCTGAGGTTGGTCGTGCCTGGGCGGTCTTTGTCGCTGACCCAGACCGCTGCATCGAACCGTGCCGGGCTGTTCTCGTCTTTCAGGCAGGCGTCGGCAACTTCGCGGGCGAGACTGGTCTTGCCGTTGCCACCGAGACCGACGATGATTACCGCCGCCGAGCGTTTGCTCAGGCCGTCCAGTACCTCAGCAAAGGCTTCGGCACGCATCACAAACTGGCTATAGGTTGGGGCTGGCAGGTTCTGGTAGACCCGTGGTGGCCGCGGGCGCGCCGGGCCGAGGGGACAGAGGCGGTCGAGCAGTTGGTCGGCTTGGTGGTAGCGGGCGGCGTGCAGGAAGCGCTGGAGCCACTCACGCGAGAAGAGGCCGCGCCGAACGGCAGCTTCGGCGATGATTTCGATGGTGCGCGGGTCGGGGGGCAGGGAGCCGGCTTTGTAGCGCTGGATCGCTGAGCCGGCCAGGCCAACCTGCTCGGCCAGTTCCTCCTCGATGATCGGCGCGGTCTTGCCTTCATAGGTGGCGATGCTGTTGATGGCCCCCTTGAGCAGGCGGCCAAAGGTTTCGCTACGGTTACGCATTGTCTTCTCCTGGCAGTTGCATTGGCTCACCTGACCATGCTGCCGTGTCACCACGCGGACATGTCGGCGCAGGCACGCCGAAATTTCGGTGTCACCACTGGGGAATGTTCCGCGTTGCCTGGGGGCCAGATCCGCGCTGGTCTGTAGTTTACTCCAACCAGGAACCGTGTCCACACCGAGAGGAGGCCCCCGATGGAGATTTTATCACTGATGGCTCTGGTCGTCGCTCTTGCGGCCCTGCTTGGCGGATTCTTTCGCAGTCCGCCAGCGCCGCAGGTTATCTACATTCCGGTGCCCCAGCCCGAGCCGTCCGCATCGGGTGGCGGTTGCCTGCCTCTGATCATTACCGCGCTGGTGATGCTGGTGCTGTTGGGTGTGATCCGCTTCTGAGGGATAGGCGGGCCGCTTGTTCTCGAACGAGATGGTTGATTCTTTCAGTCACGAAAGAACGTAAAGAACACCCATTGGTTGATTCTTTCAGCCACGAAAGAACGCAAAGAACGCAAAGAACACTCATTGGTACTGCTTCACACCTGGGGGCAGCATTGCCGCTGGGAGCGTGGGCGGGCCGCCCGGGCTCCCAGGAGACAGGAGACGTTGGAACAGGCACGCTCTTTGGCGGGCGCTCAGGCCGTCTACGAGCCGCCCAGGTGGCATACCTGACCCTGTCAGCAAGCCGTAGGGTGTCAATGCTTGAACCGAAAACATCACAGGTGCGCTCTTGGGAGATACGGCGGCGAGGCGCTCGACCGCTACTTCGCAAGCCGGTCGCCCGAGAGCCGGGCACGCCAGCGCCATAGCTCTGGAACCGAGATGCTCATCGGCCTCAAGGCGGTGGCCGAGGACCCGCAGACTGGCGAGGCTCGCCCCACGCACGCCGGCCTCCTGATGTTCGGCTACGACCCGCAGCTTTACCTGCCGCAGAGCGAGGTCGTCTGCATTAAGTACGCCGACACCCAGGGCATCCGCACCTACATCGACCGCAAAAACTTCGTGGGAACGATGCCTGAACTGATCGACAAGGCGAGCAGCTTCCTGCGACAGTATATCCGCGTGGGAGCCACCATCCGCGGCTTTTACCGCGAGGACGAGCCCGAATATCCCTATGAAGCCCTCCGCGAGGCGGTGGTCAATGCGGTGATCCACCGCGACTACGCCCGCTCCGGCGAGACGGTGCGCGTCTTTCTGTACTCCGACCGCGTTGAGATCCGCAGCCCAGGGGCCTTGCTGCCCGGCGTCTCACTCAACGACCTGGTCGCGCTTCGCGTCACCTCAGTGCCGCGTAACCCTGTACTGGCCGGCCTGCTCCGCGATTTGCCGGGGTACATGGAGCGCATTGGCTCCGGTATCCGCTTTATGCTCCGCGAGATGGAAGCCCTGGGCCTGCCGCCGCCGGAGTTCTCCGAGCACTTCGACTTCGTCGTGACCTTCCGCAATGGTGGGAAGGGGATGGAGCCGGAAGGGCTGAACGAGCGCCAGTTGAAGGCGCTGGAGATGGTGCGGGTGGCCGGGAGCATCAGCACCAGCGAGTACTGTGTCGCGACGGGTGTCTCGCCAAGCACCGGCCTGCGTGACTTGACCGAACTTGCCGCGCACGGGCTGCTCGTTGCCCGTGGAAAGCGCCGGGCGAAACGTTTCTACCTGCCCTGATCCGTTTCTTTTTCGCCACACCATTTCGTCAGGCTTGACGAAATGGTGTGGCGAAATCGTAGGTTTCCTGTCGTTGTAATGGCGCGTGTGCGGCACCATCACCGCTTCTTGCCCGGGATGCTCGAACCGCGTTGACTTCTGCCCGCCAATTTCGTCATGCCTTTTCGTCACCGATGACGAAATCGGCGTGGAAATGCTCCCCTCCCAGTCGGCTGTCTCCGGCGCCGAAGACGTCGGGGGATTGGGCGGGGGCGCCGTTGTCGCAGCGTCGTCATCTCCCTCGGCGAAAAGCTCGTCCAGGACGTTCACCGCCTCGCGCTGGACCTCGGGGAGCACGTGCCCATAGGTGTTCATCGTGGTCGAGATTTGGGAATGGCCCAGGATCTCCATCACCACGCGCGGGTGAATACCTTGCTTGATCATCAGTGTGGCGCAGGTCGTGAAAACGGACGGTCTTCGGCAGGCCGGCCTTCTCCAGCAGCGCCTTGAAGTGCTCCGTCAGGCTCTCTGGTGCGAGTGGCGTGCCAATACGCGAGGTGAAAACCATCCCGCTCTTGCTCCAGTTTGCCGCAGCCTTCTGCTCGGCCTCCTGACACGCGCGGTGTTGCTTCAGCGCGTTCACCAGGCGCAGCGGCAGGGCGATCGTGCGGACACTGGCCTCGGTCTTGGTCGTGCTGCGCTCTAAGCGACCATTCTGGCGCTGCAATGAGCCAGAGATGCAGATTGTGGCCCCGACCAGATCGACATCCTCCCAGCGCAGCCCGAGGATTTCGCCTTTTCGTGGACCGAGCCCCAGGGCAATACGGTAGAGTGCCTCCAGACGATCCACCTTGGACAGTGTCAAAGGAGTTTCTGCGCCTGGACCGTCGTGAGCGGCTGGGCTTTGAATGTGACCTTGCCAGGGATGTCCACCAGGGTGGCGACATTGCGCACGACGTAGCCGTAGCGGAGGGCCTGATTCAGGGCGCAGCGCAGCGTTGCCCGCACGTTGCGGATGGAGTTGGACGAGAGCCCGTTGTCTGCCAGATGGTTGAGCATCTTCTGGACGTGGTCAGGAGTGAGCCCGGTGAGTTGAAGCGTGCCTACCGCTGGAATGATGTGGTGCTGGACGTCCTGGGCATACTTGGCGTACGTTCGCACGCGCACCTGGCGCTTGACGGTCTCCTCAAGCCAGGTCTTCAGGAACTGCGTAACGGTCTGTTGCTGCGGCGTCAGATTGACGCCGGCGGCCTGGTCGCGATGGATGGCCTTCAGTTTGGCCGCAACCTCTTTGCGGGTCTTCCCGTAGATCACTTTGCGCGTGCGCTTGCCATTGACCAGGCCCAGGTCGACGGACGCGCACCACTTGCCGTCGCTGTCACGCTGGTAGATGGCCCCTTCTCCGTTGCCGCGCCGTTGTCCTGCCGATGTTGTGTCTTGACAAATGGCTCCACCTTAATCGTTCACTGGTGTCCACGCACCCCCGCTGCGCACCGCGCTGCCTAAAGCGGTGCGCAGCGGTATTCGCCGTTCTGGCAGCTGAGCGTGAGAAGGGCGCGCTGCGCACCGCGCTGCCTAAAGCGGTGCGCAGCGGGGGTGTTGCGGTGTGAGGGCGCGGCGCAGGGCTGCGCGGCGGTCAATGGGGGGCAGGGATGGCGTGGGTGCGGTGCTTGGCAGAACATGCGGTCAGGGCAATGGGGCGTGCGCGTGCGGTATGTTGGCTCCCGCGAGCGCATGTCTCTGCGCATGCGCGTTTTCGGAGGGTTTACCCCGATCCCGCTGGTAGACCCGTCGCGTGATCGTCGCAACATGCGCTCGCCCGGCCCCCTGGTTCACGGGTTCACGCAGCGGTGCCATGTCCCGTTTCTGCCTCCCCGGATAACGCCATGCTCCACAACCTTTACGGGTCGTTTTCTTTGTGCCTTTTTCCACAAAAAAACATGTCACTGCTGCGTGGATGGTTCTTAACCAAACAGGGCTGATTTCTATGCTATCTTCATCGTGCCCATCTTCCCTCTCGCGACGCCGACCTGGGCCGACGACCGAGCTGCTCCTGCATCAGGGTGCTCGTTGTTGTCGGTGTGACCGAGCGTGGTGGTCTCCGCGGCCCGTCACCTGCATGCTGCATCTTGCTCCTCGTCCCGGTTGTTGACGTGCCACCGAGTCTGATTCCGTGTCCATCCGTGACGATGCGCTGCCTCTTGCCACGCGGCGAGGGGAGGGCGCCAGAGGTGGTCGCCGAAGCCCCCACCAGCCATAGCAGGGGGGCGGGACTGGCTCCGGGTGATCGGTGTCGTTCGCCCGTGCCAGAGAAAGCCAGCGATGCAGCTTCGGAGCCTCGGAAGCATGGTGGGAAGTCTGGCCGCAGGCCCGGTTGGGGCGCTGCTCGGCGGCCTGGCGGGGGGCCTCGTCAGCGCAGCGGCTGACCAGGTGCTCCCCGGTGCGTCGGGGATCCTCGCCAATGCGCTCAGCGCATCGGGCAGTGAGGCGCTGCAGACGGCGGGGCTCCGGTTGCGGGAGGGCAGCACCCCGGCTGAGCGGGCACACCTGAATCACGATCTGCAGACTGCCTTGCGTGCGGCATGTCTGGCGGCCCTGCACGACCTGGGTGGGGTGGTCAGTTTTCCTGCGGCGTGGATGCCCGCCCCCACCCTCCGCTCAGGGAGAACGTTTTGGGCTGGCGATAGCCTTTCCCTCCCACCCGCCCCTCGCCCCCACCAGGGTGGAGGGGCGTTTTCCTGCACCGCCATCAGGTGTTTGGGCATCACCGCTCCTCGCTCCCGTCAGGGGAGCAGGAGACAGGGGGGCGAGCTTCCGCCACTGCTAGGCGGCCAAGCGCTCAGGTAGGCTCGAAGTCAAGGGAGACACATAGCGACAAAGGAGTGCAAGACCATGCAACGTTTCTCACTGGTGTTGGGGATCCTCATCGTTGCGCTGCTGCTGGCGTTGCCCGCTGCGCCGTCTGGCGTGCAGGCCCAGGCGGATCAGGGGCGGATTGTGTTTGTTTCGTATCACGAAGCAGAAGGTAAGAGTGCGATCTCGGTCATCAATCCCGATGGGAGTGGCCTCACCCGCTTGACTTCGTTTGATACTCGAGGTGATTATGCGCATCCGGTCTGGTCGCCGGATGGAAGCCAGATTGCTTTTACTATCTATCAACAGTTTAGAGCCGATGCCTGGCACAGCGATATCTATGTCATGCAAGCCGATGGCAGCAATATCAGACGCCTGACGAGATTGGATTGGGCGTCTCAGCCAGTTTGGTCGCCTGATGGTCAACGCATCGCTTTTATTTATAGCGAAAATGAATCGGCAAGAAAGCTTTTCACGATGCGTTCTGATGGATCAGACATCGTTGAAATACCGATATTCTTTCAACTTAATAACGAACGGCCAAATTGGATCGCTGATCTTGCTTGGCATCCTGATGGGAATAGAATTTCTTTCTCATCTGTGGATGTACGCGAGGGAGAAGGTGTTACATATCATTATAACTACTCAGCTATTTATATAGTTGATAAAAATGGCGGTGCTGCTCAGTTCTTAACAGCAGGTAGCGCCCCAGCATGGTCACCCGATGGTAGCCGCTTGGCGTTCATCGCTAATACCGCTGGTGATGTTGGCTTCTTGTTTGTAATGCCTGCTGATGGTTCTAGCGCAGCTCGCTGGATCAACGAAGACGATTTTTTTGAGGCTTATGAGCCCACATGGTCTCCTGACGGCAGCAAAATAGCTTATTACGGCATGGAGTTGGGAGGAATTGGCATTTTTATCGTCAACGCCGACGGATCAGGGCGGTTTAAGCTCGTTGATGATGGTCGCTCCCCCAACTGGTCGCGCCCAGCCGGGTCACCTGCACCAGCCCCACCGCCCCCGGCGGGTGACGAGCGCTGTTTTGCCGAGACTGGTTTCTGCATTGCGGGGCGCATCCGTAGCTACTGGGAGCAGAATGGCGGCTTGCCGGTCTTTGGCTTCCCGCTAACGGAGCAGCGCGAGGAGATGATTGAGGGGCGGGCGATCCAGGTGCAGTGGTTCGAGCGCAATCGCCTCGAGTTGCACCCGGCCAACCCGCGCCCCTACGATGTGCTGCTGGGGCGGCTCGGTGCGGATCGTTTAGCACAGCGCGGTTACGACTGGCAGGCGGTCGCACCCGAAACGCCCCAGACTGGCTGCCGCTTCTTCGTCGAGACGGGGCGCAACGTCTGTGGCGACATTCTGGCCGCCTGGCGCGCTAATGGCCTTGAACTCGATGGCCGTCCCGGCTTGAGCGAAAGCGAAAACCTGGCCCTCTTTGGCCTGCCGCTCACCGGCCTGATCACGGAGCAGTTGAGCGATGGACGCGAATACCAGGTGCAATACTTCGAGCGTGCCCGCTTCGAGTTGCACCCCGAGAATGCGCCCCCCTACCACGTGCTCTTGGGCCTGTTGGGGCAAGAGGTGCGGGCGGGGCAGTAGTGATTGGGTAGGTCAGGGTACGCGAGGGAAGCTGCTTCCCTCGCATCTTCCCACCATCCAGTGGGATGTAAGGCTGGGTTCTACAGATGCAAATCACTCCCCCAATCCTCGGTCAAGGTGTCTTGCTTATGAGCAGAATTTAGGAGGAAACCATGAAACGGATCACCCTGCTGGCGCTGTTGACGCTGTTGGTTAGTCTGGTCGCCGCCGTTGTTCCGGTACGTGCCCAAGGCGAAGTGGCAGCCTTCATCTGCAAGAGCTACTCGGGCCAGCTTACGGGCGATACCACCTGGAGCCCGGCGGAGTGCCCCGATGGTTATGTGATCAGTGGCAATGTGCTCGTGCCGCATGGCATTACGCTGACGATTTTGCCCGGTACGCGGATCAAGTTTGCTTCCAATCCAACGCTGACGATTGAAGGAACCCTTATTGCCCGAGGAACAGCGTCACAAGCAATTACCTTTACGTCAAATCAGGCCAATCCCGCCAAAGGTGACTGGAAGGGTATTATCTTTAAGCGTTCCAGCACCACCGCGACATTTGATCCAGCCGGCAATTACCTTGGCGGAAGTGTCATTCAGTATGCGTGGATCGAATATACAGCATCGAGCGCTATATGGCTGGATAGCGCTGCGCCATATCTTGATCACAACACGATGCGTTACGGCCAAGGAGTAGGAATTGGGGGGCAAGTTGCAGGCACTTTTCATGTTACAGCAAATCTGATTGAGGGCTATGACAGAGAAGGTATTTCCGTTTCAGCATCGATCAATCCCCCCTCTGTCTCACGTATTCAGCCAGTCTTGATTGCTGGCAACACTATTCGCGGCAATCAGAGAAAAGCCATTGGAGTTGCCAGAGGTAGGATTGTGCAAATCAAAAATAACATAATAACAAACAATGACGACGGAATGTCGTTTAATGCCAGCGAATTCGGCATAATCAGCGGCAATATAATCAGTGACAACATTTACGTTGGATCTGGACTGTTTAGCCTCGGTGGAATTTCAGTCGGTGGAAATATAACAATCGAAGGCAATACCATTACAAATAATCAAGGTAATGGTGGTATTATTGTCACTGGGCCTGGCGTGAAGATTACGAACAATAATATTTACAATAATAGCAAGCGCAGTCCAATTGACGGTAGTCTAACTAATCGCAATCTGACGGTGAATGTTTCTCGGACAAACAGCGATCCAATTGATGTACGGATGAACTGGTGGGGCACAAACGATATCCTTGCGATTGAGGATGGGATTTTTGATTACCGTGAGAACGCATCTTCTCAAGAAGCTGTGTACGAACCGTGGCTGACCCAACCAGTGGAAGTCAATCCAGTTCAGTCCCCAGGGTTAGTTGGTACGTATCTCAACGGCAGACCGGGCAGTTACTTCACTTTCGTAGGTGGTGGTTTTCTCGCCAATGGCCCGGTTATTCTGACGATCAATGGATATGCTCTCGATACAATTCAGGCCGACGCTAATGGTTATTTCAGGCTCATACTGGCAACCGATCAAGCTGATCTTGGATCCTACATCTTGAGCGCCCGCGCTGACACAGATCAATCTGGCACATCCCTGACGGCTTCGGCAGCTTTTACGGTTGATGTCGTCGCACCTTTGCGGGCAAGAGACGGTAGTGGAGTTGAGATGACTGTGCCGGCGGGTTTGCTGCGCAATCTTGTGTACCTGCCGCTCCTCCAACGCTAAGCGCCGAGACAAGGAGGAACCCAATGTTTACAACGATCACACGGTTCACGCTGCTGGGCCTGGCGCTGGCCTTGCTTGGGCTAGGGCAGTTCACTGGTCTGTCTGCCACCCAGTCCAATCTGGTAGCCGTCACCCAGGACGCCACCACCAGTGCGATTGACGCGATCTTTGGGCAGTCTCTGGCATCGGACGTCTTGATCAACGGCAATGGCGCCTCGGTTACTACCGATCCCACAACTGGCCTCGTCACGGTGGGCATGGCGCATCCTACGCGCCGCGACCTGCACATTGCGTTGCCGCTCAACTGTGCCCCTGGTACCACGCCAACGACAGCAACACTTACCTTAGGAGACAGCACGTTCCCATTGAGCGAAACACCGGCAGGGAGTGGCATCTTCACCATGACCATCCCGGCGACACAGGTCGTTAGTGGTGTGTTGGGGGTGCGCTACACCTGCGCGGGCGAAGCCATCAGTGAGCCGTTGGGTCGCGTGATACTCTACGACCCCAGCGGCTTCGTGCGCGATGCGACCACCAACGAACCGATTGCCGGGGCGGTCGTCCAGTTCTTCAATGTCCCCGGCTACGCGCCCAAGGCCAGTGCCGACGATGTCACCCCCAACACCTGCGAGAGTCCCGCTACACTCGGCTCGCGCACCTGGGACGACCTGCCGCCTGCCGATGAGTCGCTCGGTGTGATCCCTATGCCCGTTCCCAACCTGATCGATCCACAGATTAACCCGCAGGTCACGGGCAGCGATGGCTCCTACGGCTGGGATGTCGCTCGTGGCTGCTGGTACGTCACGGTGGAGGCAGCAGGCTACGCACGTTGCGTCAGTACCATTGCCATGGTTGGCGTGCCGCCAGAGGTGCTCGATCTGCATATGCACCTGACGCCGCTTGAGGGTGTGCCCGTCCCCACGTTCACGTTTAGTCATGCGACCTACGAAGTGGGCCAGGGCAGCAGTCATCTCACGGTGGAGGTGCAGTTGAGCATAGCCGCCAGTGGCCCGGTGACAGTGCAGTACCGCAGCATCGGGTTAGACGCCCTGAACACGGTGGGTGGCCTGCACTTTGCAGCGGGGGAGAAACAGAAGCTAATTACGATCCCGCTTGGCAATGCCCAACTCAGCACCACCGAACGCAGCCGCACGCTCACCCTGCGCAGCATGGTCGGGGTGCGGCGCGGTGAACAAGGCCAGCACCACCGTCACCAAGGCGGTGCGTGGGCCGATGAACATCGTCTTACCGCTGGTGCGGCGGTAAGTGAACGAGGCACGTCCCTAAAACGAGGATGGTGCTGCTGCGGTTGCCCCCACAGCGGCACTTCCTCCGTGAGGCAATACTGCGTTGTTTGAACAGGAGGCTGACATGGTTGGTCGTAGTCGTTGGTTGTTGGTCACACTGGCCTTGGCAATGCTAGTGTCGGGCTTTGCGTTCACGTTTGCGCAAAGCAATCTGGGCAGCGGGTCGTTCACCGCCGCGCCAGAACGGATTGTCCCCGTCTCAGAGGCAGATCTCGACGCATTCCTGTATGAGCGCGTCTCCCCTGAAGACGCGGCGCTGATCGCTGGCCTGGTTGCCCGTGATCGGATCGCCCCTCGTGGTATGGTCATTCCCGCTGCCCAACGTGGCGAGGACACCACCATTCCGACCCTCGAAGCCATGGGCAACGAGGTGATCGATGTGGTGGTCTACCTTGACATGCCCGCGTTGGTCGAGCAGGTGAGCATTCGTGCGGCCCAGCGCACGGCGTATGCCAACCGCATTGCGCAGGTGCAGACACGGGTCGGCAGTGAGATTGAGGCCCTTGGTGGGACGGTGATCTATCGTTTCACGACGCTCAGCAGTGGCCTTGCCGTGCAGATGCCGGCCAATCTTGCTGGCCGCGTGAGCCGGATTGCTGGCGTTGAGCGCCTGTCGCATGTGCGCAATTACACGCGTGACTTGGCCGAGACGGTGCCCTTCATCGGGGCCAGCACCCTGCAAAACCTGAATGTCACCGGGGCTGGGGTCAAAGTTGCGGTCATTGACTCGGGGATTGACTTTAGCCACCTGGCCTTTGGCGGCCCAGGAACCGTGGCCGGCTGGGAAGCGGCCTACTATGGCGACAGCCCTGATTGTGATCGCACGGTTGCCCACGATCCGGATTGTGCCTATGCGCAACCCGCGGATCCGGCGCTCTTTGGCCCGGCGGCCCCGCGCATCAAGGGTGGCTTTGACTGGCTCGGTGAGCAGTGGAATGGTTCGACCAATACGACCATTATCACTGATAGCAACCCGATTGACTTTGAAGGCCACGGCACCCACGTCGCCGATATCATCGGTGGCTTTGGCTATCTGGCGGGCACCAATGAAGATGGTCCGTACCCCGCCAAGGGTGCCGGTGTGGCTCCTGAAGCCGAGATCTATGGCTTCAAGGCGTGTGCGTCGTTCAGTTCCGCATGTAACGGTCTGGCGTTGCTGGCTTCGGTTGACAATGCTGCCGATCTTGACCGTGATCCCGCCACCGTTGACCCGGTTGATGTGATCAATATGTCGCTTGGTGCCAACTACGGGCAACCCGAGAATGATCTCACCTACTTCTCGAATCGAGCGGCTGCGATGGGCATTCTCGTGGTCGCGTCGGCGGGGAACTCGGCAGACAAGCCCTTCATCGTCGGGAGTCCTTCGATCGGCGATGGCGTGCTGAGTGTCGCCCAGACCTCCGTGCCCTCAGCGACGCGCTATCCGCTCTTCTATGCAAGCAGTGCGGTCAGTGGCACGATCAATACGGCCGTCTTCCAGAACTGGTCAGTGCCCCCGACGAATGTGCTGATCCAAGGCCCGGTTGTCTATGGCAACGCAGATGGCTCCAATACCAACGGGTGTGCGGTGTATACCACCCCCCTGACCGGTTCGGTGGTTCTGGCTGATCGCGGGGGGTGTAATTTCACCGCCAAAGCCGTAAATGCATCGGCAGCTGGTGCGGCGATCTCGTTGATCGGCCTAGTAGATCCTAGCGACCCCTTCGAGGGTGGCGATGGCGGCGACCGCCCCATCACTATTCCGTCGTTTATGATCACTCAGGCTGCCTCGAACCTGCTCAAGGCGCAGATTGCGAATGGCGTGGTGGTGGGGATCGATCCGGCCAATGCGATTAGTCTGGCGAATACGATGGTCGGCAGTTCGTCGCGTGGCCCACGTAATCACGATAATGTGATCAAGCCCGACATTGGTGCGCCTGGTGCTTCGATTTCGGCGATCGCTGCTGGTGGGGCCGCCACCGGGCCGTTTGGTGGCACCTCCGGGGCCGCGCCGATGGTCTCGGGTGTGGCCGCGTTGCTCAAGCAGGTCTACACGGATACGCTGATCGTGCAGCAGTACAAAGCGCTGCTGATGAATACGGGCAATCTCGAGATCTGGCAGGGCGATCCTGGTACGGTGCTGGCACCAATTACCCGCATTGGTGGCGGTCAAGTTGATGCAAGCGCAGCGTACTCGAGCACGCTCGTGGCCTGGGATAGCACCAGTGCCTCGTCGCTGGCCTGGACGGGCAGCATGTCCTTTGGCTATCAGCCGGTTGCTGAGAGCCAGACCTTGACGCGAACCCTGACGATCAAGAATCTGGCGAATGCCGCGCAGACCGTGACGCTCGCATCGGTCTTCCGCTATGCGCAAGATGCCGATCAGGGTGTGGTGGTCACGCCAGGGCAGGCAGAGGTCACCATTCCGGCCAATGGCACGGTGAGTGTGCCCGTCGTGATGACGATCGATCCCGCAGCCCTGCACCCATGGATCGTCAATAAGGGCTTGCTTGGGGCGAATGGCGCGGCCCTGACGTTCCAGGAATACGATGGTTACGTGAGCATCACGCCGACCAGCGGGGCTCCGATCCATGTCGTCTGGCATGTGTTGCCCAAGGCGGTGGCTGATGTGTCGCTGGGTACGACCAGTCTGGTCTCTCAGACGACTGTGCTCAACAATGCGTCTTCCGTCGTGACCGGCGAGGTTGACATCTTTGATCTCATCGTCGCCGATGCCAACGACTATGGCTATACGGTCGGTGACTGTGCCTCGGGTGGCTTTGACCCCGGCTGTAATCAGTCGCCTGTCGATCTGAAGGAACTCGGTGTCCGTGCAACCAGTGTTGTGAGTCCGAACGATTTCCTCGAGTTCGGCGTGACCCTCTGGGATAACCCGTATCGGGCGAGTCAGTACCCGGTCGAGATCGACATCTACATTGACGCGAATAACGACGGTACCGATGACTATGTCATCTTCAATGCCGATCTTGCGCTCAATGGCAGCGACGGGCGCAATGTGGTCTTTGTTATTGATCTGGCGGCGACGCCCCGCGTTGCAAGTCCTATCTACTTCATCGACTCGACGTTCAATACGCAGAACTTCATTCTGCCGATGGATGCCGCGTTGGTCGGGGTGACCCCAGGGCAGCCCTTCAGCTTCAGCGTCTTCCTCTTCGATGCCTACTTTGGCGGCACCGCCTGGGATTGTGCGCCCAAGGTGAACGGGGTCTGTACGGGAACGTATCAGTACACGCCTGGGTTGTCACGTTATGCCATCCCCGAAGCTGACCGCTTGGTTGATGTGCCACCTGCGGGCAGCGTCAACGTCGCGTGGACGTCAAGCCCCGAGGGGGCTGCGGCTTCGCCCTCACAGACCGGCCTGCTCTTTCTGTATCGCAATGCACTCGTTGGTCGTGAGTCTGATCACCTGAAGCATATCAGTACGCATCGCATACGTGGACATATCACGCTGGAGGGTCTGGGTCTGGCGGATGTCGTGATCACCGATGGCATCGGAACGGCAACGACCGACCATACAGGAGCGTATACGCTCACGAACGTGCCATATGGGCCACATGTACTCACGCCGACCCTCGCTGGTTACACGTTCATCCCACCGACCCGAAGCGTGACCGTGACCAGCGATCTCGATGGGCAAGACTTTGTCGCCACCCTACAGACCTTCCCGGTGACGGGGCAGGTGACGGTCGATGGCGTGGGTCTGGCCGATGTCGTCATCACGGATGGCACGCGCACCGTGACGACGACCGCGACCGGGGCCTACACGCTCACGGACGTGCCGTATGGCACGCACGTGCTCACGCCGACGCTCGCGGGCTATAGCTTCACGCCCGTGACGCGGACGATCACGGTGACGGAAGTGCTGGCGGGTCAGGACTTTACGGCGACCCTCCTCACCTTCCCGGTGACGGGACAGGTGACGGTGGACGGCGTGGGCCTGGCGGATGTGGTGATCACCGACGGCACGCGCAATGCCACGACGGATAGCACCGGGGCCTACACGTTGACCGAGGTACCCTATGGCACGCACGTGCTCACGCCGACGCTCGCGGGCTATAGCTTCACGCCCGTGA
>NZ_SIJK02000016.1:0-26968 GCF_004762035.2 Candidatus Chloroploca mongolica | reverse complement strand
CACGACGGATAGCACCGGGGCCTACACGTTGACCGAGGTACCCTATGGCACGCACATGCTCATGCCGACGCTCACGGGCTATACCTTCACGCCACCGACGCGTACCGTGACGGTCACGGCGGCGCTCAGCGGCCAGGATTTCACTGCACAGGCGGCGACCGCACAGGTGCGCGGGCGTGTGCTGCACCACGGCGGAGGGGTTGCTGCGGTGACGATCACCGATGGGATCCGCAGCGCTACCACGGATAGCACCGGGGCCTATACGCTGACGGGGGTGCCGCGCGGGACGTGGATCCTCACGCCCAGTCGGAACGGGCATGCCTTCACCCCCGCCACGCGGACGGTGACCATCACGGGCGACCTGCGTGGGCAAGACTTTGTCGCGATCCCGGTCGTGACGTCGAGTCCGATGCTCAACCTCAACTACCTGCAGGGTGCCCCCGGCAGTACCTTCCTGCTCAGCGGACTCCAGTTTCCGCCAGGGGCGACGCTGCAGGTACGGATCAACGGGATCGTGCTCGAACCCTCGCTGACTGCCGACGACCAGGGGCGCTTCACACTGATGCTGACCACGTCTCTTGAGGCGGCCCCAGGTCATTATGTGGTGGTGGTGAGCAGTGAACCAACCGGGGCAGCACGTCGGTTGCAGCAAACCCGCGTGGTAGTGCAGGCGGCATACGAACTGGTTACCAGTGGGCCAGATGCGGTGGTACGAGTGCCGCTCGAAGGGGTAGATGCCGACGAACGGACGGTACCAGCAAGTATCGTTCCCCTCGCGCAGGTGCCACGGGTCTATCTGCCGCTGGCGCTCCGGTAGCCACTCGACTGCCCCAGGGTATGGATGTGCATTGGGGTAGCGTAGCGCAGAGCGTTTCAGCCGCCCATGCCCCGCTCGTACGAGCGGGGCATGGGCTTTGACCGCATTCGGATGCCACTCTGCCTCAACAAATCAGCCGTTTTCATGCGACTTGTGGAAGAGTTGGCAAGCAGGTGCAAGGCGAAGCCTTGCCTCAATGACACGAAAGGTCTACCGTCATGAAGATGTATCCAGTGCTGGTGCTGGTGCTGATCTTGCTGCTGCCGTCAGCAAGCCCCACGGTTGCGGTGCTTGCACCGGTTGCCACGCAACCGATATGGTTGGACAATCAGCTCGACGAGCGCCCGGCGGCACCTACTGAGCGCCAGCATGCGCTTGAGCTCAGGGCTGAAGTCGAGTTGCCCTCGGGTATGCTGTTCCATGGCCTGCATGTGGTCTGGCGTAATAGTCTTAATACTGTGATTGGCAGTGCTCCTGTGGACGCCTCTGGCAGGGCGGTAGTACCGGTGAACGAGACCGGACTCTTTCTCGCTGAGTTGCTTGATCCGACGGGTAGCGCCATACCTCTGGCTGAGCCAGCAATCGCGGTCATTGAAGCCCATCAACCACCACCTCCGCCAATCCTGCTGAGGCCACTTGCCAGTCATAGCTGGATTGCACCCGCGGACGCTGCTACCTCGAACGAGGGCGCAATCCAGCAGTCTACCGGGATCATCACAGGAGTAGTGCGCGATGAAACGTCCGCTGCACCAGTGAGTGGGGTACGAGTGAGAGCAGGTTCCCAAAGTGCGATCACTGATAGCGGTGGCAACTACCTTATCACTGGCCTGAGTTCCGGCCAATACAAGGTGCAGTTTATCCCTCAAGGCCAGTCCAGCACGCTTTCCTATCAGGGTACTCCTTGGCTTAGTGTCTGGCACCCTAACCAACTCGACGAGAGCGCTGCTGTTGCGGTTACGGTTGTCGCAGGCCAAAGCACGACGGTGAATGCTGAGCTTCCGCGCGGGGCGCAAGTCAGCGGAACGCTGCTGTTTCCATTAGAACCTGTTGGAGTGCGGTTAAATCTACAGCTCCTTGATGTTGGTGGGCGTACCCATACCGAGATCCCGTTTACCTGGCAGGGAGGAGGGCTGCAGCCTTTTCGTTTTACCACCAATGCGTTACCCCCGGGTATGTATACCCTGCGTGTCCGCATGAATAATGGCGGAAGCTTGCAATTTGCCAGCCAGTACTACAACCAGCGCACTACTCGTTCACAAGCCGACCGTATTACGCTGAGTAGCGCAGGTGTGACCAATCTTGGCAATATCATGATCGAGCGTGGCGGTTCGATCAGTGGAGTTGTGACGACCCATACCGGTAGCAGCAGCGCAATCCTAGTTGAAGTGTTTGATGCCGATGGTGATATTGTGATCACAACGCGCACCGACTGGCTTGGCGTGTACACCTTGCCGGTGGGGCTGACCCGCGGGTTTTATCGCGTTGGTTTTGGGCGTGAGCCACCCTCAGCTTCCAGTACGCCGCAGTTTATTCCCAGTTACTACAACAACCAGCCAGATTTAGCCAGTGCCACACCGATCGAGATTACTTCTACCACTACCTTGACCGGCATTAATGCAGTCGTGAGTACACGCGGGGTCATTCGTGGACAGGTGACCAACAGGGCAGGGGAAGGACTGCCTGCTGTCTCAGTCAGCATCTATGATACGGGCAATAGCCTGGTTGGCTCAGTTACAACCGATACAGGTGGTTTTTATCGTTCGCCACCGCTACGTGATGGAACCTACCGCCTGGGTTTTCGCCCCATGAATGCCTCCGCAATCTATGTACCAATAAGTTCCTGGGATCACCCTGACCAGGCGATCATCCGGGTACGTAAGAATCAGGTTGCGCAGTTTGACCAACAACTCGAACTCGGTGGTCAACTCCACGGGCGAGTGATTGCTGCCGACACAGGCATGGGTCTTCCCGCAGTGATGGTTAGTGCGGTTGGTTATCGTTTCGGATCGGCGCGTGTTGCAACTGCCGCTGATGGAAGTTTCACCATCCCTGGTCTACCCAGCGACTCGTACTGGATCGAGGTCTCTCCAAACCGCAACAACAACGCCTCCCTCGCGTACTACCTTACTCAGGTTGCCCTGCTGCCCCAGACCCGTTATGCGCTCACTGCACCTGACCAAATAGACGGAGTCGAAATGAGCCTAGCGCGTGGCGGTCAGATCAGCGGGCGGGTCACGGCTGCCGATAGTGGACTCCCCCTCAGCGATGTCGCTGTCGAAGTATCGGACTGGACGAATAGGTATATCCATACCGTCTACAGCGATACGAATGGAAATTACCGCACTGCAGGATTACCTGATGGCGACTACAAGCTAATCTTTAGCACACGTTATTGGAATAGCGCATCGCGTAACTATGCGTTAGGGAGGCTAGAGCCAATTGCGCTCCGCCAGGGTGGCTTGGTGACTAGCCAAAATATCAGCCTAAACCATGGTGCCCAGGTCATTGGGCGTATCGTTGCTTCCGATGGCGAGCCAGTGCGGGCCTGGATCGATGCGTATGGAGCAACAGCGTCTCGTTACAGTCGCAGTGACCCTGATGGTAGTTTTGTATTGGCCGGGATTGTCCCTGGCAGCGTCCGGATCGGCTTCAGAGGCTCGATCCTGATTGACAGCGCTGAAGGCGGCGAGTTCCATCAGGTGAGCGAATTCTACGCCAACAAGCCCAGTTTAAGCACGGCCGATCTGGTTACCCTGAACGCCTATCAAACCTTCGATCTGGGTGACATCCTGCTCGATGGCGGTGAGGCGTTGAGTAATTACATGATCACAGGTCGCGTGCTAGATCATGAGCGTAACCCGATTGCAGGTGCGACGGTACAGATCGCAGGTGGGGCTCAGGTTACGAGCGATGCAGAGGGCAACTATAGCGTGCGTGACTTGCCTCCCGGCGAATACCTGGTTAGTGTCGAGGCTGAGGGCTACCGCTTCGCGTCACGCACTCTGCGTGTGCCACCCAATCGCTATCCGATTCACTTCGTAGGTCAGCCCCGTGCCTCGGGTCTGTGTGTAGGTAACAGCGGTTTTTCGCCAGGGGCACCCGCCAGTACCGACTCGTTCTTTGTGGCAGGGCATGGTCTACGCACCGATACACCTAGCCAGACCAGCTGTGCTTTCACGGTGCAAGTGCCGCGCTTCTTCGGGGCGACTCTGCCAGGGCGGCGCTTCCCTGATGGTACGACTGCTCCCGGTACTGTTCAGATCGAGTTGATGCTACGCCATCCCGACGGCGGTAGTGCGCGGGTGAAGTTGCATGATCAGGATCTGGAACCCATTGCACTCACGCATCGCTACAGGCCCGTGATCATTGAACTGTCAGCTGAGCAGAGCGCCGCCCTGATCAATGATGCCAGTGCCCATGGGGTCGTCCAGTTAACGGATAACCAGAAGTGGATCGATAGAGTCGCTACCCCACTGGTACCAGGGAGCAACCCGATCGTTGTGAGTGGCCCCGCCGGGCTTGAGGTAGCCTGGGCTGGCCTGCGCGTCAAAGGGGCTATGTACCCGATTGTCTTCGTCCACGGCTGGACCGGTAGCCCTGATACGTTCCGTGTCTTTGCTACAGGATTGCGTACGCAGCCATTTACGCTCGAACCATGGCCGCTGACACCACGAGATATTCCCCACCTGGATGTTAGCCGCATGTTCTTGGCACGCGGCGTCTATCCGAACGAGCATATGGTGAAACTGCTCAGCCACTATATCGAGGTCACGCGGCAGCTTTTCGGGACAGATAAGGTTAACATGATTGCCCATAGTCGTGGCGGGGTGATCAGTCGCCTAGCGCTCGAGGATGCAACCATCGCCAGCCAGATCGATAATATCGTCGGCATCTCGGCTCCCCACCATGGGTTTGATACCGGACAGCTTCCATCAATTAATTGCGTTAGCTCCGACGATGATGTAGATGATTTTTCCTGGCGTTGCCTTGTAACCATCAACAATCTTTCTCGTCGGGCCATGCTGAATTTCAACTATGGCAATGAGTGTCGTAGCCGCTTCCAGCAAACCTTGCCTTTTAGCAACTGCGTCAAACAGTTCACCCGCCAGGAGCAGGCGGCGTATACGGTCAATTTCTGGAATTTCAATGGTGATGGGCTTTTAGAGATCGCTGATGAAGAGGCGTTACCGCCCTGGCTCAACTCATGCCCGGTTCGCCCACAGCCGCAGCGTGACGGTGCCCCCCTGGATGGCAATTTTCCCCTCAACCATGTCAGCATTAACAGCCATCCGGATGTCCTTGCCGCTGTGCTACGCATCCTGCGCCGTCCCCCCAATACATCGCGTCAATGGGAGAAATTGACGCGATGGGAGCCCTACCACTGTGGGGGGACGAGCGCAAACCTCGCCAGCACCGCCAGCGCCCCAGACTATCAGATTGCGCTGGATCACAGCGGGATAATCAGCGCCGGAACGACCCTCAGCCATACGTTAGCCCTGCCCTCGGGTGAACCAACTGTCGTTATGGTTGGCCCCAGTGATGCACTCATGGTCAGCCTGCGGAAGCCCGACGGTAGCTTGATCACGCCGACGAACCTGCCCCATGGCGTTACGTACACCACAACCACGAGCTTTGGGAACGTACCCATCGTTGCCTATAGCCTCGCCACGCCCGTGGCGGGCAACTGGCAGGTTGTGATCAATGCTTCTACCGCGACGAACTATGCGCTCACGGCCTTCGTGCATACTTCGGTACGCCTTGAAGCCGAGCTTGAGGCGGGCACACTGGTGCCGGGCACCCCGATCGTGATTGCTGCCCGCCTCAATGATCGTGGCACTGCTCTAGGCACCAGCGTGAGCATGCAGGCCCTCCTCGACGGGCAAGTGTATCCGCTGCGCGATGATGGCCAGTCCGGTGATGCGGCGGCGGGTGACGGGATCTTCACTGCTACCCTCCCCGCACAGAGCCAGGCGCGGCAGGCATCGATCACCGTTCGTGCAACCTGGCCAGGCGGCTCGCGCCAGAGCACCCTCCCACTCAACGTTGCCGAGCCACTTGCACGGATCGAGGGCAGCAACGGTCTCTGGCTCAACGAGCCAACGCTTGACGGGCGTTGGCGTGATCTGGCGAGTTACATTACAATCAGCGCCCCTGAGCAGAGCTTTTTGCACCTTAGTGGGGTGTTGCGTGACGAGGACGGTGCCGAACTAGGCCCATTTGCGCAGATCGTTCAGGTCTGGCCTGGCACCAGCTATATCTTTGTACGTTTGGACGGACAATTGATCCGGACGGCGCGCGCTAGTGGCCTGCTCCGCCTGACTGATCTGCGCCTCAGTGGCACGCTCCAAGGACGGCCCACGCTCCACCATACCGACCTTGAGGTTGTGGCATCCATCCCGATTGACTGGCGCGACATTGCCAGTGAGTCAATCACCGCGCAGTTCGCTTCATCTGGAGTGCGTGGCGCTGACGGCTCGCTCAGCTTCAGCGCCACGGTGCAAGTCGACGTTGCAGACACCTATAGCTGGCAAGGAGGGCTCTATACACCCGATGGTCAGTTAGTGGCGACAAGCGAGCCCGGTCAGCAACGGATCGATGGTGAAGGCTTGATCCACATCCGCTTTGCACCCGGTACGCTCAGTGATGCACTCTCAACTCCGCTCGAGCTACGGACGGTCGTCATTGAACAGGCTACGGGGCCGAACGTTGGTTACTTTGGCTTTGATCGTGGCCTTGCCACATTGGAGGCTACAAGCGATTGGCATGTCTTCCTACCGCTTATTCGGCGCGGTTCCTAGTAACGCTGGCCCAAGTACTTCGCCCGCGCCATCAGCAGAGCCGAAATAATCGGAGTTCCCGGCGGCCGCAACGCAGGGCCGCACTGGTGGCGCGGCGTTCGCATCACGACCATGCTATAGCAGAGGTGGATCCTGGGGTTCCCCCATGCTGACGGCAGCGGAGCGCCAGGGCGCGGACGGCCTCTGCACGCGGTGTCGCTAGCGGCGGGCCTGGCAGCGGAACTGAGTCCGCCCGCCCGCCCCGACGCGCCGCTACTCCCGCGTGTGACCACATATGCGCCCTCGATCTCGCATGCGTGCGCTCGCGCCACGGCCACGCGCACGCTCATTCCGCCGGCGCAAAGAAGGGCACTTCGACAAACTCAACCGCTTTGCGTTTGGCCGCTTCGCCCCGCCGGTCGTAGCTGGCCGTGGTCGTCACTTGCGCGTGCCCGACCAGTTGTTGCACCGTCGCCAGGTCAATCCCGGCATCGAGCAGTTCGGAGATATAGGTGCGGCGCATATCATGCGGGGTACAGGCGGGGATGCCAGCTTCCTGGGCTCGGTTGGTCAGGATCAGGGCCACCGCTTCGGCGGTGATCCGCTGGGTGCTGAAGCGGCCCCCTTTGTAGGCGCGGACGAACATGGCCCCTGGCTGGGTGCCGCGCACCCCGAGCCAGACCTCCAGTGCGGCGCGGGTGCCGGAGGGTGCCCAGACCCGGCGATCTTTGTTGCCTTTGCCGCCGCGCACCAGCAGTTCGCCGGTCTCGCGGTGATAGGCCTCCTGATTCAGCGCGGCCACTTCGGCGCGTCGCAGGCCGGTGCCCCGGATCAGCGCGAGCACGGCCGCATCGCGGCGACCGAGCGGGGAGGGATCATCCGCGCAGGCCCGCAGCAACGCCCGTACCTCGCTGGGGGTGATCACGCGCCCGGTGGGTTCGCGGTGGCCTTTGACGGTCGGCACCAGCACGGCCCGTTGATACTCCTCGGCGGGGAGCTCGCCCAGCCGGAAGACTTCTTGCAAGACCCGGCGCAGGGCAGCGAGGATCTTGTTCGCCGTGGCCGGGGCGTAGCGTTCGACGAGGGTGGCGCGCATGGCGATGGTGTGGGCGTAGCGCACGGCCCCCCAGGGGGTATGGAGGCAGCGCACGTCCTGGCCGTCGGTGGTGCGCACCTCGGCCACGCCGAGCAAGGCGGCCACGGTGTTCAAGGCTTCGCGCATGGTGCGGCGCGAGCCAGGGCCGAGGCTGGCAAGATAGAGGGTGGCGGCGTTCGGGCGAGCGCTGTCCGGGTCATGGGTGCTCAGGTCGCCGTCGCGAGGCGGTTCCGGGTCAGTTGGCGGGGTGGGCGGGGCCAGGTCGGTCATGGGGGGCCTCCGTGGGCAATAAGTTGTGAGAACTCCCCTTCTCACGACTTATTCTACCACCCCACCCGCCCCTGGATCGCACACCCGTGCGCCCTCACCGCTACGGGGAAGAGCCGCAGGCGCACGGGCGCGTGGTCGGATCGTCGAGCGGCGCAGGGCGGCGCGACGACCCTGTGTCTGGAGATCGGGGGCGAGGATCAGCCTGGTGGCTCCGTGCTGGTGTGGCCCTGGGCGTCGATGGACGAGCAGGGCCGTTCGGCGTACCTGTGATCATTGGGGATGCGCAAGCGCGCCCTCTTCGTTCGCGTGGCCTGCGGTGCGGTCGGGGTGTTGGGGACGATCAGGGCTGATCATCGAACCTGCGCCCGGGCTCTAGATTCCATCATCTCCCGCGAGCCCGCGGCTTGCGCTGGCAGGCATGGGCTTCGTTGCCGATTTGAGCCACAGCGCGGCATGGCTGGCGCGGCGGGCGGACGTTCGGCGGGATCGTGTCACACGAACCTGATCCGCCCCCGTCATAGGCCGAACGCGTCTGCCCGCTGCGGTGAGCGGCGTCTGCCGCAAGCGCAGGCTCGCCAGGTCGCCCGCCTCATCGCGGCGTGATCGTCCAGGCTCCATCGGCTGTGATGTCCCAAAAACACCGCGAAGCCGGTCCAAAGACGACCATGTGCTCGCTGTCAACGGTGCCAATGGCATTGACGAGCAGATCATCGTCCGTATCACAGTGCAGGAACACGGCGAAGTTGCTGCCACCCTGGTGCGTAAAGTGATAAGACCTCAGATTGCTCCTCTTCTGAGTATGGCACGACCATGTGACAACGAGTGTCACACATACGCATTGATGGCTCTGTTTTCGCCAACACCATCGGGATCGCTACAGGGGAGCGCTGTAAAAAAGACTGGTTGTTTTGACGCAAAGGCGCAAAGGTTTTATCTATCTTTGCGCCTCTGCGCCTTTGCGTCAATACGGATCGGTATGGGCAGCGTTGCGTCTTTGCGTCAATACGGATCGGTATGGGCTGCGTTGCGTCTTTGCATCTTTGCGTCAAAGTGGATGGAGTTGGGCAAGTTTCGCTCGTTGCTGTTCAACCTCCAACTGACGACTGGTTCGCGTGCGCATCGTCTTGTTCCAAGGGTAGCGCAACAGGGTCGCGATCATATTTTGCGCTTCTTTATCCCGCTTCTACTACCGGCAGAGGCCAGGCCAGCAGCAGTACATTCAACGCCCCTACCCGCAATGGCCCGCCCGCGCAGAGCGTGCGCAGCAGTTCACGGAAACGGTTGCGGGCGATGGGCGTGGTATGGGCGGCCTGATTGCGCGCCCGTACCAGGATGTCGATTTCGGGGATCAGTTGTGCGATGTTGACCACAAATGCAGTATCTTCAGGGTCAACCTGGCCCACCCAGACCTGCGCCAGGTGCGCGGCAATGCGTGCCCACAACGCTGGGTGCTTGCGGTAGACGCCACCTAATGCGCCGAGCGTTGGTTTGCCATATGGAAAGTCGGCCCCTGTGATGCCAGGGATGGAGAGGAGGCGCCGCTGCAACTCGCGCTCGAGCACGCGGGCGACGTGGATGATGGAGGCTGAGTAGTCGTTGGCCTGCACGTCGTCGAGTTGGTCGCGCAGGTAGATCGCCAGCGCGAGCGATGCGCGTTCGGTGGGGCCGATCAGGGGGAGGGTGCGATCCAACCCAATGTCGCCGAGTTTGGCTTCGTAGCGCCCTAGATCATGCAAGGCACCGGTGATTTCGGCGAAGCGGCGGGTCAGTCCTTCGATGCGACTGACGGCATACTCAATGGCGGTTTCATCAAGCGTTTCCAACGCGCCTACCGCAAAGAGACGATCCAGTTCGCTCAGCAATTCGTGGGCGGTACGTGGTGGGCGCACGGGCGGTGTCGCCCCGACCTGGCCGATGATATGGCACAGTTGCTCGTCGCGGCAGCAGTGATGGCTACGACTGACCAGATCAACGCGCCAGGGGCCGATATGTGGCTTCGGGCAGACCAGCAGGTCTTCTGGCGCGAATGCAGTCCCGTCGCGCCCCAGCATTGCCCCGCGCTCGCTTAGGCTCAGCGGGTCGAGGAAAACGCCGTGGCAGGCTACCGGTACTTGCGCACGCAACGCCTGGTGCGCTTCGTCAAGCACTGCCACCAGGGTGGCGTGCGTTGCGGCCAATCCGCCGATCTGCGGGCATGCTCGCCAGATCGTGATCGCTGCATCCGGACGTGTGCTCTGCGCTGCTGCCGGTTCAGGCCATACCCGGTAGAGCGGGCCGACTGCTGCGGTCGCACTGAGTTGTTCAAGAAGGTCGCTGTCCTCCAGGTCAGCCGGGCGTTCAGCGCTCTGGAAGGCAAAGAGCAAGGCCCCGCGCCGTTCACCGGTCAGCTGCAGGTCGGCGATCATGCGTTTGATCGTTCCCGACGGCGCACGGACACTATCGCGAGGCTTGTAGTACTTCGCATCGAGCACATACCCTGGCTCACGCCAGATCAGGCTGCCCTGCTGCCTCACCTCGGCCCGCCCGTCGCGCTCTAGGTAGAGATCGGGCCTGACGCCTGGAGCCTGATGCCAGTGATGGGGAATAGCGCGGTCGTGCTGGAGCCAGTAGACCCGTCTGTCGTCACCCTCACCCCAGTGGAAGCGCAGTCGCATCGTCCCTACATGCCAGATTTCTCGCACGCCCCGTCTTTCCAGCAGTTCGGCGAGTTCGTAGAAGAGCCAGATCTGATAGAGGTAATTGTCACGGGCCGGATCCGCACCAAGCATGGGGGGAGCGTTGGCGGATAGGTTGCGCTCAAGGAGGCGCAAGCCTCTGAGGTTACGCCGCCAGGCCAGGAGATCATCGTAAGCGCTGTTGTGACCAGGCACAAGGTGTGCTTCGACCGCTCGCTCTAGATCGATAGGCCGCTGTTCGGCATCACCGTTGGCGATGGCTTCAGCCTCACGCACCAGACCGACAAACTGTGGGAAGGCCAGTTCACGGGTCACCTGTTCAAGCATCTCGTGCAGGGGATGGCGCAACGCCATAGCGCCAGCTACCTCTCGTTCGGCATCCAGGCGCACCTGGATTGCAGCACGATATTCCAGCAGAGTCACCACTGTCAAGAGATTCTCGGGGGTTGCAAAATGACGCCGACGCTGGCGGGTATGCACGTGCAGAGGCGGCTCACCAGGGCGATCACGTAGACCCGCAGCAAGCGTATGTGCCCAGTCGATGCGCCCTCGCGGCGGCAGTTCCTCGATCAGTCCCTCGCGTGGAGCCAGGAAACTCAGCCGACGCTTGATGCGTGGCAGGATGGACGCAAGCAGTTCATCACGCAGATAGATCAGCACGGCGAGTTCGCGGTACGGGTGCAAGACCGTGTAGTGCTCATCGTCAAACAGGCTTCCCAGGCGTGGCGCAAAACTGCTGCCCAGTCGCCGCACGTCGTGGCGTAAGAGCAACTCAACCATTCGCCCCTGGAGCCAGAGGAACGCTTCACGTTCCACGGATGAAGGATGAATGGTGAAGGATGCAGCGTGGGCCATCTCAGCACGCGCCTCGTCGCTCATAGTTTGCCCCGTCCGCGCTGTTCTTCTGCCGGAGCTTGGAGACAGAACTGTTTCATCCGTATAGTCTTTCCTATAAACCTCGCTCGCCGATCAAGTCGCGTAAGCGCCGTCGAAATGCGCCTGATGGCGGCAAGGCAAGGGCAACATCGCTGAGGAAGACCCGCCCAAGCTGCGCAGCGCTCAGCAGAGTCTCTTCGCGTACGGCAAGGTCGCTCGTGCCGTGGATGGCCGTGTCACGCTCACGCAATGCGTACAGGTAGCCAGCACGTCGCCCGGGTGGTAACTCGCGCACAATCGCTTGCACTGCCGCCGCAAACTCTCCTGGCTGACCGGCGTGCTCAAGAAGGGCGTCGAGCGTGCGCTGCTCGTCTCGGCTGAGTACCTGCAACTGGTCAGCCAGGCCGTCGGCTAAGGCCGTATCCAGCGCTTCGTCCCAAGGCATGCCTACCCGCACCCCGGTCAACACATTCAGATAGACGGCAACCACCTGGGCTGTGCCGAGTTGGCGGAAGACCCGGATAGCGCTAAAGATGCGCCAGAACGACTCCAGGACAGTCGCGACCTCGGGTGTTTCAGCCTGCCATTGGTAACGCCGCGGTTTGTGCGCGTCGGTAATTGGCTCGACGCGAAGCACCCCCGGCCAGCGAAAGCCCCCCGCCGCATCGTGCTGTTCAATCGCGGCGAAGCCATCGTCCCGCATTCGGCGAAGCGCCTCCTTTAACGCGATACCCTGTTCGAAGATCGCATCGGCCGGCGATGGTGGCAGCACGTCGATGAAATCGAAGCGGCGCTTCATTGCCTCTGAGATCTGGTTGAGGAAGTGGCGGTCGAAGCTGTTGAGGGTGCCGATGATGCGAAAGTCACGTGGGAGCGGAACCTCGCGCAACTCACCCTCACGCGTCGGCACCGCCAGTGTCGCCTGTTGTCCCCCGCTCAAGGTCGTGAGCAGGCTGCCGAAGGCGGCGTCAATCGGGGCACGGGTAAACTCATCGATCACAAGCCAGATCCCTCGGTAGCGTCGGCCTTCGTGATGACGATCACGGCGGAGAAAGCCGCTTGCCGGTGGAGGCAGGCGTCGTCCACGCTCGGTGTCCTGATAGTGCTGGAGGAGCACCCGCGTCAGAACCCCATGTTCAATGGTATAGCTCAGGGCACCGCTCGTGCTGTCGAGACGGGGGCCAATGCCGCCAACGACATCACGTACGCCCCAGTCTTCGGTCGCAGTAACGACGAGGGCTGCATAGCCATGTCGCTGCTCGGTGACCTGTTCGAGCGGCGGTAGATCTGGGCTAAAGGTGAGTCGCTGGAAGGTGATGGGGGCTTCGCGCCAGAGCAAGCTAGGGAGCCGCCGGGCTAGTTCCGTCTTGCCTGTGCCTGGCGGCCCGCTCAATACCACGTGGCGTCCTGCCAGCAGCGAGCGGTATATGCGACGGATTACGGCATGATCAAAGAGAAGTTCCTGCCCCAGTTCGTCCATACGCTCTTCAAAGGCTTCGACTGGCGGTAAGGCTGCGTCGGTAGCCAGGTGAGCGAGGTCGCTGCTGAACGTACCGCTACGCTCGTCTTGCAGGGTCGTGAATAAGTGTGCGTAGGCCAGACTCGCTGGATCAGTCGCTTCCGCGAGAGTCAGGTCAGGGAGACTCGGCAACCACGCGTCACCGTCGACGGTGACCAGGCCTGCCTCGGCGTACCAACCGACGAGTCTGATTGCATCGGCCTCACCGAGTTCGGGGGCGAAGTGCTCGACTGGTTGGGGGGTCTCTGTTGCCGCCAGGCGTGGCAAGATCGCCTGCGCTGGAAGGAGATACTGCTCTACTGCACCCTCCACCGGGGCAAGCAATGCCAGCGCACAGAGCCGCAGCAGAGCCGTTTCGTCGCCGTTTACATAGGGGCGGCTCCGGTAGTTCTTTGGTCCGGCACTCATGATCAGTCGCAACTGGAGCAACTCAGCCACTAGGTCGTCGGCATCGAGTGCCGCGCTCAGCGGCGGATCACTCGCCTGCGCCCGTGCCAACAGTTGCTCGGCGGTCAACTCTGTGTCGCCCATCCCGCGGGCCAGGCTGAGATACGGAGCCAATTGCTCCCAGCCGGTCGGCAGTCGACTGGCGCTGCGCGGTTCACCCGCGTCATCCACCTGGAGCAAGCTGAGCAGCGTGTGGTAGTCGTCGCGGCTCAGCGGCATAACCGTATGCGGGTTCTTGATCCGGTTATAGAGATGAGTATAGTTGGCATGGCGCAAAGCTTCGAGCAGATTCTGCGGCTCGGCAGGGGCATCGGCCCACGCTACGCGCAGGTATTGGGTAAACTCATCGCCGAGCGTCGTCGCCGCACAATCTGCCCGTGGCCGTTCGGGATCAAAGGGACTGGTGACCACCCCGATCCCACCGATCACCCCACCCTGGACGTAGGCGACCACGCGGTCGCCTGCACGAATCTGGTGAAAGCGCTTGACACTCTGATTCTGTGCATCGAGCGGCCACCCAATCGCGATCACCCCATGACGTCGGGCGTTCTCCCAGAGCTCGCGCGGAAAATGGATCCGCCAGCAGCGTGCCGTCTCCTCGGCATAGATCTTTGGCGAACGCGTCGGTGGCTCAGGCAGCACGGCGGGAAGTTCCAGGTCATCCGCCGCGTCGGCTGCGGTGGCGGCTGCTGCGAGCATCCAGCTATTCCGCCCCCGGTTGTGGAAGCGCTCATCGCGCAGCAAAATGCTGGCAAGCGAGAGCTGCGGTGTCTGACCGCGCAACTCGGCCAGTCCCTCCATCTGAATGCGCGCAAGAAGGTCACTGAGGTGGAGGGGGCCGCCACCAGCGCGTGACAGGATCGTGAACGCAGCATCAGCAATTGTCATGTGAGTTCCCCTCGGCGCACCGGCAGCAGTGGTGGGTCGGTCGTGTGGATGCATTGCTGGCGCAACGATCACCTTCATGGCCTCCTGAAAGGCTGCATAGTCGGTGCTGCTGGCCAGGATACAGATGATGCCATAGCGATCGCGCTCAAACGTGAGCGGCGGGCTGAAGCCCCGGAGTTGTTCTAAGCGCTGACCATCAGGCTGATCAGCTGGTTCAGGATCAGTCGCGCCGTCTCGACCCCACCACGTTCATTGAGCAATTGCAAGAAGCGCGTCGGACGGTAGCCGATCTTGAGCGCTTCCTGATAGGTCGTAAGCAAAGCCTGATGGAACTGGGCGGCGCGATTCGGGTCGTTCATTGAAGAAGCTTTCACAAGAAATACATGCGAAAGCACAGATGCTTTCACTCTCCTATTATGCGTCACATGAAGCGCTCTTTCAAGACGAACGCCCTCGTCATCCAGGGCGATTGCATCTTCTCTTCACGCGCCCCACCATGCCTGACGGATTAGCCCCATCCGCCCATACCGTTGGCGTCAACGCCTCGGCTCTCGCGTACGAAGCCGGCCTTCGCCGGCTGAGTCAGGCCACGTAGATACCGTGGCTTGTAGGGCTTGTCTCTCAACCCTGCCGGAACACGGACAGATGCAAAGTTCAGCGATTCGGGTCGTCGTAACGCTCGAACGTTCCGTCGTCATAGAGGACATAGAGCATTTTGCCGCGCCCGAGACCAACGGGGCTAAAGAGCATCGTTCCTTGCTCAAACGATTGAAATGCACCGTCAAAAGGCCCATCTTCGTAGCGCGTTCCCCAACCCAGGGTGGTGCGTACCCACTCCTGCGTTCCCCAGACCAGTCCAAAGCCACGAATCGGGGCGATCAGACCGGGGGGCGGTTCGGCTGGTGTCGGAGTGGGTTCATTCATCAGACGATCCTGCTCATACATGCGCCATGTACCGCGCTCGCTACCGGCTAGCGCATAGATCAGGCGCAACGGATCATAGTAGAACATACTGCCGCGCTCATACGGCTGCTCGGCAATCTGACCACCGCGCTCTGGCTGAGTTGGACAGCCGATGCGCTGCTGAATTTCAGGGTTGCTGCGCCAGATCATGCCAAAGCCTCCGACGAGATCGATGGCGCAAGATCTTGCAGTTGTGGTGGGCGAAGGCATTTCGGTCGTTGCCGGAGTGGCCTCGGCTGGGAGCGGGGTCGTCGTGACGGATAGGGCCGTTGGTAATACGGCTGCCAGTGTAGCTGATGGTGCTGCCGTAGGCCCAGCATCGCTGTGCGCTGTAGCCTCAAGCACAGCGATGAGCGTTGATGTGGGTACACGCTCAGGGGTAGGCTCTGGTACAGTGGTCGGCAAAGCTATGGCTGCAAGCGTGGATGGTGTGACTTCTACCAGGGACGGCGCTGGCTGTGGCGGCATGCTAACACCATCCAATCGCCCAACAAAGGCAAATATGAACAACAGCGCGAACTGAACGAGCAGCAAGGCCCCGCCCGCGAGTGCCACAAGCTGCGCCCAGAGACGTTGGGTGGGGCTGATGCGGGGGTACACGGCGACAAATGCCCCTCCGAGAAGGATCACCAGGGACAGGGTTATGCCGACGACGTAGCCTGCGAGGCTCTGGGGATTGCTGCGCGTCACGGTGTAGGTCACCACGCTCGAGCGGTTCGCCACATCGTCGTCGGCAAAGGCGTAGAGCATCGTCACCTCGTCCGCGTTAACCGCAAACGGTCCCTGGTAGAACTGGTAGCGCTGCCCATCGGTCGAGTAGAGCACCTGCTTCACACCAGAGCCACCATCCTCGGCGGTGATCGTCACCAGCCAGCGATCGCCCTGCGGGACGACGAAGATCTTCACCGTCGGCGGCTCGCTATCACTCGCCACCGCGCTGCCGGCCACTATCGTCGGTGCTACACCGAGATCAACGCTCCCACTGTTATTTGCTTCGGCAGACGAAACCATCGTTGCTGCGACAGTCGCTTGCGCCTGATCGGCACTCACGTCAGGTCGCCACGCCGGGTCATCGCCCAATTCGGAGATGCGCTGCGGCACGCCGCCCGCAGCGCTGATCAGCCAGAGTCCACCCGTCCCACCGCTGATGCTCCCGGCAGAGACCAACCAGGCGTTGTCTGGTGCCCAGTCAATCGCTGAACTCGAATACCCATCGCCCAAAATCCGCCGGGGTTCTGCATTGGGATTCGCTGCATCAACGAGTAAAAGCGCACTGCGCCAGTTGCCTGACGAATCTCCTTGAGGGCAGTCAGCCGCGATGACGGCCAGCGTTGTGCCATCAGGTGACCATGAGGCATCAAACGTACTCTGGACACCTCCTGGCCACGAACAATGATAGTTGCCGTTATTCCAGACAACCTCGGCCTTCCCCGTTGCTAACTGACCCCAGCCCATATCAGCGCTGGAAATCATCATTACATGATCGTCAGCCAGCACTTCGATCTTATCGAGCACATAGCTATTAGCGGCTACGACAGACTCTTGACCGGGCTTTATGGCACGAATCACGTCCCATTCACCCACGATCTGATTGTGTTCATGTGCTTTTGTAATCCGCACAAAGAAGAGCACCCCGTCGGGCGCAAATGATGGCAGGTACTCGTCCTGCCGATTCGAGGAGAACTGCTCTGTACTGCCGCTCGCCACGTCTAAGACGTAGATGTCGTAGTTCCCGGCGCGGTTTGAGGCATAGGCCAGTCGCCGTCCATCTGGTGACCATGTCAGTTGAATGCCACCACGCCAATCGCCTGGTAAGCCAACTGTCCCATCGGTCACAAGCGGCGTGGTCTTGCGGCTGGCAAGATTGAGCAAGTAGATGTTGCCGTCCTGCACGTAGGCAATCTCGCCGGTGGTGGGCACGGTGGGGAGAGTGGAGACGGGTGATGGGCGTGGGGATGTTTGCGCGGTGCTTTCTGTTGCCGACCTTGTCCAGCGCAGGTCGGTCGCATGCTTTGGCAGGTCGATCACCTTTCGTAGCCCGCTGCCGTCTAGATTGACGACCCAGAGCGCTACCTCACCAGACTGGAGTTGGCCTGGGTCGCTGGTGATGAAGGCCAGGGTCTGCTGGTCAGGCGCGAGCACCATTGCGCTCGCGACTTTGCCTGCCACGAGCACGCGGTTGTCGCTGCCGTCTGCGTTGGCGAGGACAATATCATACTGCGGTGACACCGGTTCCGAGCCCCAGATACCCTTACAGATATAGCGGCTGTAGATAAAGCGCTGATCGGCTAACCAGATAGCGCTGATCGGGGTGCCGGAGAGCGACGTTGACTCCCTGTTGGTACGCTCCAATGATCCGCTGCAAGCTAAATCCCACGTATAGATAGCGCGCTGACCATCAGGGTGGACCCAGCCTGGATATACACCAAAGCTCTGGCCCTGCATCAGGCTGACGGTACGCGAAGCCAGATCAAGCTGGTAAAAGGCGCATACGGCAGCCTCACCCATCAACGGATTACAAGCGACAAAGAAGACTTGTGTGGCATCGGCGCTCAAAACGAGTTTTGGGAGGAAACTGCTACCGAAATGAGAGAAGGTTAGCGAAATTGTTGTAGGAAATTGCTGATAAAAAGCACTGCTTTCTAGGATCACCTGACGATCACTGCCGTCTCGGTTTGCTCGAAGAATCTGAAAGGGTTGGCGATCATTGAAATCAACTGGCCTCCATGAGTCAGACACTTCGATCCAAAGGAGCGTGTTGTCTGGCCCAATGATGCTGCCAACTGGCGGTGCTGTCCCCATCGTCGCACTGCTCGTGTTGTTCAGGTCAACCAGGTACTGTTGCCCACCCGCGCTGTAGACCAGGCCGGCAACTTGTCCAATTGACGGAATGGGCATGGGCGTGGTATTGCCTGTGCCATCGCCTGTGCCATCGCCCGTGGTCACGCCATTGCCCGTCAGATCTTCGGGCTGGCCTTCTAGAGGGTCGCCCCAGCAGCGCAGGCCGCCGGCTGTTGTCACGGCACAGGTATAGTTATTCCCAGCGCTGACCTGGCTGACTGGGCCGAGGTCGGCGGGTACACGGATCGCATCGCTCGCGTCGCCACCCCAGCAGCGCACTGTCCCCGCCGTGGTCACCGCACAGGTATGGTTGAACCCGGCGCTGACCTGGCTGACGGGGCCGAGGTCGGCGGGTGTCGTTCCGTCGCCCCCCCAGCAGCGCAGCGATCCCTGCGCGTCCAGCCCACACGCATGCTGCCCTCCAACGCTCACCTGCTTGCGTGGGCCAAGATCACGAGGCATGCCCCCCTGCTCATCAAGCCCCGGCATGTTGCCCCAGCAGCGGACGGTGCCAGCCGATGTGAGCGCACACGTGGTACCAGTCCCAGGAATGCCGATGCTCGAACTGATCTGGTTGACCGAACCGAGATCGGTGGGAACCTTGATCTGACCGCTCAACGGCATCCCCCAGCACCGCATCGTGCCAGCGTTATTCACCGTGCAGGTGATCTTCGCACCTGCACTGACGTGATTGATCGGGCCGAGGTCGGCGGGCACCTTGGTCTCGCCATAGTCGTTGCTGCCCCAGCACTGCACCGCACCGGCAGTGGTTACCGCGCAGGTATGGCTGAACCCCGCGCTGATCTGGCTGACGGGGCCGAGGTCGGCGGGCACATTAATCTGACCGTTCTCATTGCGGCCCCAGCAGCGCACCTCACCGGTACTCAACAGCACGCACGCATGGCTCCACCCGAGACTCACCGCCTGCACACGCACGTTGGACTGCGTGGCTGGGGCGGCAATCAGGGTGCCACTGACCATCGACAGCGGCGCGCCGAGGATGCCAAGCAGCACAGCAACAATGAGGGCGAACCGGAGTATGCCAGGCGTCAGGCGCGCCGAGGACGGATGGACAGTTGTGAGGGAAGACATGGTGCAAGCTCCTGTTCAGACGTAAGCGTGACGCTATGCTGCCGGGCGGGCTGGACGTGGCCGTGCGCACCACCGAATCAGGCCCTTGCTGGTGCGCTGGATGGTCATACTCATATAAAGCTCTGTGCCCATCAAATTCCTGCGAAGGCAAGATCTCCGTCGTGGCGACCGTCCCATCGGGAAACCCGAGGCGCTCGATCCGTGAGGGAGCGGTAACGCCTCGCGTGATCCTTTGTCTTCATCAGTACCAGATCATGCCCAACAACTCTTGCCTTTCTGTGAAGAGTTGCGAAAGCTTCACGATGAGGCCTCGTCGCAGAGTTCACCCCGAGAAGCAGGCTGCAAAAAAGGCCGGTTGTTTGACGCAAAGGCGCAAAGATATGTAATACCTCTGCGCCTTTGCGCCTTTGCGTCAACACGGATCTGGATGCGCAGCGTTGCGCCTTTGCGTCAATATGGGTCAACCTTCGTTGCAAGGTAGGGGGCGCATCACCTGGCCAAGGGTCTGTGGTTCGACTTGCGAATGTGCATGCGTTTTTATACCATCGCTTCGATCTGCGTTAAGATTCCTCGTGCAATCAGTGCTTCGATATGGGCCTGGACGTCGTGTGGGTGGCGCCCGCCACGTAGCAACAGACCCAGTTCCATGTTGAGGCTCAGTGCGTAGCGGGTTAGGTTGGCGCTGGAGATGAGCATGGTCTGCCCGTCGGCGATAGCACATTTGACATGCAGGGAGCCATGCCGTCCGTCGTTGTCGCGTGGCCGCTGGGCGAGCGGCCACTGGTAGATCGTTGCGTGCGCCGCGACCTGTGGCCCCAGCGCGACCAGGCTGTCATAGGCGATGTTGCCGGCCCTGGCGTGCGGTGACTCGATGATGAGGCGGAGCACGATCCCCCGCTGGGCCGCCCGACGGAGGGCGATCCCAATTTCGGGGATGTCGTAGACCGCAAAGGCGATGATGAGCAGATCCTGCTGCGCTTCGTCGATCAGTCCTTGCAGTACCTGGGCAGTGCGTCGCAGCGGTTGCCCGCTCGCCGGCCCCGTCCACACGACCTCGACGGTCTGGACGCGGCGCTGCCGACTCACCGCCGTCCCGGCCGCCTGGAGCGCCAGGGCAACACTGGCTGGCGGCACCGTCGGAGCCTGCGTCTGCCAGGTGGTGATAAACGCCCCAACCTGCTCGCGATAGTGCGGTGCGGCCAGCACCTGGGTCGCGGTCGTGTGCAGCGCCGGCCATGAACCGGCAGGGATGGGCGCGATCGCCTCAGCCAGTGGGCTGATGGCTCCCTCGGGGAGCCCCTCGAGCAGCGTTGCTATCGCTTCGAAGAGCGTGCTCGTCGGCAGGGTCATACGCTCCCTCCAAAGAAACTCAGATCGCTCCGTTCGACCGTCGGCACGAGCAGCGACCGATCCAGGTAGCGGTTGCCACGCTCACACGAGGTCTCGGGGACAAACAGGCAGGCGTGGCAGGCGGCTCCATGCAGCGTCTGCGGCCCGGTCAGCGGGGTGTGTTCTGCGCAAAGTGGGTCAGAGGCGCAGAGCCGCATCGCGTCGAGTGCCCCGGTGATGTGGCGTCCCAGGATGTGGGGAGCACCCAGGCTGACCAGTCCGCCCAAGGTGCCTTCGCTGTCTGGGGCCGCCGTATAGAGCAGCACGCCCGCCATGGGCCCCTCATCTTCGGTTGGGGGCAGCGCGTAGATCCGCTCGCGGAGGCTTGCGACCGTGTAGCCGCATTCCAGGGCGAGTTGGCGGATCATGGCGTGCGCAAAGGAGTGCAGCAGCAGCAGCCGCACCCCCGGAAAGCCTGCCATTGGCTCGGGTAGGCGGCGGGTTCGCCGCCAGTTGACATGCGCTTGGAATACCTGGCGCTCGAAGGCCTGCACGGCTGGCTGGTGCTCCCAGGTCTGGATGGCTTGCTCATCAAACTGGAAGAAGATCCCCTCGCCGCGCACTTCGACCGCCGGTACCCACAGCGGTGGCTTGCGAGACAGGGGGGCACGATGATCCGCGGGTAGTTCCCCCGACTCGGCGAAGTCACCGGGCGAGGTGATGCGCGTGAACCCGATGCAGGCCGCAACTTCGCGGAGTTTCTCCACCAGGACAATGCGCTCGAGCACGTGACGATAGGCGGGCGGCGGGGCTACGTCGGTTACCTGGAAATCGGGGAGGCGCGGGGCACTGGTAGGATTGGTGAAGACCTGCCACTCTGGGGCCTTCAGGCTGCGGGGCTCGGCGCTGGCATTGCTCCCGCCACCGTGTTTGCGCTCGATCTCGGCCCAGAGCGCGTCATCACTGATCTGCACAAACGCCTGGAGTTGGCCAATGGCCCGGAACGCCTGGAGCACCTCGCGGCTGCTCACCTTCTCTAGAATCACCCAGTGGGCCTCAACCAACTGGCCCACGGTATCGACGGCGGTTGGCACCGCCAGGGCGGTAAGGGTGAGCCCGAACCAACTGTTGGAGGCACCAAGCAGGATGGCTTTCATCTGCTGATCGCAGCCATGCTCAGCAAAGTCGCGCAGGTGCGGATGGCGACCGCGACAGGCCGGCATGGCGTGCTTGCCCTCCTCGCCGAAGGCGTCGGACATGCGGCGTTGTGCGCCACAGGCATCACATTTGACGATAATATCAGTCGCTTCGCCGGAAACCCCGAGTTCAAGCAAGCGGAGCGCCCCGGTACAGGAGCTTGGCCCCTGGTGGACGAAATAGTGCCAGGGGAAATCGTCGAGATGGCCCTTCTCGCAGGCGACCAGAAAGCGGGCGGGAAGCACCGTGGGCGGAGCCCCAGGCTTTGTGCAGTTGGCATGAACGTAGCGCGTCCGGTCGGGCCGGAAGTTGTCGCTCTTGAGCTGAAACAGATCCGAGTCGCGCGGGGCCAGCAGCCGGCAGTACGGGCAGAGCATCCAGCGGGGAAACGTTGCCACTGGCACGCCGATCTGCGCGGAGCCATCGAAGGGGTTGTCGCTGCCCTCGGGCTGGATGGGCGGCACGCGGAGGCTTTTGACCTGAGGCCCCAACTGCTCCTGCACCGCCAGCAGCAGCCGTTCTTCGCCGATCTCAGTCGCGTAGGCGGGCGACCAGTCGTCCAGCCCCATCACCATCACCGACAGATGCGGCAGGTCGATGATCGCCCCCACGCCGAACGTATGGAGGAGTTGGCTCGGCCGCACCTCGCCCACGCGATAGCGAGGGGATGGGGGATAGGGGATGGGGGATGGTGATCGGGTCACGAGCTTAGCCTTTCTTCTGGAGAGCGTTGCGGAACGCGTAGAGTTGCTGATGGGAGATGAGGGATGGGGTGGATGAGCACGTCACAGCCTTAGCCTTTCTTCTGGAGGGCGTTGCGGAGCGCGTAGAGCTGTTTGCTGAGGGTGACCGTCTGCTGTTCGATCACTTCTGCCTGTTCCGCTGAGAGATAGCCAAGCCGGCGCGCAATCTCGCTTTGCGTTTGCACCTCGGCGAGGGAGCCCTGAGCGATGGAGAGGTGGTATACGTACTCGGCCGTGTGCTCACGTGCGTGGCCTTCGGCAATATTCGAGGGCACTGACACGGCGGCGCGGCGGATCTGGCTGGTCAGGCCGAACCGTTCGTCGGTTGGGAACGCCTGACTCAGGCGGTAGATTGCCTCAACCAGATCCATCCCCGCCTGCCACACTCGTAGATCACGGTAGTTCTGTACGCCCACCTCAGCACCTCCTTCCATCCCCTATCCCCCGTCATCTCATTCCCTATCCTTTGTAGTATCCCGATCACTCATGAACGGTGTGTAGGGCCGTTCGCCATCCTCTATTCCCCATCCCCTATTCCCCGCCATCCCATCCCCCATCCCCCAATCCCCATCCCCCAACACCAGGCCGACGCCAGGCTCCACATCGCGGAGCGAGTTGAGGCAGGTGAAGTCCTCCCAGCGCCCCGCCTCGGTGTGCTTGAGCAACCCGACGGTCAGCCCATCCTTCTTCGGCTTGTAGCCGAGCACACGCCCGCCGGCCGTGCGTCCGGCCTGCTCGCGCCAGTTGTCCAGCAGGGCGCGCAGGGTCTGCTCGACCTCGACCCCAAGCTCGCGCCGCCCGGTTATCAGCGCGGCACGCTCGGCGAGAATACGGATCGCCTCGATAGCGTAGGGATGCGACGCCACCAGGCGCCCCGCCCGATCATTGGCGTTGAACTCGTCGCCGAGCAGCCGCACCAACGTCACCAGCAGGGCGGCCAGGCCTCGCCGTAGGGCCTGGGCCGCAAAGGGCGTGACGGACAGGGCCTCGACCTGCTGGTAGAAGGTCGCGTGATAGTGCTCGAACTGCTCGTAGTGCGAGAGGTCGCGGGGCCGCGCCCAGTTGAAGATCGTACAGACCAGGCCAGGATAGGTGCGGCCCACGCGGCTGGTCGCCTGGATGTACTCCGCCGTGGTCTTGGGCTGTCCCGAGACGATCATCAACCCCAGGCGCTTCACGTCCACCCCGACCGAGATCATATTGGTGGCGAGCAGCACATCGAGCGGGGTTGGGCGATCAACCTTGGCACCGCGCTTGCGTGCCGCACTGCGCTGCGCCTCATCGGCCGGGTCAAAGCGTACCTCCAACAGGTCAAGGATGCGCGGGATATCGGTCGCCCCTTTGCGCGAGGTCAGTTCTTCCAGGGTTGGTGGACGTCGCCGGGCCAGGCCGCGCTTGTCGGCCTGGTGTAGCCGCGAACGCACATCATCTTCGACCAGGCGACGCATGCCGCCGAGCTCGCGCATCGCGTTGAAGTACCCGACCAGGGTCATCCAGGGATCGACATGCACGCCATACTGTTGATAGAGCATCTGGGCCGCAGCCATGAAGGCGGTGTAGACCCGGATGAGCACGGCCTTCTGGCGCTTGCCAATTGCACAGATGCCCAGGTAACGGCGGCCTGGTTCGTTGCGCACATCCTGCTGTTGGCGGGCGAAGAAGTTGTCGCTGGCCTCAAGCCCCTGTGGGGGGAAGACCGCGACCTGGCGCAAAAAGAGGGCGTGGATCTGATCGGGGGCGCGACGGATGGTCGCAGTCGAAGCGATCACCTTGGGGCGCACCCGTTTGCCGCCAACCTCCCATGTGGCGAGCCGATCCACCGCCGTCTCATAGAGGCCGACGAGCGTGCCGAGGGGGCCACTGATCAGGTGCAATTCGTCCTGAATGATCAAATCCGGCGGGCGCAATGGATTGTGTTTGCGCACCTGCACCGCAGGCAACCCACCCTGGGCGGGATGCCGCTCTTTATCGTCGAGATCGGGTGAGCGGAAGCCGTGGCGGGGGCAATAGCCGTCCACCTGGCCGAAGAGCATGCCCGTTGCCCCATTCCAGGGTAACTGAGCGAACTTGTCGACCGTGGCGATCACCAGGGCCGGGAGCCGACGATAAATATCTTCATCAACCACCAGGATGGGCAGACCCTCGCCGTCGGCCTGCCTGCGCGAGAAGGGGCAATCGCCGAGCGCATCGCCGCAATAGACGATGGTACGCCGGGTCAGCTTGTTCACCTGAAGGTGGTTCTTCTCAGGCTGGATCTTCGCTCCGCACCAGGGACAATTGGTGAGTTGCGCGGGCGAGCCACTGCCGCCCACACTGCTGGCCCGGCTGCCTTGCCCATGATCCCGCTTGAGCGACTCATTGCTCTGCTCGCTGGTATTCGGCGTAGTACGCTGGCCCACCCACAAACCAATGCGAAACGGAGTGCTCCCCCAGCGCTCAGGATGCTCGCGACGGATCATTTCGCACGCACAAATCAAGGTAGCGGCGCGTTGGAACTGTTGGAGGGTAAGCAGGCGCAGGGTATAGCGCATCAGCACCGCGACGCCCTCCATCCCGCTCCGTCCCTCAACCGTACCCTGGAGTCGCCGGATGCCCAGCGTATACGCCGTCAACCCCAGGTACGCTTCGGTCTTGCCACCGCCGGTCGGAAACCAGAGCAGGTCAGCGAGGGCGGTTGGGCTTTCGGAGCGATCAGGATGGTGGAGATCGGTCAGCGCAGGAAGATTGAGCAGGATGAAGGCGAGCTGGAAGGGACGCCAGGAGCGATCCTTCGGCACGTCAAGGGCGTCTATCGAGGGTTCAGGGTTCAGGGTTCGGGGTTCGGTCGCGCTATCAGGGCTCTGAACCCTGGCCCCTGGCCCCTGAACCCTTCCGCCCTGTCGGCGCACCGCCTCGGCGTAGAGCGTGTGGAGGCGCTGCTGCCACATCGCCCGGTTCATGAAGCGGAACGCCTCGGCGGCCTGGGTCGTGGTATCGAGCAGCGTAATGCCGTCCTCGATCCGCGTGAGGGCCGCACGGCAGCGGTCGAGCGCCTCGGCAGCCGTCCCCTCGAAGCCCTCCAGGCGCGCCGCCGGGTCGCCGATGCGCGCCTGCTGCTCGTCAATCCAGCTGCGGTAGGCCTCAAGCAGCGGGCGCAGCAATGGACCAAATCCGCCGTCTGCGGTCTGGGCGAGCACTTTCATGTCAACGACCAGGCCCGCCAGGGCTGGCACTTCTGCTTCGGTCGGGGCAATGGTCTTGGGCACTTCATACGTCGGAACCACCACCGTGGTGAGTTGATGTGCACAGGTCGGAGTGGTGGCAGCGACATCGGCATGCACGCTGACGCCATGGCCGACGGCGAACTCAACCTCGTTGCGGTAGAGCATCGCCATTGTCATCTCCTCACGCATCGTCTCCGGGTCGCCATCGGTCTGGAGCACTGCGCGTTGCTGAAAGACGGCGGCATGATCGAGAGCGGTCACCCGCAGTTCAGGTTGGAAGATCCAGGCGCTATCGCGCAGGCTCGTCGGCTCGGCCTGGGTATTGATCAGAAAGAGGGTGACAATCCAGTCACGGCCTGGCTTCCGACAAATACCACGGACAAGCACCTCGGGTTGCTCAGGGTCAGGGGAAAACGGCTCGATGGGGCCAGGCTGAAGCACCAGGTTATGCCCGTGTCCGCCCATCGGCTCACGCTTCCAGACGGTCAGGGGTGCCCCGGTCTTCTCACTCGTTACATACGCACTCTTCACCCGATGATAGCGGCCCCAGGAAGCCGTGATCGTCAGTGCGGCACAGGCACCCTCGACGGTGAAGGTCATGCCAAACGACGAAGGAAACATCGTAGGGGCCTGGGTCGCGCCCTGGTCAATCGGCCCATCATCAGGGGCATCTTCACCGCCCTGGTTCAGATCATCTTGCTCTTCCGGCGCAATCTGCTGCTGACGCGGCGCGAGCATCCCAACCAGGTAACGGTCACGCACACTCCCCTCAGCGATCTCCTCCTCGGGCCCACCAGCCGGGCCGAGCAGGTCACGCAGCACCAAGTGCTCGAGCTCGGCGCGGATCGCGGCAGGGGATGGGGGGGTGAGGATCTGGGGTCTGGGGTCTGGGGTCTGGGGTCTGGGGTTCAGGGTCTGGGGTCTCGGGTCTGGGGTCTCGGGGGGCGTAAGGTTTGAACTCAGCAGTTGGTTTTTTTCTCCCAGTAGCCCATGCTCTGCCTCCGGCAACGCGCACTCCGCACCCTGCTCCCCGATCCTCGGTCCCTGCTCCCCAAGACCCGCTCCCTGATCTCCCAGACCCGAGACCCGAGACCCGAGACCCGCCTCCGCGTCCCCCAGACCCGAGACCCGAGACCCGAGACCCGCCTCCGCATCCCCCAGACCCGCCGCCTGATCTCCCAGACCCGCTCCCTGATCTCCCAGACCCGAGACCCGAGACCCGAGACCCGCCTCCG
>NZ_SIJK02000161.1 GCF_004762035.2 Candidatus Chloroploca mongolica | reverse complement strand
TCCCGGTGACGGGGCGGGTGACGGTGGACGGGGTGGGCCTGGCGGAGGTGGTGATTACGGACGGCACGCGCAATGCTACGACGGACAGCACGGGGGCGTACACCCTCACGGACGTGCCGTATGGGACGCACGTGCTGACCCCGACGCTCGCGGGCTATACCTTCACCCCGGTGACGCAGACGATCATGGTCACGGACGCCCTGGCGGGTCAGGACTTTACGGCGACCCTGCTCACCTTCCCGGTGACCGGGCGGGTGACGGTGGACGGGGTGGGCTTGGCGGAGGTGGTGATTACGGACGGCACGCGCAATGCTACGACGGACAGCACGGGGGCGTACACCCTCACGGACGTGCCGTATGGGACGCACGTGCTGACCCCGACGCTCGCGGGGTACACCTTTAGCCCGGCCACCCGGTCGGTGACGGTGACGGCAGCGCTGGCAAATCAGGACTTCGCGGCCACCCTGCGCACCTTCCCGGTGACGGGGCGGGTGACGGTGGACGGGGTGGGCCTGGCGGAGGTGGTGATCACGGACGGCACGCGCACCGTGACGACGACCGCGACGGGGGGCTACACCCTCACGGACGTGCCCTATGGGACGTACGTGGTGACGCCGACGCTCGCAGGCTACACCTTTACCCCGGCGACCCGGACGATCACGGTGACTGGCGATCTCGATGGGCAAGACTTTGCCGCCACCCTGCGCACCTTCCCGGTGACGGGGCGGGTGACGGTGGACGGGGTGGGCCTGGCGGAGGTGGTGATCACGGATGGCACACGCAATGCTACGACGGACAGCACGGGGGCGTACACCCTCACGGACGTGCCGTATGGGACGCACGTCTTGACCCCGACGCGGGCGGGCTACACCTTTAGCCCGGCGACCATGGCAATCACCGTGACGGAGGCGCTGGCAAATCAGGACTTCGCGGCCACCCTGCGCACCTTCCCGGTGACCGGGCGGGTGACGGTGGACGGGGTGGGCCTGGCGGAGGTGGTGATCACGGATGGCA
>NZ_SIJK02000160.1 GCF_004762035.2 Candidatus Chloroploca mongolica | reverse complement strand
ATGGCGAAGCAGAAATTCGAGCGGACGAAGCCGCACGTAAACATCGGCACGATTGGGCACGTAGACCATGGCAAGACGACCCTGACCGCCGCCATCACCAAGGTGCTGGCGCTGCGTGGGGCCGCACAGTTTGTTGATTACGACCAGATTGATAATGCGCCCGAAGAGCGCGCGCGTGGCATTACGATCGCGATTCGCCACGTGGAGTATCAGACCGATAATCGGCACTATGCCCACGTCGACTGCCCGGGCCACGCCGACTATATCAAGAATATGATTACCGGGGCTGCGCAAATGGACGGGGCCATCCTGGTGGTCTCGGCCCCCGATGGCCCGATGCCCCAGACCCGCGAGCACATCTTGCTGGCACGCCAGGTGCAGGTGCCGGCGATGGTCGTCTTCCTGAATAAGGTTGATATGATGGACGACCCCGAGTTGCTCGAGTTGGTGGAGTTGGAGTTGCGCGAATTGCTTTCGAAGTTTGATTTCCCCGGCGACGATATTCCGATTGTCCGCGGGTCGGGCCGCGTGGCGCTCGAGAGCGACAGCAAGGATATCAATGCGCCGGAGTATCAGCCCATTCTGGACCTGATGGCGGCCGTCGATGCCTATATCCCGACGCCCATGCGGGCCGTTGACCAGCCGTTCCTGATGCCCGTCGAAGATGTCTTCGGCATTAAGGGCCGCGGTACCGTGGTGACGGGCCGCATTGAGCGGGGCAAGGTCAAGGTGGGTGAGACGATTGAGATCGTGGGGATGGAAGAGGGTGCCCCGACCAAGACGGTGGTGACCGGCGTTGAAATGTTCCAGAAGACGCTCGATGAGGGCATCGCTGGCGATAACGTGGGCTGCCTGTTGCGCGGGGTGGAGCGAACCGATGTCGAGCGCGGGCAGGTGCTCTGTGCGCCCGGGTCGATCAAGCCGCACAAGAAGTTTGAGGCCCAGGTCTACGTCTTGAAAAAAGACGAGGGTGGGCGGCATACGCCGTTCTTCCCCGGCTATCGGCCGCAGTTCTATGTGCGGACGACCGACGTGACCGGCAGCATCCAGTTGCCCGAGGGCATGGAGATGGTGATGCCAGGCGACAACGTGGTGATGGGGGTCGAATTGATCGTGCCCGTCGCCATTGAAGAAGGCTTGCGCTTTGCCATCCGTGAGGGTGGACGCACCGTCGGCTCGGGTGTTGTCACCAAGATCATAGCGTAA
>NZ_SIJK02000015.1 GCF_004762035.2 Candidatus Chloroploca mongolica | reverse complement strand
GTGTTCACATGGTGTCGGTTGCCGCTGCTGACTCTGACTTTGCATCAGCCCTGCGAAGCCCACTACCTTGCAAAGAAGGCGGTTCTTTTGGCGCCAAGGCGCAAAGTTTTTCGCGCAGGGGCGTTAATCCTTGCGCGGCTTGGCATGCGCGAGATGCGAGGAGACCGCAGGCGCTGTTCACCTTGCGATCAAGGGTATGGGCGGCGCATATACGCCGCCCATACCCTTGACAGCACAGATCCCATCGCGTATGATGAGCCTGAAGGCGTGTAAACGATAAAACGGTTATTTTGCCATGCACAAAGCAGGTAAAGACAAGGCCGAACTACTCCAGAGTGGCAAGAATTCGCTTTACGCTATGGTAAGGAAGAAGACATGAGGCAGCGACACAGATGGTGGGCAGGGCTCCTGGTCGTCCTGGCAGTAGTGATGCTCTTTGGCACCATGCCAGCCGCGCCCGTTGAGGCTCAGAGCAGGATCTATTTTCCGCAAACGGGACATTATCTTGGCGGGGCGTTTCGCTCCTTCTGGGAACGGAACGGTGGGGTTGAGCTTTTTGGCTATCCCCTTTCGGAAGAGTTTATCCAGAATAGAGACGGACGGGTAGCACAGTTTTTTGAGCGGGCACGCTTCGAGCTCGATGTGGTCAACAATACGGCGGTGGTCAGCCTGGGCTTAGTAGGTCGCGAATATCTCGCGGCGACTGGGCAGGGCTTCCCTCGTCTCGCCCCGGTCAATCAGCCTGGTGTGCGCTATTTTCCCGAGACTGGTCACACCCTACGGGGGGCCTTCCGCACCTTCTGGGAACGCCGCGGTGGGCTGCCAATTTTTGGCTTCCCCATCAGTGAAGAACTGGTTCAGGAACTTGACGGCAGAGGCAACTATGTTGTCCAGTATTTCGAGCGCGGGCGCTTTGAACTGGTGGGGAGCAATGTGCGCCTGAGCACGCTCGGCACCTTCCTGGTACCGTGCCAACTCCGCCAGCCCCTACCACCGAACGCCCCGCCGACTGGCCCGATCCCTGAAGGCGACCCAAGTACCTGTCCACCACCAGTCAATCTGAATTCGCGGGTCTTCCCCGATCCGACATCACCTGGCACTGTGCAAGGCTTTGAAGCGCATGGGTATCAGCCCGGCGAAGACATTGCGCTCTGGTTAAACTTGCCTAATGGCACCACCCGTGCGCTGCCCTATCTGGCGCGGGCCAACAGCGATGGCGCAATCCTGATCGGCTTCCTCACCGAGACTCGCGATCCTGTGGGGAACTGGAGCATTGTGGGGCAAGGGTTGCGCAGCAATCAAGTGCGTGTGGCGACCTTTGTGTTGCAACGCTAATGCGCATCCAAGGAACGCTCATCGCGTTCCTCGGAAGCAGTTTTTTTGACGCAAAGGCGCAAAGGCGCAACGTTTTGAGCGGAGATGCGCTCACCCTTCGCGGCTTGGCATGAACTTCTTTGAGTGGTATTGAGCCTAGAGACCTGGAAACACAAAAACGCCAGCTAAGCTGGCGTTTTTGTGTGCAAAGAGCGGCTTTAGGGACGAGCTTCGAGCAACAGTTCAACCTCTTCGGTAGTACCATTGGCACGGACAACCGTCAGCACCGCCGTATCGCCGGCACGGTAATTGAGATCGAGCAAGCCAAGCAATTGATCGCTGTCAGCAACGGGCTGGCCACCAATAGCGATAATAATATCGCCACCGGCCTGGAGCGGCATCATGCCTTCAATCGGTTCACCGGTACCCGCCCGCAAGCCTGCCCGCTGCGCAGGGCTAGGCGAACGCACATCGGTAATCAACACGCCACGATCGACCTCAAGACCAAGCCGTTCAGCCATCAGCGCATCAAGTGAAAGCATTGCGATACCCATCCAGGGATGGTCAAAACGGCCTTCACTGATCAGGCCAGGCACAACCTTGGCCACAGTGCTAGCGGGCACGGCATAGCCAACCCCTTCAAACGAGCTATTGCCCTGACTGACCGCAATCGCCGTATTGACCCCAATGACTTCACCCCGAATATTCAGCAGTGGGCCACCCGAATTACCGGGATTGATCGACGCATCGGTCTGAATAATATTCGGAATGCTATAGGTACCAATCGAACGAGTTGGACCACGAAGCGTACGGCCAAGACCGCTGACCACCCCAACCGTCAAGGTATTTTGCTCACCAAAGGGGCTACCAATCGCGACGGCTGTCTGACCAACCTCAACCACACGTGACTCGCCAAGCGTGAGGGGGCCAACGCCTTCAGGCAGACGACGAACTCTGATCACCGCGAGATCGCTATCAGGATCAGTGCCCACCAGTTCAGCGAGCGCCGTCGTCCCATCAAAAAAGCGCACCTGCAACTGTGACGACCGGGCAACCACGTGATTATTGGTCACAATATGGCCCTGATCATCATAAAGAAACCCAGAGCCCTGACCGGAACGGGCATCAGGCAAGCCAGGAATAGGCGGATGATCGCTAGGCAAACTACTGCCCAGCACATCAATACTCACCACAGCCGGATTAGCGCGACGAAACAACTCAACCAGCAAGCGCTCCTGACTGAGCAATGGTTCAGTCAGTTCAGCGCCAAGGGTCGGCTGAGGCGAGACTGGAGGAAGCGTTGGCAGCACAGGTAATGGCGGGCGAGGGGTCGGGGTTGCCTCAAGCAGCAGCAACTGTTCCTCGGCCATCAACGCAACCTGGGTCTGAATAGCCTCAACCGTCGGATCAGGGCGTTGTCCAAGCGGCATCGACGGGAGAGAACACCCGACGAGCACCAGACACAACCCGCATAGAAGCAAAAAACGCACGATGCAGCCTTCCAGACTATGCAGCATACCCATGGCGGGCGGGGGTCCACATCCCGGGCCAGATCGAGCAGAAGAAGAGACCGGCCGCAAACCCAGCCTGCATGCCATTGAGCAGCAGAAGCCACATCGGGGCAAACCAGACGCCCTGATAATGGCCGACAATTTCAAGGGGCCAGAGCAAAAACGGGAGCGTACAGAGCAACAGACGGACTTGCCAGGGCAGATCCAGGAACCAGCCGACCACGGCTGGAGGCCGGGCACCATCAGCGGTCCAGCGGCCAACGAGCAAGCGTGCCCCCCAGAGACCAATCGTCGCCCCCCAACAGCGCGCACAGACGGCCATCGGCAACCCAAAGAGCAGATACGACCGCTCAGGGGTTGGACAGACATAGATAGAGAGCACATCGCGCGCGAGCACCCCGGCATCGCTGACCAGCGGCAACCCGGTCGCCCGGAAGAGCGGCGAGATAATTGGGCCAAGCAAGAGCACCCACAAAAAGGTATCAAAGAGCCACCGTGGCCAGACCTGGGGAGCCTTGCTACGATTAACGGCAACCATCGTCGTCATAGAATTACTTAAATCTCCTCACACCCCACCAGATCCGGGGCATACGCACCAACTTCTCGTGGAGCTTCAAATAGGCCCGACGGGTATGAGCGTCGTAATGGTTCAAGACAATTTTATCAAGAATGCCCTGATAGACCCGGCTCGCCGCAGCAACAGCAAAACGGCTCTCAGGGGGCAAGAGCGCAATACCGGGCCAACTCTCCTCATAGAGGCGATGGGCGCGGTCAATTTCAAAGCGCATCAGATCGCGGAAGCGGCGATTATAGACCCCGGCCAAGATATCATCGGCGGTCAAACCGAAGCGTTCCAGATCTTCCTGGGGCAGATAAACCCGGCCACGGCGTGCATCATCGCCGACATCGCGCAGAATATTGGTCATCTGGAGGGCGACCCCAAGCTTAATCGCGTAGGGTTCAGCCCCAGGAGCGTGGCCGGTAATACCCATCACCAGCAGACCAACAACCGAAGCCACCCGATAGCAATAGAGCCAGAGGTCAGCAAACGTCTCGTAGCGATTGATGGTCAAATCCATCGCCACCCCGGCGAGCAACTCATCAACCAACTGGGGGGCCAATTGATACCGCACACGGGTATCGTACCAGGCAACAAGCACCGGATTATCGGGAACCGGGCGTGGTGCGCGCACCTGTTGCACCCAGGCAGCGAGCGCACGAGCCGGATCACTCGTTGCCATATCAACCGTATCATCGGTCATACGACAGAACGCATAGAGGGCACGTACCGCCTTGCGCACATCAGGGGCAAGAAACTGCGAACTAAAATAGAAACTCTTGGAATGCTGGCGGATAATGCGTTCACACTCGAGATACGCTGCAGCCGTTGCATCAGGTGGATGGGGCGGCCATTCATCAGAGCCAACCTGGGGAGCAAGATCAGTCAGATGAAACAACAGCGCGAGCTGCTCCTCCGCAGGCAAAGGTTGGGCTCGACGCGTACCGGTTGCGTGAAGCGCCAGTGAGGGCACGGAGTTCAGCGACACGCGGCTCTCCTTCAAACTTGAGATACACACAAAGATCACAAAGTGTTCTCTTTTCATAATACGTGAATCAGTGCCAGAAGGCAACCCACTTCTGGCCCTTGCGTAGGACAATTGCCGCTTCCGTTGGTGGGTGCCGCCCTGGGCTAGGTCTAATACCTTGCAAAGAAGTCGGTTGTTTTGACGCAAAGGCGCAAAGGCGCAAAGGTTTTCGCGTAGGCGAGCTAACCCTTCGCGCCTTCGTCATTGAGCTTCTTGGGGAACGCAGGCGCTACACATGACGGTTTTGCAGGCACAAAAAAGCCAGCGTCGCTGGCTTTTTTCGATCAAACACAACATGTTGGTGCAAGGAAGGCTTAGCGACTGGCACTCAGCAGATCGGCAATTGTATCAACTGCTTCCTGGGCATCGCGACCAAGGAAAGCGCCAGGCATACGCTGGATCAGCATCGGATTCAGATTAAAGGCACGCCCACCATAGCCAAAGTGAGGAGTAGGCGGGGGAAGCGCCGTAATGGCTCGTCCCGCTTCGAGGAGTTGGGTCGCCGACTCGGTGGTCGAGGCTGCAACTGCAACAATATCAGGTTGCAAATGACGCACGGTGTCAATCAGATCACGAACGGGCACTTCAGGGCCAAGATAGATCACCTGCCAGCCGTGACGCACGAGGAAGACCGCGAGCATCAGAACGCCAAGATCGTGCTGCTCGCTCGGCGCACAGGCAAGCAGGACGAGGCCACGCCCATCGGTAATATTGTAGGTATTGAAGAGACTCGAAAGCTTGCGGCGCACAAATTGGGTCGCAAAATGCTCTGCGGTGACGCTGATCCGCCCGGCGTGCCACTGCTCACCGATCTCGACCATCACTGGCTGAACCAGTTTGAGAAAGACCTCTTCCATAGGATAAAGGGCAAACCCTTCACCGAGGATCTGTTCAGCACGCGTTGAGTCAAAATCGGTCAGAGCTGAAAAGAGCCGGCTGTTCAGCCGCTCCCAGGTGTGTGGTTCCGTATCAACCGCTGTACTCAGCCACGAAAGATTTGCCTCGTTGCCGTCGGTCATCAACGCGATCGCCTGGCTAATTGTCAGGCCTTCAGCAGTACGATCACGGAGCCAGCGAATCGTGGCAATATCACGCTCAGAGTAGAGCCGGTGCCCACCTTCAGTACGTTGCGGCCGCGGAACACCGTAGCGCCGTTCCCAGGCACGAAAAGTATCCGCCGGGACACCTGTCTCCTGAGCGACGGCCTTGGTGTTGTAACGTGGCTTGTCAGAGAATTGTGTCAAAAAATGTTGCTGGGCCATGACTGGCTGCCTTCCCGAAAGGTTGAGACCCTGGACAAAAGGTGTTCCTTTGTCTTTGCACATTGTAGCATGATGCACAAACGGTGTCAATGAAATGCACAATAGATTGTATGGCTTCAGAATGCGCCAGACTGGTCAGGAGGGGTGGGATTATATTGTAATCTCGCAACAAAAGTTGTGCATATATCACCTATCCGACACTGTGCGAAGGTTGTGCATCAACTCAAGGCGAAGGATCGGGCGACCGCGGGCCTCCCAGCGCTGGTAGTAATGTGATTTGATCATACCAGTCAGGGCTGGGGACCAATGCTCGGGAGGCAGGGGGCGCAAACCCGGATGGTGAAGCAGCAACGTTTCGCATTCGGCAAAGAGGGCCGGCTGATCAGTCATGATGCTCAAGCGGCCCTCAGGGGCAAGGCAGCGCTCCATCTGGGTGAACAGGATTGGCGAAATGAGGCGCTGATTGCGTTGGCGGTTGCGCAAGAGAGGGGCAGGAAAATACACATAGGCCATGGCGAGACTCACAGCAGGAATCTGGCGATAGGCCAAGCGGGCATCAGCCTGGATAAAACAGACATTGCGCAGATCCGCTGCCACAGCGCGTTCGACAGCGCGCCAGAGCGGCTTGGCCACAATGTCGAGTCCGACATAGTTTCGATCGGGGTAGGCGGCGGCAAGGGCCAGCACGAGATCACCTGTGGCACACCCGATATCGAGGGCGAGCGGCTGCTCGTTGCCAAAAAGACCCGGTGATGAGAGGGGCGGAAACCGTTCAGCGTAGGCATAGAGCGTATGTCCAGGCCAGACGTGCAGATAGCGTGCGGCAAGTTCTTCGGGCGGCGGCACTACTTTTAGCCGCGCCGGATAACGTCCACGTCCCATGTTGCTTTCCTGCTACCGTAGAAGTTGACATTTGCCAATGAAACCACGCGATTATACCCCATGGCTTGCAATTTTGTTATAATAGCCTGCAATGAAGATACGTTGCCGTGAAACGAGGACGAGCCGATGAGTGACATTATCGGCAGAGAGCCAATCCTGATTGTAGGCGGCTTTGGAAGCAACTACTCGTTATACAATCAGTTGCAGCAATTGCTGGGTCAGGTCAGCGGGCGCGTCGTCAAAGTTGCGCCGATTACTCTCTTTGAATGGACTGGCGTCATCGCCAGTGATAGCTATGGAGCGCTGCTGCGCGTGCTCGATCTGGCTGTTCGTGATATCCTGGCCGAACAACACACCCGCAGAGTCATCCTGGTGGCCCACAGTGCAGGTGGGGTTCTTTGTCGGATCTATCTGGGCGATCAGCCGTATGGCCCACGACGCCTCGTGTACAATGGGTTCAACCACGTCAGCGCCCTGGTAACCCTGGGGACGCCCCATACGACGACTCGTCTCGGGCGCCAGGGAGGGCTCAATCAGATCGCGTTTGTGCAGGCACGCTATCCTGGGGCGTACTGGCGTTTCATGCATTATATTAGCGTGATGGGGCGAGGCATCTATGGGGTGCAACAGGGCCAGCCACCAGAACGCGGGGCATGGCAGAGCTATGCAATGATCGATGGGTCGGGTGAACAGTGGGGTGATGGGGTAGTGCCGCTTACAGCCGGGCTGCTTGAGGGCTCACGCAAAGTTATTATCCCAGGACTGCGCCACGATCCACGCCCTGACCTTCCATGGTATGGTACGAATGCCGCGATTGTGCGTGGCTGGTGGGAACAGGTAGAACTGGCTTTACAAGAACCAACTCGGGGCCAGCGTACCTGAACGTGTCTCATGTTCGTCTCCTCTAGATAGGGTCTCCATGCGCATCCTTTTTTATACTGGCAAAGGCGGGGTCGGCAAGACAAGTGTTGCCTCCGCAACCGCGCTGCGCTGCGCCCAGCGTGGCTATCGTACGATTGTCTTGAGTACTGATGCAGCCCACTCACTTGGCGACTCACTCGGGGTCGAGTTGCGCGCCGAGCCGATCCTGGTTCATCCGAATCTCTGGGCGCAAGAGATCAATGCGCTGCACGAGCTCGAGTCAAGTTGGGGGCAGGTGTCACAGTACCTCGCGGATCTGCTGGCATGGCAGGGCGTCGAGACGATTGCCCAGGGTGAGCTGTCAGTCATTCCTGGAACCGAAGAGCTCTTCAGTCTCCTGCAGATCAAACGCCACTATGATGAGCAAAAGTATGATGTGCTGGTCGTTGACGCCGCCCCGACTGGTGAGACCTTGCGCTTGCTGTCACTGCCCGATATTATGCGCTGGTGGATCGGGCGGCTCTTTCCGATTGCCCGTGCGTTGCTCAAAGTCGTGCGCCCGGTCGCCAAACGGGTGACTGATATGCCGATCGCCGCCGATGATGTGCTCGCGTCGGCCCAGCAGGCGATTGATGCCCTTGTTGATGTACGCCATATTCTGACTGATCAGCAGGTGACGACCGCACGCATTGTGATGAACCTCGAAAAGATGGTGATCCGTGAAGCACAGCGGAGCCTGACTTATCTGAGTCTTTTTGGGTATGCTGTTGATGCGGTGGTCGTCAATCGCATTTTGCCGACAGACGTAGATCGTCACTTTACCTCGTGGCGGAATATGCAGCAAGAGTATGCACCGCTCGTGAATGAAATGTTCGAGCCGCTGCCGATCCTGCGTGCGCCTCACTTTGAGCGTGAGATTGTTGGGATCGAGAACCTCAGCCGCCTGGCCGATCATCTGTTTGACCAGCAAGATCCGGCCGAGTTCCTTTATCGTGGGCCAGTGCAACGGGTCGAAAAGATGGCCGGTGGGTTTGATCTGATCATTCCGCTGCCGTTTGCTTCAGAGGATCAGGTACACCTGGCGCAGAGTGCCGACGAGTTGCTGATCTCGGTAGGCTGGCATCGTCACCGCATTATGCTGCCCCAGAGTCTCGCCCGGTTGCGTGCCCAGGATGCTTATTTTGAAAACGATGCACTGCGGATCATCTTCCGTAAAGCGGAAGTAACGGCCCCGCTTGCCGGTGCTGAGAAATAATGCTACAATGGCCGGTAGTGTGCCAGAAGGCGCGTTTTGCTGTGCCAGAGAGGAATTGAGCTATGGCTTCGAAAAAGGGCAATCGGATCGTAATCAAGTTGAAGAGCACCGAGAGTGGTCATTCGTATACAACGATGAAGAATCGGCGGAATGATCCCAGCCGGATCGAACTCCGCAAGTATGACCCCCTGGTGCGGCGTCACGTGACTTACCGCGAAACAAAGTAAGTTGCGACCAGGCGAGGGCAGGCTGATGAGCCTGCCCTCGCTGCTTTTTCCTCTGTATGCATCTCTTTTTTGTGCTGGTACTGCTAGCCCTTGCGACGACGGTGGTGAGCCTGCCGTTGCTGGCGTTGACGACGCTGACAGCCCCGTGGCCACTGCTCTTCCTTGTGGTAGGCCTGGGTTGGCTGAGCGAACATGCTACGCGACAGCGAAGCCTGGGGCTGCGTCGTGGGTTGCTTGCCGTGATCGCCAGTGCCAGTGCGCTGCTGGTGCCACTCTTTGCGGCGGGGAACGTCGCTACGCTTTTCCAGCGCCTCCAGCCAGGTCAACCCGGTTTTGCCGGGGCGTATACGCTCTTGCTGGTTGGCCTCGTGCTCTTCTGGCGCGGGATGCAGATCGATCACCGTGACGGCAATGCCGTCGGGGTGCTCTTCGGGCGTGGTGCCGCGCTGGCCGTAGCAAGTTTGCTGCTGGGCACCTTGATGGGCACGGGCAGACCGTTGAATGCTCCGGTGATGCTGGCCCATATTGTGGCTTTTGGGGCAACCGGATTGCTGGCACTGGCACTGACGCATGCGCAGGCCGCGAACGCTGAGCGCAACACCTTGAACTGGCGCTGGCTGGCAACGATGCTCGGATCTGTGGCGATGGTGCTCGGCCTGGCGATCCTTGGCGTAGGGCTCATCGGTGGCGATGAACTGCTTGGGGCGGTTGAGTTTGGGCTGCGCATCGTGATCTTACCGTTTGCGCTCATCGGCGGAATCCTTGTCTGGCTCGTGTTGACGATCTTTGGTGAACCCCTACGCTGGTTGCTCGAACGTATACTCGACGCCCTCGACGGATTCAACTTACGCCCTCTAGCACCACCCGAGTCCGGTGAACCGGGGGTTGAGGTGCTCGCGCCAGTACCATCGATCGGAGCGCTGGTGGAGGGAGCAAGTCTGCTGCTGGCGGTCATCCCGCTGATCCTGCTGATCATCGCGATTATGCTCTGGCGTCGACGCACCGGCACCAGCACCGAGACAAACGAAGAACGTGAGTCGCTCGGCGTGCTGCAGAGCCTTGGCGAAGACCTGCGAAGCCTGTTGAGCCGCCTACGTCATCCGTTTGCCGCTCATCGCACCGGCTTACGGGCAAGGCTAGCCGATCTAAAGGGTGATGATGCCACCACACGCACGCGGCGAGCCTATGTACGGATGCTCTTGCGCCTCGAAGCGAAGGGGGTTGTGCGAAAGAACGCCCAGACACCCACCGAATTTGCGCACACCACCGCGCCCCACAGCCCGTCCGAACCAGCCCTCACCACGCTAACCCGCCTCTACGAACAGGCACGCTACCACCCCGAGGGAGTTGGGCGTGACGAAGCCGAGCAAGCCGAGGCGACCCTCCGGATCATTGAACATGAGCGCAAACCAGAACCGAGCTAAGACAAGCATGCGCGGGCTCGTCGTTGTGCTTCTGATCAGCCTGCTCAGCACGACCGCGCATAGCTTCAGCCAGCATCAGCCTGGAACCAGCAGTACGGCTTGCCACACGCCCCTGAGCATTGCCGGGATACGGCTCAAAGACCACAGCCTCTTCTTTTTCGACGGCTGGTACTACATTGTTGCGATCCGGGTCGAACCGGCCAGTGGGAGCAGAGCGCAAGGCGCAGCAAGCGCGCCACTGCGCTCAAGCGAGCGGCTTGAAGGGCGCTTTGCGTATGCACGAACCCGCGATTTTTGTACTTGGGAAGAGCTCGCGACGCCGCTTGAGCATGGGGAACCAGGTGAACCCGATGAGTGGGAGATCTGGGCACCTCATGTGATTGAGCGTGACGGAATCTTCTACATGTACTATACCGGGGTGAACAACCAGATCGCCCAGACGATCATGCTGGCCACAAGCACCAATCCAGCCGAACCAGCAAACTGGCAGAAAGAAGGCGTGATCTTTACCCCAGACCATCCTGAGGCCTTTTATCCAGGCCCAGATTACTGGTCAGACTGCCGTGATCCGATGGTAGTCTTCTATCAGGGCCGCTACTATCTCTACTACACCGGGGTGAACACACACGGGCCAATGGTTGGCCTCGCCTTTGCCGAGCAACCCAAAGGCCCGTGGCATGATCTTGGAGCGGTGTATCAATCACCAGAGCGTGACCGCATACCTGAGTCGCCATATGTTGTTGAGCACGAAGGCCTCTTCTATCTCTTCTACAACAGCTCAGGTCGCGATGGAGCACGTCAGGTATGGCGCTGGTCGGTCTCACCTTTTGGGCCGTGGCAGCCCGAGGTACGCGCTGGATATGGGTGGGCTCATGACTTTTACCGTGACGAGCAAGGCTGGCTGGCTTCATACCTGATGGGGTACGGCGAGCGCATTGGGGTGCAACGGGTAGCGTGGCATCCTGAAGGCTTGCATATGATCCCACGCATTGGTACGCAGGTCTATGTACCGATTATGAGCAGGTAGAAGCGTCACGTGAAGAGGATCTGCGTAGGTCTGTGCAGACGACTAGCTTTGCTAGTCGTCTGCACAGACCTACGCCTCACTACGTTCGCATGGTTGCACCAAGCTCGCGTTCGAGGCCCGTGATGATCTTGCGGCGCACGCGGGTCAACGCCTCATCGCTGAGGGTGCGATCGGGGGCACGGAAGGTCAGGTGATACGTAAGACTGCGTTTGCCTTCGCCAACCTGGGGGCCAGTGTAGACATCGAAGAGCGTCAAGTCTTCGAGTAGATCGCCGGCACCCCGCCGGATAAGCGCAGCCACACGGGTTGCCGAAACCTCGAGGGGCGCCACGATCGAGAGATCTTGCACGGTCGCGGGGAAGCGCGAGATCGGGCGAAAGGTTGGCGGTTGCGCTGCCGCAATGAGCGCATCGAGGTCAAGCTCGGCGAAGACCGCCCGCGCCACCCCGAGTTCAAGGCGGACACGGACGGCGGGATGCATCTCACCAAGAGCCCCGACAGCCACCCCTGGAGCCTGACCATTGTCGCGCTGGGGGCTCGCCTTGCCTCCAGCTATGTCCGGCATGAGCATCAGCGTAGCGGAACGACCGGGGTGGAACCGCTCGTCATCAGTCAGCGGCACAAAACTGACCCGGTCGGTCAGCCCGAGGCGGGCAACAAGCAACTCAACCATGCCTTTGAGATCATAAAAATCGTAGAGATCGCGGTGAGCCGGCCCCCAAGCTTCGGCCTCACGCGGGCCAGCGAGCGCAAACGCAAGTCGACGTGGCTCGGCGGGGAGCCAGGCGTCTTTGAGCTTGAGGTAGACACGTCCGATCTCAAAGACAGTCACCCGCTCGCGTTCACGGAGATTCATCGTCAGCGCGGCCCCAAGCGAAGGCAGGAGCGAACGGCGTAAAAAGGTCTTTTCGGGAGTATTTGGATTCGTGAGCTTCAGATAGTGGGCCTCAAGCGCCTCAGAGGGGGCCACAGACGCAACGAGGTTCATATCAATAAGCGAATGGGTAATCAACTCAGTCAACCCCGCGCCAACGAGCACCTCGCGGACGCGCTGTTCAACAGCAAGCTCGGGCGACTGCATGGCCGGGGGCAACTCATCGGCAAGGCGGGTAAGCGGGATCTGGTCATAGCCATAGACGCGAGCGACCTCCTCGCAGAGATCGGCGCGGATGGTCACATCCTGGCGAAATGAAGGCACCTCGACGGCCACATAGGGGGCAGGCACCTCGTGGGGTATACAGCCAAAACCGAGGCGTTGCAGCAGACCGGCGAGCTCGGCAGCCGTCAGATGAATGCCAAGCATACGAGCGACCTCGGCGGTTGGAAGGTCGAGGATCAGTGGCTGCCAAGGGCGGGGATAGACATCAACAAAGCCCTGAGCAATCGTCGCGCCAGCATAGCGGCGCATCAACTCGAGGGCACGTCGCAGCGCGATAGGAGGCAGCGCATAATCCACCCCGCGTTCAAAGCGGCGAGAGGCCTCACTGGGCAACTTCATACCGCGGGCCGTCTTCCGGATCTGCGTTGGTTCCCAGATTGCCGCCTCAAGGAGGACGGACGTTGTGGTCGGACTGACCTCACTGGAAGCGCCGCCCATCACCCCGGCGACCGCAAGCGAACCCGAGGCATCACAGACCATCAGGGGCGTCCGTTCGAGGCCACTGGCCGCGCCAGGGGTCAGATCGCGATCCTTGTCATCGAGAGTAACGAGGCGTTCACCAGGCTGAGCAGGGCGCACGATCAAATGACGGTTCACGACTTTAGCCGCATCGAAGGCGTGGGTTGGCTGGCCCCACTCGAGCATCACATAGTTGGAAATATCGACCACATTGCTAATTGGACGCATCCCGGCATTGACGAGGCGGCGCTGCATCCACTGCGGGGAGGGGCCAATCTGCACCCCTTCAGCGAGGCCGACCGCAAAGCGGGGGCACAACTCGGGGGCCTCGATCGTCACCGCAGCGCGGCCTATGATGGACGCACCTTCGGCGAGCAGTTGGGGATCAGGGATAGTCAAAGGCGCACCGGTCAACGCAGCGACCTCACGGGCAACGCCAACGATCGAGAGTGCGCGGGCATAATTCGGAGTGATCTCAATTTCAAAGATCACCTCACCGAGCAGATCGCGGAGGGGGCGACCGACAGGCAGGTCATCTTCGAGCAACAGAATACCATCGTGCTCTTCAGAGATACCGAGTTCCTTTTCGGAGCAGAGCATGGCATCGCTGAGCACCCCGCGGACGGGGCGCGCCTTGAGCGTCGTAAGCACCCATCCTTCGGCGTGGCCATCGTAGAGGCGAGCGCCCTCACGGGCAAAGACCGCCTTGAGGGGATGGGCGAGGGGCCCAAGGCCGCGATACGGAAAGAGATTAGGCGCACCGGTGACAACCGTATGGGGCTGAGCGGCCCCATAATCAACGGTAGCGAGCACAAGGCGATCCGCATTGGGATGGGGCAACACCTCAAGAATATTGCAGGTCACAATCAGATCAGGATCCCAGGGCAACTCAGCGCCTTCAAGGCCGAGATAGCGCACCTGGGCAACCTCAAGACCACCGAAGGTAAGGCGATGGGCCAACTCATCAGGCGAGCACTCAACCGCGACAAACTCTTTCAGCCAACTCAACGGTACTTTCATGACGACCCCGCAAGGCAAAACAAACCCACGGCGGATTGTAGCCGTGGGTTGAAGCGGTGTCAAGCGGGAGGATCAATCACGCCCAAGGCCAGCTTCAGTCAACAGGCGCACCACGCGTTCGATCTGATTGAGGGAACGGGCAAGGGCAAGCGAAAGATCGGCAATCATCGCATCGCAGAGCGCCGGATTTTTGGTTACTTTTTCACGGAGTGGGGCGAGGCCCCGTTCGCCATCATAAAGAAGGTCAATCGCACGATCAAGGGCTTCTTCAGCTTCTTCGCGCTGGCGGGAAACACCCTGGGGCCAGCGGCCATTGATAGACTTGCTACGGGCGACGGAGAGATAGCGGCGCACGCGTTCGGTACGCGTAAGTGCATCGGCGAGATAGCGCTCGGTATCAGTCACCAGCACCAGAGCAAAGCTCTGATGGGCATTGACCTTTGCCCGAGCGCTATCAAGGGTCGCCTGAGCTTTCTGAAGGATCTGAGCCGCCTCGTTAGCTGAGCGAATTGCCTCCTCGCGCTCGCTCTCCACTTCGATGGGCCAGCGGCGTGGTATCGTAGGCATAGGCATCTGGCCTTTGTAACTCACGTGCCGTCGTGTAATTCAGGAGTTCCATCTGACGGAGCATTGCCTCACCGATCTGCCAGAGAATGATCGGCGTCCCGGACGCAATAAAGCTACGCCAGATAGTCCCTTCATAGACCCGCCAATCCAGATGGGTGGACTTGCGGGCGATCAACGCAACCGGCACCAACGAAATAAGTACTCCTCCAGCTACTTCAGCCCAGATATGGTCAGGCTTAATGGGAAAACGTCGTTCAAGGTAGCTCAGGATAGCTGCATAGGCAGTAGCAATGCCAAAAACTTTGAGCGGCACCGTCACGGCCAACTGCTCCTCCGAAGCCTCATTCTGGGTTTCGTCACGAGACGTAGTCATTACCGGGTTCCTTTCAGGGTCTCGTCGGGTCTTATTCTAGCATATTTCGGGCGATTTGTCTATACCTTATCGGGCTCTTATTGGCGTACATTCAGGACATCCTGATGTCTGGGTGTCGGACAACAACTTTGGGGCTCGTTCCACCTCCTCAGATCTGTCTAGCCCAACGAGCGGCCTTAGAAGCGGATTTGAAGGGTCAAAAGCGGGCGTATAGCTTGCATATGACCCTGGCATACGTTATACTACAACACATCGTACTACTTTGCAAGCGTCAAAACCGGGCAATTCTCCCCGAAAAGAACCCGAAAAGAACCCGCGAGAGGGACTTAACAAAAAACTTACTATGTGCTATAGTATAGTTGATTAGCAACCTGATAAGAAACTCATAAGACGCCAACAAGAATCGAATGGGCTACACTGAGCGTTCTGAAGAGCTGGGAGGTACTGCAATGTTGCGCCTGTCTCGCCCTGTGTATGTTGAACCAGAGGTCGGTAGTGCTACCACGGCCCGTACACGACTGCGCGGTATCCTCCAGGCTGAACGTGGCCTCTGTGCCGAAACGTCGTCCAGCCCGGCTGCCAGGCCGCCCGCCCGAGCGATGTCGTCGGATGAGATGTTGCGCCACCTGCTTGACGAGCAGATCCCGGGCGGGAGGGAACCATAATGAGCGACCTGGCCCGTGCCCTGGCCGCGACGCTGGGGGCCGTTGCGCTGGAACTCGAAGACCAGACCGCAACCGAGGCCACACCTGCAACGCTGCACGAGCGTTTGACGGCCCTCGCGAGCCTCGCTGAACCGCCGTTGATCGCACCATTTGCCCGTGCCGTGACCCGTGCAACCGAACGCCTGGGTCAGGAAGAGGCTGATCCGGCGGTTGCGTTGCTGCTGACGCTGCTCACCGACGAGGCACCCGTGGCCGCCCGGTTTCGGGCGGCTGCGGTGGAAGAATTGTTACTCGCTGGTGAGCCTGATCTGAATCGGCTCGTTGAGTTGTACCGGCGTGAGGTACGACCCTGCATGGCAAACGCCGAGGTGACGTTGCCCCCGTGGCGGGTGGCCGGGCCCGCGCTGATCCGTCTCCTGGGCCAACTCGTGCCACAAGCCCTGGCCGATCACGCCCGCCTGCGACGACTTTTGCCGAGCCCTGATGAGCGCACGGCGATTGATCTGCTGCGCAGTGCCAGAGTCACGCCAGTCGCACCGCTCGCTGAGCAGTTTGCCCAGGGTATTGTGGCGACAAATGGGGCCGCGATCCACCACGTGCAGCAGACGATTGTCCGGGGTAACCTCTATACGGTGCCAGCAGCATCTAGCCCCGATCTTGCGCTGCTCTATGCGCGCTATCGGGCGTTTATCAACGAGAATTTCAATCAACTCGATTTTCGTGGGCTGCTTCAGATCCAGACCATCAGCCGGATCAATCTAGAACAGATCTATATTCCGGTTGAGGCACTTGGGCCACAGGGCAATGGCGTATCGTTACATACCTTTGTCTGTGAACAACCCCTCCTGGTTGTACTCGGCAATCCAGGCAGTGGCAAGAGTACGCTGGTGCGCTATCTGATGCTGGCGCTGACCCGCAACGATGCCCGCGAGCGCCTGGGGCTCGACCCGATCTGGTTGCCAATCTTCTTTCCGGTCGCGGCCTTTGCGGCGGCTCGCCGTCGCCCCGGCAAAGAAGATCTCTCGCCCCTCGCATACCTTGGTGACTACTACTGCGGCCTGTCCCAGCCCGATTATGGCCCACTCTTTCAGCGCGCCCTGACAACCGGGCGGGCCATGGTGCTGCTCGATGGCCTCGATGAGGTGCGAACCGACCGGCAGGCGACGATTCGGGTGCTTGAAGCCTTTGTGCGCGAATGGGATGCGCCAGGGAACCGGTTCCTCGCGACCTCACGGATTGTGGGCTACGATGATGCGCCGCTTGATCCAGCGCTCTTTGCGGTGGTAACGATCCAGCCGCTCAGTGACGCCCAGATTCGTAGTTTTATTCAGCGCTGGAGCCAGGCCTATGCCGCGAGCAGCATGCCCCCGGTTCCTCCGGTTGACGAACTCTTGCATGATCTCGTGCGTGAGTCGGTTGCGGTTGAACACGAACGGCGCGTAGCGGCCTACAGCGCGTCGCTCACCGAAGCGGTCTTTGCGGTTCCACACGTGACTGAACTGGCCCGGAACCCGCTGCTACTCACGATTCTCGCCTTGATCCACAACCAGGGCGCACGCCTGCCTGATCGACGGGTCGAACTCTACCGGCTCTGCGTCGCCGCGCTGGCCGAAACATGGAACCGCGCCCGCTCGCTGAGCGGACGACCCGTCGAGGTCTATCTCGGAGATGAATTGCTCGACGAACGCTTTGTCGTGAATCTGTTGGGGCCGCTGGCCCTCTGGATGCACAGCGAACACGCCGAGGGCTTGATCGAACAGGTTGATCTCGAAAAACGTCTAGCCGAGACGCTCGAACAGGCGGATGGGATGCCACGGCGCCGGGCTCGACGGATGGCCCTGGCCTTTGTCGAGCTAATGCGCCGCGATACGGGGCTGTTACAAGAGCGCGGTTTCGGGAAGTTCGCGTTTTTGCACTTGACCTTTCAGGAGTACCTGGCCGCACGCGGGTTGCTCGAGTCGGTTGCGATCGAAGATCCGGCCCTCTTGCTGCAAAACTATGCCAATGATCCCCGCTGGCGTGAGGTCATCCGTCTCGCGGTCGCCGCAGCACCCCAGCGCGAAGCCGGGCGCCTCTTGCTCGCGCTGCTCGAAGCCCCGCCAGGCGAACGTGCTGGCATCCATCCCGTGGTGCTTGCGGGTGAGTGTCTGCTTGATGTCGGGCGGAATGGTGCCGGCGGGCGAGCCTGGCAAGCCGTGACTGGCGCACTGGTGCAACTGGCAACGGATCCGGCGACTCTGCTTACGGCCCGCGTCAGCGGAGGAATCGTGCTGGGGCAACTCGGCGATCCACGCCTGCTCAACCTGAGCGATGGCCGGGCCACCGGTGGCATTGAAGCCCGGATTGCCGATTACTGGTGTGATGTAGCCGCGGGACACTTCTGGTCGGGCGACGAACGGCTCAAACACGGGCGCAGCAGTGGTCTGCACCAGACCTACCTTGGCTATAGCTTTCGTCTGGCCCGCTATCCAGTAACCAACAGCGAGTATCAGCGGTTTATCGAAGCCGGCGGCTACCGTGACGAGCGCTGGTGGACCCCAGAGGGGCGCACCTTTCTGGACTACGGCGGGCGCATGCCTTCGTCCGACGACATGATCGTCCCGATCACCCAGCCAGCCCTCTGGACGAATGGGCAATACAACAACCCCAACCAACCCGTCGTTGGCGTCTCGTGGTACGAAGCGAGTGCCTACTGCGCCTGGCTCACGGCGCTCGGGCGCACGGCTGGCTGGCTCTACCCGGGCGAAGTCTTGCGGCTGCCAACGGCCATGGAATGGGAACGGGCGGCACGCCATACCGACCAGCGGACGTTTCCGTGGGGCGACGAAGCAGTCACCCCAGAACGAGCCAATTATACCGACACTGGCGTGCGCGCCCCATCGCCAGTCGGCGTCTTTCCCACCGGGGCGGCCTGCTGTGGAGCCCTCGATATGGCCGGCAACATCTGGGAATGGACTGCCAGCGTCGCCGAGCGGATCAACGAACGCACGCCCTGCCACGATGTCTCGCCCGAGCATATGCCCGCGATCAAAGGAGGCGCCTTCAACTGGGACGGCGACGCCCTGCGCTGTGGCACGCATTACTGGTTTCATCCCGCCCAGCGCTATAACCTCCTGGGCTTCCGTATGGTCTGGACAACCGAAGAGGTGACGTCGTGAGCAACGCACTGGAACCAGTAGCCCTGCGACTGATCTTCCTGCCCCGTGGGGCCGGGGCGACGGTACGCTGGGAAGCCGACATCATTGGAGTGCGTCAGAGTCGGATGGTGCCACCGATTCCAGCGAGTGAACTGGCGCTCGTCTTGCGTGCGCTTGATGTGCTGCAAGATCCCGCCTACCCCTATGCGCGTACGGCGATGCAAGAACGGCACTTCAGCTTTGCCCCCGAAGAACGAACACGCCTCGAGACCCTGGGGCTCTGGGAGAGCAACGAGCGGGTGCCACTGGATGCCCCACGACGGATCGGGCGACGGCTCTACACCGCCTTGACGGCCGATCCTGCCGGTCGCGAAGCGCTCGAGAGTACGCGCAATCACGCGACTGCGACGGGGGTGCCGCTGGCGATCGAACTCTGCTTTCCGCCCGACGCCGTACGGCTTGCGGCGCTCCCCTGGGAATTGCTCTGGGATGACGGCTCAGCCCCGTTGCTCCTCGGGCGCGGCGAAGCGGGCAGTCTTACGCGCCGCCTCGATCTTCCGCAGGCCTTGCCGCCGCTACGCCGCAGACACGGCCCGTTGCGCATCCTCGCCGTCTCGCCTGAAGCCGGGATCAGCACCGAACTACGTTATGTCGAGCGAGCCGCTCGCAACGAAGCGCTTGCGCCACTGGTAGAAAAAGGGCAGGCGATCATCGAAGAGTTAGAGCCAGCCGATCGCACAGGACTAGTACGCGCGTTGGAAGGCGAGCCACCTGACATTCTGCACTTTTACGGACACGGGCGATTGCGAGGCGGCCTGGGCGAACTCTTGCTTGATGATACCAACGGCCCAAGCTGGGTACCGGCTGAAGCCTTTGTCGCCCTGCTCGGCAAGGTCGGGTTGGTCGCCCTCTATGCCTGCGAAGGAGCCAGTGTCGGTGGAGGGATGGGTGATCCGCTGCTCGGCGGCGTCGCCCAGGCGCTGGTGGGGGCAGGCATACCAGCAGTGCTTGGCATGCAACTGGCCGTGCGTTCAACCGCAGCGAGCCGGGCCGCTGCGGCGATCTATCGCACCCTTGCCGACGGCAGAAGCCTGCAGGAGGGCGTTGCCCAGGCGCGGCGGGTTCTCTTTGTCGAAGAAGCGGACGGGGCATCGTGGTATGTCCCGGCGCTCTACCTACGGAATCGCACCGGTGGCCCCTTTTACCTGCGCGAACCGGCGCGCACCCTCGCGGCAGAGGCGGCCAAACCCGATGATGTGCGTCAGAGTGTGCTGGCCCGTCGGGGGGCGGTCATTCGCTCACTCAGCATTCAAGGGCGGCCCCACAGCAACCAGCGGGTCATTGCTGATAGTGGGGCTTCGATTCAGGATGTCACGATGCGGGTGGTTGGGTAGGAGCGTTGGGTCGGTTGGCGCAGCGGATCTTGGTTGAACGTAGAGGCACAGAGGCGCTGAGAGGTCAGATGCGGCTCGAACCGTTGTCATGAAATAAAGCGAGAACCAGGGATGTTCAACATTACGTGGGTCGGGATGACCCGTCAACATTTTCAACGTGGCAGCGCCGAGCGGATTCGGGCCGTTGTGATCCACGCCACTGCGGGCCGGGGTCCCGGTGATCTCGGGTGGCTCCGCAAAGGTGGTGACGAACGCAGACCAATCTCGTGCCATTACTACATTGATAAAGCCGGACGGATCAGCCAGTTAGTGAAGGATGAAGACATCGCCTGGCATGCCGGGGTGAGCCGCTGGATGATCGATGGGCAGATGCGCGACAACCTCAACACGGTCTCGGTCGGCATCGAGTTGGAGAATCTCAATACCGGGCGCGATCCCTACCCCGAGGCCCAGGTAGCGGCAACCGTCGCGCTCACCCGGATGCTGGTCGAGCGCTATAATGTGCCGCGCACCCAACTCGTGCGCCACCTCGATATCAGTCCGGGGCGCAAAACTGATCCCGCCGGGTTCCCCTGGCAAACCTTTGTGGCCCGTGTCTATGCCAACAGCGACACCAGCAGCGCGACGCCCCAGGATCAGGTACACAACCTGATGCTCGATCTCGCCTATCGTGCTGCCGGTACCGGTATCGCTGCCGACTGGCCGCTCTTTGCTGCTGCACGCCGCCAGAGCCTCGGGCTGCCAGTGGCAGTCATTACGGCACAACCAGCGGGAACTGGCGGAGGCAATGCCCAGGATGACCGTGATCGCGCCGTGCGTCTGCCAGGCCAAGCCCCCCTGCTGATCGAGGCGTATGCGCGTGACCTGATCTATGCCGAGGCCAGCGGGCCAGACGATGAACCACCGGCCCAGCAGCAGACCAGGCGGCTGCAACAAACCCCTGCGGGCCCCCTGCGTGACGCCTTGCTCGACCTGCTCTTTCGCTCTGCCGACCCGTTGCATGGCTTCAAGTCGACGTGGGCCTTTCACCAGACCTATCTCAAACAACCCGCCCGACTGGGGGTTCCCATCGGGGCCAACCACCGCCTGACGATCAACGGGCGCCAGGCCTTCACCTGCCAGCACTTCAGCCTCGACAGCCTCTGTTCACCGGCTGACGACTGGCAGACCGTCTATCGTCTGAGCGAGATGAACCGGACACTCACCGGACTCGATGCAGACACGACCAGCACCCTGCGCCGCACCCTGCTCGACGACCTCTACCGTTCGCGGACGGGGCGACGCTACGATGCCGAAGCCCTCTTGATCCGCCAGGCGGAACGGCGACGCCTCGGAGCGCCACTCGGGCGCCCCGAAGTCGTCATGGTGCAGACCGAAGCCTATCTGCTGATGCCCTTTGCCCTTGATATCCTGGCCTGCCCGTTGCCCTCGGTCGACTGGCCGCTCGACAAAGCGCTGCCGAACGAAACGAAAGTCATTGGCCTCAACAACAATGCTGCGCGTGTCGGCGGCCTGACCGGAATCCTCCTGGGCGGGCACCCCGATCACCCGCTGACCCGTCTGCGGCAACGTGTCCACCTGGGTCTAACCTGGAACCAGCACGAACCAAACGAACCAACGGCCCTGCTCGGCAGCCCGGCGGCCCAACCGATTATCTTTGATATGGGCACCTCACTCCACCAGCATCAGCAACGCACCCGCCCACAAACCGACACCATCTTGATCACGGCAACGACAGGCCCTGTTGGCAACGACCTCTACCATGAAGCAGCGGCAGGGCGCTGGCACTACTACATTGACGCAACCGGTGCCATCTATCGCCTCTGCGACGAAGCCTGCGTTGCGACTGCAGCACCCGATACCGCGCTTGGTGAACGCTCAATCGTCATTGCCGTTGAGGGAGGACCGTCCGACGCTGATACCATCCAACGTCGTGCGCTTTCGTGGCTGGTACGCTCCCTCTCAGCCACCCTGCAGATCCCCTCTGAACGGATTCGTGTCCTGCGCAACGCAGGCTATGCAAAGGAATACGTCCATGGCTGAGCGATTGATCTACTTTCCAGCACCAACCTCCGATCAGACGCCCTTCCAAACCGACACTGACGTCCTCACGGTAAGTCCGCCCGAATTACGGATCAGGGTCATCGGAGTGGGGGGGGCCGGTGGCAATGTTATCAACTGTCTGGTCAAACATCGGATGGCGGCAATTGATACGCTTGCGGCAAATACGGATCGGCAGGCCTTATCTGGCGGACGAGCAGGCGGCCTCATTTGCCTCGGTGAAAACCTCACCCGAGGACTGGGGGCGGGCGGCAATCCCGAGGTTGGGCGTCATGCGGCTGAAGAGTCGCTCAAAGCCCTGACCGCCGCGCTGCGGGGGGCTGATATGGTCTTTATTGCGGCTGGCATGGGCGGAGGCACCGGCACCGGGGCAGCACCAATTGTGGCGGAAGTCGCCCGCGAACTCGGGGCGCTCACCGTGGCGCTGGTGACCCGTCCCTTCTCATTTGAAGGGCGGAGGCGAGCGCGCACCGCCGAAGAGGGCCTTGAAGCGCTGCGCGCCGTTGCCGACACAGTCATCGTCGTACCCAACGACCGTCTGTTGCAAGTGGCTGGACGCAGCACCACGGTACGCGAATCATTCAGCATGGCTGACGCAGTGCTGCGCCATGGCGTTCAGGGCATTGCCGACCTAGTCACCAACCATGGCCTGATCAATGTTGATTTCGCCGACGTACGGGCCATTATGAGTGAAGCCGGTCCGGCCTTACTGGGCATCGGCTCGGCGCAGGGTGCCGACCGAGCCGTCGAAGCGGCCCGGCGAGCCATGGCCTGCCCCTTGCTCGAAGGGCGCCTCGAAGGGGCCAGCCGCCTCCTCTTGCATGTCTCAGGCAACGAAGACCTGGGGCTCTTCGAAGTGCAACGGGTCGCCGAGATGGTCGCACGCACCATTGATCCCGACGCCAACATCATCCTGGGGGCAACCATCGACCCCACGCTGAGCAACGGCTCGGTCAAAGTTACGCTGGTCGCCACCGGGTTCAGCCTGCAAGAGTCGGTACCATTGGCGCAACCGTATGCGATACCCTCACGCATCAACCAGGTCAAACCACGCCCGGCCCCCGCCGAGCCGGTCAGCATACGCGAACAGGATGCCCTGGATATTCCACCCTTCTTAAAGCGCTTTCGCCAGGCGTAAGGAGCCGTAATGACCATTATTCCCCTCTGTCGTGAAGATCCTCTCACCGGACTGGTGCATGATCTCTTCAACGCGAATATCGTGCGCATCCCCGACGCCCGCGTGGTTCCGTTGACGGTACTAATTCACCACCACAAACGCACATATTTTCGTGGCTCCTTATTGCCAATGCTCGAAGATGCGCGCCCGCTCGGGCTACCAATTGAAGAGTCGTTGCTCACAGATATTTCGGGGCGGCGATCACGGAAAGTCAATCTCGACCTGGGGTTGCACATCCTGCGCGGCTTTCTACGAGGTTTTGGCTTACCGTATGCCGACCTTGAAGCAGGGTTTACAGGAGCGGCCCACCTCACCTTCGCCTTTCCAGAAGCACGTCGGCGCGCCGTCGATCCCAACGCCCTCGGGTGGGCTCTGACCGAACGCCGCATTGATCGGCAAAACCCCGCCGCCTCGATTCTGTTCAACGAGTCAGGATATGAATTGTTGTTAATCGACTCAATCCTCATTAGTCGTCAGATCAGCATCGTGCTCAGTTCGGCCCGCGGGCGACGGCTCAACGTTGATATGAGCGTCCTGCGTGAAACGATGACCGAGCTTGGTGGCAGTGTCGGGGCAAATAGTGACAGTGATCTCGAGTTGACCCTGCAAAGCCAGGCCGAACTCACCTTTGCCTTCACCTGCGTACGGGTCATCTTCAGTCCCGAAGGCGACATCATTGCCCTGCCCCCCGATCCGCAGCAGCGCACGCTGAGTTTAGGTGAACCCCAGCCCCACGTTGTGCTGAGTCAAGGCCCGGGCTTGTTGATCTGGGATCAGACACTTCCGTAATTGGCCTGAACCAACCCGTCACCGAAGTATTCCGCTATCAGTAGGGCTACGCTGAAAATGGGGGAACGTGGTTCCCCCATTTTCAGCGTAGCTCTTGGTCGTCAGCCTCCACCAAATCACTACGACTCAGGCTATAATGGAGCTTGTATCCAGAGCAGGGCTATATCGCCAGGATACGGTACCTCATATGTGCTCTCTGCCATTCTGATGTATGAACGAATGTTCATCGAGAGCAGTAGCAACTGTCAGCAAATCTTTCACTAACCCTGGTACATTGCGAGAAGCAGATGGCAGCATACCTGCACGATCTGGTATTGCTCTAGAGAAACCGATTCGATTGACTGCACAGCAGAGGCTGGTGGCACCATGCGCAAATTGCTGATCGTTCTGGGCGTCCCCATTGACAATCTGACAATGGAGGAGGCTCTTGTGCGCTGTGACGAATTCATTGCCCAAGGGCGGGCCACCGGTAGAACCCATCAGATAGCAACCGTCAACGCTGATTTTGTGGTCAACTCACTGCAAGACCCTGAATTACGCCGTATTCTGCAAGAAGCCGATATGGCAACCGCCGATGGCATGCCTCTTGTCTGGGCCTCGCGCCTGCTGGGAGGGCCACTTCCAGGCCGAGTAACAGGGGCCGACATGGTGCCAGCCCTGGCCCATCGCGCCGCCCACAAAGGCTACTCGGTCTTTCTGCTCGGGGCAGGACCCGGCATCGCAGACCGTGCGGCTGACATCTTGCAGCAACGCAACCCCGGCCTCAAGGTCGCTGGCGTACTCTCACCGCCACCCGCCTCGGTGCTCGACATGGATCAAAGCATTGTTGATGCGATCAAAGCGGCACGCCCCGATATTCTGCTCGTTGCGTTTGGCAATCCAAAACAGGAAAAGTGGATCAGGATGCACGCGCCGACCCTTCATGTGCCGATCTGCATCGGAGTCGGGGGCACCCTCGATATGATCGTCGGGGTCACGCGTCGCGCCCCCGTCTGGATGCAACGCGCCGGTCTCGAGTGGGTCTATCGTCTGGCGCAAGAACCACAGCGCCTCCTCAAGCGGTACCTGCACGATTTTGGCTACTTCGGCTACTTTTTTGCCCGTCAGTGGTGGGCGATGCGTTCCGGCGGTGGGATCAGCATGGTTCCCGTCGCCACCACGATCGAGCCGCCCCCTCCCCCGCCTCCTCCAACCGAACCGGTACTGGTGACGGCAGATGGCGACGAAGCTTCGGTGACAACACCGGCTCTATTCGCAGCAGTCGCAACGCAGACGACACCAATCATGCGCATCCGTGGACGGCTTGATGTCAGCAATCAGGCAACCTTTATGCAGCAGGCCAACCAGCTGTTGCAAAGCAACCCCCACCTGATTATCAGCCTGGCCGAAGCCGAATTTCTCGACAGCAGTGCCCTAGGGGCTCTGGTCGCACTCGCAAACCGTGCCCGTGCCGAAAAAGGTGATGTCTGGCTCGTCGAAGTCCCTCAGCCGATCCGCGAAATTCTGACCCTGGTGAATCTGCACCACTTCTTTGAGATCGTGGCTACCCCGGCTGCCGCCGAAGATCGTCGGTTAAAAACGGGTGAGATGAGCGAGGCTCAACCAGTTGCAGGCGGATGGCACATCATTCGAGGCCCCCGCCTCTTTGATGCAGCCAGTGCCGCGACCATGCTTGAGCTCTGCCTGAAACAACTTGAGCAGCATCCAAAATTGATCCTCGATATGAGCGAAGTCATCTTTCTGGCCAGCATTGGTATGTCAATGCTCATCAAGGTTGACCGGGCAGCCCGCGAGCGTGGGGGCGAACTCCGCATTACCAACTGCTCGAGTGATGTGCTGCGCACCTTGAAACTCGTCAAACTCGAGACGATCCTCAACCTCTATCCGGATCTTGCGACTGCTACCTCCGCCAAGCTGTAGCAAGCCTCCCGCCTACGGTTGTAGCAGATCAACATGGTCAATCGCTTCGCTGGATCGATAGCAGCAGTGCCTGCGATCGATTGGGTAGCGGAAACTCAAGAGTAGCCCATACCACGGGTACACAAACTGACCGAGGGCGACCCGTAGCTTGGCAAGACTCCGCCATTTCAAGATGGACGAGAGGGCCTGACGCCCACCCTGACCAATGATCCATTCGGCCAAGAGGGCTGCACCAACCAGATCGCCACAGCGCATATATTTCCCCGTCGCCGCACCCGCGCCAAGGCCATACTGACGAAACGCGTTGCGCACCGCGTCCCAATCACGCCACTGCCGATGATAGATCACTGCGGCAGGGGTATAGACAATCTGGCCGCCTGCGCGAATGATACGATAGCCGAAATCACGGTCTTCCCACGAACGCAATGGGGCACCGACGCCAAGCAGTTCATCAAAGCCCCCGATGCGCTGCAGCACTTCACGGCGAACACCCATGCTTGCCCCGTGACCAAAACTCAAATCGAGCCGACTGCGCACATAGAGCCGCCGTTCGGTACTCACTTTGGTCGCCAGGATTCCCCCACTCGCAACGACCACCGCTTGATTTAACTCGGTGAGTGTCTCGGGCAGCACGCGCCCAAAGACGGCCCAGATCGCAGGCTTGACGAGTTCGGCCGCCATCATCATCGCCCACGCAGGCTCAACACGACAATCATCATCAGTAAACAGTATCAGCGGGGCCGTACAACGGGCACAGCCTGCATTACGGGCCGCACTGATCCCCCGTGACGCGGTGCGCACATAGTGAATCCGGTCATCTTCGGCGCAATGGCGCAGCACACATTGCTCGGTTCGATCATCATCACTCTGGTCAAGCACCCATAGTTGCCAGTTGACCCCATAACAGGCCCGAATACTGGTAATCGTTGTGTCGACTAAGGCCCCACGATTACGGGTAGGAATGATGATGTCAACCAGGCAGGGTGATGAAGTGGTCATAAGGCTACCTTCATACCAGAACGGAGTTGCCGATCATGCGCATACGTCATCCGATAGGCTCGTGGTGCATCCAGCGCACCCCGTAGCTCGGCCAACGTCAACCAGAACGGGAGGTTGCTCTTGCGCAGCAACGAACGCCCGACTTGAGGCAAGAGATAACGAAATATCCAGGCATAGCTAAAACGTAAGGTCACTGAACGTGGCACTGTCTGCGTTTGCCAGATTTTCAAGAGATACGTCCCAAAGGAACGTCCATTATTCTCGATCTGACGCTGCAAGCTAGGCTGATCATGACGATGTTGATGCCAGACAAGGGCACGTGGTTCGTAACATAGGGTCAACCCTGCGACCATGATCCGGTGAAACATATCAAGATCACCACCCCCGCCAGAGGGTGTCCCCACATCCAGCGCCGTATCAAAACCACCCACATGGGCAAGGGCCGTGCGACGAAAAGCCATATTGGCCCCAACCCCAGTCACATGGGAGGCAATCATCTGTTGATAGCGCAGATCTGTGCGCCGAAAGCAATTCCGCTTGAAGCCTTTGTGCATCCCCCCATAGATCTCAAAAAGGGCCTGCGCTTCGGTTTCGAGTTCGAGGGGCAGAATCGCACCAGTCGTCACAGCAACCTCTGGGTCAGCAAACGAGCGCGCCAACCCACGCAACCAGCCAGGGTCAACCACAACATCATCATCGGTATAGGCAATCAGGTCGTACGTTGCCTCGTTCCAGCCACGGTTCCGCGCCCAATCCAAACCGGGGCGTGGTTCATAGACATACCGTACCCCTGCGCGTTCAACGACCGCAGCCGTCGCCTGGTCACGCGAGGCATTATCAACAACGACGACTTCATACACCGGATAATCCAGGTGCTGCAACGAGGCGAGACAGCGGGCCAGGCTCTCGGGACGATCACGGGTACACACCACGACACTGAAAGGGGGCAAGTGCGGCGTCGGCAAGGCTTGCTGTTCGATTTGCTGACCAAGCACAACTTGCCAGAGATCGCCCCCAAGAGCCGATATGATCACGGCTTGCAATTGCTCCACTGACACTTCACGCTGGTGCAGGGCAAGAGGCACCGATACAAACGCAAGGGGCTGACGTTCAAGCCACACAAGGATCATCAAACGGCGGCAGGACGGCTCTACCGTCACTGGCTGCAGCGGGTGCGCGAGATCGATCCTGGTTATACAGGCCAGCATAGCCGTTGCTCTTTCTGCATCATATACAAAACCACGCCGGGCAAGATCTTATGACGGGAAGCTTCACGCAGAAGGTACCTGATATGCTCAAGACGCAGAGGCTCAGCCGCAGGATGCGGCAGAACTTCATAGACCTTCACACCAGCCAGCGTAACCCGCAACCCTTGCTGCGTACCGGCGGCAAGCAATGCATCAAGGGTGCCCCCCAACGGAGGATCGGCAAGATCAAGCATCGGTGTGTCAGCAGCAAGCACGAACGGCTTGCTCTCATAAAGCCAGGTGTGGACGCGGCTCCCACCCCCAACAGCCCGTGCCACACCACGCCAGTAACTGTAGTCACGCGCCACCCGTAACAACTGGGCGCGTCGGTGACGCAGCGTCAGCGCCTCGGCGAAACGAATGAGGGCAACCAACACCTGTTCAATCTGCGGGCCCTGATCAATCGTCGCCGCCGCCACACGGATCATTACCTTCGTGACCGTATCAGCCACGGCCAGCACATCACCAAAGATCAACGAGCGTAACGCCGGATGCTTGCGCACCATTTGCACCTCGGCCTCACCGTCATACCCGACTCGCCGAACCCAGGTGTCAAGGTCACTCGCCTCATAATGCCTGGTATGCGCCGCTCGTGTAAAAGCAAACCGCGCCCCGGTCTGCAACAAACGAACACCCAGTTCATAGTCTTCCAGGCGTCCGGCAAAGGCCAGATCAAACTCGCCTACCCGAGAAAAGAGTTCCGCGTGGATGGCAAGATTGCCACTAAAGAGATCATGATAACTAAACCGATATCCAGCAACCTCCATCGCCCGGAAACGATCTTCCCACCATTGACGGGCACCCATCTGCCAATGCGTCGGTCGGTCGGGAATGATTGGCTGTGAATAACCAATCGAGACATCATAGGACTGCAAGGCGTGCAGATGCGCACGCAAGCAACCAGGCAAGATCACCATATCATCATCAAGAAAGACCAGTACCGCTCCTCGCGCCATCTGTGCGCCAAGATTGCGCGTTGCCGCCGCACTCCGCGCCGCATGGCTGGCAACACGCAGTTGGAACGGTGCCTCGGCTGCATAGGCCCGAGCCGCCTGCTCACTCGCATCATGGCAACTATCAGCCACAACAATCACTTCAACCTGATCCATCGGCATATCCTGGGCAGCGAGCGCCTCCAGGCAACGAAGCAATGAAGCACGGCGGTTGTGCGTTGGAATAATGACACTCACCAGGAGCATGTGGCTCATCACAGATCCTCATCCAGCATCAGACAAGCGTGTCCAAGCATTCGTTCGACCCTGAACCCTGAAGTATCTGCGCTGTCCGCTGGTCAAGTTGTCGGGCACGCAGATAGGCCCCGGGGCCGTGAAAGACCCCCTGAAATTCCGCCCACGCCAGATCAAGTGGCATCACCCCAGGACGACGAAGCAAGGCTCGCACGAGATTACGCAGATGCCATTGGCGAAACCAGCGCACTCCCACGATCAACGTCTGCCACTCGCGTTCCACCAGGAGGGCACGTGTCCACCAGGCATAGAGCCCAACCCCGTAGCCATAGAGGGTACGGCGCAACGAGGGCCAATCACGGCGGTGCCGATGCCAGACGAGTGCCCCTGGCTCATAGACCACGCGATAGCCACGGCGAAGCACCCGAAAGAAAAACTCCTGATCGCCGCCACTCAGCGAAACGGAGCCTCCATCCAGTGCTTCATCAAAGAGGCCGATTGTGCGAAGAGCCTGCCGGCGGATCGCCATATTGACCCCGGCCCCCATCTGCCCAGAACTCAAGGGATTGATCGTGGCAAGTTCAAAGGTTCGGCGCTCAAACCCACGCTGAAAACCGTGGGCCTGTTCAAACCAGATCTGGGCCGGGGTTTCAAGTTCCAACGGCATCGTAATCCCCGTCACCAGCGCCACCATCGGATCAGCAAAGTTGCGCAACAACGCCTCAAGCCATCCATCATCAACGACAGCATCATCATCAGTAAAGGCAACAATCTCACCACGAGCACTCAACAACCCCCGGTTCCGCGCTCGATCCAGCCCCGGCAGCGGTTCGCAGAGATACCGAATCAGCGGATACTGAGCCACCAGTTGCGCGGTGGCCTCACTACTCGGGTTATTATCAACGACCAGTACCTCGTAGCCAGCCTCGGCAAGCCGCGCCAATCCGGGGAGACAACGACGCATGTCGTCAGTACGATCGCGTGTACAGACGACAACTGTGGCAGATGGCAAAACCGTTCGAGGTAACGACTCGGCAAGCATGTGTTGCCAGATAGACCAACTGGATCGCTGTACCAGTTCCTTGATGCGTGCCACCGGAACCCGTCCCTGGTTCACCTCAACCCAGGCCTGTCCCACCACAACTGAACCCATCCGCAGCACCAGCAGAGCGCGTGCATAGGTTTCAAGGCCAACAAGATCGGTCGTCAGGTGCTCAAGACGAACATCACAGACGGCTACTGGCCCCCCCTGATGCTGGCTGGACATTGTTTCTTTCCCCTACTCAGGCTCAGAACCACGTTCAACATGCCAGTTGAACGGAGGAACAAGCATACCTTTGCTCTGAGCAACACCCTCAATGATAAGCGGGTAGACATGCCAGTGGTAATCATAGGTATAGGCCCATTCCTGAGCATAGACACCGACATCAACGAAGTATTCCCCACTGGCGAGATCGAGGCGTTCAAACGTCAACTGAATGATCCCCTCACCGGTCAGGGGAGGAAACACAACCCCCGTGCTCACATTATTGATATCAAGGCAAAGTGCGCCATCAGGCTTCGTCATCGAAACACTCACGAGCGGGTCAACGATGGTCTGGGTTGTGCGATAGGTCAACTCAACCGTCAAGGGCACCCCACTTCTCAGCGTCGTGACCGGCCTGTTATATTGATTGAGCAGGCGCACCTGGCTGATTTCCACCTCTTGCGAGCCAAAACGATTGTCACGAATGCGCAGTTCCTGTCCATTCGCCAGCACGACAATCGGCACATGCTCAGGGGTACGTTGCCGCGTCACCGTATCCATGGCCGAGACATAGTCATCCATGACCAGATCGGTGGGGCCATGCGCAACCACTTCGCCATGCCGTAGCCAGATCACCTCATCACACAACCCCCGCATCTGGCCGGGATCGTGCGACACAAGCAAAATCGTGCATCCCTGCGTCTTGAACTGGGCAATGCGATCAAGGCATTTGCGCTGAAAGGCGATGTCTCCCACGGCGAGAACTTCATCAACGAGCAGAATCTGCGGGTCAATATGCACGGCTACAGCAAACGCAAGGCGCATCTGCATCCCCGTGCTATACGTACGCAACGGGCTATCAATGAAATCATCCAACTCGGCAAAGTCCACAATCTCGTCAAAGCGCTGCTCAACTTCGCTGCGCAGCATGCCACTGATGACCCCCGAGATGAAAATGCTTTCGCGCCCGGTCAATTCGGGATGCTGTCCAGCCCCCAGATCCAACAGTGCGCCAATCCGCCCCCGGGTCTGAACCCAACCGGTATCAGGGCGGCCAACGCCACCGACCAGACGCAGCAACGTTGATTTCCCCGCCCCATTGGGGCCCACAATGCCCACAGTTCGCCCTGGCTCGATGCTAAAACTAACGTCACGCAGGCCCCAGAACGTCTCATCACGCATGCCACGCATGCCTCTGAGGATCGCTTCTTTCAACGTCGAGGGCCGATTACCCCCGCGCCGACGAAACCGTTTCCCAAGCTGCGTAACGACAATGGCAGGATCCATCACAGTTCCTCGACAAAACTCAGACTCACATGTTGGAACACCGCATAGCCAATTCCTAGTAGGATCAGGGCCATCACAAAGAGCAGGGCCATCGTGCCTGTTGCCGGCCATACCCCTTGGACCAGAATCGCGCGATAGGCAGTCAGCAGATGAGCCATCGGATTGAGCGCATAAATCAAACGGTATTCCTCGGGGACGTTGTCGGCACGATAAAAGACGGGCGTCAGATAAAACATCAACATGAGCCCGAGCGTAATCAGGTGTTGAGTATCACGAAAAATAACATGGGCCGCAGCAATCAGGTAAGCCAGGCCAAGCGTCAAAAGGAACTGCACAAGCATAATCAGTGGCAAAAACAACGTGGCAAGACCAATGTGCCCCCCGCCAAAGATCAGGAAGAAGGCTAAAACGGGCAGCGCCAGCGTAAAGTGGATCATGCTGGTCGTCACCGTGACCACAGGCAAGACCGCCACCGGAAAACCGGGCCGTCGTACCAGTTCACGGTTATCAACGATTGCCCCCGAAGCCATGCTCAGCGAGGTCTGAAACCAGGTCCATGCCAGCACGCCACTGAAAACAAAAACGGTGTAGTTGGGAATATTGAGCGGCAAGACGCGACTAAAAAGAAAGGTGAAGATCAAAATCTGGACAAGTGGATTCACTAGTGACCAGAGGATGCCAATAACTGAGCGTTTATAGCGTAATTTCAGGTCACGCAGCACCAGTTCACGCAAAAGGTCACGCACATAGACGAGACGGATGGTGGGCATAGCATGTTTACGTGACGTTATTGAAGCCACCTGTTCCTTCCTTTGGTCTTATCAAGCGCTGCCCAAAGGCTTTGCTCTTGCACGAGGCGCGTGCGATGGCTTTGCATGCGGCTAGTATACCACGGACTTCATCAACCCAAAGGTAAAGTGGTGCATAGCTTCGCCCGCGTACATATGAACGCATAAAACCTGCTAATTGCCTTAGTTTTTGCCTGGGAGTATCGACGCCCATTTGATACACGACGCGCAGATCGCGTCGCTCGATCAGGCATGTCAGGTACCAGAGCAGGGTGGTCGACGTGCGTTGCGCAACATCCTGACGTAAGACGGGCAAGCGCTGATCATAACGTCGCCACCCATACGCTTGTGGAACATAGACCAGGGTATGCCCGGCACATAAAGCTCGGTACACACGCTCATAGTCACGAGTAGGAGCCTGGATCACCTCAGCAGCAAAGACCTCTTGGTCACGCCCGCCCAGAGGCTCGGCGAGCAGCGCTGTTCGCCATGCACGATTGGCCGGCGAGCCGAGTTCGTCCATCGGTGGCATCTGGCGGCGAAAACTCGCCAACCAGTGCTGGTCAAAGCTCCGTTGTGCATACCCCTGCCCTATCTCATCATAGGTGGCAAAGATCTGCTCAACCCGCGTATCAAGGCGCGACGGCACAACCTTGCCGGTTGTTATCATAACCTCATCACGCAGAAAGGGCCGCAGCAATTGTTCAAGCCAGTCGATCGCCGGGATGATCCTGGCATCAAGCACGGCCACAAGCTCGCCCTGGCTCGCCATCAAACCTGCGTAAGCTGCATACGAAGATGCGCCATCCGGCACATTGAACAGACGGGTTCCCGGAAACACGGCCACGATCTCAGCCACCACGCCTGAACCAACAGCACTGGTCACGACGCTGACGGTATAGTCACGCCCGGTTTGCTGGGCATACAGCGCCGTCAAACACGCACGCAGATCCTCAGGCGTGCCATGATCAATGACGACGACTGCCACGGCACGATCGTCTGGCAAGGTGGCTGTGGGTTGCTCTGATGCAACGTACTTAGCGCGAGGCAACGGCTCCACTAGGCCATAACGGGATGCCACGAGGCGCTGCGCGGCCTCACGCACCTCGGGATACGCCGGGTCTCGTCCTTCAACCAGCACAGCCAGGCCCAGTTCAGCAACAATTGCCGCAACCAACCGCTCACGCCCAACGGGTTGATACGCATTCGCAAGCTCAACCCGCCCGAGCATCATTCCACCCTGCCGAAGTTCGACCCGGACGGCAGGATAGGCCGTCACATCGGTGAGAGCATGCAACGGTTCCGCCAGATCGATCACCCGCACGGCAAGACCATCGGGATAGATCGGCTCTGGCAAGGGCGCAAAGGATGCGATCCGGTCGGGCAGATCGTCGGGTTGGGCCATCTGGTGCGCCTCGCGAACCGCACGCTGATATCTTCCCAGACCAAGCAAACCACCTCGCATCTCGGCAACAATCAAGCGAGGGGTCGTATTGACGCGTTCAACATAGGAACGCAACAAACGATAGAGATACCACGAGCAAAACCACCAGATCGCGAAACGGAGCAGGTGGCGGCGTTCGTCGGCATAGTGCAGAAAAAGCCGCACCAGATACGCATAGAACCCGACGCCATTATTCGCAATCTGCTGATGAAACTGGCCCGCTTCGCGCCGATGACAATGCCAGACCAGCGCACGCGGCTCATAGACCAGGATATGTCCTGCCTTGATCACGCGAAAGAACATCTCAAGATCACCGCCCCCATTCGAGAGGGTTCCCACATCAAGCGCGGGATCAAAGCCTCCGAGCGAAGCAAAAACCTCACGACGATAGGCCATATTCGCACCCGTGCCAAACTTGCCGGTTGCGGCATAGATCGTTGCTGGTTGACCAGCCGGTCGATTGATCGCGTACCAGCGCTGCTCGTACCCCTGTCCAAAGCCACCGTACTGCTCAAACGCCAACTGAGCCTCGGTCTCCAATTCATATGGCTCGACCAGGCCTGTCACCGCCATCACCGCCGGATGCTGGGTAAAGACCTGCGCCAGGCTACGAACCCAGAGCCGATCAACCACCACATCATCATCAGTGTAGGCCAGAATATCGCCACGAGCCTCACGAAGAGCGCGATTGCGTGCCCAATCGAGGCCGGGGCGTGGCTCACGGACATAACGCACGTGGGGCGCGTATGGTTCAAGCACACGCTGCACACGGTCGTCGGATGGAGCATTATCAACGACGATCAATTCCAGCGCACCAGGGTAATCAAGGGGAAGGAGAGCCTGCACACAGCGCAGAATTGCCTCTGGCCGATCCCTCGTGCAGACGGCCACCGTCACCGAAGGCCAGGGGCCATCATACACCGGAGGCAGGGGCGATACGGCAAGATCATCGAGTGTCCAAGGCTGTGTCGGCAGAGTGTCCAACAACCCTTGCAGATGCTGACCTACAAGCATCCAGGCACATTCGCGCAACAGCGCCTCACGCAGCGCGGCGGCAGCAATCCGACCGTGTTGCACCTCCAGGCTGATGGCACCAAGCGGCCTTCCCTGCAAGCGGACGAGGATGCGCGCTCGGCGATAGCCCCCCAGATTGATCAGATCAACGAGCGGGAGGGTAAGTTCAAGTTCCAGGACTTTGATGGCATGAAACACCCGGTAGCTCCGGTTTCCAACTGCACTGCCGCCATACATGGATGAATCTGAAGGTCGATGCACGCAGGAGGGTATAGATTAGTGCGCTTGAACTACTTCTGTTGGTTGTACTCCCGTCCGATACAGGCAATGCGTACGATCGACGGGATAGCGGAACCCCTGGACAAACCCATACCAGGGATAGACAAACTGTTCGAGGGCAACCTGTAGCTTGGGCCAACTGCGCCATTTCAGGATCGCCGAGAAAGCCTGGCGCAGACCTTGACTGAACATCCACTCAGTAAAGATCGCGACCCCCACGGGATCGCCACAACGCACATATTTGCTTGCCGACGCCCCCGCCCCAATGGCATACCCACGAAAGACCCGCCGAATCGCGTCCCAATCACGCCACTGCCGATGATAAATCACGGCGGCGGGGGTATAAGCAATCTGACCGCCTGCAGCCAAGATACGATAACCAACATCACGGTCTTCCCATGAATGCAATGGGCCACCCGCCCCCAGCAACTCATCAAAGCCCCCCAACTGCACCATCCGTTCACGCCGTACTCCCATGCTCGCACCATGGCCAAAGCTGAGATCAAGGCGATTGCCCCGATACACCTGTGCCTCTTGAACTGGTTTGATGGCGACCGTCCCACCGCGAAGCACGGTCGCATTCTCGCCACCATGCGTGGCCGGCAACACACGCCCAAAGACCGCCCAGATCGATGGTTTGCGCAACTCGGCAAGCATCGAGCTGGCCCAGGCGGGATGCACGTAACAATCATCATCGGTGAACAGAATGAAAGGAGCCTGCCCAAGCGACACGCCAAGATTACGTGCCGTGCTAGCCCCAACGGTGGGAGTCCGTCGATAGCAAATCCGCGGATCTTCCAGCGCATGGCGACGCACACACTGCTCGGTGCGATCATCATCACTTTGATCAATCACCCAGAGCGTAAAGTGGACGTCACGCAGGGTACGGATGCTGGCAATAGTGGTGGTGATCAACTCACCACGACCGCGGGTAGGGACAATAATATCGACGGGGGGCGAGGATGACAGGCTAGATTGGTTCATATCAGGAAACACCCCCACAAGTGTGACCGGTTAGATAGCCATCACTTGACTGAAAGAGAAAGCACATATGCACTACAATTCCGAAGCATAACGTCTACGTCTACCATCATTCGCCAGGATACTTGAGGCCCCAGGCTGCCCTGACCGTATCCATTGTCTCCATAATCTGCAAGGTCTCATCAAGGGGCATCAACGGACTCTCGGTCAAACCGAGGCGGAGGCAACGCATGACTTCAGCGGCCTCGTAGTTATAGCCATTGCCCTTGATGCGCATCGTTACATCGCGTGAACGCGGGCGTACCAGCGAGCGCACCGCAGGGTAGACCCGTTTGAGCACCGGATTCTGTTTAACAGCCTCCACAAGACGATGTTTGAGCGTGAGATCACTACCAACCGGATCGAGCGCCGGCTGATAGCGTTCGATTGTCATCCGCTGAGGGCAAAAGAAAGGCGCATGGATCTGAATTTTGCCGTGGGTTCCCGACAGGATGGCACCATTCGAGCCAAAGCTACTCAGTGACGAAGCAAGCACCGCAAGGCGTCCCTTGGGAAAACGCAGCACCAGCGCTGAGTGCTCATCAACCCCCTCCCGCGTCATCCCAGCCAAGCCTACCACCTCGTCTGGTTTGCCAAAGAGCATATGCGCCAGCGAGATCGGATAGACGCCGCGGTCGAGCAGCGCACCGCCTGCTAGCGCCGGATTGTAGAAACGGCTCTGCGGCTGATATGCATTGGCCACCCCGAAATCAGCCATGAGCATCCGCAGATCACCAAGTTGATCACTGGCCGCAAGCTCGGCAACCCGGCGGATCAACGGAATGAAGCGCATCCACATCGCTTCCATACAAAAGAGCCGTCGGGCCCGGGCGAGTTCAATCACCTGACGCGCCTGACGAGCATTGACAGTAAACGGTTTTTCACACAACACCGCTTTGCCATGCTCAAGGCAAAGCGTCACATCATGCACATGGCGGTTGTGCGGTGTCGCAACATAGATCACATCAAGCGACGGATCGCGCACCATCTCTTCATATGAGGCATAGACCAGCTCAACCGGATGCATCCGGGTAAACTGGCGCGCCGTTTCGGACGTACGCGACGCGATCCCTACCAACCTGGCATCGGGCAGTGTCCGTAACCCTTGCGCAAAACCACGTGCAATGCGGCCTGCGCCCAGAATTCCCCAGCGAATCTGCTTAGCCATACACCCACTCCCAACTACAACGACGGCAGCGCTCGCCCCTTGCCTTATGCCCAGGGCATCGGTTCAAGCGGATCAAACGTCGTTGTCATCTTATAGATCGCACCGCCCTGCAATTCATTTTGTACCGCCAGCACGAGCTCATTGACATGCAACGAATAACGCGGCGAGAGGCGTGCAGGGCGACCCTCGCGCACAGCTGCGGCCAGTTCAGCGGGACCACGCGCAAAATCCATCTGCTGGGTACCGCGATACTTGTAGCGGGTACCTTTACCAACCAGCGGATAGGTGCGGCGCGGCCATTCGAGATGGCGGCGGCGCAGATTGAACCAGCGGCGCACATAGACCGGCGACGTGTAGTACCACGTATCGTCGGTATACATAACCCCTTTATCGCCAATAATCCGTAGCGAGTGATCGTGGGGCGCCAGCAAACTACAGGTCAAACGGGCCACCACACCTGACGCAAAATGCAGCGAAGCTGAGGCATAATCGGGGGCAAGCACATCCAGCGGCGTGCCCTTATCGGGTACCAGGCACGCCGAAAACCCCGCAATAGACTGCACGGGGCCAAAAAACGCTGGTAGCCAGGTAGCCACATAGCCCGCGTGTTCAAGGGTGGTACCAATCTCAAACTCATCTTTATACGGCCAGGGTGCCCCAGAGGCGCTGATCCACTTTTTGTAGGGCATCTTGAAGACCATGCCCTCATCCATTTCTGCGTACACCAGGCGCACCGAACCGATGACCTGCTTACGAATGGCTTTCCAAATCGTCTGGGCGGTCTCTCCCAGCAAGCTACACGGTGCCGAGATAATGAGCAACCCACGGCGTTCAGCCACTTCGACCAACTCGCGCGCCTCGGACAAGGTCATCGCCAGTGGCTTCTCAGAATAGACATGCTTGCCTGCCTCAAGGCACGCCCGCGACACTTCATAGTGACTGCGCGGATTCGTCAGGTTCAACACCATCTCAACCTGACGATCAGCCAACAGCGCCTGCAACGAAGGGTAGGTAGGCACCTTATGGTACGCCGAAAACGTCCTGGCACGCGCCTGATTACGGTCATAGACCCCGAGCAACGTGAGTTCAGGATGTTCTGGCAAGGTCTTAAGATAATAGTCAGCGACAAAACCGCAACCAACCAGGGCAATCTTCATTGGGTGACTCTCCTAGCGAGCAGGGACTGCCCGGAGTGTTCCTGGCAGGCTTGCAAGCAGACGAAGCTTCCTACGCAGAGGAGGAAGAAGGCGTATGCGCCGAACGAGCAAGCGTCGCCTGCACAAAGCCATGCAAGCGCTCGGCATACCGATCCAGATTCATCGCTTGCATCACCAGCAGATGACCGTTACGTCCCATTGTAGCAGTTTGATCAGGGTTCGCAAGCAACGTTTCAATCGCGCGGCGTAGCGCAACTGGATCACCAGGAGCGACATAGAGGCCATGTTCCTGGTCACGAATCGCATCCGTCTGACCAGCCACACGCGAGCAGATCACGGCACGTTGCATCGCCATTGCTTCAAGGATGGCCGTGATCCCGGCCTGGAATTCAACCGGTTCAAGCGGCATCACAAGAAACGCGCTATCAGCATAAAGTTGGCGCAACTCGTACTGCGTAAACCGACGCACCGTCACATTGGCGGGGATACGCTGACCAGCGGTGCTATCCTGTCGCTTTGACCAGGGGCTCGCTGCAGCAATCACCACATCGACCGGCAACCCATCAACGGCCTGCAACAACGTCGGGTAATCACGGCGTTCGAGGCCCACGGCACAGATCTGTGGGCGCGCCAAGTGCGCCGGTTCCACATGTTCCAGCGCAAAAAAACGGCTGTCCACCATAAATGGCGTGAACAAAACCCGTTCGGGCGCAAGCTTCCAGCGTTGTTCAATGAAATGTTTTTGACGGGTTGCATAGACAAGAAACCGATCAATCTGGCTTTGCACCCGCAACACGTCAAGAAAAAACATCTTCTTTGGAACCGAAATGACATGGGTAATCATCAAATGTTGCGGTCGTTTGCCGAAAGCGAATAGCTTAAATAGCGCCGCCAGGGGGAGGCCGACCTGTTCGCCATCAGTGATGATCGCCTGATAGCTGTGGCGACGCCGAAAACAGGCCCAGGCAAGGGTCAGATCAGCACCACCAAGCCTGGCGAGAAGGCGCCCAAACCAGCCAGTTTCTTGATGCGCACGGGCATAATCGATCAGATCAGCACCACAATGGCGCGCCAATTCAAGATAGTCAGCACGCGGACGCTGGCCGCGTTCAATCTGGGCCACAAGATCAGCGGGAATGGTTCCAGCAACGGTCAAGAGGACGTGATTTGTCATGCCACCCTCACTTGCCCACGGGCCGCAGCCGCTTCGTGCTTCAACAGCGCAAGGAGCCGGCGGGAATTCACCTGCAGATCATAGGCCTGCCGAATATGCGCGACAGCGGCATGGGCCAGCCTCAGCCGCAACGCGGGATTGAGTACCAACTGTTGCAAGGCCAGCGTCAACCCGGCAACATCACCAGGCTCAACCAGCAAGCCCGTCTCATCATGGCGTACCACCTCAGGAATAGCCCCCACGCGCGTCGAAACCGTTGCCATGCCAGCGGCACCCGCTTCCGAAAGCACCATCGGCAAACAATCGCCATAGGTTGGTAAAGCAAAGATATCGCAGCTATGGTACAACGCCTTGAGGCGGTCACTGTTGGGTTGCATATCATGGTACACAAAAACACCCGGTTCAGGGGCAACGGGATCGCGGGTGACGAGGTGCAACTCGATCCCGAGGTGGCGCAACGAACGAAACGCCTCGAGTAACAAGAGGCCGCCCTTCCGTTCGAGGTTGCCACCCACAAACAGGATTTTCACCTGATGTCCATCGGGCTTGAGGGGGGTAGGCCGGAGCCATGCGCGCACATTGACCCCTGGTGGAATAACCGTGATTTTCTCGGCAGGGACAGCATACTCATCGATCAAGCCCTGCTTGGCCCAGTTACTCCAGACAACAAGATGGCGCGCCAGCTCAAAACAGACCCGACTCAGACGCCACTTCAAGAGTTCACTCGTCAATGAACCCGTCTGATGCGCATAGAACTCACCAAGCCGATCATACTGCAAAGGCGTTGCATCAAGCGAGATAATACTTGGGAAGCGGCGCAGCCAATCCACCGCCAGCATCGCCGGAACCTGAGTATGAAAGAAGAGCACATCAGGGCGAACCTCACGAACCATATGCGCAAGCCCACGGCGAGCCCCCAGGCCAGCGCGCACGGTCCAGTTCGTTGCGTACACCGGCAGATGACGAGCCAGGCCAGTGACCTCATACGGTACCAGAACCCACTCGGTGCGCACGTCAGGATCATCACACACATTGGCCCGCAAATTCTGTGTATGGGTAATATGGCCCAGTACTTGTTCGATGACAAACCCGATGGTATACACAGTGTTCGTTCCTCCTGAACGGTTAGGCGCGAGTGGAGTGAACGTCTGGAACAGTCGATCTTGACCCTAAGGCACGTTCAAGATAGGCACGCAACTGGATGGCAACGTTCCGCCACGAATAATGTTCCTCGACAAAACTTCGTCCGGCCACACTCAAGTGCTTCTGCAACGCGGGATCAGTCAACGCCTGCACCACGTGCGTCGCAAACGCCTCAGGCGTATCAGCAATCAGCAGATGCTCATCAGGAACAAGGTTCAGACCTTCCGCGCCAACCGACGTCGAAACCGTCGGCACGCCAAACGCAAGGCCTTCCAGAATCTTCAACCGCGTCCCTCCACCACTGCGCAGCGGCACAACCAGGACCGTTGCTTGATCCATATAGGTGCGCACATCTGGCACAAAGCCGGTGACTTCGACATTTGGTCGTTGCCCAAAAGCCACAATCTCGGAAGGTGGATCACCACCAACAATTGACACGCGGACATCAGGGACGTGCTGTTCAATCAGGGGCAAGATCTGCGTCACAAAATAGCGCAAGCCATCGCGATTGGCATCAACTTGCGTGGCCCCAATAAAGGTAATCTGATTGGTCATTGGACGCTGGGGGTGGAAGGCAAAATAATCAACATCAATCGTATTCGGCAACGTCTCAACGGGGGGCATCTGCTGGAAGCGTTGCAGAATCAGACGTTCACGGTCAGAAGGGGTAAAGATCAGATCATACGAACGACAGATCGCGATTTCATCGCGGTAACACTTCTGGGCTTCGAGCCAGAAGGCCGCCCGTTTCAGGGGATGGGCAACCATCTCGGCCCGACGGAACAACAACTCATACTCGATATTCTGCATATCGAGGACACGCAAAGCCCCTGGCTGGTGGTAGTGAAAATAGCCCATCTGGGTCATTTCGACCACAATGACATCGAATTGCTCGGCAGCGAGCAGATCATCAATGATCAATTGAAAATGCAGGCTGTAGTGTACATCGTACTGAAAAGAGCGCATCCGCAAAACTGACCGTACCCGATCAAGATCAGTCACCGCCGGCTTGCCATCAACGAGCATAACGCGGTGACAAATCGTCTCAAGGTAGTCTTGCACCGCTTCCGCCTCGACATCCGCCCAGGAACGATAGGCGAGCAAGGTGACCTCAGAAAAGGAAGCCAGCATTTTCATCAGGTGATGAACCCGAATGGCACCACCAAAGACGAGCGGGAAGGGGGTAAACGGAGCGACTAAGAGGGTCTTCATACAGGCTTTCCCTAACTCCTGGGACGCTTAACGGTCATAATCCCCCGAGGTATGCGGGTCAATCGCTGAACCCAACGCCGTAGCAAGCGGATACCACGCTTGGTTCGCGACGACTTGATCGCGTCGTGGAAGGTCAATAAAGCTCGGAGAAGGTTTCGCAGCACCCTGGAACGAGTAAGCAACAGTGAACCACGCTGCCAATTGTGGCGAGGATGCGCCATATGTCCAGTACGGATAATCCGTGGCAGATCTGACCATTGATAGGGCCGTGCCAGAGAAGAGAAAAAGACTTCCTTGCCCCAGCCATCATCAAAAGGAAACGCTCCCCAGGCTAGCGCTTCTTCGTGGGTAGGATGACGCCAAAAGTGCCTGATGACCTCAATTGACGAGGGTCGCAAATCAACCCGTACATTGACCAGATCAGGGCTGAGTTCAAGAACCTCGGCAAAATGACAGATCGTTTCGCGCACAAACGCATAGCCCCAGGCATAGGCTGCCGTATTAAATTGCTCCTGCAAGCTTGGCACAACCTGCTCACCATCGTGCTGAAAACCCAGCACCGTGCCATGATCAGCCGTGCAGATCATCTCAACGATTTGCACTAACCCCATGACATGAGGGAAGCCCATTCCCGTATGATGAGCAAAGAGATAGGGCCAGAGCATACCTGTATGGTTCGTTGGCTCATTTGTAAACCCAAGATAAAAACTTGTCAAGGGAGCGACACCAACTGTTGCGAGGACAATCTCAAGGGCACTGTGAAGGGTTCCACCGGTGCCAAGATCAACCAGCGCAAAAGGCGTCCCATCCAGCATCCTCTCCTGCTGCAAATATGTCAACATCAAAGCCCGTGCTTCAGAAGCCCGTTCCACAATCAAGGCATTGATCAAAGGATCGTTGAACAAGGCTTTCTGAACAGCGAGGCGCTCGGCCACAGTTAGATTGCGTTGCCAATCATCTGGGTGCAATTGCAAAGCGCCCAGGCGGGCAGCTATTTCCTCTGGTCGAAGATTCACGCGATGCAGAATACCTTCGACTGATAAAACCTCAAGTGACTTCAATTCATACGTACTAAACATCCGTTGCAGTAACCGCTGTTCGTCAGCAGTGATCGCGGGAAGACACCACGCCTGGCGACTACTATACAAATAACAGAGATCAATGTCCAGACCGAGTTTAGGGGCAAGGCGCTTCGCTAGTTCGAGCACCAACTGCCCATCACGTGCCGCAAAATAGAGTCGGCGCAAACCCAGACGCTGTGCTTCAGACAAGACCCAGAGGGTAAAACCCACAAGCAGAGGCGCCGCTACCCCAGCACTGACATCACGCAAGGCTCGTTGATGCGCATTAGCTACGGGAACCGCTAAACGTGTCAGCCGTGAAGCACCTGCCAAAAGTGACGCCAGACCGTCAGTCGCATACGTAAAAGCACTCAGCGCATCTTCATAGCGATTCAGATTGCCGTCGGTCACAAGCTCAGCCCGCAGGCCTGCCATTTTTGCCCCGCGAAAATCAGCACGCGCATTGTTGCCAATATGGAGCACCTCTTTTGGCGCAACTCCTTCACGTTGCACGAGCAGATCAAACAAAGCTCCAGAAACCTTTGATGCGCCGTACTCGCTCGAGACATAGCATGTATCATCTGGCGTGGCAAGACCATGTGCTGCAAGCCATTCAAGAATGGTCTGAGCTGAAAGGTACATATCAGAGGTAAAGACGACCCGTTGCCCGGTTGCACGCAGACGAACCAGACGTTCAGCCATCGCTGGGTTCGGACGAAGAAACCGCGTTTCGAGTTCCAACTCAGCCTTCATCATCATCTGACGCTGTGATGCATCGAGGCCCAGAACAACGCCGAGTTCTTCATAAATTCGCGCAAGATCTACATGTGAGTCAAGTCCGCCAGCATTTTCGAAAGCACGCTGTTCAGCCTCTGAGCGCAGACGGGCAAAAACCTCGGGTGAACACGGAAGTTCGCCCTCCTGTGCCAACTGACGTCCCAGAAAGAGAAAGATTGCGCCTGGTTGGCCAGTAACTCTGGTCAGCAGCGTATCAAAAACATCAAATGACGTAACCTTCATATGCTGGACTGATCCTCATCTGTGGGAAATTCCCACTATTGTTCAAGAAATCCCCTCTATTCTAAACGAAAAAGCTGACGGTTGTGTGACAACAGCCGACCTTGCGTGTGTAAGAATTTTTATGTAACGCCACCCGACTGTCACTCGGCTGTAATACGCTGCCAGTACGAATAAAACATCCCCGCTTGCAGAGCATGTTCACTCCTATTTTCGTCTTACATATCGTAGCCCTCAATCATTCATAAAGCGACGAATGGCTGCTCGCGGATATGCCACGAGCAGCCACTTACCTGCCTTTATAAACCTGTTGGGTTGTTATCGTATCATTGAAACTTACGCAGCCACGCCTGCGGCTTCTTCGGGGACCATCTTGACCATTTCGAGCTCAATCTCAATCGTGATCTCTTCACCCACCAGCACACCACCGGTCTCAAGCGCGACGTTCCAGTTGAGGCCCCAGTCTTTGCGGTTGATCTTCGTGCTTGCCGTGAAACCAGCGCTCGTCGTCCCCCAGGGCGACTTCGCCTGACCATTGTATTCGGTTTCGAGCGTCACCTCGCGGGTAACACCACGCATGGTCAAGTCACCAATGATCTTGCCGTGCATCCCGTCCACCATCTCAATTCGCTTGCTCACAAAGGTCATGGAGGGATAATTGGCCGCATCAAGAAAGTCAGGCGAGGTCAAATGCCCATCGCGCTTCTCGTCACGCGTATCAATACTGGCGACCTCGATCTCGACGCTCACCGACGAATTGGCCGGGTTCTGCTCATCAAACTCAACCTTGCCCGTAAAGGTCTGGAAACGCCCACGCACCTTCGCGATCATCATATGGCGAGCGCTAAACTGAATGTGCGAATGGCCAGCATCAATTGTCCAGGTCATGTTTGGTTTCCTTTGTCTTTTCACTTGATTGTATGCGGTTCCTGAAACCCAGCATACCTGGTCAGTGTCAACACAAGCGTGAACACGTGCGTTAGCACCTTTCGTTAACGCTCGCCAAACAGGGCCCGCCCGACCCGCACCAGCGTGGCTCCTTCACTGATGGCAACCTCAAAGTCATCCGTCATCCCCATCGAGAGTTCGTTCCAGTGCACGGTGGGCACCTGACGAGCAAGTTCGTCACGGAGTTCGTGGAGCATGCGAAACGTGGGGCGCGCCAGTTCTGGATCTTCAACCAGCGGAGCAATCGTCATCAGGCCACGCACTTCGAGCCCTGGCAAGGCAACCATGCGCTCGATCTCACCCAGCAAGGCCTCCAGTCCTGGTTTGTTGGCGCATCCACCCGGTAAGGCAAAACCCTCTTTGCTAGCCTCGCCACTCACATTGATCTGCAACAAGATCGGTAAGCGTGAGTCTGGCGCACGCTCTGCAGACAGCGCGGCTTCACGCACCTGGCGATCCAGGGTCTCGGCAAGGCGCAGGCTATCAACCGAATGGACAACATCAAAGAGGCCAAGCGCGACCCGAGCTTTGTTCCGCTGCAAATGTCCAATCAAGTGCCAGCGCACATCGTGCCCACTTTGACGGAATGTTTCGACTTTCGAGGCGGCCTCCTGCACGCGATTTTCACCAAGGTCAGCAACGCCCGTCGCCAGCACTTGCTCAATCAACGCAGGTGGATGCGTCTTGGTCACCGCCACAAGCGTCACCGAAGCCGGATCACGTCCGGCGTGACGGGAGGCACGCTCAATGCGCTCACGCACAAGCGCAACACGGTCAGCAATCGTTTCAGGGGAAACTGGCATACACGTTACTCTACTACGATCAATCGTTGTTGGACTGGCGGATCAGGGGGCAGATTGGTGATCAAGAGCAAACCACGGCCTTCAGGTAGCGGCACCGTCAACTCAAGTGACGTACTCTCACCGGAGCGCAGCGTGGCACTTGCCCCACCTCCGGCGAGATAGGTTGTACCCGTGCTATCGTGCAATTCAAATGCACTGATCGGCACAAGCAGATCGTCGGAACTCAGATTGGTGATCGAGCCAAGCACTTCAATGCCATCGGCAACCGGCCGCAATTCCTTGACTTCGACACGCAGACGGGGCGTAATCGCAATCGGCTCAACCGGACGCCCACTTGAACCTGTGCCAAGGCGCGTCAATAGATCCCGTGCGCCCTGCTGCAACTCGGTCGGGAGCGAGCCAAGTTCAAAAGAAGGGAGCCAGTCGACCCCATCAGCACCGGCACCAACCCCTGTTCCAGGGGGTTGCGCCGCAAAGATTTGGCGGAGGGCAGCATTGTCACCGGGCATCATACGACCGCCGGTGCTGATCACAATCAGCATCAGGCCAAGTAAAGCCCCCCAGATCCAGATGGGCATGCCGCGCGGAGATTGATCAAACATGTATCTAGCATACCACTTTTATGCGCTACCGATAACAGCAAGCAACTGATTGTACCGCTATCGCCCGATTACGGTAAAGCGTGTCGCGGAAAAGAGCCTCGGGCACACAGGCTAGCCTGCATCAGGATCAAGCCCAAGCGCACGCAAGCGTTCAGTCAGGAGCATCGCCCGCTGCTGCGCCTCGTCTGCCCGCTGCTGCGCCTCGTCTGCCCGCTGCTGCGCCTCGTCTGCCCGCTGCTGCGCCTCGTCTGCCCGCTGGTACACCTCAACAAAACTCAGAAACGGACGACCATCTGGACGAATAATCTGAAGCTCTTGAGGATCAAGGGCAAAACGAACCCCCAAACGCGGGCTAAGCCAGCCATCAACCGTTCCCAACTGGTGCAAACGCTCGCCCTGGCGCAACCAACCACTCAGATGATTGCGTTCAGGATCATAGAGATAATACTCTTCGACCCCATACAGATCATAAAATTCCAACTTACGCGCCATTTCAGACAGGGTATTCTTGGGCGAAAGCACTTCAAAGACAACCTGCGGGGCAATCTGATCCTCGCGCCACTGCATATATGAACCCCGATAGCCCTTGGGCCGCCCAAAGACAACGAGCGCATCAGGGGCACGTCGAATATCAGGCCGACCTTCGACCGGATACCAGAGCAAATCCCCGGCCACAAAAACATCCGGACGATCAGCAAAGAGCGCATCAAAATTGCCTTTGAGACGCATAATCCATTCAAACTGGAGGGTATTATCCGACAATGGTTGTCCATCGCTATCTGGATAGATCAGAGAAGACGCAACTGGTGTCTCAAACTCAGTGCTCATGGTGACCTCCGGGTAGTCCAAGCAGAACCATCGTTCGTCCTATTGTATACCAAACCTGACCCGGATGGAAAGTCCATTTAGCCCTTGTATGCTGGCCTTTTACGCCAGCACACGCGAGTCTCCTGGGGGCCGCAGGTCTACTCGCTTCGCCGCGGGCGATACTGGATGGCTTCGGCAAGATGGGCCGGGCCAATCATGTCGGCACCGGCAAGGTCAGCGATGGTACGGGCCACTTTGAGTACCCGGTGATAGCCACGTGCCGAAAGGTTGAGTTGACGCACAGCGGCTTTCATCAGGGCATGTCCCGCCGTATCAAGACGACAATCGTCTCGCATCTGACCAGGGCCAAGATCGGCATTGGTAAAACCGGAACCATCAGGACCCAAGCGAGAACGCTGGCGTACCCGCGCAGCGGCGACACGGGCACGAATCGCTTCTGATGGTTCACCAAGACGATTCGAACTGAGTTTTTCGTAGTTGATGCGAGGAACTTCCACATGAATATCAATCCGATCAAGCAGTGGCCCCGAGATCCGTTTTTGATAGCGCGTCACCAGCGCCGGGCTACAGGTACACTCACGCTCGGGATCGCCATGCCAGCCACAGGGACAGGGATTCATGGCCGCAATCAACATAAAAGCCGCCGGATAGGTGACACTCACCGCTGAACGGCTCAGGGTGACGACCCGATCTTCCAGCGGCTGACGCAAAACCTCAAGCTTGGGGCCAAATTCGGGTAGTTCATCCAGGAAGAGCAGGCCACGGTGAGCCATGCTGATCATCCCCGGGCGCGCACGACCGGCACCTCCGCCTACCAGACCCGCCAGCGAGGTCGTATGGTGCGGCGCACAGAAAGGACGTCGCTGCACCAGTGGGGTGTCTTTGGGTAACTGGCCGCACACACTATAGATCTTGGTCACCTCGAGCGCCTCCTCAAGACTCATCGGGGGCAAGATCGAGAGCATCGCCCGCGCCAGCATCGTTTTGCCCGAACCGGGAGTTCCCCAGAGCAAGGCATTATGTCCACCAGCAGCCGCAACTTCCAGGGCACGTTTGACGTGTTCCTGGCCCTTGATATGTTGAAAATCAACGGGGAAATGCGTTGCCAGCGAAGAGGCAGGCGGTCGTGGCGCATAGGGTGACAGGCGGCGCTCACCACTGATGTGAGCGGCCAGATCGCTGAGCGAGGGCACCGGAATAATCGTCAGGCCATTGACGAGCGCCGCTTCGGCGGCATCCTCAGCGGGCACATAGACGGTCGTCATCCCGCCGGCGCGGGCAATGGCCGCCATAGGCAGAATGCCATCGGTATGGCGTAGGCCGCCATCAAGACTCAATTCACCAATAAAGACCGTCTTGTCAAAACTCTCGGTCACCTGCCCTGAGGCGAGCAACAGACCGACCGCAATGGGCAGATCATAGGATGGGCCAGCCTTACGCAGATCAGCCGGTGCAAGGTTGACGGTCAGGCGTTTCATGGGAAAGTTGAGGCCCGAATTGCGAATCGCCGCGCGCACCCGTTCGCGACTCTCTTGCACTGAAGCGTCGCCCAGACCAACGACCGCAAACATCGGCATCCCGTTGGCAATATCCACCTCAACTTCAACCAGCACCCCTTCGAGCCCAATGACCGCACAGCTATAGACTTTGGCAATCATACCCTTACCCCGTGACTAGAATTACTTGATATACCGCACGGGAAGGGTGAAAAGATACGCCACTTAGCGCAACAGATTCTCGTTTGTGCGCCCTTCTTCGAAGTCGGTCAGATTGCGAATGGTCGTCTCGGCAATGGTCGTCATTGCTTCGTGGGTAAAGAAGGCCTGGTGGCTCGTCAACAACACGTTGGGGAAGGTCATCAGGCGAGCAAGCACATCATCGTCGATGACCACATCCGAGAGATCGCGAAAGAACTTGCCCTCTTCCTCTTCGTAGACATCGAGGCCAACGGCAGCTATATGACCATGCTCAATCGACGCGATCAACGCCTCGGTATCAATCAAGCCTCCCCGGCTCGTATTGATAATCATCACCCCGCGCTTCATCGAAGCCAGACTCTGGGCATTGATCATGTGATAGGTCTGGGGCATCAACGGAACATGGAGGCTGATAATATCAGCACGACTGAGCAACTCTTCCAGAGAGACATAGGTTGCACCAAGCGCAAGGCAATCAGGGTTTTCCTGGACATCATAGGCCAAAATAGGGCATCCGAAGCCATGCATAATGCGGGCAAAAATGGCCCCGATCTTGCCCGTTCCCACCACACCGACGGTACGCCCATGAATGTCGTGCCCAAGCAGACCCGCCAGACGGAAATTGAATTCACGGGTACGGTTGTAGGCACGGTGAATGCGCCGATTGAGCGTCTGCAGCAGACCAACAGCAAACTCAGCGACCGCATAGGGCGAATAGTACCCAACGCGCATACAGGTCAAACCATACCTGGATGCAGCTTCAAGGTCAAGATTGTTGAACCCGGTCGAGCGCTGCGCAATCATGCGCACCCCAGCGTCAGCCAGACGTTCCATCACTGGTGCCGGAGCATAGTCGCTTACAAAGAGGCAGACGGCATCATAGCCCTCGGCCAGAGCCGCCGTCTGGAGATCAAGCTGGGCCGAGGTATAGTCAATCTGATGCCGCCCAGCATTCGCGACATCCAGAAAGGTTCGATCATAGGAATGGGTATCATAGACTAACACACGCATACGTGATATGCCTTTCATGATGTGAGGCCAACGTCCTCATTATACCGTGCTAACCCGGCTCAAGACAGATGTAGGGCAAACTAGCTAGTTTGAGGTGCTTCATGTTCGGGCAAATCACCTATAGACAGGAGAAAAAGAAACGGTACTATGCAGGATGTGCTACCGTTCTCGGCGAAAGCAAATCCATGCGCCTTTCTTTAACTTCTCCAAGTCGAGGTACCTGGCGGCTCTGGCGTGCTATAGCGCTTGATGCATGTATGCCACTGCTTGCTGTTGTCGTAGCGCTTTGTCTTGGAGCGCTCGTCTTGCTTGGGTTGGGGAAAGATCCGATTCTCGCCTATGGGGCGATGTTTGGCGGTGCATTTGGCACGGTATCTGGGTTAACGCAGACGCTTGCCAAGGCAACACCACTGATTCTGGTCGGACTTGGGGTAACAATTGCCTTTCGGGCACGAGTGATCAATATTGGGGCGGAAGGACAGATTATTGTCGGGGCATTAGGCGCAACCGCCTTTGCCCTTAGTTTTGCCGAATGGCCCGGCTGGTTCTTATTGCCGCTCACCGCCCTAATGGGGGCCCTAGCCGGTGGACTCTGGGGCCTGGTGCCAGGGATACTGAAGGCACGCCTCGCCGTCAATGAGATCCTCAGCACGGTGATGATGAATGCAATTGCCTTTCAGTTGATGAATTTTCTCTTGCGCGGGCCGATGCTCGATCCGGCGCAGGTTGCAGCAGGAACCAATATTCCTCAATCAGCGGCACTACCCGCTCAAGTCTGGATCGAGCGAGTCGTGCCACGCACACTCTTTCACTGGGGATTCTTTCTGGCGCTTGCACTGGCAATCGCGGTCACGATCCTGCTCTGGCGAACGACGCTGGGCTATCGAATTCGTGCCGTCGGCTTCAATCCTGCTGCCGCACGCTATGCCGGGATACCAGTAGCGACCGTCATTACGCTTGCCATGGTGCTCGGGGGAAGCTTTGCTGGCCTGGCCGGCGCAATTGAGGTGATGGGGGTGCATCGGCGCATTGTCGAGGGCATCTCGGGTGGATACGGCTTCAATGGCATTGTTGTGGCACTCTTTGGGCGCCTGCATCCACTCGGGGTGATCCCGTCCGCCTTCTTATTTGGCGGGCTACTTGTCGGGGCAGACCAGATGCAACGGACAGTGCAGGTGCCAGCAGCGCTCATTACGGCCTTGAACGGATTAGTGGTGTTGATGGTGGTAAGTAGTACGTATTGGAGTCAACAGCGTATTGCGCGACGACAGAGTGAGGCTGCGCGGCCAAGCGAAACCCATGCGAAGGACGAGCAGCCACTTGATGCACGTTTGACGCCGGATCTCTAAACTATGGAACAACTCTTTACCCTGACGACCCTGACCGGGATTTTGCATTCAACCATCCGCCTGGCAACACCGTACCTCTTTGCTTCACTGGGTGAGACAATCAGCCAGCGTTCGGGGGTACTGAACTTGGGCGTCGAGGGCCAGATGCTTATGGGTGCTTTTGCCGCCTTTTTTGTCGTTGTTACCACGGGCAGCCTACTCGGTGGAGTTGTCGCTGCTATCTTTGTGGGGGCCTTGCTCGGACTGCTGATGGCGCTCGTGAGTGTCAGTTTTCGCGCTGAACAGGGCATCAGTGGCATTGGCATGTATCTGCTCGGGTTGGGTCTGTCAAGTCTGCTCTTTCGATTGACCCTGGGTTCGGTACAGAGTGTACGTGGTTTTGCCGAGCTTGCTCTTCCAGGGCTAAGCAGCATTCCAGTGCTGGGACCGGCGCTCTTCAAGCATTCGCTGCTCGTCTATGTTGCGTTTGCCCTGGTACCGCTGGTGGCTTATCTGCTCAATCGTACGACCTGGGGGCTCAATATTCGGGCGGTCGGCGATAATCCCCAGGCAGCCGACACCCTCGGAGTGCCAGTGATCGCTATCCGTTATGCCACAGTTACCGTAGGCGGAGCAATGGCCGCGATGGGTGGCGCTTCACTGTCGATCTCGGCAGTCAATATTTTTCAGGAAAATATGACCGGCGGCATTGGCTTCATCGCCGTGGCACTCGTCTATTTTGGGGGCTGGCGTCCAGTTGGGGTAATGCTCGGCATCCTGCTCTTCAGCCTGGTCAGCGCCCTTCAGATCTGGCTTCAACTCGTTGGGATCGGCATTCCTTCTGACCTAGCGGTGATGCTGCCCTATATTTTAACTATCATCGCCCTGGCCCTCGCCCCACAGCGCACGGGACAGCCGGCAGCCTTGACCCGTCCCTTCAACCGGGGCATGGTGTAGCGTGGTCTCTGCGCGATCCGTCAGTGTCGCCGGCGCGCCCGGTATAAGCGCGGATGAGGAGGAAGTTGTATGTTCAAGCATGGAACGACAGTCGCGGTAGCTTTTGTCCTGGCAGTGCTTTTAACCGCCTGTGGAGGTGCGCCAGCAACCCCTGCTGCCCCTGCAAACACAGATGCCCCGGTTGCCACTGAGCCCTTCAAGGTTGCAGTGGTCATGCCGAGTGCCGAAACAGATCTAGCCTGGAGCCAGGCGATGATTGATGCATTGCGTAGCATTCAGGCCGAGATGGGCGGCGAAGAGGCGATGCAGATTTCGATTTCCGAGAATATGTTCAATGTGACTGATGCGGCAGCGGCACTCCGCGATTATGCATCGGCAGGCAACCAACTGGTGATTGCCCACGGTACGCAGTACGGAACATCAATGTTTGAGGTAGCCCGCGATTTCCCCGAGGTTTCGTTTGCCTGGGGCACTGCGACTGATACCGGTGAAGCCGAGGGCTTTACCAATGTCTTTTCGTATAATGCCAGTGCCGAAGAGGGTGGCTATGTCAATGGCGTGATCGCGGCAATGCTTTCAACATCAAATATTGTCGGCATTGTCGGGCCAGTTGAGGCGGGTGATGCCAAAGCCTATATTGATGGCTTTGAGCAAGGCGTGCTCTCGATGAAGCCAGACGCAACGGTCAACAAGACGTATACCGGTTCGTTCGGCGATACAGCTGCTGCGGCCGAAGCAGCAAATACGCACATTGCCGCCGGTGCCGATGTGTTGACCGGTTCAGCACAACAGGTCGTCGGTGCGATCGGGGTTGCCAAAGAGCGTGGTGCACTTTGGCTCGGGACGCAATCTAGCCAGGCTTCACTTGCCCCTGACATTGTTGTAGCAACGCAACTCTACGACTGGACTGGGGTGCTCAAGGATATCATTGCGAAGATTCAGGCAGGTACGCTTGGCGGTACAGCATATGACCTAACCCTTGAGAATGGCGGGTTGAAGATCGTATTCAACAGCGAATTCCCAGGTGTGACACCCGAGATGCAGGCTGCCGTTGATACGGCAATTCAGGGAATTAGCTCAGGCACCATAACGGTGTTGCCATAAAGGGGTGGGGCTAAAAACCCTTGCGTATGCTGGCGAAAACATCCAGCTTCGCTGGATGTTTTCGCCAGCATACGCAAGATTTCTGCGGGCCTATAGACTCGATCTGTAAGAAAGCGATCTATGCAGGCTTTTCCACCGAGACGCACCACCTCAACGATCACATCACTTGAGTTGCGCGGCATTACGAAACGTTTCCCCGGCGTGATTGCCAATGATACGGTCAATCTGTCGGTACACGGAGGCGAGATCCATGCGCTGCTTGGTGAAAACGGAGCTGGCAAGAGCACGTTGATGAAGATCCTCTATGGGCTCTATCAGCCGGATGCAGGCGAAGTGAGGATTAATGATCAGCCAGTGACGATTAGCTCGCCGCAAGATGCGATTGCGCGTGGTATCGGGATGATTCACCAGCATTTTATGCTGGTGCCCTCGCTGACAGTCGCCGAAAACATTGCTCTTGGTCTGCGCTCATCACGTGGTTTACGCCTTGACCTTGACCGCGTTTCGGCTGAGGTGCAACGCCTGGCTGAGCTCTATGGGCTACGGGTTGATCCAAAGGCCTCTATCTGGCAACTGAGTGTTGGTGAACAGCAACGTGTTGAAATCCTCAAAGCGCTCTATCGAGGCGCTGAATTGCTGGTGCTAGACGAGCCAACGGCGGTTATTACCCCGCAAGAAGTTGATGATCTGTTTGCGATGCTCCGTCAGATGCGCACCGAGGGACGGGCGCTGATCTTTATTTCACACAAACTGCGCGAAGTCATTGCACTGAGCGACCGAGTGAGTGTCTTACGCGATGGACGCCTGGTCGGCACCTTTGCCACCGCAGGCAAAAGCCGGAGTGATCTAGCCCGATTGATGGTCGGGCGCGAAGTGGTTGCTGCCCGAGCGGACAATAGTCACCCTACTGAGCATGCAGGTTCGGTTGCATTAGAGTTGCACGGCATATCAGCGCAGAGCGACCGCAATACACCGGCATTGCACGGCGTGACACTACAAGTGCGGGCAGGCGAAATTCTCGGACTGGCTGGTGTATCGGGCAATGGGCAACGCGAACTGGCCGAGGTTATTGCCGGGCTACGCCCTACGAGTGCGGGCACAATCAAGCTGGCGGGGAAAGAACTGATGGGCAATCCCGCCGAGCGTGCCAATGCAGGCATCAGTTATATTCCCGAAGAGCGGATGCGCGACGGGGCAGTGCTGGAATTTAGCGTAGCCGAGAACTTGATTCTGCGCAACCATACCGAGGCCCCGTTTGCACGTGGCCCGCTGCTCGACCGATCGGCAGTTGATCAGGCCGGTCGCGATTTGATCCAGCGTTTTAACATCAAAACCCCCGGCCCACACACGCCCCTCAAAAGTCTTTCTGGTGGTAATATTCAAAAGGTGATTATGGCGCGCGAGCTTTCGCGTGAGCCAGCGGTGCTGGTTGCAGCGCAACCCACCCGAGGCGTTGACATTGGCGCAACCGCAGCCATTCACCAGTTGCTGATCGAATTGCGGCAACGGGGGGGGGCAATACTGCTCATCTCAGAGGATCTCGACGAAATTCTTGCCCTCGCTGACCGTATTGCGGTCATTCACGCGGGGAACATTGCCGCCATCCTGCCCCACGCCGAGGCGACTCCAGAGCGGCTCGGGTTGTTGATGGCAGGGGTGGCATCTGAAGTGACATGATTTTTGTTCCCGATCTGCTGGCGGCTGGCGCACGTCTTGCAGGCCCACCCGGGGCGACAGCCTTTACCGACTGGTGCTACGACTCGCGTTTAATGATCCCTGGAGCCTGTTTTGTGGCTCTGCGCACCTCGCGGGCCGATGGGCATGATTTCATCGCTGCGGCGATTGCCGCCGGGGCCAGCGGCGTGCTCTGTCGGTGGGCACCGGCAAGCACCGAGGTGACGGTGCTGCTCGCCGATGATCCACAGGCAGTTTTGCAACGCTGGGCCGCAGCGCACCTCACTGCCACCGCACCACAGGTCATCGGGGTCACTGGTAGCGTGGGGAAAACGACCACCCGTCGTGCCATTGCCGCCGTGCTCACCACTGCCCAGCCAACCTTTCAGAGTCGGCGCAGTTTCAATTCATTGCTAGGCTTGCCGGTTGCGCTTGCCCGCCTGCACGATGAGCATCGTTTTGCGGTGCTCGAATATGGCAGCGATCACCCTGGCGAAATCAAAGCACTGGCCGCACTCTTCCCTCCACAGATCGCGGTTGTCACCTCGGTTGGGGCCGTCCATCTGCACCGCTTTGGCACGCTCGATCAAGTAGCCACCGAATTTGCAACCCTTCTCGCCGCGTTGCCTCCCAATGGCATTGCCATCATGAATGGCGACGATCAGAACGGATTGTTGGAGCAAGGCATAGCGCCCCAGCTGCTACGCTATGGGCTTGGCCCCGACTGTGACGTGCGCGCAGATGCGATCAGCTATAGCCTTGAAGGCACCCGTTTCCAGTTGCACTGGCAAGGAGCGATAGAAAGCGCCTCGATCTCCCTTATTGGCCTCCCTGCGGTCTATGCAGCGCTTGCCGCCATTGCAACCGGTCTCGTCTGTGGCTTGCCGTTGGCATCTTGTGTGGCGGCGCTGCCAACGATCGAGCCAGTGGCAGGGCGCCTGCGACCATTGCGGTTGCCCAGTGGGGCCGTGCTGCTCGACGATACCTTCAATGCGTCGCCGCCCTCGGTGGAGGCAGCGCTGAAAACGCTGGCTGCCCTGCCAGCGCGGCGCCGCATTGCAGTGCTTGGGCCTTTCACCGAACTGAGAACCGACGAGGCAACCGTTGCTGCCCGTGAGATCGGCCAACTCGCCGCGCACTGCAGTGATGCCTTGATCCTCAAAGGTGACTGGGGCGTCACTGCGGCGCGCGCCGCCCGCACGGTACGCAACGATCTGCCGATCACTATCGTTGATACCACCGATGCAGCCTTGCGAGCGATGCCCGTGAGCCGTACCGGCGATCTTGTGCTCGTGAGCGGATCAGCCGGGGCACGCATGGAACGGTTCGTGGCCCGTGTGTTGATGGCGCATCCTTCAGATGCGCCGGGAGGTACGCCGATCGCGGGGTACCAGGCCACACCCCGGCTCGATCACCTGTTAGTGCGGCAAGAAACGGCCTGGCGTAGTGTGCGGATCGGGGCACCTGACCGTCCCACATGGCTCCGGGTTGATCTTGATGCGATTGCCACGAATATTCGCTGGCTACAACAGTTGCGTGGCGTGCCATTGATGGTCGTGCTCAAAGGCGATGGCTATGGACACGGGGCCGTCCGCGTTGCCCGGGCAGCACTTGGGGCCGGCGCGAGTGCCGTAGCCGTAGCAACGCTCGGTGAGGGGCGCACCCTGCGCGAACAGGGCATTCTTGCGCCGATCCTGGTGCTTGGCTATACCCCACCGTGGCAAGCCGAAGCGATCGTTGGACTCGGCCTGGACTGCACGCTCTTTGACGACGATACAGCCCAGGCACTGAGTGCGGCAGCCTCATCAGACCGTCGCGTCCGGGTTCACATCAAAGTAGACACCGGCATGGCGCGTCTCGGGTTGGCCCCCGATGAAGTTGGGCCGTTTCTCAGCCGCTTACGTCAACTCCCCGGGCTAGAAGTAGTCGGGATCTACACCCATTTTGCCAGTGCCGATGCCGAAGATCTTGCGCAGACAACCATGCAGATCGAGCGTTTCCGTCGTTTGCTCGACGAACTCGCGACTGCCGAGCTACGGCCACCGCTGGCCCACGCCGCCAATAGCGCCGCAACATTGCGCTTCCCAACGGCCTGCTTTGACATGATTCGTCCTGGCATTGCGTGTTACGGCCTGGCCCCGGCGCCAACGGTACCGCTGCCAACTGCGCTCCGCCCCGCCTTAAGCTTTCACAGCGAAATCGCCCAGATCCGCGACCACCCAGAGGGCACGCCGATCTCGTATGGGGGCAGCTACATCACCAGGCGCAGCAGTCGCATCGCGACCATTCCGGTTGGCTATGCCGATGGTCTACGCCGTAGCCCGGCGTGGCGTGAAGTGCTCGTGCGGGGGCAACGCACCCCGCTGGTAGGGCGCATCTGCATGGACTATGCGATGCTTGACGTCACCGACCTTGCCGAGGTACGGCGCGGTGATCCAGTGGTGCTCATCGGACAACAGGGCGACGACGTCATTACCGCCGACGAAGTGGCAAGCTGGCTCAACACCATCAGCTACGATGTCGTCACCGGCATTTTGCCACGGGTACCGCGGGAAGTTGGGGAATAGAAAAAGAGACAATGCGAGCTTTGCTCGCATTGTTAGGGGATAGATCAAGCCTTATTCGAGGCCGAGGTACGACTTCTGTACCGTCTCATTTTCACGCAGCGCTTTGGCTTCATCCTCAAGAATAATCCGGCCACTCTGCAGCACATAGCCACGGTGGGCAATGCCGAGCGCCTGGAGCGCATTTTGCTCAACGAGCAGCACGGTCATCCCCTGGGCATTGATCGTCTCGATAATCTCAAAAATCTGTTCAACCAGCACCGGGGCGAGACCCATGGAAGGTTCATCGAGCAACAGCACCTGGGGACGGGTCATCAAGGCACGTCCAATCGCCAGCATCTGCTGTTCGCCACCCGAGAGAGTACCGCCCTTCTGGGAAACGCGCTCGCGGAGGCGCGGGAAGAGCGTAAAGACGCGCTCAAGATCCTCTTGATAGATCGCGCTGCGTGTACTATGGAGATACGCGCCCATCTCAAGATTTTCGAGCACCGTCAGACGGGGAAAGATCCGACGGCCCTCGGGCGACTGCGCAATCCCGCGTTTAACAATCTCGTGTGACGGAATGCGATCGATGCGCTCATCATTCAGCACCACCTGCCCCTGGCGAGGCACAAGCAACCCTGAGATCGTCCGCAGGGTCGTACTCTTCCCAGCACCATTAGAGCCAATCAGGGTAACAATCTCACCTTTATTGACAGTAATGGAAACACCCTTTAAGGCATGAATTTTACCGTAGTATGTATGAACATCTTCGAGCTTGAGTAGAGCCATATATTCCTCTATGTAGCCGATCGTTTATCTACAATGCACAGCGCACGACCGGTATCCTGAGAAGGATGCCCCACCAGGGCGAGCGCGCCACGTTACCGGGGCAGCTAGGCAGCGGCCCCGGCGGCTCCCTTACCGAGGTAGGCCTCGATCACCCGCGGATTAGAACGAATCGTATGCGCATCTCCCTCAGCGATCTTCGTCCCATAATCGAGCACCGAAATGCGCTCAGAAATCGCCATCACGAGGCGCATATCGTGCTCGATCAACACCACAGTCAGACCAAGATCATCGCGGAGGCGGCGAATCAAACCCGTAGCCGCATCGGTCTCCTGGGGATTCATCCCTGCGGTCGGCTCATCGAGCAAAATCAACTTGGGATCACCAGCGAGCGCACGGGCAATCTCAAGGCGACGCTGGTCACCATAGGGTAAATTCTTGGCAAGCTCTTCGCGTTTAGCATCAAGGCCAACGTAGGCAAGGCGTTCGCGGGCCTCATCGCGCGCCTTCGTCTCTTCACGACGGACACCAGGGGCGCTCGCAATAATTTGCCAGAAAGGGACATGGAGGCGGGTATGCATCCCAACCAGCACATTTTCGAGCACCGTCATATTATCAAAGAGCCGAATATTCTGAAACGTCCGACGCATCCCGAGGGCCGCAATCTGATCCGGGCGTGTCCCAGCGATCGACTTGCCATCAAAGAGGATCGCCCCTTTATCGGGCTTGTAGATCCCGGTCAACATATTAAAAAAGGTCGTCTTCCCTGCGCCGTTGGGTCCGATCACACTAGCAATCACGCCCTTTTCGATGATCAACGTCACATCGTTGACCGCAGTCAAGCCGCCAAAGGTTTTGGTAATGTTGGTTGCTTCCAACAGCGCCATAACGGTTCCTCTCGCATCATACAAGCTAGGTAATTGGACCACTACCGGGCGGAGCCTGGGTCGGCGGGGGTGGCTGGCCACCATCAACTTCGCCATCATCGAGGGGCAAATCTACCACCTGATCTTCCACCAGTTCTTCCTTGCGCCGTTCATCGGGAAGAATTCCTGTCGGGCGAAAGATCATCATCAAGATCAGCAGCAGACCAAAGAAGAGGCGCTGATACTGGGTCGGGTCAAAAGCCGACGGAATCGGCGCACCAGCGCGCTGCAGATCACGCAGCACCGTCGCCAAACGAGGCAGGATCTGCAGATCAAGCATCGTCACCAGCACGGCCCCAAGCATAACCCCAGGAATCGAACCCATCCCACCAAGAATGACCATCGCCAGAATATTGATCGACCGAATGAGGTCGAAGGTCGGCGGATTAATGAAGAGCTGCTTGGAGGCAAAGATCACGCCCATCGCCCCGGCAAACGAAGCGCCGACGGCAAAGGCCAGCAATTTGGTGCGCACCAGCGGAATACCCTGGGCAATCGCGGCGGTTTCGTCCTCACGGATCGCTTCCCAGGCACGCCCGATCCGCGAGTGCTTGAGGCGACTCACTACCACCACAGTCAACAGCACAATCAGCAGCACCGTAAAGTAGAAAAACTGCTGATAGAGTTGCTGATCATCGAGGTTGAGACCGAGGGTATTGCGCACAAAATCGGCAAAAATCAGCGGAGGGCGTGCAATCCCACGAATACCCTGCGAGCCATTGGTAATATTGATCGGGCGATCAAGGTTATTAGCCAGCACCCGGATTACCTCACCAAAGCCGAGGGTAACAATCGCCAGATAGTCGCCGCGCAAGCGCAGCACCGGGAGGCCAAGGAGCACACCGAAAATGGCCCCGACGATCAGGCCAAGGAAAATAAAAGGGTAGAACATAATCGGCGGCACCGGGCTCCAGGCCGGATTCATGAGCGTCATCTGTTCGGTGCTCAAGATCCCCCAGAGATAGGCCCCGACAGCAAAAAAGGCCACGTAGCCAAGGTCAAGCAAGCCCGCAAAACCGACCACCACATTGAGCCCCAGGGCCAGCGCCACAAAGATACCAGCCTGGGTCGCCACATCAATATAGAAAGGATTGAGTGTTCCAAAGATCGGCAAGACCACCAGGAGCATCACACCACCGAGGGCCACCTTGAAGCCAAGGGCCACCTGCGAGCGATAAATAATGAGCAGCAGCAGCAGAAAAAGGGCAAAGGCAATATCGGTATTGAGGCTTGTCCGCGGATTCGTCAGCAAGAGCCAGGTACAGATCGCCGCATACAGACCGAGAAAGCTATAGCCGGTCGGCCCACGCGATAATGTAGCCTTCACCTGCTCCCAGAGATTGGTTGGTGGAGACATCGTCGCCATAGCTACACCTTCTGCGTTGTCGACTCACCGAGCAAGCCGGAGGGTCGGAAGATCAGGATCAGAATCAAGATACTAAAAGCGACAATATCGGCATAGGCCGCTCCAGAGAGCGCACCATTGGTAAAGAGCGACAGATACGACGCCACAAACGCCTCGAGGAAGCCAAGCACCAACCCGCCGACCATCGCACCGGTAATATTGCCGATACCACCGAGCACCGCTGCGGTAAACGCCTTGAGACCAGGAATAAAGCCCATATAGGGGTTGACGGTACCGACATTGAGACCAAAGAGCGCACCAGCGGCACCACCCAGGGCCCCACCGATCAAGAAGGTGAGGGTAATAATGCGATTAACATTAATGCCCATCAAACTTGCCGTCGGCATATCCTGTGCTGTCGCCCGAATTGCTTTGCCAAGGCGGGTTGCATTGACCAGATAATTGAGCACGATCAGCATAATCACCGCAGCGGTAATGAAGACCAACGCCTTGGGACTAATAATAATCGGCACGGGACGATCACCGAGGGTCATCTCAAAGAGGCGAATAGGCGGGCCAAAATCAGGGGCATTATAACGCGCATTGAAACCCATCGGGGAATTGGTCATAATCAAGCGCACAACATCCTGGAGCACCAGCGACACCCCAATCGCTGAAATCAGCGGCACGAGACGGGGCGTCCCACGCAAGGGCCGATAGGCGACTCGTTCCACGGTCACGGCCAGCGTCCCACTGACGATCATCCCGATCAGCACCACTAGCAGCACAAAGAACAGTGGGTTCATGCCTTCCAGGAGACCAATACTAGCCAGAAAGAGCCCCACTGCCGCCCCGGTGACACCACCCACCATAAAGATCTCACCATGGGCGAAGTTAATAAACTCGAGCACACCATAGACCATCGTATAGCCGAGCGCGATGGTTGAAAAAAGAAACCCGCGCACCAGACCATCAATAAGCACCTGTGGGAGAATGGTCAGCGTCCGGGTCAAAAGATCGGGGCGTGCGCCAAGTTGCACCAGTGAGAGAAGGATCACCAGCAAACTCAACGCGATGGCACTGCCAACCACAAAGAGCAACAACTGAACAAGCGGGCCAAAGACGGTTCGCAGGGTCTCAACAATGGGGCGTCGAACAGCTTGAGCTGACGTTTGGGCGTTTGCTTCCGCAGCCATGAACCTCACCAGACTATATATGTCGTGCGTACGGCATACCGCACGCACGACAAACTGTTGTGCGGGAGCACCGCACAAGGCCAGGAGTGAAGGTGAGCAAGCGTGTGACCAGGACGCGCCTGGTACACACGCTTGGCCACAGCGTACAAGCTATTGCGGCGGCGCAATATCCAACCGGGTGATCAGGGCATTCTCATTCCAGTCAACAATGTTGGCCTGGAGCACGAAGTAGGTCGCAACCTCGGGATCACCATTCTCATTGAACTTGTAGTCACCGGTAATGCCACCAAGCGCTGGCAAGCCACGGATCGCGTCAACCACCTGGGCACGCGTCGGGGCAGCAGCGGCATCAACGGCCGCCTGGAGAATACCAGCCACACAGAAAGCAGCCGAGTCATACGCCTGAGCCGAGAAAGGTGTAGCAGGCCCATTAAACTGCGCCTCGTAGTCAGTTGCAAACTGGGCTGCATTGGGGAACTGGCTCACCGGTGCGGCCACCGAGGTGTAGTGCATGCCATCAACGGCATCACCCGCCAGCGTCGCCAACTCGGGGCTATCCAGACCATCGGGGCCAAGGAACTGCGCCGTGATGCCACGGTCGCGGGCCTGGCGGAAGAGCGGGCCAGCCTGCGGATAGAGCCCACCGAAGTAGATCAGGTCAGGATTGGCGGCCTGGATCGGGGTCAGAATCGCCGAGAAATCACTCTGCTCTTCGGTACCCTCGAAGCCCAGCACTTCCATGCCATTCTCTTCAGCCGCCAGGCGGAAGAACTCGGCTACACCCTGGCCGTATGCGGTCGTATCGTGAATGATATAGACCGAGGCAGCGCCAAGCTCTTCGCGGGCAAACTGCTCGCCCACGATCCCCTGGACATCATCGCGACCAACGACGCGGAAGGCCACGCCATAGCCACCCTCGGTGATGTTCGGGTTGGTATTGGCCGGCGACACCATCGCCAACGAGGCATTCTGATAATCGGGCAGCGAGGCCAGCGCCACACCCGAGTTCAGGTGGCCAACGACACACAGCACATCGGGATCCGAGACGATGTTCTTGGCATTGGCCGAGCCAACCTCAGCACGAGCCTGATCGTCAAACGGGGCCAACTCAAAGGTCACACCAGCATCAGCCAGTAACTCATTGAGTTGTTCCACATTCAATTCGGCGCCATTGCGGATACCCGTACCAAGCGCGGCCTGCGGGCCACTCAGCGGGCTCTGCGACGCAAGCTTGATTGTGCCAAGGTTCAGATCGGCAACTTCAGCCCCAAGCGCAGCAATCAAATCAACCAGTGGCTCAGCCTCGGTTGCCGCAGGAGGAGGAGTCGTCGTACTCTCAGATCCTGGAGGAGCAATTTCGAGGCGGGTAATTAACGCATTGGCATTCCAATCAGCAACATTGGCCTGAAGCACAAAGTAGGTTGCCGGATTGGGGTCGCCATTCTCATTGAAGGTATAGTCGCCAGTAATACCCTCATACGCAGCCAGACCCTTCAACTCTTCAAGCACCTGGGCACGGGTCGGCACGCCACCAGCGGCCTCGGCAGCAGCGGCAATACCAGTAATACAGATCCCAGCGGCATCATACGACTGAGCCGAGAAAGGTGTTGCCGTGCCATTAAACTGCGCCTCGTAGTCAGTTGCAAACTGGGCTGCATTGGGGAACTGGCTCACCGGTGCGGCCACCGAGGTGTAGTGCATGCCATCAACGGCATCACCCGCCAGCGTCGCCAACTCGGGGCTATCCAGACCATCGGGGCCAAGGAACTGCGCCGTGATGCCACGGTCGCGGGCCTGGCGGAAGAGCGGGCCAGCCTGCGGATAGAGCCCACCGAAGTAGATCAGGTCAGGATTGGCGGCCTGGATCGGGGTCAGAATCGCCGAGAAATCACTCTGCTCTTCGGTACCCTCGAAGCCCAGCACTTCCATGCCATTCTCTTCAGCCGCCAGGCGGAAGAACTCGGCTACACCCTGGCCGTATGCGGTCGTATCGTGAATGATATAGACCGAGGCAGCGCCAAGCTCTTCGCGGGCAAACTGCTCGCCCACGATCCCCTGGACATCATCGCGACCAACGACGCGGAAGGCCACGCCATAGCCACCCTCGGTGATGTTCGGGTTGGTATTGGCCGGCGACACCATCGCCAACGAGGCATTCTGATAATCGGGCAGCGAGGCCAGCGCCACACCCGAGTTCAGGTGACCAACAACACACATAATCTCGGGATCCGAGACGATGTTCTTGGCATTGGCCGAGCCAACCTCAGCGCGCGCCTGATCGTCAAACGGGGCCAGTTCGACCGTAAAGCCGAGATCGATCAACGGCTGAGCCAGTTGCTCAATCGCCAACTGGGCACCATTGCGAATACCCGTACCAAGGGCGGCCTGCGGGCCGCTAAGGGGACTCTGTGAAGCAATCTTAATCGTTGCACCAGACGGAGCCGTGGTCGGCTCTTCAGCCGGAGGGGTCGTGGGCTGCTCGGGCGCGGCCGTCGCAGCGGGATCACCCGGAGCCGCTGTCGGCTGGGCTGCGGGAGCACCACCACAGGCCGCGATGAGCGCCCCGAGCAGTGCAATGAGAACCAAAAGACTTACACGCTTCATAAACGTAGGACTCCTTACACAATCTGTAAGCTACCGTATCGGAAACGAAACTAACGTCATCGTAAACCGGGGTTGCCAACCCACACCTGACTGACGCTCATCGAGATAGCGGCACAGGCACAGACACCTCCTTTCGGTGTTGTTGGCCCTGACGTAGGGCAGGTTTGGATTCAGCGTTGACGTGTGAGAAACTATGGTGCCACTGTGCGGTAGGGTACCACACATAGCCCTATTATACACTTTTTTGTTGGGTGACAGAACGCGAGTCTACCGGATTGTGTGCTGATTGTCAAGCGTGGCTTGACAATCAGCACGAGTCGTGCCAAGGTTTGGGGTCACGCTATAGGGACTGGTTTTTAGGGCGTCAGCCCTACCATTTAAAGGAGTTTCTCTGTGACGATGATCCTTCACCTTGCTCACGCCGCCGCATGGGCTGAGGCACAACACGTGGGGTTCTATGCACCTCGGTCGCTGGACAGCGAGGGGTTTATCCATTTTTCCACCGAGGCGCAGTTGCCCGGGGTGGTCGAGCGTTTTTATCAGCATCAGCCCGAGATGATCCTACTTGTCGTGGCGGTTGATCGCCTCGAGGCTGAATTGCGCTATGAGGAGGCGGAACCAGGCGAAGCTTTCCCTCACCTCTATGGGCCGCTGAACCTTGATGCTGTGGTGGAAGTACGTCTGTTTGCGACGTGACTGGCAGGGGTTCGGGCGATGCCGAGCACGGGCAAGCCGGGCACGGCGGCGCGGTAGGGGCACGGCTCGCCCGTGCCCCCCTACGCCGGGCACGGCGGTGCGGTACGGGCACGGGCGAGCCGTGCCCCTGTACGGGCACGGCGGCGCCGTGCCCCTACGCCGGGCACGGCGGCGCGGTAGGGGCACGGGCAAGCCGTGCCCCTACGCCGGGCACGGCGGTGCGGTACGGGCACGGGCGAGCCGTGCCCCCTACGGCGGGCACGGGCGGCGCGGTACGGGCACGGCTCGCCCGTGCCCCCTACGCCGGGCACGGGCGGTGCGGTACGGGCACGGCTCGCCCGTGCCCCCCCCACGCCGGGCACGGGCGAGCCGTGCCCCTACGGGGTCAATGCGGCGACAACGTCTGCGCGGGCGACGCTGCGCTGGCTGCCGTCGCGCAGGTCTTTGATCACAACTTCGCCACGGTCGCGTTCGTCGGGGCCAAGCACGAGGGCATAGCGGGCCCCTTTACGGTCGGCCTCTTTGAATTGTTTGCCCAGGCCCTGGGCTGGATCAAGGCTCAACAAGGTGTTGACCCCGCCAGCACGTAGTTCGCTGGCAAGTGCCATCGCCTCGCCGGCCAAGTCAGAACCAAAGATCGTGACAAAGGCAATCGCAGTTGTGGTCAGGCGGGGGCCTAGCCCTAGCTCTTCCATGACATCGTGCAGGCGATCAAGGCCAAAGGCAAGCCCCACGGTCGGAATGGCGCGTCCGGCAAACTGGCCGATCAGTTCGTCATACCGTCCCCCACCCAGCAATGAGCCTTCCGGCCAGTGCGGGGTGATGGTCTCGAAGACAAGCCCGGTGTAGTACGAGAGCCCACGGGCAAGCCGTGGGGCGATGCGGTAGCGCTCCGGGGGGACACCCATGGCATCAAGCGCTGCGATGATTGCGTGCAGGTTGTCAAGCGCGGCCACGGCTCGCTCGTCACCTGCCAGATGCTCACGCAGGGTCGCCAGCACGGTCGCAGGTGAACCTTCGGTCTGCACCAGGGTGAGGATCTGCTCAGTTGCGGTGGCGTTGACGCCCATTCGTACGAGTTCCTCGCCAACCCCGCTTGCGCCAAGTTTGTCGAATTTGTCAATGGCCCGGTAGACGCCGCCCGCCGCTGCTTCATCGAGGCCACTGGCACGGGCAATGCCGCCGATCACCTGGCGGTGGTTGAGCAAGGTGACAAAGTCGGGAAAACCGAGTTCGGCGAGCGCCTCACTCAAGAGTGCGACAATCTCGGCGTCGGCCAGCGGCGAACTGCTGCCGACAATATCGGCATCAAACTGATAAAACTCGCGGTAGCGCCCACGGGCCGGACGTTCGCCACGGTAACTCGGTCCATAGGCGTACCGACGCCACGGGAAGGCGAGTTGGCCCGCATACTGCGCGACCACCCGGGCAAGTGGAACTGTCTGGTCATATCGGAGCGCCAAACTCCGCCCGCCGTGGTCTTCAAACCGGTAAATGAGCTTTTCGTCGTCGCCGAGCTTGCCTTCCAACACTTCGGCATACTCGATCACCGGTGTTTGCAGTGGATCAAAACCGTGACGCTCGCAGACGCGTTGTACCACCGTCAGGATGTGCTGCCGGAGCAACATCGCCTGGGGCAGATGGTCGCGCATGCCTTTGATATTTTGTACTTTTGCCATGTCTCTACTTTATTTTATCGCGTTGACGGCGCTTCAAGGTGCGTACAGAGGGTACGCAGAAAGGTGTTCGCCAGTTGCTCATCAATGATACGGGCATCGTAGCTGATGGTCAATACGCCAACAGGCCGAATCGCCAGGCTGTCGTTCACGACAAGCAGGCGTCGCACCGGAGGCGTGACGCTCACTACAGCCAGGCAATGCGGCAACGGCGACATCCCTTGCCAACCAGCAGCGCCTTCGGGCCGAAACACGATGGCAAAGGTGGCCTCATCGAGCGCGGGAGCCACCTGGTGCGCAAGCGCCCTCGTCAGGCCGCGCTGATTGAGATCGCTGGCATCGTACACGAGATGCCATTGGTAGTGCGCAGTGTCTGGCAAGCCAATGGCAAAGTGCAGGCGCCGCCGCAGGACAAGGTTGCCATCTTCACCAGGCGCACCGTTGAGCAACGGGTAGGCCGGCAGCAACGCGGCAAGCGCTTCAAGCACCACCGGAGCAATAAAGGGCGTGACTTCCAGACGGGCGAGATGCGCAGGCAAAGCGGCACTTTGTGCGAGTGTGGCGGTTGCGTCAAACTCCATTGTCAGGCTAGCAACCGGACGCAGGCCAGATTCAGGATCAACTGAGACCGGGGTGAGTGCTGGTTGCGGTGCCGCATCAGCGCAACTGGGCTCTCGCTCATTATCGGTGAGGTGGGGAGGGTGCGTAACGTCCTGCGACTGCGATTGTCCATCCTCCCCGGTCTCTCCATCAGCATGCTCGGCAAGCAGCGTCGCGGGCGGGGGCAACAGGGCACGCACATCAGCGGCCCGGATCTGACCGTGCGGGCCACTGCCAGTGACTTGATCCAGCGCGATGCCATGCACCAGCGCGATGCGGCGAGCCAGCGGAGTCGCTTTGCAGCGCGCAGGGGCAGCAGGCAAAGCCAGCGCAGGCTCGGCCTCGGCTAGAGCCTCGATGCGAGCCAGGAGGGCACCAGGAGCCACGCGCATCCCTGTGGGCACAGGATCGCACAGGCGTCCCGTCACATCGGCAGGAATGAGCACCTCGACCGACGACGTGACCACAATCACGAGGGGCGTGCCCAGGGTCACGTGGGCATCGGGTTGAACGAGCCACCGTGTGACCACCGCCGCACCACCTGGCAACGCTGGCAGGGAAAGAGTATGCATGAAAGGTTCATCCCGCCTTCGCGGCCTCGGCCCAGAAGGCGTCTACTTTCTGTTTCAAAAGGGCATGTTCAGGCTTGCTCAAACGGACATCATCGTTCAGGATCAACTCAGCTTCATTGCGGGCAGCGTAGAGCAGACGGGTATCGGCCAGGCGAGCGACCTTCAGATCTGGCGTCCCACTCTGGCGCGTGCCAAAAAACTCACCGGGGCCACGAAGTTGCAGATCAACCTCCGAGAGCTTGAAGCCATCGTTGGTCTGTTCCATCGCTTCGAGGCGCTGACGCGTGATCACATTATCATCTTTATCACTAATCAGGATGCAATAGCTCTTGTGTGCACCCCGTCCAACGCGGCCACGAAACTGGTGCAACTGCGCCAGACCAAAGCGTTCGGCCCCTTCGATCAGAATCGTCGAGGCATTCGGAATATCAATGCCAACCTCGATCACTGCCGTTGCGACCATAATATCGTAGGCGTGGTCACGAAACGCCAGCATCACCTCATCCTTTTCGCGTGGCAACATCCGCCCGTGCAGCAGGGTCACACGCAGATCGGGGAAGACCGAGCCTTGCAGAGTTTCGTACATCTCTTCCGCCGACGGCAGATCGACCTTCTCACTCTCTTCGACGAGGGGACAGATCACAAAAGCCTGGCGGCCATGCTCGATTTCACGGCGGAGATGGCGATACGCTTTCGAGCGTTCTGCTTTGCGCACCCAGCGCGTACGGATCGGCTCACGGCCCGGGGGCAACTCATCGAGGATCGACGTATCGAGATCGCCATAAATGGTCATTGTGAGCGTACGCGGAATCGGCGTCGCCGTCATCACAAGCAAATGGGGATTAAAGCCCTTATCACGCAGGCGTTGACGCTGCTCGACGCCAAAACGGTGCTGCTCATCAACCACCACCAGTCCAAGCGACTGAAACCGCACCCCTTCGGTAATGAGCGCGTGCGTCCCGATGACCAGATCAATCTCACCATTCGCAATGCCCTCGAGCACCCGTCGGCGCGCCCTGATGCCGAGGCTCCCGGTCAAGAGCGCGACCCGAACACCCTGACCGGCCATATCTTCCTCATCGGTCATCCCGAGCAGCGCCTTGATCTCGGCGAGTTTGGCGGCCTCTTCAGGCTCAAGGCGATCCTTCCACGTCTCACCTTCCGCCTCTTGGCGAGCGGCACGGGGCACGGCAAGCTTGCCAAGCAACTGCTTGAGCCCCTTGTAGTGCTGTTCAGCCAGGATCTCGGTGGGGGCCATCAACGCCCCCTGAAAGCCATTGCCAATCGCCTGCACCAGCGCCGCCGCCGCGACCACCGTCTTACCCGAACCAACATCGCCCTGGAGCAAACGCGCCATCGGAAGCGGGCGGGCCATATCGCGGAAGATTTCATCAAGCACACGCTGCTGGGCATTGGTCAAACGAAAGCCAACATGATCGAGCAACTGCTGGTGGAGATCGGGGAGGAACGCCAACTGATAGCCGAGTTCGCCCTGCCAGAGCAACTTGCGCTGCAGCACACCCAACTGAATAAAGAGGAACTCATCGAACCCAAGGCGTGTACGTGCCTGTTGCAACTGTTCGGGCGTATCGGGATAATGGATCTGCGCCAGCGCCTCGCCGAGGGGCAACAGATTACAGCGTTGCCGACTCATTTCGGGCATATGATCGACCATACGAGGCGTCATCGCATCAACAACAAACTTGATCGTCTTGCGGGCATTGCGCTCGTGCAGACCCTTGCTGAGCGGATGGACGGGCACGAGACGCCCAGTATGGAGCATCGTCCCATCAGGCACATACGGCTCCCAGGTCGGACTCGTCATCTGGCGCATCCCCTGATAGGACGACACCTTGCCACTGAGCACAAGCTGGCGTCCGACGGTCAACTGTTTGGGCAACCAGGGCTGATTAAAAAAGACCGCCTTGATCGACCCACTCGTATCACTAAACGTCACCTCAACGCGCGAGCGCGGCCCACCGCCCACGAGCCGGACATCGCTTACTTCCGCAATAAGCGTACCAACCGCACCGACTTCGAGATCGGCAATGCCGTGCTGCGACGAAAAATCATCATAGCGATGGGGCACATGGTACAGCAGATCCTCAACGGTCTTGAGGCCGAGGCGGCGAAACGCAGTGACGTCACGGCGCTCGATCCCCGGCACCAGATCGAGGGGATCAGTGAGCGCGAGATCGGCGGCCGTGCGGACAGGAGCAGGAGGTTGAGGAGGCGAAGCGGGCGGGCGGGCACGCTTCTTTTTGGCCGGTGGCGCAGGAGGAGGAGGAGGCGCAGTCTCGTGACGAAAGAGCCCGCGCAGATCCTCGACCGCGCGGGTCACGCGGGCACGGCGCTCAAGGATCGACTGGGCCCCATAATCAGCGAGCAAGGCAAGGGTCGCCTGAACGGCAGGGAGATCGAGCGAACCATCAGCCTGAGCCTGCCACTGCGCAAGGAAGTGGTCGAGGCCGTCATCGGCAGCGGTATCATCGCAGCCCCGGCGCAACTCAGCGGCGAGGAGACGCCCGAGACTAATAATATGGTCGCGATCCTGCATAACCCCCAACGTAGCGACGCCCTAACCCTCTTCAAAACCTTCAAAGACCGTCACCCCCATCGCACCAGGGCCGAGATGCGCGGCAACAGCAGAACCAAAGCGAGCCACCTGCACGCGTTCACGAGGAAAAATAGGATCGAGCTTCTCGAGCAACTTCTCAACATCTTCGGGGGTTGTCGCATAGAGCACGATCACATCCTGGACACGGGGAAAATCCTCAACGAACGTAAAGAGGCCCTCGATCGCCTTCGCGCGCGTACGAGTACGCTCGTAGGGCACAATCTCGCCCTCATCGAGGATCATCAGCGGCTTGATGCGCTGCATCGAGCCAAGCACCGACCCAGCGAGCGTCAGGCGACCAGTGACCTCAAGATACTCCATGGTATCGACAAAAAAGACCACGTGCGTATGGCGGATCGTCGCGTGGATCAAACGGCTGACCTCCTCGGGATGGGCGCCATCAGCAGCGGCGCGGGCGGCACTGATCGCCACCGAACCAAGGCCGAGCGACGCCGATTTGCTATCAACCAATTGCAAACGCGTCGTACTAGCGGGGAGGCGCTGCTTGGCGGCCACAGCCTCACCAAGCACCGAACCAAGGCGTGTACCCAGATGAACCGAAAAGACATAATCCACCGTCCCGATCATGCTCCGATAGACCTGCTCGAAGACCGAAGAGGAAGGCGTTGCCATACGCACCCGGTGATGACCACTCACAATAAGATCATAGACTTGATCATCACTCAGGTCGATACCAACGCGATACACCTTCTCGTCAACATGAGCGAGAATTGGCACGACCTCAATACCCAATTCATGGGCTATATCAGGAGGAATATCCGCCGATCCATCAGTCACAATTTTAATCTTGGTCATGAAAAAAACCTACCGATCTGCCCTACAACCTCATCGCAAAGCGCACCCAAAAGCATTGGTTTGCCAAAGATCCATCAGTATGGTATAGTCTCGCAGAGATGTGCATCTATTGAACAAGGTGTGCGGATATCTGTTTGTGCGCGGATACGCAACATGCCAACCGTCGCTCGCAAGAAAAAACCAGTATCCTGAAATCCTTGTAAACAAAAGCCTGGAGTTACCCAATGGCAAAGTGTCAAATCTGCGGAAAAAAGCCATCCTTCGGTCACAACGTCAGCTTCTCGAAACGTCGCACAAACCGGATGTGGCGGCCCAACATTCAGAAGACAACCATCACCAACAAAGATGGTTCGTCGGTACAGGTCAAGGCGTGTACGCAGTGTATTCGTACGATGTCTAAAGTTCGTTAAGCACCGGCCACAGCGTTGCCCATTATAGCCGAACGCCAGAGCCGATGCAATAGGAATTTTCCACCGAATCACCGCGAAGCCCTGAGGCTTCGCGGTGATCGTTTGGGGGAGGTTGGCTACAGCAGCGTGGCCCAGCGGGCGAGGATCGCACGGGCGGCGTGGGCAGCGCGGGCACGATGGCTAATGGCATTCTTACGTTCGGGGGGCAATTCAGCCATGGTCTTATCTTCATCGATCAGATAGAAGAGCGGATCATAGCCAAAGCCCCCGGTGCCTTTTGGCTCACACTCGATCACCCCTGGCAGCACCCCTTCCACCAGTTCAGTCGAATGCGAGGGATGGGCCAGGGCAATCACGCAGACAAACCGAGCGAGGCGAGCATGCCAGGGCACATCGCGCAACTGATCCAGCAAGTAGCGCAACTGAGCCTCGCCGGTGACGCCGCCATAGCGCGCCGAATAGACGCCCGGTGCCCCATTGAGCACCGCCACTTCGAGGCCACTATCATCGGCAAGCGTCGGCAAGCCGCTCAGGTCACGGTACTGTTCAGCTTTGAGGGTCGCATTGGCGGCAAACGTAGCCCCCGTCTCATCCACGTCATCAACAATGCCCAACTCATCAAGCGTCCGCAACTGCAGATCGAGCCCGGCAAAGATCGCCGCAAACTCACGTAGCTTACCGGGATTACGCGTTGCGATCAAGAGTTCTTGCATTGGTCTGTCTCCAGGCTAAGCCCAATACCTGGCAAATACGTCAGGTTATTTGACGCAAAGGCGCCGAGGCGCGAAGGTTTAAGGTGATTGACGCATAGTGTAGATATGCAGTACAATCCCCTGTGCATAGTATATACAATCTTGAGGCATGATACCACAGTAGCACTCTTACGCTGTATGAATAATGTTTCGACCGATCGTGCGACACCCACGCTCACAACGGGAACCGTCAACCCCTTGCGCGAACTATTGCGAGCAATGCGTCCACGGCAGTGGGTAAAAAACGCTTTTGTCTTTGCGGCCCTAGCTTTTTCTGAGGATCGCCTCTGGCAATTCTGGGGTGAAGCGGGGCCCATACCTCTCTTACGGGTGATCGGGGCGTTCATCGCCTTTTCGATGGCCGCCAGTGCCATCTATCTGGTCAATGATCTCGTTGATATCGAGAAGGATCGCGCCCACCCTAAAAAACGTGAGCGGCCCTTTGCGTCCGGGCGCCTCGATCCACGCATAGGCATCGTCGCGGCAGCCGTACTGATGCTCGCCGTGATCCCGCTCGCCATCGTGCTTGATCGCGATCCGCCACCCGCCCCGCTCGATCTCGACTTTCTTGCGGTGCTCGTGCTTTATATTGTCATTCAGGGCTTCCTCTACACCTACTGGCTCAAAAATGTGGTTATCTTTGATATCCTCGTGCTTGCGGCTGGTTTTGTCTTGCGCGCCGTGGCAGGTGCCGCCATCCTGGATATCCAGATTACGCCGTGGCTTCTGCTCTGCATGCTCTTGCTGGCGCTCTTCCTCGGCATTGGCAAACGGCGCCACGAGTTGACCCTGCTTGAGCATGGCGCGGGTGAGCATCGCCGGATTCTCCAGGAATACTCGGTGCCAATGCTCGACCAGATGATGTCAATTGTGACGGCAAGCATCATTATGGCCTATAGCATTACCGCTTTTCTGGCCCCGGTGGCCCCTCAGGAACCGTACCCGATGTTGATGATGACGATCCCGTTTGTGATCTACGCGATCTTCCGGTACCTCTATTTGATCTATCAACGCGGCGAAGGCGGGGCACCCGAAGATCTGTTGCTCCGCGATCGACCGCTGGCGAGCAGTGTAGTGCTGTGGGGAATCACGGTGCTTGGGGTGTTGTTCTTTTTTTAGTGGGCTTGCGCCCGTGTAGCCATCAGGTGCGGTGTGTATACCTTTATCAAACTTGGTGGTTCCGTCATTACTGATAAGCGCGGCGAGGAGGCTGCCGATCTGCCGGTGATCCGGCAACTGGCGGCTGAACTAGCGGTGGCCCGCCAACGCAGGCCCGAGGTGCGGGTGATTCTGGGGCATGGGAGTGGCTCGTTTGGGCATGTCGCGGCGACCCGCTACGGGGTGCATCGCGGTCGCGCTGCCGGGGTTGAGCCATTTGGCCTGGCGATGACCGCCGGTGCCGCGCTGCGCCTCAATCGCATTGTGGTTGAGGCCCTGCTCGACGCGGGTTTGCCCGCGATGGCGTTCCAACCCTCGGCCACGCTCTGGGCCGAGGGCGGCCAGATTGCGTCGTGGGCGACAGACCATATCGAGCACGCCCTGGAAGAGGGGTTGCTGCCCGTGATCCACGGTGATGTCGCCTTTGATCATCAGCAGGGGACGGCGATCATCTCGACCGAGTTGTTGCTGGCCCATCTGGCGCTGAGCAGCAATGTCGTCCCCAACCGGATCATTCTCGTAGGCGAAGATGCGGTCTATACAGCTGACCCGCGCCGTGATCCGGAAGCGACCCGCATTCCAGTGATCAGTGCCGACAACCTCGCAACGGTGCTGCACGGAGCCTCTGGGTCACACGGGGTCGATGTGACCGGCGGCATGCGGAGCAAGCTCGAACTGATGTGGCGGCTCGTGACAACCTGCCCCGGGCTCGAAGTCCAATTGATTGGCCCTACCCCGGGCAATCTGGCAGCGGCGGTGAGTGGAAGCCCTCTGGAGAGCGGAACAATCATCAGAGCCTATGCGCCACGATGAGTTTATTGCGCAGCGTCGGGCCAACTGGGAGCGGCTCGAGCGCCTGATTGAGCAGGCCGGGGCTGGTCTGGCTGGGCTATCGGCGAGCGAACTCCGCGAACTCGGGCGGCTCTATCGGCAGGCTGCCGCCGACCTGGCGACGGCCCGACGCGATCTGCCTGGGCACACGATTGTCGGCTTTCTCAATGGCCTGGTTGCCCGCGGGCATAGCGCCGTCTATCGCGAGAGTGGGGCTGGTGGCACAACGCGGATCCGCACCTTTTTCCGCACCGATCTCCCCCAGACCTTTCGCGCCACATGGAGAGCAACGCTGATCGCCTGTCTGATGTTCCTGGTACCAGCGCTCATCGGCTTTGGCCTGACCATGAATGATCCGGCCCTGGCGGGGGTACTGATGCCTGGGGCCGACCTTGTCGTGGGTGAAGTCCAGGCGGGCAACGAATGGTGGCTACGCATCAACGAAGAAGGACGCTCGCTCGCCTCGGCAGAAATTATGACCAATAACATCGGCGTCGCCTTTCGCGCCTTTGCGGGAGGCGTAACGCTTGGCATCTATACGGGCTACATTCTGATGATGAATGGGCTCTTTCTCGGCATTATCGCCGGTGCCGCGCAACGTTTTGCCTTTGCCGGCAACCTCTGGGGGTTCATTGCCGCGCATGGGGTGGTTGAACTGAGTGTCATCTTTATCGCGGGGGGGGCCGGATTGCAACTGGGCTGGGCGATCCTGCGCCCTGGCCTGTTGACCCGCCGGGGGGCTCTGGTGGTTGCCGCACGCCGCGCCCTGATCTTGATCCTCGGCTGTATCCCCCTCTTGATCATTGCCGGCCTGATCGAGGCCTTTATCTCACCCTCGGCTCTGCCGCTAGCGATCAAATATGCCGTCGCAATCGGCTCGGGCATCGCGCTCTACACCTACCTGCTTGGCGTCGGGCGTACCTAAACAAAGCATTCGGAGCACCGCCGTATGGAGCAACTCTTTCTCTTCATTGCCCTGGTTCTCATCATCTCGGCCCTCTGTTCGGGGGTCGAGGCGGCCTTCTTTTCGACCAACCTTGTGCGGGTACGCCAACTCGCCGAAGGTGGGAGTGCTTCGGCAAAGACCCTGCTCAAAATCCGTGAAAACATGGGGCGGCCCATCAGCACCATTGTGGTCTTGAATAACATTGCCAATATTGGTGGCAGCATTATCGTTGGTGATCTGGCCACAACGGTGTTTGGCAGCCAATGGATCGGAGCCTTTTCCGCCGGGTTGACCCTGGCGGTCATTATTTTTGCCGAGATTATCCCCAAGAATGTTGGTGAACGGTATTCTGAGCCAATTGCACTAGTGGCGGCCCGCCCGGTGGCAACGCTGACCATGCTGCTCACGCCACTTGTCTGGATGATCGAGCGCCTTGTTGCGCCGATTGTGGGAAGCTGGAAAGCGCCGACCACCACCGAAGCCGAGATCCGGCTCCTGGCGCGGATCGGGCAACAGGAGGGCATCATTGAGCGCGATGAGTCTGAGATGATCGAGCGCGTCTTCCGGCTCAACGATACCATTGCCGAAGATATTATGACCCCGCGGGTCAGCCTTTCGTACCTGTATGCCGACGAGAGTCTTGCCGAAGCGCGTGAGCGCGTGCTCGCCTCAGAACACACGCGTATGCTGGTCATTGGCGACTCGATTGACGAAGTACGGGGCATTGCCTTGCGTCAAGAGATCCTGGCGGCCCTGTTGCAGGGGCGCGGCGACGAATTCGTTACGACGGTTATGCGGCCAGCCAATCTGATTCCGGCGAGCGTACGGGCCGACCGTCTACTTGAAGTCTTTCGCCAGACCCGCCAACACCTCGCGGTGGTCATTGACGAATATGGCGGGGTGGCCGGAGTGATCACGCTTGAAGATGTGCTCGAAGTGATCACCGGCGAAATTGTGGATGAAACCGATCGCGTCGCCGACCTACAGGCCGAAGCACGCCTCAAAAATCGCCGCCGGTTTGAATAAAAACGGTATTTTCCGTTTTTATTGACAAAAAGAAGCGAGGTCGGTACAATACTTCTATACGTGCAGCACAACATGCTCATCAAGTTGATGATGCGCCCCAGGCGGGGCCATACCGAAGGCCATGGCCTTCGCAAGAGGCGAACAACAGCTATGCCCGTCATCGGTTATGCCACAACCAGCGCCTCGGGCCAGATCCTGCAACACTTGCAGCGTCAGGGCGAGGCAACCGTGAAAGAACTGGCGACGGTGCTTGGGGTCAGCACCACGGCCGCGCGTGAACATCTCGTTCATCTGCAGGCCGAAGGGCTCGTGGCAGTACGAGCCGAGCGGTACGGACCAGGGCGACCACGTCTGATCTACATGCTCAGCGACGAAGCCCATAGCCGCTCTCCCAAGCAGTACGATCGCCTGATCAATGGCCTGTTACGAGAATTGATCGCGCTCGAAGGTCCTGATAAAGTCGGTGAACTGCTTGAACGGGTAAGCCGACGCCTGGCCAACGAGTATGCCGACCGCATGGCAGGCAGCGATGTGCCTGAACGTCTTGGTGAGTTGCGCCGCCTGCTTGAACAGCGCGGTGTACCGGCTGAAGTAGCCGAGAGTGGTGACAGCATTCGCCTCTTTGCGTGTCCGTTTTATGATATTGCTCAGGATCATCCTGAAGTCTGCTCGATGGAGCGGCAGATGATCGAGTTTGTCCTTGGCGAGAAATTACAGCTCGAGAGCACCATCCGGGAAGGGTCGCACACCTGTCGTTTTGTGGTACGAAGCGGAGTGATTCCGCTTGTGCCAGTTCAGTCTGAGTAAGGGTTTTGATTTTTTGTAATGAGGAGCACATGAGCAACGATCTGGTCATCAAGGATCTCTGCGCAAACATTGGCGACAACGAGATTCTCAAAGGCGTCAATCTGACCATACGCGGCGGCACCATTCACGCCATTATGGGTCCGAATGGCAGTGGCAAAAGCACGCTCGCGCATGTTATTGCCGGGCATCCCGACTACGAAGTAACCGCTGGTGAGATCTGGTATGGTGGGCAGAATATTCTTGAACTGGAAGCGGATGAGCGAAGCAAGCTAGGTCTCTTCCTGGCCTTCCAGTACCCAGTGGCCGTTCCTGGGGTAACCGTCGCGAACTTCCTGCGCGCCGCGATCAATGCGCATCGGGCCGAGGAGGGTAAAGATCCCAAAGCGACCGCTATTCCGATGGCGGAATTCCGCAAGATGCTGCGCGAAGGGATGAAGACCCTCGAGATGGACGAAGGCTTTGCCCGCCGCTACCTCAACGAAGGATTCAGCGGTGGTGAGAAAAAGCGCCTCGAAATCCTGCAGATGACCATGCTCAAGCCAGGGATGGTGGTGATGGACGAGACCGACTCGGGGCTCGATATTGATGCGCTGCGCATCGTCGCTGAGGGCGTCAATCGCCTCGCCGGGCCAGAGCTAGGTGCCCTCGTGATTACGCACTATCAGCGCTTGCTCAACTATATCAAACCCAACTTTGTTTCGGTGATGATGGACGGACGCATCGTGCGCGATGGTGGCCCCGAACTGGCCCTGGAGCTGGAAGAAAAGGGCTACGACTGGCTCCGCGAGGAACTGGCTGGAGCAGCGTAAGATGAAGCAAAGCATTACTCTCAAAGACCTGACCGCCGACCTGATTGTCGAGCAGGCTCACGCCGAGCAGGAGCCGGGTTGGCTTGCCGAGCGTCGCCACGAGGCATGGACGTTTTTTGCCCAGTCAGGGCCACCCGAGTGGCGCCGAACTGACCTGAGCGGGTTGGCACCCGATGCCCTGACCCTCAGCGGATCAGTAGGTACCGAGTTGATCTGGGATGCATCGCTGGCCGATCAGGGGATCGTCTTCAAACCACTGCGCCAGGCACTCAACAGCCACGAAGAACTGATCAAGGCGCATATGGATACCGCCGTTGCGCCGCTTGACCACAAATTCAGCGCGTTGCGTGCCGCCCTCTGGACCGATGGCGTCTTGCTCTATGTGCCAAAAAATGTCGCTGTCGATACGCCGATTCATGTGCGCTACACACTGCCTGCCGACCACCACATGATCATGCCGCGCACCCTGGTGATCCTGGAAGCCAACGCCAGTGCGACGGTGATCGAAGAGTTTGTCTCGGCTGATCGCAGCGAACAGGCGCTGGCCGCGCCGGTTACTGAGCTGATCACTGGCCCCAATAGCACCCTGCGCTTTATCAGTGTGCAACAATGGGGCGATGGTGTCTATCATATCGGTGGACAAAAGGCTGTGCTTGGCAATAACGCATCGCTCGAGTGGACCTCGCTGGCGCTCGGGGCGAAAGTGCAGCATATCGAAGCCGAGACGACGCTCAAGGGCAATGGCTCACGCGTCAACTGGCTTGGAGCCACGTTTGCCAATGGCTCACAGGTGCTGGTCACCGCACCCTGGCTGCGCCACATCGGCCACAACGCCGAGAGCTTTATGCAGTTCAAGACGGTGGTCAACGATACTGCCTACAGTGTCTTTGATGGGATGATCAAGATCGAGCACGAGTCCACCGCAACCAGCACACGGCTCGAAGAGCATGCGCTGCACCTCAAACCGGGGGCACGCAACGACTCGATCCCGGGGCTGAAGATTGACACCAATAGTGTGCTCAAGGGCGGTCATGCCTCGACCAGTGGCGATGTGGACGACGAGCAACTCTTTTATATGCAGACCCGCGGGCTCAGCAAAAATGAAGCACGCCGTATGATCGTGATGGGCTTCTTTAGCCCGGCCCTTGATACGATCCCGGTTGAAGCGCTGCGACACCAGCTCGAAGCGGTGATTGAAGCGAAGATCTAGGCACTGGGGCCACGGCCCACCAGTTGCGAAGCGAGTGGTTATGTCAACTCTAACCCAATTCGATGTGCTGGCAATTCGGCGTGAGTTTCCGATCCTCCAGCAAGAGGTGCATGGTCATCGGCTGGCCTTTCTCGACAGTGCGGCCTCGTCGCAGAAACCGCGGCAGGTGATTGATTGCCTGGAAGATTACTATCGCCGCTACAACGCCAATGTGCATCGGGGGGTTTACAAATTCAGCGAAGAGGCCACCTTTGCCTACGAGCGCGCACGGGGCAAGGTGGCACGCTTCATCGGGGCCGCCAGTCAGCGCGAGATTATCTTTACCCGCAATACGACCGAAGCGATCAATCTGGTGGCCCAAACCTGGGGCGCAACCAATCTGCGTCCCGGCGATCGAATCTTGCTCTCGCTGATGGAACATCACTCGAATATCGTGCCCTGGCAGATGATCGCGCAGCGTACCGGAGCCATCCTCGATTACCTCAGCATTGATGGCGAAGGGCGACTCGTGCTCGAAGAGCTTGACCAGAAATTGACTGAGCAGACCAAATTAGTTGCGCTGACGCACCAGTCCAACATGCTTGGAACGATCAACCCGGTGCGGATGATCGCCGAACGTGCGCACGCGGTTGGGGCAGTGATGCTAGTCGACGGTGCCCAAAGTGTGCCGCATATGCCCGTCAATGTTGCTGAACTCGGTTGCGATTTTCTTGCCTTCAGCGGGCATAAAATGTGTGCCCCAACCGGCATCGGGGTGCTCTGGGGGCGCCGCAAGTTGCTTGAGGCCATGCCACCATTCCTCGGGGGCGGCTCGATGATCAAGGTGGTAGAGCTTAACCAGAGTACGTATGCTGATGTGCCGGCACGTTTTGAAGCCGGAACGCCCGCAATTGGCGAAGCGATCGCGCTGGGCGAAGCGATTGATTACCTCAGCGCCATTGGGATGGAGGCGATCTATCAGCACGAGGTCGAATTGATGGCCTACGCGCTCGAGCGGCTGGGCAATGTGCCAGGGTTGACCCTCTATGGCCCGTTGACGACTGAACAGCGTGGAGGTGCCTTTAGCTTTACTCTCGAGGGCGTGCATCCCCACGATGTCGCCGCTATTCTCGACGGACAAGGCATTGCCGTGCGGGCAGGCCACCATTGCACGCAGCCACTGCATCGCCACTTTGATGTGCCAGCAACCACTCGCGCGAGCTTCTATATTTATAATCTGCCCGAAGAAGTGGATCGGCTGGCGGTCGGCCTCGAAAAAGCGAGCAAGCTCTTTCAATAAGAATAGGCCAGAATATGGACGATCTCTATCAACAACAGATCCTTGAACATGCGAAATATCCGCATAATTTTGGACGACTCGAAGAGCCGGACATTTCGCATGAAGAACATAATCCACTCTGTGGTGATCGGGTACGGATTGAATTATTGATCGAGAATGACATCATTACTAATGTACGTTTTGAAGGGCGCGGATGTGCGATCAGCCAGGCTTCGGCCTCGCTTTTGACCGATGAGCTCAAAGGGATGCCGGTTGAGGCCGCCAAGGTCTTTCGCAAAGAGGAACTGCTCGATCTGATCGGCATTCCGCTCACCCGCAATCCGACGCGGCTCAAGTGTGCGCTGCTCTCACTCAAAGCACTGAAAGCCGGGCTCTATGGCATCGATCATCTCAATGAGGACGACGACGATCTGTAACAAGATATATTTCAGGAGGATAGAAAATGGTCGCAGAAGCAACCAATCTCCAGTTTGATTACACCAAGTACGGGTTTCGGAACGAAGAGAACTACCTGTTCAAGGCTCCCAAGGGGCTGAACGAGCGGGTCGTCCGCGAACTTTCGGGGATGAAGGATGAACCCGAGTGGATGCTGAAGCGACGCCTGCGTGCGCTCGATATTTTCAATAAGAAGCCCGTGCCCCTCGCAGGCATGTGGGCGAACCACGAGCTTGCCGACCTCAACCACGACGAGATTCACTATTTTGTGCGCGCCGGTGAGCGCCCGCAGACTGATTGGGACGCGGTGCCGCAGGAGATCAAGGACACCTTCGAGAAACTGGGCATTCCCGAGGCCGAGCGCAAGTTCCTCGCGGGTGTTGGTGCGCAGTACGAGTCTGAAGTGGTCTACCACTCGCTGCGCGAAGAGTGGTCGAAACTCGGTGTGATCTTTCTTGATACCGATACGGCGTTGAAGGAGCATCCGGAATTCTTCAAGGAGTATTTCGGCACGATCATTCCTTCGGCTGACAACAAGTATGCCGCGCTCAACACTGCCGTCTGGTCGGGTGGCTCGTTTGTCTATGTGCCCAAGGGCGTCAAGGTTGACATTCCGCTGCAGGCCTATTTCCGCATCAATGCTGAGAATATGGGCCAGTTCGAGCGTACGCTGATCATTGTGGATGAAGGAGCCGAGGCGCACTATATCGAGGGTTGTACCGCGCCAATCTATTCGACGAACTCGCTCCATTCGGCTGTCGTCGAAATCGTCGTCAAAAAGGGTGGCAAATTCCGCTACACCACAATCCAGAACTGGGCGAACAACATCTTCAACCTGGTGACCAAGCGCGCCGTCGCCCACGAAGAGGCGAGCATGGAGTGGGTGGACGGCAATATCGGCAGTAAGCTGACGATGAAGTATCCGTCGGTCTACCTGATGGGCCGCAAGGCACGGGGCGAAGTGTTGAGCGTCGCCTACGCCGGCAAGGGCCAGCATCAGGATGCCGGTGCCAAGATGGTTCACCTGGCTCCCGAGACGACGAGCCGCATTACCAACAAGTCGGTCAGCAAGGATGGCGGCAAAACGACCTATCGTGGTCTCGCCAAGGTTGCGCGTGGGGCCTACGGGGCCAAGATCAACGTCAACTGTGACGCACTGATCCTCGATGAGCGGTCAGCCTCCGATACGATCCCCTTTATCGAGATCGAAGAGGATCGCTGCACCCTCGCCCACGAAGCGACCGTCGGACGCATCGGTGCCGAGCAACTCTTCTACCTGATGAGCCGCGGTTTGCCCGAGGCCGATGCGCTCTCGATGATTGTGCTTGGTTTTATGGAGCCGTTCACCCGCGAGTTGCCGATGGAATACGCGGTCGAGTTGAACCGCCTGATCCAGATGGAGATGGAGGGGTCGGTAGGCTAAGGATAGCGGGCTGACGCCCGCAGCCGTAGCCTGCTGGTGAAGGCTAGCGGGCTCACGTCCGCAGCGTTCGCCTCTGGCTGGGGAAATGACGTCCTTGTTGAAGAAGAAGAGAGTTGATGAGCGCAATTCAGATTGGAACGCTGGCGGAGGTGCCCGAAGAGGGCGGCAAGGCCTTTATGGTTCAGGGCCATGCGATTGCGGTCTTTCGCGTTGAGGGCGAACTCTTTGCGATTGATGATACCTGTACCCACGATGATGCCTCGTTGAGCGCGGGCGAGCTTGATCCCGACATGCTCTGTGTCGAGTGCCCTCATCACGGGGCGCTCTTTAGCCTCCGTACCGGCGAGGCGCGTACCCTGCCGGCCTACAAGCCGGTCAAGACCTACCGTGTCTATGCCGAAGGCGACGCCTTATTTGTTGAGTATTCTACTTAAGAACTTGACTTTACACCAGACCAGCGGTATACTGCACAAGAGGGAGGGCGTTGCCTTCCCTCTTTCAAATATGAAGCTTTTGGCGAGGAGTTTCCGATGAATGCATATGCCCATCCCGAGGTGCTGGTTGATACCACCTGGGTAGCTGACCATCTCAATGACCCGGGAGTGCGCCTGGTCGAGAGCAATGAAGATGTGTTGCTCTATGAGACAGGGCACATCCCCGGTGCGGTCAAGCTTGATTGGGTTGGCGACTTGAATGATCCCGTGGTGCGCGACTATCTTGATGCACCACGTTTCGCCGAATTGATGGCGAGCAAAGGGATTAGCAACGATACAACCGTGGTACTCTATGGGGATCGCCACAACTGGTGGGCGACCTATGCCTTCTGGGTCTTCAAGCTCTTTGGACACAAGGATGTTCGCTTGCTCAACGGCGGGCGGGCGCGTTGGATCGCCGACGGGCGCGAGTTGACCCGCGTGGCACCAACCTATGCACAGGGCACCTACCACGCCCCCGAGCGCGACGATACAACGATCCGCGCCTTCCGCGACGAGGTGCGTGAGCAGATCAAGCATGCCGCAGGCACCGCGCTTGTGGATGTCCGTAGCCCGCAGGAGTTCAGCGGCGAACGCACGCATATGCCCGAGTACCCGCAGGAGGGTACGCTCCGCGGGGGGCATATCCCAACCGCCGTCAGCATCCCATGGGCGCAGGCTGTCAACGAGGATAGCACGTTCAAGAGTGCTGACGAGTTGCGGGCACTCTATGCAAGTCAGGGCGTCACGTCTGACAAGCAAGTGACAACCTACTGTCGCATCGGCGAGCGCTCGAGCCATACCTGGTTTGTGCTCACCTATCTGCTCGGTTTCCCACAGGTACGCAACTACGACGGAAGTTGGACCGAATGGGGCAACGCGGTTGGCCTTCCCATCGAACGCGGGTAGGATGTCTAGTTGCGGTTGGTGGCAGCGGCTAGCTTCGCTAGCCGCTGCCACCAACCGCAACGTAGGGTTAAACGATGACCAAGCGAGACACCAATGGATCGCCAGGCTATCATTGAGCGGCTGCTTGAGCACTATGACCATCCCCGTCACCACGGGCCGCTCGCCGAGGCGGATATCACCCTCTCGGGAGGCATTCCTGATTGCGGCGATATGATTACCATCTATCTCAAGGTTGCTGCCAGTGGCGAGCATGTCGCTGCGCTCAGCTTCGAGGGTCAGGGCTGCACAATCAGTCAGGCGGCAGCCTCATTACTCAGCGAGCAATTCCAGGGCCAGCCGCTAACGCTCATTGAAACCATGGACGACAGCGAAGTGCTCGATCTCCTGGGACGCGAAGTTGTCCGTGCCCGCCCACGTTGTGCAACGCTCGCGTTGAACACGATGAAAGCTGCCGTGCAAGCGTATCGGCGTCGGCATTGACGCAAAGGCGCTGAGACGCGAAGGTTTAAAGGTATGCGCACAACGCCACTGGATCTGATTGGCAACACACCACTCTTGCGTTTGACCCGCCTAACAACGGGGCTTGCCCCGGGGGTCGAGGTCTACGGCAAGGCCGAGTGGTACAACCTCGGGGGGTCGGTGAAAGACCGGCCAGCCTTATGGATGGTACGCGACGGTGAGCGGCGGGGTGCGTTGCGCCCGGGGATGCGCATTGCCGACGCCACCAGTGGCAACACCGGCATTGCCTATGCGACGCTTGGGGCTGCGTTGGGCTATGGCGTCACGCTGGCGCTGCCGGCCAACGCGAGCCCTGAGCGCATCCGTACCCTGCGTGCCCTCGGGGCGGAACTGATCCTGACCGACGCGAGCGAAGGGATGGATCTGGCGATCACGACGATTCGCGAACTGGTTGCCGGGCAACCCGAGCGCTTTTTTTATCCTGATCAATACAGTAACCCAGCCAATCCACAGGCCCACTACGAGACAACCGCGCCCGAAATCTGGGCGCAGACGGATGGTCGGATCACCCATTTTGTTGCGGCGCTGGGCACCAGTGGCACCTTTATGGGCAGCAGTCGCCGCCTGCGTGAACTCAATCCGCAGATCCAGGCACTTGCGGTGCAACCCGACAGCCCCTATCATGCGCTCGAAGGGGTCAAGCATATGGCCTCGACCCGCCTGGTGCCAGACATTTACAACCCCGCAGCGCCTGATGCGGTCATCGAAGTGCGCAGCGAAGAAGCTTTCGCAATGGCACGCCGCTTGGCGCGCCGCGAAGGGTTGCTGGTAGGCATCTCGGCGGCAGCAAATGTGGCCGCCGCCTTGCGGGTAGCGCGTGAACTGGAGCATGGCGTGGTCGTCACCATTCTCTGCGATAGCGCCAACCGCTATCTCAGCGAACGTTTCTGGGAAGATAGCGATCTGATAGAAGGGGCGGGCATCTAAATGATCCGTGTAGCCTCTGAGGCGGCGAACACCATTGCCCGCCACGCCGAAGCAACCTACCCTGATGAGTGTGTCGGCCTGCTGCTCGGCCACTTCGACGGCGAAGATAAAGTCGTCAGCGAAGCCTTTCCGGTCGAAAACCGCTGGGCAGGCCAGATGAGTCTGGCTGAGACCGACGATCCAACCTCGCGACGGGATCGGTTCTACCTCGATCCCCGCGATTACATGCGCGCCGACCGCGCCGCGCAGGCTCGTGCACTCGACATCGTTGGGTGTTACCATTCGCATCCCGATCACCCACCAACACCCTCGGAACGCGATCGCGTCGGGGCTCAGGCGATTGCCGGCCCCGGCTTTGCCTTTGCGATCCAAACCGTTGAAGCTGGACAGGCAACCAGCCTTGCCTCGTGGTGTCTACTTGATGGCGGCGAGGCCTTTGTGGAAGAGACTGTTGTGATTGGAGATGGGGGCTAGCGGTGTCGGGTATGGGCCGCGATACCGCTAACCCCATCTTCTGTCCAAGCAGAAGGAGAAACCAATGGCGATTACCATTACGATTCCAACGGCCCTGCGCCAGTATGCAGGGAATAACGCGACGGTGGCCCTTGAAGCCGATACAGTCGGTGCGCTCCTGCACGGCCTTATCGAGCAGTATCCCACCCTTGGCAAGCACATCTTTGATAGCGGCAAGCTCCGCAGCTTTGTCAATGTCTATGTCGGCGACGAGGATATTCGCTACCTCCAGGGCGAAGCGACCCCGCTCAAGGATGGCGAGACGGTTTCGATTATTCCTGCGATTGCTGGAGGAAGGTGAGCATGGCACCACCAGACTTGTCGAATGAAGAGATCCGGCGTTATAGTCGCCATTTGATTATGCCCGAAGTGGGGATGGGGGGCCAGCGCCGCCTGAAGCAGGGCAGTGTCTTGCTGATCGGTACCGGTGGCCTCGGCTCACCGCTGGCGCTCTATCTCGCCGCAGCGGGCGTCGGCCATATCGGGTTGGTTGACTTCGACGTGGTTGACGAGAGCAACCTGCAACGCCAGATTGTACACGGTACCTCGACGGTTGGTCTTGCCAAGACCGAATCGGCCCGACGGCGCCTCCACGATCTGAATCCGCTGGTTGAAGTGACGACCTACGAGACCCCAATCACCTCGGCGAACGCACTTGACCTGATGCGGCCTTACGATATAATTATTGACGGTACCGACAATTTTCCAACTCGTTATCTGACCAACGATGCCGCCGTGATGCTCGGCAAGCCGAATGTCTATGGCAGCATCTTTCGTTTTGAAGGGCAGGTCACCGTCTTTTCACCAAAAGATGGCGGGCCGTGCTATCGCTGCCTCTATCCCGAACCACCGCCTCCTGGCCTGGTACCGTCATGTGCGGAAGGAGGCGTGCTCGGTGTCTTGCCTGGGGTCATTGGCACACTGCAAGCAACTGAGGCAATCAAATTGCTCACTGGCATTGGTGAGCCGCTGATCGGACGTTTGCTGCTCTATGATGCCCTTGAGATGCGTTTTCGTGAGTTGAAGCTACGCCGCAATGTCAATTGTCCCGTCTGTGGCGACCACCCAACCGTCACCGAGTTGATTGACTATGAACAATTTTGCGGCATTGTCCCTGAGGTACAGACCTTGAGTAGCCAGTATGAGATTACCCCGGTCGAATTGGCGGCATTGCTTGAGACGCCCGAGCGACCGTTCCTGCTTGATGTACGCAATTCGTATGAAGTTGAGATCGCCAGCATCGAAGGAACCGACCTGCTTATTCCGGTCGATCAACTTGCTGAACAGATCAATAAGCTCGACAGTTCCGTCGAGATCGTTGTCTACTGCCGCAGTGGGGCTCGCAGTGGGCAGGCCGTCGAGATGCTCAAAGCCGCCGGATTCCGCAAGGTCAAAAACATGGTTGGCGGAGTGCTCCGCTGGAGCGACGAGGTTGATCCGACCATGGCGAAGTATTAGGTAGCACCTTCTTGCGGGGCAGTTTCGTACACACCGGACTGCCCCCGCTGCATTGCCCACGAGAGGATCTTCGCATGACCCTGGAAGACGCCATCACCGAACTGAGTCAGCGCATCACGACGATTTGCCCCGAGGCGGTGCTGCGGATTGCCCGTGCTTCCGAGGAAGAAGCAAGCATCCGTGTCTATGCTCCGGCAGGCGTCGAAACGGCGATCAAAGCAGCGACCCACGAGGACACGATCGACCTACTCACCAGCGAGGGCCTCGACGTGCAGGTGCTTGTCTACGACATCGCCACGTCGCTTCCGCCCACCGAGGCGTGACGTTGTGCTCCTCGCCACAAGCTATAGCAGTCCTATCTGGGTTGTCAACAGGAGTGCCGACTAATACCAATTAACCTTGACGACACCGCATTACGGTGATGCACGAGGCTACCTGTTTGCATATCGAAATCAAAGTCACCTTTATAACCGATAGACCGTGATGATCACCAACTTGCCCGTAGGGCTGATTTTTGCAACGGTCGTCATTTCATCGCCTGCAACCGTGTCGCCTTTGACCAGATACTTCCACTCACCAGTAACAGCGTCTTTTTGGCGTTCAACAATCTCACCTGTGAGCAAACTGTCAGCATGGGCAACACACAAGAGCCGACCCACGTCCGATATGCCAAGGATGATCCAACGATCCTCGGTTACTGTACATTGGTCTTGGCGTACATGAATTGATCGAGCACTCGCCCGTGAATCGGTGAACATCGCTGCCGATCATCAGGCCAATGCTCCCGATGGCCTCCTCGTCACGCGCAATGGCGAAGATGGTACGTGGCGATCGAGCGATTGCGTTGCGCAAGAAGGCTTCGGCATCAGACTTTGGATACGGATGCGGAAATCCATCGCGAAGGTTCGCCGCAACGTTGGGGTTGTTGGCATATCTGGCCAGTGCCTCAGCATCATCCAACGCCCAAGCGCGAATCGTGGAGTGGCCGATGGCAATGCTCATGGTCAACTCGCATAGCAGATAGCGGTACCTCGTTTGTGGGGAATGGGCGTGATAGTGGCTGCTTCTAACGCTCAGCGTCAGCTGCGGCGCGAAGCGCCGTCGGCTGCATGCTGTTGTTGGGCCGCTCACCTCACCTCGCCTTTTGCCCGCTCCGAGCGAAGAGCAGATACCCGCAGTGTGCCTCTTTGGTGAGCAGCTGGTTCTCCGCTTCCTGCTCCATCACGTACGCCTCGAATGCCGCTGAGTGTTCCGGGTATCTTATCGCAAGTTCCTTAGCTCGGCGACGGATGAGCTCAACATGCCGCGACCCTTCGGTTGCCACCCAAGCAGGATCCAGCATTTCCCGATCAACCAACCGGAGTCCCACCGCATGAGCGCTGTCGAGCACTTGCGCTTCGGAAGGTAAATCGGCCGAGTGTCCTGACCGCGCCCAGGCAAGATCGACCAGAAGGTGCCCCGACAGTGCGACACACGCTGCGATGCGAGCAAGTGCCTCTTGAAGTTCGCCAAGCGCCTCGGAGTCGAAGCCGAAGAGGACGAGGTTCCGTTCTCCGCCCTTGGCTAACTCTTCCCCCATGTCCTTGACCTCGAAGTCGAGCGCGTCAGCGACCCCCCAATCATTGGCGTACCTGCGAGCCTCCGCAATGAATTCCGGTACGATATCGACTCCACGTCCGTGCCAGCCGAAGCGTTTCGCGAGGTGGATCAGCAGTGCTCCTTTGCCGCACCCGAGATCCACCACATGCTGCGGAGCCTCATGGAGATTCCTTTCCAGAAGCCGCAGAGGAGCCTCTGGCGAGAACCCGAGCGACCAAAGGTCCTGCAACAGGTGCGGAACGAACGGAAGCAAGGCTTCCTCTGCATCGAGTGACGCTGCTAGGTGCTTTGTCTGGTCATTAGTCACAAGTTTCCCTTCCCTTCGTGCGGCCCAACATGAAGTAGACGGCGATTCTGCGGCCTCGATCAGCCTTAGCCGTGCGATATCGCGATGATGCCACCTCAATCGGCCCTGTATGGTGCGACGCCGCACGGTTGCCGCCTATCCACGCTCCTGGTCGGTACGATGGTGCTTGTGCCGTCTATCCACCGCTAAGCCACCCCATGCGGCTCGCTACAAACTCGACTCTGGGATGAGGTATGCCTTTCCATGCCAACCCTCAGCTTTCTGGCGATTTGATCGTGTGGTTGCGCTGGTACTTTTCATAAATCATGCGCAATGTCCCTCGGCCACATACCGATCAGGGTTGGGCGGCACGGACGGTTAGGGTTGGGCAGTTTTATGGGCTTCCGCATAGATACGGAGGGCGGCATGCATACGTTGCTCGTAGCCCTCACCCTGCGCTTTGAACCAGGCCAACACCTCAGGGTCAACCTGCACGGTCACCGCAATCAGATGCCGTGGCATCCGTACGTTGGCCCGTTTGAAAAACGCTTCCGTGAGCGGCGGAATGTCCGATGTGTCGATCTCCGCATCGGTCATCGCGTCGATGCGCGCCCAATCAGTTTCCGAAGGCTTGTTCATAGGTTTGTCGCTCATGGCTCAAGGCCTTTCGCAGCGAGATGAGCATGGGTGCTGCAAAGATTTCCCAAGCATCGGCGAAACTAAAGCCGTGCTTGCGCATGTTGCTTTGGTTCTTCTGCTCATCCCATGCAAACTTCATAGACGCAGTATAGCCGGGGACACCGAGAAAGGCAAGCACACCAACTGGTGAGATGCAGCAAGCAAGGGTGCCAGAACGGATGGCGGCGACGCGAGATAAACAAGTGTACTCACATTGGGATGATACTTCAAAAATCGATTTGAAATCGATCAAGGTAAAGTACCACTCCTAACGTGAAGCAGACGGCGATTCTGCGGCCTCGATCAGCCTTAGCCGTGCGATACCGCGATGATGCCACCTCAATTGGCCCTGTATGGTGCGACGTCGCACGGTTGCCGCCTAGCCACGATTTGGATAAACCGCCGGCATGGCGTTACGGGCTGCCGCCGCCGAACGGTTAGCTGTCAGCCGCCGGTGATCGCGAACACTCGATGCGAAACCTGGCCCATGCGCCGGTCAACTGGACGGGGTGTTGAGCGGCGGCCTACGCTAAAACCAGTGCGCCGTCCTGATCAAGGCTGAGCCCAGAGACCCGCTGCATTCCACGTTGCGCTCACGTTGAGATGTTGCAGACCGCATCAGTCGGATTGCTCGTCGCTGCTCATGCGGCGACATGCTCGGTCTTCTGCACCAATGACAACAGGAATGCGGGGGCAAAGTCCGCGCCGTTGGGCCATTCAATGGATAAACATTTCACCTCTTCAACGGAACGGTTCCACGGGTTTGAGTGCTTGTCGCACTTGCGCCCGTTCCCAATTGGCGATCGCAATTGATGAATGAAACAAGCCGTGTTTACCACACCCATTTCTTGAATGAGTACCCGGATCGCCCGCGTATTTAATTCGGCTAGCGGCAAGGGCTGGGGACTGCTCACGAGAACACCTCCTGAATGAACGCCATCGGTTGTTAGGCCGCTGTCGTTGCCGACTGAATGCGCTGATTGCGCGCATTGATGAAGGCAACAGCGTCGTCACGATACGCCCTATATTCATAGGCATCCTTTGGAACCGGCGAACTCCTGAAGTTGTCGTAAGGCCCTGAGATTTTTACCTCATTTCCGATGACAAGATCCTGTAGCAGAAAGAACTCGACGTAGCCACGGAAGTCAGCAAAGAGCATGAAGAAGTCGGAATACCGACGCAACGGTTCGCTCAATGGACTCGCTTCGCCGGCATAGTGTCTGCGGATGCATTCCAAGGTAAGATCAAACCGATCCCTGATCAGCGGGTGGAACCCGCGAGCACCATTCATCGTCATCTTCCCGTCGATCTTGTTTCCTGGGAACACCATCATTCCGCCAATCGTGTATCCGATTGTGTTGAAGGCCTCAATTTCTTTTTGCGGTATAAGCGCCTTTATGTGCGGAACTTTCCGAAAGGACGGGATCACCGTATCGCTGGCCAGGAAAAACTCGCCCAATTCTGATCGGTGATACAAATAGCAATCCGTCCTTGAGTCGCTGAGTTCAAAAGGAACTCCTCCAGGCAACGGTTTGCTCCACAGAAGCTTATGGTAGCGCCGCAGCGTAGGGCTCGCGACATCTGGATCCTTTCCCACAGGCGTATCGCTACGAAAGTCGAACGCGATGTTGATTGCGTGCCTCATGTCCTCCACTTTTGCGGCCCAACGAACTACGGATTCATGTGGCGCGAAGCCGCCACATCATCCTTGTTCGTTAGGGTTCACCGTCCGTGCGCTAATGATGCGGAGGTGATCGCCACGATCCGTATGGGCAACAAACAAGAGCCGACCCACGTCCGATGTGCCGAGGATGATCCAACGATGCTCGGTTATTGTACATTGGTCTTGGCATACATGAATTGATCGAGCACTCGCCCGTGAATCGGTGAACATCGCTGCCGATCATCAGGCCAATGCTCCCGATGGCCTCCTCGTCACGCGCAATGGCGAAGATGGTACGTGGCGATCGAGCGATTGCGTTGCGCAAGAAGGCTTCGGCATCAGACTTTGGATACGGATGCGGAAATCCATCGCGAAGGTTCGCCGCAACGTTGGGGTTGTTGGCATATCTGGCCAGTGCCTCAGCATCATCCAACGCCCAAGCGCGAATCGTGGAGTGGCCGATGGCAATGCTCATGGTCAACTCACATAGGCGTTACCAAGCCATACGAACCGGATAGGATTTGAAAATGGGATCGGCGCTGACCAAGGTCGCGCCTTCACTGTTCGCTTGCGCAACCAATAAGCGATCAAATGGGTCTTTATGAACTGTCGGCAGACCATCCAATGCGAACACATGCGTAGGCAGAATTGGCAAGACGTTCACGCCATTCGTGGCTTGTTGATGCGCGACAATATCGACCAACGGCAGCCGCAGGCTCAATTTCCCAAGCTGGTGCTTGATGTACATTTCCCATAGACTTGTGACACTGAGGATGAGATCATTGGCGGGATCACTGCATAACGCCAGCGCGGTGGCGGATAATTTGGCAGGATCGCTGTCCCACCAGATAAACGTATGCATATCGAGCAACAGCTTCACGGTGTTCCGGTCCAGAACTCATCGGGCAAAGGCTGATCAAAATCGGGGCTCATCGTCATACTACCGGCATGTAACCCTGGGACTCGCCGTGCGGCGTGCGGCGTGATGGGCACCAGGCGCGCGCGGGGTGTCTGACCATCCAGTAAGATAATTTCCTCTCCGGTCACGACCTGGGCAACCAATTCCGCAAGGTGCTGCTGTGCTTCGTGGATCTCAACTTCTTTCGTCGTCATAGCGTCCTCCCGCGATATGTACAAATTGTAGCCCAGGATCGCGGATTGCGCGTCGCCGCTCATGCGGCGACATGCTCGGTCTTCTGCACCAATGACAGCAGGAATTCGGGGGCAAAGTCCGCGCCGTTGGGCCATTCAATCGTGCGACTGGTCAAAGCTACTTGCCGAAACACCTGCTGATCGCGCAGAGGTTCGAAGACCTCTCCGTAGAGTTCTGGTTCCAGATCGACAACACCCTCAACGCCGTTGTTGAAGTGCAGTTGGAGCCGATAGCCGTCCAGGTATTGCACATTTGTTACATGGATAAACATTTCACCTCTTCAACGGAGCGGTTCCACGGGTTTGAGTGCTTGTCGCGCTTGCGCCCGTTCCCAGTTTTCCATAACTTCGTCGCGATGTTCGTCCAACCATGACCAGATCAGATTCAAGGCGCGTCTGGGCATCCTGCCCGTAACCAGTCCACTGGCGATCTCAATGGTCGCCTCGAAGTCTTGATATTCTGCATGAAAGTGAGGTGGCAGATGGTCGTTGTAGTTCATCGTGATCTTAATGCCATAGAACGTTGACAACGTTGGCATTGTCGTTCCTTCCGAATCATTGCATCGTTCCTCAAACAGTCACTTGACGCCCGCCTAACGGGGGGCTTCAGGTGCGCCACGTAGCAAAAGGCTTCATTTCTTTCTCCTGATGCGCCAATCAATAACATAACCTTGCCAAACGGATTCTACTTACCATTGTAGCGCGACATGCCGAGATTGCAAAGGGCTGGCTAACGTTCGAGCTACGTTGCCCGCGGAGGCAGGTGTTAGGCATCACTGAACACCAGTTTGAACATGTTGATATTCGTGGCGGTATAGCCTAACTTGGTGTAGAGCGCTTGGGCTGCAAGATTATGGCCGAAGACGTGCAATGCGACTCCCGATAGGCGAAGTCTTGCAACTTCCACTTCCAAAGCCTGAAAGGCCCGAGAAGCGTGACCCTGCCTTCTGTGCTCAGGCTTTACATAGATGTCGTAGACATAAGCGATGCGGCTGTTCGCTCTTTCCTGCTCGACAAACCACAACGTTCCGACCGGAAACCCTTCTGGGCTTAGAACGGTGAAGATGTGGTTTTTGTCGGTGTCCTTTCCATTTGGCAGCAACTCGGCATAGTCCTTTCGAGCTGAGTCGAGCGCTGAATCCTTTGGCCATTGGCCAGAGGAAACCTTGTCTTTGGCATAGGCCGGGATAACTATCTCAAGCCAGACTACATACTCGGCTTCTGTGATTGGTCGTAGAACTGTCACGCAGTCTCCTTGTAATGCCTAATATGAACTAGGCAACACTTTTGCCACCTATACCCACTATACCCGTTCTACGAAGTAACTGTACCACCGAAATCGGTCTTGTCTATGCTACGCCGCGAACACGCCGCGTTCACCGGTGCTACGCGGCGCATGCGACTCCAATACCAAGCAAAGAAGCTCACGCGAAGCCGCGAAGCCGCGAAGGGGGAGCGCTCCTAGAAGCTCACGCGAAGCCGCGAAGCCGCGAAGGGGGAGCGCTCCTACGCTCCAACCTTTGCGCCTTTGCGCCTTTGCGTCAAAAAAACCGCCTTATGTGCTGAGTTGTGTGGCCTGGGAGGGGGGGAGCAGCGTCGGAATGAGCCATTCGAGCGCGAGCATATACCCCTGCCAGCCAAGGCCCGTGATTTGTCCGGTGGCAACTGGCGCAACGACCGAGGTGTGGCGAAATGGTTCGCGGCGGTATACATTCGAGATATGCACCTCGATGATCGGGGCGCTCAGCGCGGCCAATGCATCGCGTAGCGATAGGCCGTAGTGCGTCAACGCACCAGGGTTGATAATCACCCCGTCGGCCTCCCACCCCTCGCCTTGCAAGAAGTCGACCAGGGCACCTTCGTGATTGGACTGGAAAGCGATCAGGCGCATCCCCGCCGCCTCGGCGCGTGCGGTCAGGGCGGCATTGATGTCAGCCAGGGTGGTATGCCCGTAGATCGCGGGTTCGCGCCGCCCGAGCATATTGAGATTCGGTCCGTGGATGACGGCAAGCGTCTTCATCGGCGCACCAGCGGCAGGAAGACGCGTGAAGGCGTCTGCCCACCCGTAAAGTAGATCAGCGATAACTCAATCGCATCAGTAACAGTTTCGTCATTGGTCGAGCGCCCTTCGATGCGCAGGGTTTTGATGGTACCGGGCGCAATGCGTTCAGGTACCACGACGCGCATCGAAACGCGGGCGGTACTCGTATGATCAACCCATACACTGCTGCGACTCAGATCAACCTCCCAGCCATCACTCTCACCAACAACCGTCAAGGTGATGGTATCGCTGCCACTACCAAGATTGGTCACCGCAAGATCGCTCATACTGATCAGGCCTTGCCCTGGTTGCACCCGCCGCACCTGCGACGAGGCCAGTTTGAGACCGGCAACCAGGGTCACCCGCAGGTCGATCCGAGCCTGCGCTTCGACCAGCACCGGTGTGTCAAGCTGTTGCGCGGTCACGATCGCAACATTCGGCGTGTCAGCCCGCACCCCTTCAGGGATACGTACCAACGCAAGGATCTCGATCTCTTCATCAGGACCAAGGGTTACAAGGTCAGGGGTGACGTTGGTAAACCAGCCGAGCGAGTCGGCCACGCGCAGGCGGAACGTCCCTTCGGTGGAGCCAAGATTGGTCAGGGTATGCCTGCTCTCGACCAGCGTGCCTGGCGCACCAGCAAGCGCTCTATCAGGGGTCAGGATGAGACTAAAGAGCGGCCCGACCCGCGTGACGGCTTCACCCTCATCAAGGATGACGGCCGGCACACCCTCTTCAACGAGCCGCAAGACGGTTGTATTCGTATCGCCGCGCACAGCTTCGGACGGCGCGGTGACGTTGATGGTTACCGTGCCGGTCATCCCCGGAAGCAAGGCAGGCGTCGCCGCACCCACCTCAGAACGCCATCCCGGCAGCGTATCGCTCAAGACCAGCGTATAGCTGGTGCGTTCCGTCCCCGTATTGCGCACAGTGATGGCATAGGTGGTGCTTGTCCCACCGACATTGACGTTGCCACGGGGGCTGTCGAGCAATTCGCCCGCAACCAGCGACCCGATCGTCACTAGAGCGGTCACTTCCGCGACCGGACCCTCATTGACGCCAACCGTGCGCACGGTCAAGCGCTGTTCCTCACCCGCTAACAGATTCGCCGGCACCACCGTCGTTGTCGTGAGCGTCTGGGTGCCAGCACGCGGCAGATCACTCACCTCGGTTGGCGTCAGATTGACTGTCCACGCTGGCAGGGTCGCCGTCTGGCTCACGCTGAGCGTATAGCTATCGGGCACGTTGCCGGTGTTTTCGAGTGTATGCACAAACGTCACCGTCTCGCCAGGCAAGGCCTGTTGCGCCAGATCATCAGGGCGCAAAGCAACGCCGCGCACCACCGCAACCTGCAGACGGAGCGTCGCTTCATCAGTGACATCAGGCACCGTCGGATTCGTCTGGGCACTATTATCTGCGGTGGCCGCGACGATCAGATCCGTCACCCCCGCATCAGCCGCAGGCGGCACCGTAACCGTCACGGTAAATTGACACGACGCCGCTGGCGCAAGACCGGGAAGACCAGACGGACAGCCATTGCCCGTCACGTCACCTGTCCAGCCAGAGGGCAGACCAGTCACCGGCCCGGGCAAGATTGGCGCAGACGCATTGCCCGTATTGGTCGCCGTAAAGAGTGCCGTCACCGCGACGGGTTGCGTTGCCCCGGCAAGGTCAACCTCGGGCGGTGCGACCAGATCAGGACTCAACACGACCGATCCTCCGGCGACCACGCCAAGTTCAATTGAACGCACGGCTGGCGCAGGCGGCTCAAGGCCACCGACCGACCGCGCCGTGATCGTCAACGGGTAGGTTCCCGCCAGCGCCGCCGAATCAACCGCATACCTGATCTGAACTTCGGAACTGACTCCCGCCGCCAGATTCACCAGACTCGGCGTCGCCGTCACATCGAGCAGCGCCACTCCGTCAGGCGGCACCGAGCTATCAAGGGCAAAGCTATCGAGCCCATTGCCGGTATTGGTCAAGACATACGTGAAACGCACCGTCGTGCCAGGAACCGTGGTACGGCGCTGGAGTGGCTCGGGGGTAAAGACAAAGTCACGCACGACCTGTTCCGTGACCGTCACGAGCGCCGTGACCTCGGCCACCGGGCCAGCATTGACACCGGACGCACGGATCGTCAGGCGCACACTTTCGCCCGGCAGCGCCGTCGCAGGAACTACCGCTGTCGTGGTAATGGTACGGGTTCCATCACGCGCCAGATCGCTGACCACCTCAGGGCGCACCTCCACTGCCCAGACTGGTTCAGCCTGGGGCTGGAGCACACTCAGGTTAAAGCTATCGGGCGCGTTCCCCGTATTTTCGAGCGTATGGACAAACGTCGCAGTCTGACCGGGGCCGGCTAACTGGGCAAGCCCATCAGGCCGCAACGCGACGCCTCGTTCGATCGCTACACGAACCCGCAACGTGGCTTGATCAGTAACATCCGGTACAAGCGGATTGGTGCGTGCGCTATTATCTGCCGTCGCCGCCACCGTCAGATCGGTCACACCACCATCAGCATCGACGGGGATAGAGACCGTAACGGTAAAGCGACACGTCGCCGCCGGGGCCAGGCCAGGCAATGCAGCGGGACACGCATTGTCTGTCACCTCACCTGTCCAGCCAACCGGCAGACCAGTCACCGGCCCCGGCAGGATCGGCGCAGGTGCGTTACCCGTATTGGTTGCCGTAAAGACCACCGTGAGCGCGACTGGTTGCGTCGCCCCGGCCAGATCAACCGCAGGCGGCTCGGCCACCTCGGGCGCAAGCGCCACCGCACCACGCCCACGCACCACAATCTCAGCGGCACGCAGGGCATCCGGGGGAGGATCATCGCCCCCGTTCACGCGAGCGGTAATCGTCAACGGATACGTTCCCTCCAGCACGCCAACCCCAACCGTGTAGCTCACATGCACGGTCGAGCTAGCGCCAACGGGAAGATCATTCAGACTCGGCGTTGCCGACACCCCTGCCACACTGAATCCGGCAGGCGGCACCGCTGGAACGATGGTGAAGCTATCGGCCACATTGCCGGTATTGGTCAACCGGTAACTGAAGCGTACGGTTGTCCCGGGGTCGGTGGTCACACGCTGGAGCGTTGCGGGGGTAAAGAGGAAGCCGCGTACCACCGGCCCAATGCGCGTAGTTGCTTCCCGTTCATCCAGGATGAGCGTGGGTGCGCCATCCTCGACCAGGCGCAGCCGCGTTGTATTCGTCGCGTCAGGAGGCGCATCGGCGGGTGCGGTCACACTGATCACCAGCGTGCCGGTCATCCCCGGTAGCAAAGCAGGCGTCGCCGGGCCAACTGCAGAACGCCATCCCGACAGCGTATCGCTCAAGACCAGCGTATACCTGGTACGTTCGGTGCCCGTATTGCGCACTGTCACCGTATAGGTCGTTGTCTCACCAGGATCAACGCTGCCACGCGGGCTGTCAAGCAACTCGCCCGCAACCAGTGACCCGATCGTCACGACTGCGGTCACTTCTGCGGTCGGCCCATCGTTCACCCCGGCGGCCCGCACCGTCAACTGCTGGACATCTCCCGCCAGCAGATTCGCCGGCACCACCGTCGTTGTCGTGATCGTCCGTGTGCCATCACGCGCCAGGTCACTCACCGCTGTCGGCGTCAGACTGAGCGTCCAGGCGGGCAATATCGCCGACTGGCTCACGGTGAGCGTATAACTATCGGGCGCATTGCCGGTATTTTCGAGCGTATGCGCAAAGGTCACCGTGTCACCAGGCAACGCCGCCTGCGCGAGGTTCGCAGGACGCAAGGCCACCCCACGCACCACCGCAACCTGCACACGGAGCGTCGCTTCATCGGTGACATCAGGCACAGCCGGATTCGTCTGGGCGCTATTATCCGCCGTGGCCGCGACCGTGAGATCGTTCACCCCGGCATCAGCGGTAGGCGGCACGGTGACTGTCACGGTAAAGAGGCATGAGGCCGCTGGCGCAAGACCGGGGAGGCCAACCGGACAGGCATTGCCCGTCACATTCCCCGTCCAGCCAGACGGCAGACCGGTCACCGGCCCGGGCAGAATCGGCGCAGACGCATTGCCCGAATTGGTCGCGGTAAAGACCGCCGTCACTGCGACCGGCTGCGTCGCCCCGGCCAGATCGACGGCGGGCGGCTCGGCCAGTGGCGGGGTCAGCGTCACCGCCCCGCTCCCACGGACAACCACCTCAAGCGAACGCAGTGCCGGTGCAGGTGGATCAACTCCACCCGTCGCACGCGCCGTCACCGTCAACGGATAAGTCCCGGCGAGCGCATCATCCGCCACCGCATAGCTCACCTGCACCGTAGAAGTGATGCCAGCCGCCAGATTGCTCAGACTCGGCGTCGCAGTTACGCCTGTAAGGGTCAAGCCAACAGGTGGTACCGATGTCGCAACGGCAAAACTATCAGCGGCATTGCCGGTATTGGTCAAAACGTAGCTAAACCGCACCGTTGCGCCTGGATCAGTGGTCGCACGCTGCAGCGTCACAGGGGTAAAGGCAAAGCCACGGACCACCGGCACGATGATCGTATTGGCGGTCTGAGCCACCCGCGTCTCGTCACCCGTCACCAAGGCCCGCAGCCCGAAGACCAACGGGCCGGCGGGGGGCGTACCAGGCGTATTGACCAGCACCGTGACCGTCATCGTCTGCGTAGGAGTCAGCGTAAATGACGCTGGTGTCACCGACGCCACCGACCATCCGGGCGGCGCATCGCCAACAAAACCGGTACTAGCGACCGTGAAATCACCGACCACATCGCCGACATTGCTCACCGTATGCGTAAAGATCGTCGTCGGCCCGGCGAGCGTCGTCGTCAGGGGACCGGTGAGCGCAGGGAAGGCAGGGCCAGGCAAACGCACCGTCGTCGTATTCACCACCACATTCGACGAACGCGCCGTCCCGACGAGCGCACGGACACTCGTCGTTTCGGTGGCCGCCTCGGCCTGGGTAGCAGGCACCGTCACCGTCACAGGAATCTCGGTTGACGCATTGGGAGGCACCGTAACCAGGGTTGGCCCATTGGCCCAGCGCTGGGTCGAAGTCAGGGCCACCGAGAACGTCAGGGTGATCGGAGAAGTATTATTGAGCGTATGCAGATAGGTCGTCTGCTCGCCAGGAGCCACGGCACGTTCGGTACCAGCCGGATCGGCGACGAGATCAAACGCAATTGGCGCACAGGGATTATCAACTCCGAGGTCAATGCGGGTACTAAAAGGCGACGTATTGCCAGTAGCATCAGTCACCGTTGCATTAAGATAGCGCTGACAGACGGGCAACGGAATATTGAAGGTTCCATCAGCCAGCGTTAAGCCCGACGCCAAATAGATCGGCCCCTCGTCGGCCTCGGTGCCACGCGAAGTTGTAAAGATCTCAACCGTGCAACCGGGGCCACAGGCGGGATCCGTCGAACCAGTAACACTGGGAGGCTCAGGCTCGGGATTCTGTTGCAACTGCGGATTCAGCGTCGGCGGGGTACGCCCGGCATTGCCGCCGTCAAGCAGGGCAATGCCTGGCCCCTGATGAAACTCGGTCGTCGTCTGCGAAATCCGAATGCCAGTCGCGCCGCGAATCTGAATACCGGGTGCATCGACACCACCATTGCGCACCAGACGATTGCCAAGCAGATCATTATTGCTCGCGAGATTGCCATCAAACAGCGAACCAATCAAAATACCAGGTACGACATCAAACGTCTGGCCGGAGCCATTATAAGCAACGAGGTTTTGACGGATCACATTGTTAGAGCCATTGTAGAGACGAATGCCAACCGAGAAATTGCGTGGTGCAGCGGCGAGATTGGCATCAAGCGGCAACTCGCCTGTTGCCGGGGCACCAATAAGATTGCCCTCGATCAAGAGATTCGTGACCGCGCCAGCAGCCTCGCTCGGTTCACCCAGGGCAAGACCCTGGCCAACCCCACCAATCAGATTATTGCGCACCGTCACGCCGGTCGTGCGCCAGATCCGCATGCCCTCGGTCCCGGAAGGCGACGCCGCATTCAACGGCGTCACGCCATCGGGGCGCACCCCGAGATAATTGCCTTCGATCACGTGACCACTCGTGGTACAGGTCCCATTGCAGCGATTGGTTCCCAGCGCCACCGGATTGATCAGGATCGCGGCACGCGCACCGCCGATCTGCGAGCCACCATATGCAATCACATTGCGGTCAGCTGTCGTCGTCCCACCAATGGTAACTCCGGTACCATGCTCAAGAAAAACACTCGCGCCACCGAAAGCCGTCTGGCCGGTTTGAGAACGATCGCCAGAGAGACTTGTCCCAATATAATTGCCTTTGATAACATGGTTACTCGAACGAACATGAACGCCAAAACTACGGCTCGCCGCGATCACATTCTTGGCGCCAACCGTGACGCGACCAGGAGGAAACTGGGCGGTACCACCGCCAAGCCGACCAATGAAGATCGCCCCGGACGAGCTATCACTGGTTGTCCCATTCGGGAGTGGCGTCCCATCGGCAGTCAAACCGATCAGATTGCCAAGAATAGTCGCATCGCCCCAGACAAACCCTGTATCGAGAAAGCGAATACCGTAACTGGTATTGCCGGCAATGATATTGCGGTCAAGTAGATCGAGCCCACCAATCGTCGTATTGCGCGGGCCATAGGCATTGCTCCCAAGCTGAAGACCAAATTTATTCGGGACGGGTATCCCCCCACGCGTCACCCCAATCGCATTGCCCACAATCACGTTGTCACGCGCAATGAGCGGGTTGGTCGACACCTGACCAAGGCCGGGCATAAAAATCCCAAACGACTGGGGGAACCCCCCGATGACATTGTTGCGGATCGTCGTCTTGACCGCACCGGCACCCAGGCTAATGCCCGCGCTATCAGTGCGAGTTCCATTATTGCCGGCAGCATCGCCCGCGGGCGTCGTCCCAATATAGTTGCCCTCGATCAGATTATTCTGGTTTAACGCCGTGTTGCTCGCCGTATTGATGCGAATACCGCCCATGACATTCGACGTCAAGACATTGCGTTGATCATCACGGTCAGCCCCAATGATATTATTGCTCGCCCCATTGCCGATAAGCAGGCCATAGCCCTGATTGCCCTGGGCCGTCCCATCGGCAGCGAGGCCGAGCCAGTTCTGATAGAGTTGATTGCCGCTCGCGCCATCAAGAAAGATGCCCGCCCCAGCGACATCCGCCGACATACCCGCTGGAGCACGAATAATCGCCAGGCCCCGCACCACATTGTTGTTGCTCTGGAGATGCAAGCCATGCGAGCCCGGCGCAATGCCCAAGGCATTCAGCGTCACATTGGGCTGTGTCGCCGCAGGATCGGCGCTGGTCGCATCAAGCGTCGTCTCGTCATCAGTCAAGATGGGCAAGGCCGATTCGAGGGTAAGCGTCCCAGTCACCGTAAACGTGATGCTATTTGGCCCATTGCGGCTATTCGCCAGGCGGATCGCCTCGCGCAGGCTACACCCATCAGAGCCACAATCATTGGCCCCACCATTGTCAAGGTCATTGAGATTACTGACGACAATGCTCGCTTGAGCAGCGACAATCGACCAGGGCACCGGCAGTGGAGCAAGCAACGTGAAGAGCAGCGACAGCACGAGCACCAGCGCGAGACGACGATTGAGTGATGCCACGGCGCCCCTCCTTTATTTTTGCACCAGCGGTAACCATACCCTTGGCAGCCGGTTGCCACGCACAATCGTGATCTGATTGACCAGCGTTGCATCGCTGATGACTTCCTCGGTTGAGGCTTCACGCAAGGTCAACGTGACAATCTCGCGCTCGTCGGGCAACAGACGAGGATCAAGCGAGACGATTGTCCGGAACTGGGCTTCACGGAAGCGCGGTGGCTGTTGACTACCATCATTGACCAGATCGAGGCGGAAGCAACCATTCGCATCAACCACAAAATCGCGGGTTGCCGACTCGAAGCGCACCGTACTGCCTTTGGTCGTCGAAGCAACCAGACAGAAAAAGGCCGTTCCGTTACTCTGATTGATCACCGTATGGATAAAGATCGCCTCGCCACCGGCAGCAGCCTCAGCGGTCTCATCACGTTCAAGGTCAGCATCAGGAGCAAGGCCAACGCGGGTTGTCGCGGTAAAGGGCAGAGTCAACTCAGGGTAACTGAGCAACGGATTCGCCTCCTCAAAAGCTGGCACCGTTGCGGTCACACTCGTGGTCGCCTGCACCGGATTGCCCAGCGGATCGAGCACCTGGGCACCAGGGGGCACACGCACCAGCACGGGCAGGGTAACCTCGGTCTCGGGCGCGAGGGTCACCGTCGTCGTCGGCAACGTCGTTGTCCAGAGCTCGGTGATCCCGATGGCATCACGGGTCACGGCGGCAAGATTGGCCGTAACCGTTACATTGCCTTGATTGCGGAGCGTATGCAGATGTTCGACCAAAGCCCCGGGTCGGGCAGCGCCCACGGCCACCAGTGGATCAACCTGGAGGATTGGCTGCGCCCGGACGCGCGTCTCCAGCCGAGCGGTTGTCGGTGGGCCATAGGCATTGCGAACCGTCACATTCAGCACATTGACCAGACCAGCGCGTGCATTCGGGTGCGCCCCTGGGGGCAAGGTCAACGCGAACGTCAGTTGCTTGACTTCACCATCCGCCAGGGTCAGAAGGGTACTCGTCACCGGATCCGTCACGAGCGTCCAACCCTCGAGCGGAGCCGACACATCGACCTGCAGGTCAACGAGGTTCAAGGTACCCGTATTCGACAAGGCAAGCGTAAAGAGCAGCGTCTCGTCGGGGATCGCCTCGCGGATTAGATTCGCTTCCTGGAAGACCATGCCACGCCGCACCGGAAAGACACCATACTCAGAACTATTGCTGAGCACATCAGTAGCGATGAGCAGCAACTCGAGGGTGTCGGTCAGATTCTCGAACTGGCCGCTATAGAGACCTTCGGGCGAGGCTGTGACCGTCACAAGCGACGTCAACCCCTGGCCGAGTGACTCGGGATCAGGGCGGAAGACTTCGATCGTACAGGTGACACAGCCATCAAGGGGCGCGGGCAAAGCCCCGGGTTCCAGCGTCGCGGTGATCACCTGTCCCTGGAACGTTCCATTATCAAAAACCCGCAGGCGCATCGGATCAGTGCCGGTGAGATCGATAATGGGCGGGGCAAGATCATGATTAGGATTGGTTGCAGCGGGCGAAGGAGCCGCACGCACAAAATTGATGCCACCGGCCTGATTGAAACTGAGCCGATTACCGGGGAGTTTCACCCGCTGGACATTGCCGTTGAGCAGAATCCCAAACCCCTGATTGGCCCGTAGCGTATTTTCGCGCACCAACACATCGGCGATCTGGCCGACCGTCTCGAGCGCAATGGCATCGCCACGATTCGCCACAAGCTCATTCTGGGCAAGCGTCACAAACTGCGTATTGCCGGTGACCACAAGACCACGGCCATTCTCAAAGATCGCCCGATCCGCCGAATGATCAGTCACCGTCGCCGACATCACATCAGTGAGGCGAATCGCCGCCCCATCATTGCGGCGAATACGATTATTATTCCGAATCTGGACATAGTGCGCACCCTCAACGACAATGCCCTCGCTATGACCAAAGCTAAGAAAGGGTTCGCCATCGGGTGGTGCAGTGGGCACAAAACCAATGCGATTGGCCTCGACCGTCGCGGTGAAGGTCTGCGTCCCTGAAATGACAATCCCGGGATAGGCGGTGAGCGGATCATTATCACCCGCGAGGGTATTGCCACTGATCAACGTCAGATAGGGCCCCTCGGCGACAAGGATCTGTGGCCCAAGGTTGGGGCTAGCCACGCGGGCAAAACCTTCGGCATTACGCAACAACCCGGTGACATTGCCTTGCACATTCGTGGCGCGGGTCTTGGTTCCCGTGATCACAATGCCAGGGCCGCCATTGCTCGCCACAAAATTATTGGTAAGCGCGGTCGTCTGCGCATCAAAGACCTCGATACCCGTACCGAGGTTCCCCAGCGCAGTGCGCGTATCCATCGTCAACCCAACGCGATTGAGGTCAACCGTCGTCGTCATACTCGCACTGATACGCAGCCCAAAGGGAGCGTTCGTACCAAAGACATTCTCGGTGATCGTAGTATTGCTGGCCGCCTGCACGACGAGCCCACCGGCGGCATTGCCAGTCAGCGTATTGGTAATGAGCGTTGTATTGCTAGCCCCATCGAGCCAGACCCCAGCAAGGGTCTGGTCAGCGACCGTATTGCCCGCGAGGCTCGTGCGTTGGACCCCGGCCCCAACGTGAACCCCATACGTGGCATTGGCGCTGATCGTATTGCCAATCAACGTTACATCAGCCGCATCAGGCTGGATCAAAACCCCACTCGCCGTATTGGAAGTAATGGCATTGCCCGTCAACGTGACACCGGTCGCGCCAGGGCCAATCTTCACCCCACTAGTCGTATTGCCACCAATCCGATTATTGTGCAGGAGGGTCATCGTCGAGGTAACGATCTCGACCCCACCGAGCGCATTAGGGCGAGCCTGAAACCCATCAGGGGCAGGCACCAGGCCAATAAGTGCCTGTTCGATCCGATTATTGGCGGCCAATTCACCAATGCCACCAACAATCACCCCGGGGCCGCCATTAGCGGCAATGCGCAGACTATTGCCAACACCCTGAATCTGCGTTCCTGTCACCCCGGGGGCAATCAGCACCCCACCGCGGCCATTGCCAAAGGCGGTCACCCCATCGGTGCGGGTTCCAATAAACGTCGTCCCGGCGATCACGTTATCACGCGTGAGATCGCCATTGAGGCGCAAATGGATGCCATAATTGACATTGTTGCTGATCACCAGCGGGGCCGCCCCCGAGCCACCAATGCGGTTATTGCGTGCGCCAGCCTCAAGGAGAAGACCATCAGCACGGTTCTTGAAATCATTATTCGCACTATCGAGGCCAACATAATTGGCCTGAACAAAATTAGTAATGGTACCCGAACCGCGCAGCAGAATGCCGGCCTGACCATTATCAGCAATCACATTCGCGAGTTCGGCACTCGTACCACCAATCACATTATCGGTACTGAGGCTATTGCTAATACTCGCAATTTGCACCCCATACTGCCCATTACCACGGGCAACGAGCGTCGTTGACTGATTCTCACGGACAATGCCAATGAAATTATTCTGGACAAAATTGCCTGAGGCATTACGAATAATGACCCCATTTTGCGTATTGCCACTAATATAATTCGCCACACCAGGCCCACCGGCCCCACCGATCACATTGCCAGTGGCACTGCCCTCGATCCGAACGCCACTAAAATTCTGCCGCCCGGCAAGCGTCTGCCCATCCGGATTGACCCCGATAAACGAGCGCTCGACACGATTATTATTGCCGGTAATATAGATCGCCGAACCAAGAAATTCCTCAATCCCAAAATCCGAAAAGCCATAGAGACTTAGGCCCCGGATCAAACTCTCATTGCCAGCAAGTTGAAAGCCGACGTCGCGGCCATTGCCATCGAGCTGAATCTTGGGAATCCCAAAGAGATCGTTCGCAATAATTTCAACGCGATCCGCCGTAAGCTTGGGCAACACCGGCTTCAAGGGGTCAAGCCGGACAATGCCCCCCTCGGTTGCGAGCGGGCCATCGGTAAAATAGCGGAAGGTAATGACTTTATAATCACTACTTGAGGGATGCGCATTCGCACTCACAATCGCCTGACGGAGGCTACAGGTACGACCGGGGCCAGGTTCCACGCATCCATTGTCACCGTCAAGATCTTCCAGGGTGTCAACAAAAAAGACGACCTCGGAACGACCAGACTGTGCGGGAAGCAGGGCGACCAGACCAAACGAAGCAACGACCAGAGCAACGACCGTGAGGAGAAGAAGAGTGTGCCTGCGCGGAGCCATGCCGAACTCCTTGTGCCGCCGCCGGGGCAACGGCGATACCATCGGGAGGAGAGCAACAGAGGATATGCCAAAAAAGCGCATCTATACGCGCTGTTATTTTAGCACGAGTCGTAGCCATATGATAGAGGGTCTCGATAGGAATCGAGTCCTTATCTACCCCGTACGATGCTCTACCGTAGTAGCGACATTCATCATATACTGCACACGAATCAGATCACCCGGTTGCGGTTCAGCATAGAGACTCTCACTGCCGAGGCGAGCCTGACGCGGTTGTGTTTCGCCTACATGGGTATAGACAAGATCATAGAGGATCGTGCCATGAATACTGACCACCTGAACCTGATTCAGCACGGCATCACGGGTACCTGCAACAATCATTAATTGTTCCTCTTTGCGTCAAAAAGACTGCCTTATTCAAAGACTGCCTTATTCATGGTTGGATCGCAACGCCTCCGCTGTCATTCCGAACGAAGCCGCAGGCGCAGTGAGGAATCTGCACGGATCATCATGGAAGACCCCTCACTCCGTTCGGGGTGACCATGCAGGCTGCACACATGCACTGGTTTCTCTCCATACCACTGGCCCGTCGGCCATATGGTACTCAGCATGACAATGCGGGGGTACGAACCGTCATTGGTATTATGTGCAAGGGATTGGCGTTAGACCGCTGGAGGGCCAGCGACTGCCAGGGCATAGCCAGCACCACCCAGATAGCGCCGGGCCACATTCAGGATCTGTTCGTGGGAAACAGCGGCAAGCAACGCCGGGTAGCGCTCGATAAAATCCAAGCCAAGTTGATAGCGTTCAATCGCCAGCAAGGTTCCGGCCATCCCATCGTTGGTCTCAAGCCCAAGCACAAGCATGCCGGTGAGAAAATCACGTGCATCGGCCAATTCTTGTGCCGTTGGCCCTTGGTGGGCAAAAAGACGGATCTCGTGCAGCATCGCCTCGATCGCCCGTTCGACATCATGCGGGTTCACCCCGGCCACGGCTGACCAAGGGCCAGCGCCTAGATCAGCGTCGAGGCTGCTCGAACAATAGTAGGCCATCCCCTGGTTCTCACGCACCTCTTCGCCCAGTCGCCCCCCGAGCCCCAGGCGACCGAGGATCAGATTGGCGAGCATCGCAGGATAAAAATCAGGATCATTGCGGGCCAGGCCGTGGACAGCCCAGATCACATCAGACTGAAGCTTGCCCTCCATCACGATATCGCAACGCTGCGGTTCCTGCAGCGGCGGCACAGCGGAAAGGGTAGTTTTGGGCGGTGGGTTGCCGGGGTTCCATGAGCCAAAATGGCGTTCCAGCGACTCAAAGACAGCGTCAGGCTCAACATCACCAACCACAGCAATGATCGCATCGTGGGGGTGATAAGCACCATGAAAACGCACGAGATCGTCACGCTCTAGCGCCTGTACCGTCATGAGCGTCCCAGTCGAAAGGCGGCTATAGGGATGTTCGGGCGGATAAAGCAACGTGTGGATCGCCCGTGACGCCCTGGTCATCGGCTCCTCTTCCTGTTCACGAAGGCTCATCAGGAACTGATTGCGCAGTTTCGTGACCTCGTGGAGCGGAAAAGTCGGACGGATGAGCATATCGGCCAGAAGTTCAAGGATGAGGGGCAAATCTTCGACCAGCGCCCGCCCCCCAAAACTCGTCGTGTGGAGCCCACCGGCAGCACTGACCCCACAGCCACGGGCCTCGGTTTCCGCCACCAACTGTTGAAAAGTACGCTCACCGGCACCACGGATGAGCGCAGCGCCGGTCAGCAACGCCAGGCCATTGGCGGTAGCCGACTCATCAACCGCCCCAAGGCGCAACTCACCCCGCACACTGACCGTAGGTGTACTGGGATTACGATGCACGAGAGCAATCATGCCATTCGCGAACTGATACCGTGATGCCTGAGCAATACCACCGACACTCCTGACCATACGGGTCTCCTCTCGACATAGACACGGTTGTATAGTACCACGTTTGCCAGCGATGTTGGAGGTCTGTTGGGGCGTGGATTAGGGCGATTGCATCATACGAAACCGGATACAAAAAAATACGCTCTCTGTGGCAGCATGTGCATGCAACCAGCGCCGCAAACGGCGACCCCCGGCAACAACGGGGCACCCGTAAGGGGTGTCCCGTTGTTGCCGGGGGCCGGGCCCGGTGTACGGGCACCCCTTGCGGGTGCCCTGGTGGGATGCATACACAGAAGATGCAATCGCCGTGGGGCGTGGATAGGCAGCATAAAAACAACGGGCCGTCCAGTTTGGACGGCCCGCAGATAGCAAACGAACGAGGAGGAATTAGACGAACGACATCTCATCTTCTTCTTCGTAGACCATCACAAACTCAACGGGCTGGATATGCGTGCGGCGGGCCTCACGGCGGAGGCGAGCCTCGATCTGCGCAAGCAGTTCATCCGCGTTGGTCGAGGTAGCATTGGCAGCCTCACGCAGCGACATCCGCGCCGTGCGGTCAATACGGGCTTCACGCAAATATTCACGCGACTCGGGAAGGCGACGAGCCACAGCATCAACCGAAAGATTCTCGTAGTTACCGTTCCGCATGGTGATATCTCCTTCTGTCTTCATTGTCGAGGTTACGAGTTCTGGCACCGTTGCCCTAACCCTGAGTTGTGCAGCAGCACTGCCGCCTTGTTGTAGTTAGTATACCCGATCTTTTAGTCAAAAGCAACAAGTCAAGGGGCTTTTCATTTGTACATTTTGCACAAATCGAGCAACTTTCTGACTTAATCGGCCGTGATCGCAGGCTCAGGATCGGGTTGCGAAGACGACTGGATCTCGGTACGTGGGGTGAGCAAGGCGACCAGCAGCGCAAGCACCGCGACGACAAAGGTCGTCTGGAACATTGCCCTCATCGCCAGCGCAAGGGCATCGCGGGCCTGCGCACTCAACTCGGCGGCACCGGTAGCACCTTCGCCGATCAGGGCATCCAGGGGCACCGAGTCAGGGCTGAGCCCATACGAAAGCAAGATCGCCGTCAACTGCGACGCAAGGATCGCGCCGAGCACAGCAACGCCGAAGGTTCCGCCGATCGTGCGTGAAAACTGGAGCATCGCCGTCGCCGAGCCAAGATCGGGCTTGTTGACACTGCTCTGCACCGCAATCAAGAACGAAGGGATCGAGGCACCCATACCGAGGCCCATCAGGCTCAGCGCAACCATGATCTCAAGCTGAGTTGTGGTAGGGCTCACGCGGGCCATCAAGCCGGCACCAATGACAAATGTGACCATGCCAGTGATAATCAAGGTACGGTAGCCAACCTTCAACAAGAGCCGACTCGCCACAATGCTCGAAAGCACCCACGAAAGCAGCATCGGGGTGAGCGTTGTGCCTGCCTGTGTCGCCGAGGTTCCCAGGACCCCCTGCACAAAGAGTGGCACATAGCTCATGCCACCAAAAAGCACCCAGCCGGCGAACACACCGTGAACACAGGCTACCGCAAAGAGCCGCCAGCGAAAGAGATGGAGGGGCAAAATTGGGGCCTCGGCACGACGTTCAACGAGAAAGAGCGCCGTCAGGGTTGCGACGGCAAGCAGAAGCAATCCATTGCTCTGGAGGCTGCCAAGCTCATTGAGGCCCAGCAACAACGAAGCCACCCCGATGCTCAACAGGATCGCACCAGCGTAATCAATCGCGGGACGCACGCCTGCGGGGCGGGGGACACCGCGCCATGCCATCCAGACCAAGCCAGCGGCAACAACAGCCGCCGGTAAATTGATCCAGAAGACCCACTGCCAGGCCACGCGGTCAACGAGAAAGCCACCAATCAATGGCCCCAGGATCGAACTGACGCCCCAGACACCCGAAAAGAGCCCCTGCACCTTGGTGCGTTGCTCGAGCGTAAAAATATCGCCCACAATAATGAAGGCGAGCGGCAACAAGCCACCGGCCCCCACACCCTGGATCGCCCGCGCCGCGATCAACTGACTCATACTAGTCGCAAGACCACACAAGAGCGAGCCAAGCATAAAGACGGCAATCGCAACCATATACAATGGTCTACGGCCATAGAGATCCGAGAGCTTGCCAAAGATCGGCCCCACCGTAGTCGAGGTCAGCATATAGATCGCAAAGACCCAGCTGTAACTCTGGATCCCCCCGAGCTCAGAGACAATCGTCGGCATTGCCGTCGCAATCACCGTGCTCTCCATCGAAGCCATAAACAGGCTCATCATCACCCCAAGCGTGATCAGCACGACACGTCTGCGGGTCACAGGCCGCCTCCTTCGCGCACAGAAAAGTGCTCGGTATCTGCTCAGTCAAATATTTCTAGGTTTGACTATACCATATTTTCGCAAGCTTCCGGGAAGCTGTATACTAAGAGAGTGACCTGAAGCATACCCTGGCTTGAGTAGCCTTTTTCTATGGATAAAATTGCGCTTCTGGCGGATATTCACGGGAATCTGGCCGCGTTGCACGCGGTTGTTGAGGATCTTGAACGATGGGAACCCGACCTCGTCATTGTGGCGGGGGACATCCTGAATCGCGGGCCGCTCTCGGGGGCCTGTTTTGACCTGGTGAGGCGTTTTGCGGCTGAGCATGGCTGGTTGGTGATGCGCGGCAATCACGAGCGCTATGTGCTGCACTATGATGAAGAGCATCGCCGCCCCGATTTCCCCACGAGCGGCCCTCGTTTTGAGGTAAGTCGGGTCATTGCCTGGACCCATAGTCAGGTTGCCAATCAGATCGCCTCCATTGCCGAATTACCCACCCACCTGACCCTCAACCTCGACGGAACAACGATGATGGTCTACCATGCATCGGTGCGCCATGATCGCGATGGCATTGACCCTTTTGCACCCGCCGAGATCTTGCGTGAACAAATTGATGCACGCGCCCACATTTTTTGTGTTGGGCATACCCACGCCCCGTTTGTGCGCCGGTTTGGGCCAACCCTGGTGGTCAATGTTGGCTCGGTCGGGCTGCCGTTTGACGGTGATCAGCGGGCCGCCTATGCCCGACTGAGTCGGCAACGGACAGGATGGCAGGCCGAGATTGTTCGTCTACGCTATGATGTGGCCTCAACCGAGCAACTCTTTCACACGAGCGGGATGGCCGAAGCCATCGGTGCCCATAGTCGGCTCATGATCCGTGAACTCCAGACGGGGCAATCGCTGCTCTTTGATTTTGTACCGGCCTATCATGAACGCATTATGAGCGGGAAGATAAGCATTGAAGACGCCGTGCAAGATTTTTTGAACCGCTATCAACGTAGCCGAGAAACGAAATGAACTGACGATGCAGCGTTCGATGTGGCCTTACCTGATTCTCTTTAGTGGTGTCTTGATCGCTTCGACGGCTTCGATTATGATCCGGTATGCGCAGGCGGCGGGCGTCCCGTCGCTCAGCATTGCGGCGGGCAGACTGGTGATCGCCTCGCTGATCCTCACGCCGCTGGTGCTCGCCAGGGCACGCCCCGAGTTGCAACGCTTGAGTCGACGGGATCTGTTGCTGGCGCTTGGCTCGGGTACCTTTCTGGCGGGTCACTTCGCGAGTTGGATCAGTTCGCTCGCCTACACTTCGGTGGCCTCGAGTGCCGCCCTAGTCGCAACCAATCCACTCTGGATTGCCCTGGCTTCATTTTTCTTCTTCCGTGAGCGCCTGGGTTGGCGCACGATGGTGGGCATTAGTCTGACGCTCCTTGGCACCATCGCGATCTCTTTTTCTGACAGTGCCGAGAGCCTTCAACCTAACCCGATGCTCGGCAATCTACTGGCGCTCGTTGGGGCGGCGACGGCGAGTGGCTACCTGCTGATCGGGCGCTCGCTACGGCGGCGGCTAAGCATTCTGGCGTATATCTATGTAGTCTATAGCACCGCAGCCGTCGTGCTGGTGGTGTGGGTGCTGCTCGCAGGGCAACCGCTCTTCGGCTTTCCCCCGTACGCCTACCTGCTTGTGCTCGCACTTGCCCTTGGCCCGCAATTGCTGGGACACACCGCCTTGAATTACGCGCTTTCGACCCTCTCGGCAACCTTTGTTGCCATTGCCCTGCTCGGCGAACCAATCGGCTCGGCGATCTTTGCGCTCGTCCTCTTTCAAGAGCAGTTTGCCCCTTTGCAACTGATCGGCTTCATGCTGCTCCTCGCGGGCATCGTCCTGGCCTTGCAGGCCGAACAGGGCAAGGGGTGATTTCGGTTGCGGTTCGGGCAACCAAGGCCAGCTTTGCTGGCTTGGTTGCCCGAACCGCAACGCTTCTTCAGGGGGCGGGGCACGGGCCTGGAGGGGCTGGAACGACCGTCACCACGATATTGTCAAAGAGCCCAACGAGCTGGGTAAGCGAAGCCTGAGCCTGCTCGGTTGCCTTGCTGAGCACACCATCTTCGCAAGCTGCGAGCAAGATCTGCTGTTCGGCCTGACGGCGGGCCTCGGTCTCGAGATCTTTATTTTCTGGGGCAAAGATGCCCCGGCTACGGCTATAGACGCGGGTACGCTCATTATCGAGGGTGGTCGCAAAGATCATCGCCGGCGGCAAGCGCAGCGTCACACTCCGGCCATCAGCAGCAACCGTCACATCGTCGGTCGTAAGCGTATTAAGATCAACGCCCGCGATCACGGTACCATGCGCAATGAGTAACAGCGCATCGCCCTCAAGAAAATCACCGACAACAGGAATATTGCTGCCCTGGCGAACATCAATCACCGTCTGAATGCTATAGGACGCCGTCTCGAGGCGGCTCAACTGCTGCACCCGCTGCACCACAGCAGCACTCGTAATAATTTGCGGCGTCGGGGTCGCGATGAGCGTCGCCACATCGGGAAGCGCAGGCACCCCAGCAAACATGTCACCAATGCGGCCTGCAAACTGATTCAAGGCAAAAAAACCAATCAACAGGGACACGAGGGCACCGATCGTCAGATAGAGCACCGCCTGCGCACAGCCACCCCCGCCACCCGAACCACGGCGATAACGGGGATACGGTGGTCGTTGATCATAGCCCATGCCCGGCGCACGAGGATCGTCAAAATCATCAAAGTCCTGATCATCCGCCAACTCATCAGGCACTTCTTCGCCACGCGCCTTACGGAGGCGGCGCTGCATCATATCTTCGCGTTGTTCACGCGCATCATAGTCATTCATAGTCTTGCAATTGTTAGCATCAAAAGATTAGGTTTTGGCACCCACATGGATAGCCACAGCCCCCAGGCCATAGAGACGATAGGCGACATAGTTCCAACCGGCCTCACGCATCAGATCAGCAAGGCGGTCGGGGGAGGGGAACGCCCGGGCAGACTGAGGCAAATAGGTATAGGCACGGCGATCACCGCCGAGCAACTGCCCAATCCAGGGCACCACCCCTTCAAAATAGAGCCGATGGCCCAAGCGAATCACCGGATTACGCGGGCGAGCCACTTCCAGGCAGGCGACCATCGCACCGGGGCGAGCGACGCGATGCATCTCGGCGAAAGCCTGGCGAATATCGGTGACATTGCGCATCACAAAGCCCGTCGTAATCGCATCAAATGTCTGATCGGGAAACGGCAAACAGAGTGCATCGCCCCCGACAAAATGACTGGAACGAGCACCGAGCGCGTCAAGTTTTGGTTGGCCAGCCACCATCATCGGCAGCGTAAAATCCACCCCAACGGCCAAGCCATCGCGACTCCAGGCGGCGAGTTCAGGCAAAAAATCGCCCGTACCGGTACCAACATCAAGCGAACGCCCCCCAACCGGGGGTGCAACATACTCAACCACACGCCGACGCCAACCCTGATCGAGCCCGAAGGTCATGACGCGATTGACCCGATCATAGCCCGGCGCAATCTGGGCAAACATACGCTCAACATAACGAGCTTTTTCTTCAATTGGAGGGAGAACTGTCATAGGTATGTTTCTTTTTTTGGCTGCCGCAACATGCCAGTGAAGCAAGCACACTGCGGCAGCAAGATGAAAGCTCTGCTGAACCATCCTGCCAACTTTGCGGGCAACGTGGTTCAGTGAAAAACCGATCAGCCCTACCAGGGCTTGCGAGCAACCCAAAAGATCCGCTGGGTTTCTGGCCCAGGCGAACTCAACGTAAAACTATCATAGCTTGCTTCGACAGTGAGCCCGGCGCGCTTGAACAAAGCAGCAACCTCATCAGGCGGATACGCCCGTTCAACGTGGAGCTCATCGAACCGTTCGTAGCCACTGGTCTCATCACCAAGAAAACCGGTCAAGAGCATCGTACTGATAGAGGACGTCGGCTCAAAATGGCTCCGTTCAAGCTGGACATAGCCAGATTGCTCATGGATCGCACACGTGCCCCAGGCAAACTCAAGAAAATGGCGCGTATTCATATCAGCCACATAGAGGCCCCCCGGAGCCAGGGCGAGCGCCGCTGATGCAAAACAGGCAGCGAGATCGTCGTGCGTCAGCATATAGTTCAGGCTATCGTAGGTACATGTTACCAGATCAAAAGCAGCAGGCGGCACGGCCCCGGCGAGGGTACGCATATCGCCCTGCAGAAACTGCACCGTTGCACCAGGGTTCTCGGCCACGCGCTCGGCAGCCATCGCCAGCATTGCAGCGGAAGAATCAACCCCAACGACACTCCATCCACGTTCAGCCATCAAGAAGGCCAGCGTGCCTGTGCCACAGGCAAGATCAAGCAAGCGACGACCCTGCACGGGATGCAGGGCGAGAATCTCACGCAGATAGATGTGGACCAACAACGCAAAACGCACCTGACCACTCTGATCATAGGCCTGCGCATATCGCTGATAGGGCGGCATCGTGGATGTCTGTCGATACGTGCGATGAAACCGTGTCATTCCTTTGCCTGAACCTTGCAGCGGCGTCCCATTGAACCTCAATACAGGCAGGATACCAGGGTTGATGATCTGATGCAACCCTGGCGGATTGCGGAGGCAGAGCGGTTGCATCTTGCCTTGGCACGTGCCACCAGGCTAGCGGATCGCCCTCACACGCCCACACCGTCGACGTGAACACCTCGGCTACCGAGGGCGAAGCCGGCCTTCGCCGGCTGGATCAGGCCACGAAGGTGGCCTTCGCTCCCCAGGAGCCGAGCCGTTGACGGCCACGGCAGGAAGATGCAATCGCCCTAGTGGCGCAGCAGGGCTTAAGCAAAATCCGTCGGGCCGATGGGCTTTTTGCGTTCAACTTGACCGCGTGTGCCGCTTGCCCCAGCAACCCGTGAACGTGGAACTGACCGGTGCGTAGAAGGGGCACCGCTGCCCCCGGGCCTCACCAACCCTCCCAGGAGACGTTATGCGTCAGACTTCTGCTGGCCAAGCCAGGCCGTCAGATCGCTACGCGTGGCAAACTCCAGCAAGGCCTCACTTAACGTGAGTAACTGCTCGGGTGTCAAGGCCAAGACCTCACGCATGGTGACTTCAGAGAGACGCCCCACTTTGCGCTCGAGCAAACGGAGGATTAACGCCTGGCGTTCCTCTTGCCGCCCTTCTTCCCGCCCCTTCAATTCCCATTCTGTGATCAGTTCCACGACTGCCTCCTGGATTGGTGTCTGCCACGTGGCAACTTCCGCCTCAAACCGACGCGTCT
>NZ_SIJK02000159.1 GCF_004762035.2 Candidatus Chloroploca mongolica | reverse complement strand
TCGAAGCCGCCATTCCGGTCGAAGCAGAAGCCCCCATCACCGACGACGACGTCAATCTGACCCCCTTCTCGCTCGATGACCTCGGTTTCACTGCGGACGAAATCGCCCAACTCGAAGCCGCTGTCCCGGTCGAAGAGGTCGCACCCACCACCGACGAGGACGACGTCAATCTGACCCCCTTCTCGCTCGATGACCTCGGCCTCAGCGACGACGAAATCGCCCAACTCGAAGCCGCCATTCCGGTCGAAGCAGAAGCCCCCATCACCGACGACGACGTCAACCTGACCCCCTTCTCGCTCGATGACCTCGGCCTCAGCCCAGAAGAAATCGCCCAACTCGAAGCCGCTGTCCCTGTCGAAGCAGAAACCCCCATCACCGACGACGACGTCAACCTGACCCCCTTCTCGCTCGATGACCTTGGCCTCAGCCCAGAAGAAATCGCGCAACTCGAAGCCGCCGTCCCTGCCGAAGACGCCGCCCCCGCCACCGAAGACGACGTCAACCTGACCCCCTTCTCGCTCGATGACCTCGGCCTCAGCGAAAGTGACCTCGCTAACTTTGAAGCTGCCATCGCGGCGGAAGAGGCCGGCAAAGGGCAGGAAATGCGCCAGACCCAGGGCAATCAGGAAGAGGGAACAGTAGCCTTCAGTGAGATGACCGATCTTGATCTTGACTTCGATGATCTGCAGCCATTCTCGCTTGATGATCTCGACCTCAGCAACCTCGAAGAGAGCAGTGAAGGATTACCATCCTTCCTCCAGCCCTTCTCGTTAGAAGAAGCAACGGCCACGCCAGGCGACAAAGAGGCTACAGAGCGTGACGAGCCAGAAATCTTTAGTTGGCAAGAACCTGCATCCCGTGAACGAACGAGCTTTGGTCAACAAGAAGAACCAGAGTCACCCGGCGTCAGCATCTTTGGCAAATTGTCCCAGCAAGCCGCCGAGCGCCCCCCTCATGAACCGCCACCACTGGCTCCGGTTGATGATGAAGAGGCCGAAACATCTGGGTATTTCTCGGATGATGATGTCGCCCTACGCGAAGAAATGGCGGGCAGGCCAGAGCGTTTCGTTTCAGGTTTTCGTTTGCCTCGTGAAGGTGAAGAACTCGCCGCTGAAGCACCAGCCGAGGTCGAACCTGCCGAGGTCGCGCCTGCCGAATTCACCCTTTCGCCTCCACCTGAGGGCGATGTTGATCTGACGCCCTTCTCGCTCGCCGATCTGGGCCTCTCAC
>NZ_SIJK02000158.1 GCF_004762035.2 Candidatus Chloroploca mongolica | reverse complement strand
CAGGGCTGATGCAAAGTCAGAGTCAGCAGCGGCAACCGACACCATGTGAACACCTTTGCGGTAGGATGAAGATGGTAACCAAGCATCAAACCGCATGAGGTGTTCACTATGAATGCTACCACAGTGACCGTGCAGCCGTTTGGCAGTGAGCAGCCGTTGACCTTGGATCTCGCCGCCATCTACCAGCAGTTTCAACAGGTGCCGGATCTGCGCCACCGTCGGGGTGTCCGCTATCCCTTGGCGGTCATGCTCACGATTGCGCTGTGGGCCAAACTCGCGGGGGCCACACAGCTGCGCGCCATTGCCGAGTGGGCCCGCGAGCGCCAGGGCGAATTGGCGGCCCAGTTTGCCTTGCCGCGTGCTGCCATGCCGCATCCGACGACGTGGAGCCGGGTGCTCGCCTCGGCCGTGGCGGCGGAGGCCCTGGATCACGCCCTGCTCCCCCTGCTGCTGCCACCCCCAGCGAGCGAGGTTCCTGCCCGTGCCAGTCAGCAGATCGCCCTCGATGGCAAGGCCCTGCGCGGCACCATCCCGCGTGGCCACAGCCAGGGCGTTCATCTGCTCAGCGCCTATGACGTCGAGGCCGGGGTCGTGGTGGCGCAGACCCCCGTCACCAGCAAGGAGAACGAAATCGTCGCTGCGCCACGCCTCCTGAAGCGTCTGAATCTGCGCGGCACGATCATCAGTGGGGATGCCATGTTTGCCCAGCGCAGCCTGAGCATCCAGGTGGTGGAGGATGGCGGCGACTACTGCTGGATTGCCAAGGAGAACCAGCCCACGTTGTTCGATGACCTCAAACTGCTGTTCAGCCCGAAGGTTTTCCCCGTTGCGCAGGGCTTCAGCCCCATTCCGCTCGATTTCATCACGGTCGAGCAGTGCGACAAAGGGCATGGACGACGGGAATATCGGCGACTGACCACGAGTTGTCTGTTGGAAGGCTACAGCGATTGGCCCTATCTGGCGCAGGCCTTTCGGATGGTGCGGATCGTCTATCAGGGGCGCGATTTCAGTTGTGAGGAGCGCTATGGCATCACCAGTGCGCCGCGCAGTGCGGTGAGTGCCCGCCGCCTGCTGGAGGTCGTGCGCGGTCACTGGCAGATTGAGAACGGCCTGCATTATCGTCGCGATGTCACGTTAGGCGAAGATGCCTCGCAGGTGCGTATGGGCCAGGCCGCACACATCCTCGCTTGCCTCAACAATGCTGTCTGCGGGTTGGCCGCCCGTGGCGGTCAATCGAACCTGGCCGCGTTACAGCGGTCGCTGGCGGCCGCCATCGACCGCCTCTTGTTCCGGGCCTGACTTTGCATCAGCCCTG
>NZ_SIJK02000157.1 GCF_004762035.2 Candidatus Chloroploca mongolica | reverse complement strand
CCCGAAGTGAGTGTGTGGGTAAAAGATGGTGCCAGCCAGTTATTTGCTTTCGAATATGGTGACTTTGCCGGATATTTGGGCGTGCCCACCAGCGATCTTATCCTGGAAGTACGTACTGCCGACGGATTAACCACCGTAGCTTCTTTTGTGGCCCCCCTGGCCACCCTTGATCTGGATGGCGCAGCCCTGACCGTAGTAGCCAGTGGTTTCCTCAATCCAGCCAACAACAGCGATGGCAAGCCCTTTGGACTTTTTGTGGCAACTGCTGCCGGCGGCAACCTGATTGCCCTGCCTGCCTATGTTCCCATGGCCAAACTGCAGATCATCCACAACTCGGCCGATGCCGCAGTGGAAAAAGTCGACATCTTTGTCAATGGTGAGGAATTCCTTAAAGATGTGGGTTTCCGCCAGGCAACAGCCTTCATGGATGTACCCGCAGGTGTTGACCTCAACATCGTGGTGGCTCCTGCCGGCGCCGGTATCGGCAATGGTGTAGGACCCATTACCGTTAATCTGACAGAGAATAAAAACTACATCGCTATTGCCAATGGCATTGTAAGCGCTACAGGATACACCCCTGCAACAGCCTTTAGCCTGGATGTATTCGACATGGCCCGCCTGACAGCCGCCGACCCGGCCAATACCGATCTTTTGGTATTCCACGGTTCTACCGATGCTCCCGAAGTGAGTGTGTGGGTAAAAGATGGTGCCAGCCAGTTATTTGCTTTCGAATATGGTGACTTTGCCGGATATTTGGGCGTGCCCACCAGCGATCTTATCCTGGAAGTACGTACTGCCGACGGATTAACCACCGTAGCTTCTTTTGTGGCCCCCCTGGCCACCCTTGATCTGGATGGCGCAGCCCTGACCGTAGTAGCCAGTGGTTTCCTCAATCCAGCCAACAACAGCGATGGCAAGCCCTTTGGACTTTTTGTGGCAACTGCTGCCGGCGGCAACCTGATTGCCCTGCCTGCCTATGTTCCCATGGCCAAACTGCAGATCATCCACAACTCGGCCGATGCCGCAGTGGAAAAAGTCGACATCTTTGTCAATGGTGAGGAATTCCTTAAAGATGTGGGTTTCCGCCAGGCAACAGCCTTCATGGATGTACCCGCAGGTGTTGACCTCAACATCGTGGTGGCTCCTGCCGGCGCCGGTATCGGCAATGGTGTAGGACCCATTACCGTTAATCTGACAGAGAATAAAAACTACATCGCTATTGCCAATGGCATTGTAAGCGCTACAGGATACACCCCTGCAACAGCCTTTAGCCTGGATGTATTCGACATGGCCCGCCTGACAGCCGCCGACCCGGCCAATACCGATCTTTTGGTAT
>NZ_SIJK02000156.1 GCF_004762035.2 Candidatus Chloroploca mongolica | reverse complement strand
CTTTTGGGGGTAGGTTTTTCAGATAATGTGCGGGTCATGACCATTTCTGCTACGATTATGGTAACAAACACCGATCGTAGAAAGGAATGGACCCATGAACCGCACGCAAGCATTATCGGAATGGAAGCTGGAAGTGTCAAGCCGGATGCCCCACCTGAGCAAGCCCCAAGCAGTGGTGCTGGCGTTGTGGAGCTTTGGGATCGTCTTCACCCGGTCGTGTGGTCGGGTCACGGTGGCGACGTTTTTGGCCTTGCTGTTGGGTCGGAAGCGCGATGCGGTCGAGCAACAACTGTACGAGTGGTGTGTCGAAGCGCGCCGCAAGCGGGGTTCGAAGCGGCACGAGCTTGATGTGACGAGCTGTTTTGTGCCGTTGCTGCGCTGGATGATCAGCATGTGGGGCGACAGCCTCCAGATCGCCTTGACCCTCGATGCGACGACGCTCAGTACGCGGTTTGCCATCTTGGTGGTCTCGGTGGTCTATCGCGGCAATGCCATTCCGGTGGCCTGGACGATTGTCCCCGCCACCGAGAAACGGGCGTGGCGGCGCGACTGGTTGCGCATGCTGCGCCTCCTGCGTCCCGGCATCCCGTCCGATTGGACCGTGTTGGTCTTGAGCGACCGCGGCCTGTATGCCCGCTGGCTGTTCGGGCGGATCGTCCGCCTCGGGTGGCATCCGTTCATGCGCATCAAGGCGGGAAGTACCTTTCGTCCGGCGGGCAAGGCCACGTGGGTCAAGCTGCGCACCCTGGTCACGGCGATTGGGCAGACGTGGCAGGGTCGGGGAACCTGTTTTCAAGGCGAAGCCAAGCTGACGTGTACCCTGGTGGCCTGGTGGGGTGAGGGCTATGAAGAACCATGGTTTGTCATCACCGACTTTGACCCGGAGGCATGCGATGTCGCATGGTATGGCTTGCGAACCTGGTGCGAGCAGGGCTTCAAATGCACCAAACGCGGAGGCTGGCAGTGGCAACAGACCCAGATGACCGATCCGGAACGAGCGGCTCGGCTGTGGCTGGCGATGGCGGTGGCCAGCCTCTGGACGATCAGCGTGGGCTCGGCGTTGGAGGTGCCCGCCGACGGCGAGACCGACCTCGACCTCGGCGATCTGCCGGAGCTGCGCGCCCTGCTGGGCACCACGCGTACCGGACGCCCCCGCCGCATCCGGCTCTTTCGCTTGGGATGGATCGTGCTCTTGGTGCGGGCCCTGAACCACCAGTCCATCCCCATGCCGCAACGCTTGTCCCCCGAACCCTGGCCAACGACACCGCCATACCATCCCGAAAGAAACGAACGTCATGACGCTCCCTCGGCCCGTGAATAAAAAAACCTACCCCCAAAAG
>NZ_SIJK02000155.1 GCF_004762035.2 Candidatus Chloroploca mongolica | reverse complement strand
GCCCCAGCAGCGGATGTCACCCTCGCTTGTCAGCGCACAGGTATGCACCGAACCTACGCTGATCTGTTGTACCGCTTCAAGGTTAGGGGGCACCTGGCTGAACTCAGCATAGCCCCAGCAGTGCACGGTGCCTTCGGTGGTCAGCGCACAGGTGTGAAACCCACCTGCGCTGACCTGCGCGGCGACCCCGAGGTCGTCGGGCACGCTGCCCTGGCCGCCATAATTAGCGCCCCAGCAGCGCACGGTACCTTCGGTCGTCAATGCACAGGTATGTGCCCAGCCTGCACTAACCTGGGCCACGGCTCCGAGGTCGTCGGGCAGCATAGCTTGCCCGCTATAGCCTCCCCAATACGTGTTGTTGCCCCAACACTGTACCGTATGCTCACTTGTGACGGCACAGGTATGCTCGGCTCTTGCGCTGACCTGCGCCACGGTTTGCAGGTTACCCGGCATGGTGTTCTGGCTGATGCCATAACTCCCCCAACAGCGTAGCACTCCGTTGGTGGTCAAGATACAGGAGTGATTCGTCCCCACACTAACCTGCGCCACGGTTCCAAGATCGTTGGGCACGCTGCTCTGTCTGAAGGTATTACTGCCCCAGCAGCGCACGGTGTCTTCGGTGGTCACCGCACAGGTATGCCACGTCCCCGCGCTGACCTGGGCCACGGTTCCGAGGTCGTCGGGCACGGTGCTCTGGCCGTCGCTATCGTACCCCCAGCAGCGCACGGTGCCTTCGGTGGTCACTGCACAGGTGTGATGCGCACCTGCACTAACCTGGGCCACGGTTCCAAGGTTGTCGGGCACGGTGCTTTGGCCGTAGTAATCGTACCCCCAGCAGCGTACCGTCCCTTCGGTGGTCACCACACAGGTATGCGACCACCCCGCGCTGACCTGGGCCACGGTTCCGAGGTCGTCGGGCACGGTGCTCTGGCCGAAGTCATTATCACCCCAGCAGCGCACGGCGCCCTCGGTGTCCAGCGCACAGATATGCTGCGCACCTGCACTAACCTGCGCCACGGCCCCAAGGTCGTCGGGCACGGCGGTTTGGCCGTAGCCATAATTGTCCCAGCAGCGCACATCGCCCTCGGTGGTCAGCGCACAGATATGCGCCGGACCCGCGCTGACCTGCACCACGAGACCGAGATCATCCGGAACATCAGTATCCAATCCCCAACAAGAGAGTTGTCCGGCCCGATTGATCACACAGGTGCGATAGCCGCCAACGCTCACCTGTGGCAAGGGTGAAGGCGTTTGCTCTGGCGCGGTCAAGGGCAACTGCTCCATCGCTCGTGCCCTGGGCGGCATCGCATGGAGCAGCATCGTCGCAGCGACTGCTGGCACCAAGTCTGGTACCGGCAGCGTAGCAAGCAGTAACGGGCCAAAAACTCCGCTCACGATCAACGCAAGGAGCGCACCAAGAGAACGATACGTCATGACATCCTCCGTGAGGCTAGACAAGCGATCGCGTCACACTGACTCCTTGAACCTGGGGC
>NZ_SIJK02000153.1 GCF_004762035.2 Candidatus Chloroploca mongolica | reverse complement strand
ATGTATGCACCGCATTTGACCAAGACTCGTGTCCAAAGGTGCTTGACACATTCCGGTCAGGGCCGCCTGGAACAGCTCAGCAACCTTGCCGAGGTGCGCAGCCTGACCTTCGAGGCCTTCAACCCGGATGTCCCGGGGGTCCGCAAAGCCTACCTGCGGGCACGGGAGTTTGCCCAGCAGCCGCAGGGCTGGTTGCTCCTGTTCGGGTCGTACGGCGCGGGCAAGACCCATCTGGCTGCGGCTGCGGCTCACGCCGTGCTCGCACGGGGCACCCAGGTGCTGTTCACTGTCGTACCCGACCTGCTCGACCACCTGCGGGCGACCTACGGGCCAACCAGCGAAGTTGGCTACGACGAGCACTTCGAGGTGGTGCGAACCGTGCCGCTGTTGGTCCTCGACGACCTCGGCACCGAGAGTGCCACGGCCTGGGCGCGCGAGAAGCTCTACCAGATCGTCAATCACCGTTACAACCTGGCATTGCCGACGATCATCACGAGCAATCGGGCGCTGGAACACCTTGATCAACGCATCGTCTCGCGGATGCATCAGCACGCCTTCGCCGGCGAGATCCTGCGCATCGCGGCGGCAGACTATCGCCGTGCCGGGCGCGACGAGCGCCCGGCATGAACCGCTGCGCCGCAGCCAGCATGGCTCGTTGCGGCGCACATCCACGGAGCATGTCGGCCTACGGCTGAGCGTCCAACAGCGCACGCACCGCCTGTTTCAGGGGAGGAATATCGTGATGAATCACGATCCAGATTTGTTCGAGGTCAATGCTCAGGTAGACATGCACCAGGACGTTGCGAAAGGCCGCAATCTGCGCCCAGGGGATCTGGGGCTGCGTTGCTTTGGCCGCTGCGGACAGGCGCTGCGTTGCTTCGGACAGGGTTTGCAGGTTGCGGAGCGTTGCATCCTGCAGCAGATCCGAGGCAAGAAAGGCCTCACGGCCACCAGCCACGTGGCGCTCAATCCGGCTGATGCACGCCAGGATATGTTGCAGGTAGATGGTGTCGTCGCTCATAACGGACGCGCTTCCTGGAGCACGCGCTCGCGGATGGCTGGATGCAGTGCCCGCTCGGTCACCACATCGACCCGTCGCCCGAGGAGGTGCTCAAGATCGAGGATCAGTCCGGCGGGGAACCAGGCACTCGTTGACGGGCCCGTCTCAACCAGCAAATCGATATCGCTCTCAGGGGTTGCTTCGCCACGCGCCATCGAACCAAAGACGCGCACACGGGTCACGCCGTGGCGCTCGGCAATCTGGCTCATCGCGTCACGCTGCACGTGCAGCAGATCCTGTTCGTCCATCGCACGCACCTCCCGTTCAATGCGACCGTCGTTCAATTATAGCGCAGTTGGGCTCGCATGGGGCCAACGCGCACAAGGAGCCCACCAGATGACCACCACCCCCATCCTGATCGCCGCCGATATCGGCAATGTCACGACGAAGTACCGCCACCAGGGCGGAATGTGTCAAGCACCTTTGGACACGAGTCTTGGTCAAATGCGGTGCATACGTGCCACCAGCGTCACGCCATCCGGGGCAGCCTAGCCGCTCAGCGGGGCGGGGTCA
>NZ_SIJK02000152.1 GCF_004762035.2 Candidatus Chloroploca mongolica | reverse complement strand
CAGCCTCAACCGCTACCTCTACGTCCAGGCCAACCCCTTGAACTACACTGATCCGTTGGGATTGTTCGCCACCGGCATCTCAGCTAGCACGGAGGCGCAGTACCAGAACATCAAAGTAGTTAATTATGGAACTGCCAGTAGTTGGTGTGGTAAAAAAGCTGTCCCAGTAGGTATACGATCTTCAAGTTCAACAGTCAGTCGCTCCTTGACCCCAAGCCCAAAAACCTCGACATCACAGCCATCGCAACCTACAACTTCGAGCAATCTAGGAACGAGTACTCCTGTGCGAGACATGCCCACGATTTCGATTAATCGAAAACCTCCTCAGAGCGCGTTTCTCTACTGGATTGTCGAACAAGCTGCAAATATTCCCCTTGAAAGTTTCTTAAGGCGCGTATCAGCAGAAGTCGAGGTCACACCACAAACTATCTTTAATCTTTGGAAGCATATGCGCACAAAAACTCTCTTTAAGAGAGACTTAACACCCTCAACACTTCGTGAAGTGCGTGCTCTGAATAAAAAATTTTCTGTCTATGCTTCAGTGGAAGTAGGGGTTGGAATAACACCCGTTGATGTAGCTCTTTCGACTACGGGCCTTAGCACAAAATTATGCATCGAAGCCAAACTTCGAGGGGAAACAGGTGTGTCTCTACCTTTGAGTGCAGTCATTGTAAGTGATATATATGGTACTATCGGTGCTGAAGCAACAGGTTGTATTAAATTCAGCTCAGATCAAGGCTTTGAGCCATTTGAGCCTGAGGTAAATGTATATGGTGGTGTTGGCCTTAGAGTATATGCAGAGATCGATGTGGGTATTGCCGGTGGTCGTGTTGGGGCAAGAGGTGAAGCTCGTCTCGAAAAAAAGTGGAATAATCAGGGGGTAGGAGTGAATTTATACCTAGAAATAGCACCTTTTTATGGCTATAAATATTGGGGACGGTCATGGGAAGATCATGATCTGCTTAAATTTACAGGCTCTATACCTGTAACTAACTGATTATCCTCAGAAGAGCTAAGCAAGGAGCAAAACAACTACACCTACTCTGTATCAAGCGGTGCCAGCAACATCTACGGCGTTTCGTTGCAATAATGAGTGAAAAACAGCCAGCAAGGTAAAAGCCACTCGGTGATCAGCCCCAAATCCTCAAGGGCATTTTTAAGGGTGAAGTATGCATAGCGCCGTGCCAAACGGAAATCGCTGGGCAGTTTCTCAATATGCAGGTCGGTGCGTAGCGGGCGCAGACGGCTGAATGACGGGAGCAGTCGTATCTACTGCATCTGTGCTAAAAGTATCGGCAGTTCCCCAATGACTGGCAACAGGAAAGTGCTGCTACTTCAAAGAGCGCAGTTGATCCAGACAGAGTCGCCCGTAACCTCACCCTGCGATGGTTCACTTTGGACATCAGGGGTGTCCCTACGGACATCCCTTGCGGGGCGGTTTTGGTGCAGATTGAACCGCGTGACCACCCGAACCGTGTCGTCGCAGGGTGAAGCGTGCGGCGCACGGGGCCGAGAAGGAGGCCTCGGTGCGACCAGAGCCGCACGTTCGCCCGCAGACCTGGTGGTCACGGGCGGTCAACAGCGCACGCGGCGCACGGGGCAAGACGGACGCACCCAGGTGGAGCGGTTC
>NZ_SIJK02000151.1 GCF_004762035.2 Candidatus Chloroploca mongolica | reverse complement strand
TCCGTGAGGCTGCCAACAAGGCCGCGCGCGACAAGGCGATCACGGCCTGGCGCAACGGTGACGAACGCCAGCGCGCCCGCATTGCGTTGTTCGATGTCGCCAGGCAGCGCGCCGAGGCCGAGAGCCGCTTTGTGCGGGCGAGTGGGCGCTTCCCGCTGACGGCAGTCGGTGATGTGAATACCTATGCGCTCTTTGCTGAGCATTTTCGCACCTTGCTTGCGCCGACGGGGCGGGCGGGCATTATTGTGCCGACCGGGATCGCAACGGATGACAGTACGAAGGCGTTTTTTGGGGATCTAATGAGGAACCAAAGTTTAGTCCAGTTAACAGGCTTTGAGAATGAAGCTTTTATCTTTGCTGATGTTCATAATGCATTTAAATTCTGTGCCCTGACAATTTCAGGCTCGTCTAGACGAATTAACTCGGCTGACTTTGTGTTTTTATGTCGATACTTTGAGCACGTCCAAGAATCGCGGAGGCACTTTAGTCTTTCTTATAAAGACCTCCTAATTCTTAACCCAAATACGAAAACGTGTCCTGTGTTTCGCACGGGGGTCGATGCAGAGATTACAAAAAAGATCTATTCATCCTGGCCAGTAATGGTGAATGAAGCGAATGGATTTAATCCCTGGGGAGTTTCTTTCCTGCGCATGTTTGACATGGCTAACGATAGCTCCCTGTTTAATGACAAGCTGGTTCTAACTTCTCACAACGCAAGCGTTAAAGGAAACACCCTTGTCTCCTCAGATAAGGTATACTTGCCGCTTTACGAGGCAAAAATGGTTTTCCAGTATGATCACAGATTTGGTTCCCTAGTTGGTCGTGAGAATGCTGGAAACCGTCCTTCGCGGAAGTTCGAGGGGTGGTATGGCTGTGATGTTGTAGATCCAACAGATGTTGCGCAACCACAATATTGGGTTGAGCAAAGTGAGGTTGCTGACAGACTACAACATTGGCGGCATAAATGGCTTGTTGGCTTTAGGAGTATCGCCCGTTCCGTTGATGAGCGCACAGTAATAGCTTCGTTCATACCGAGCTCAGCTGTGTCTGGTAAGTTCCCAATACTACTCCCTTCAGTGGGAAGCGTAAATATTATTTTGTGCTTGCTTGCCAATCTTAATTCTATTCCTCTAGACTATATTGCACGACAAAAAGTGGGAGGAACGGATCTCGCTTATCACTATGTGAAACAGTTTCCCGTCCTGCCGCCCTCGGCCTTCAGCCCCACCGACATCGCGTACATCGTGCCGCGGGTGGTGGAGCTGGTCTACACCGCGTGGGACATCAAAGCGTTTGCGGAGGATGTGTGGGCGGAGGCCGACCACGAATTACGGGCACGAATATACGAATGTTGGCGGGGGAACATCGCGGCGGCGGAGCCATTGGCGGCCACGAACCGGGCCGTCGCCGCGCACCTCGCGGTAGCCCATGCGTATATGCGTGACTCCTTCGTGGTTCCCCCCTTCATCTGGCACGACGAGCGCCGCGCACAGATCCGCGCTGAGCTCGACGCCCGCATCGCGAGGCTCTACGGACTGACGCGGGACGAATTGCGCTACATCCTCGACCCGCACGACGTGAATGGGCCGGACTTCCCTGGGGAGACCTTCCGCGTGTTGAAGGAGAAGGAGACGAAGCTGTACGGGGAGTATCGGACGAGGCGGTTGGTGTTGGAGGCGTGGGATCGGAAGAACGACAACCACTAGC
>NZ_SIJK02000150.1 GCF_004762035.2 Candidatus Chloroploca mongolica | reverse complement strand
CGAACGTCATGACGCTCCCTCGGCCCGTGAATAAAAAAACCTACCCCCAAAAGGGATGCCCCCACCCTGTAAGGCCGCCCGCAGATCGTCCCCCGTGGCGGCCAAGTGGCGTAAGTGGCTGACATCAAGGTACGGGCTGAGCGCTTCGTGCAGGGCGGTGACCGGCGGGGCGCACGCCGCGCCTGGCGCGTGGCCGAGCAGGGGGGCAGGCTCAAGGCCGGGCAACGGGGTCTGCGTGGCCTGCGCGACCTGCGTGCGTGATGAATGGGGCATGGGAACCTCCTGGGGCGTCCCTGGCCCCGCTGCGACCGTCCCCCGCCCTGCCACGGGCCAGGGATGGCCTGCGGGGGCAGGGAGCACATATGATGGGGTGATGCGTGCGACTGGGTGACGGGCCATCCGTCACCCGGTGAGGCGATACGCTCGGTGTACGTCGCAGGCGGGCCACCCGCCTGCGGTGAACGAACTCACCAGAGCGTGAGTTGGTCAACGACGATCAGGGTGGGGCGGGCACGTTCCCGGGCCCGCTGCGCCGGGGCTGGGCTGGGTGGGGTCAACGCCGGTGGGCAGGGTGAGGGCGCTGGGAAAGACGGTGGGGTCAGCGGGCGGGGCCGTGGGGGTCATGGCTGCACCTCCGTCGTGATGCGTGGGACGGTTGGCCCGGTCAGGGTGACGTGGCCGGTTGCGCGTTGCACGGTCAGGATGACGTGGGCCACCCGACGGGCGTGGGGCCGCAGCGTGGTCGCGAGGTGCGCGACGGCGGCGGCGGTGAGCAGCACGCCGATGGTGCCCTGCCCGGCGAGGCCGACCAGGTGGGTCTCGGCGTGCCAGGCGGCGCGGCTGACCAGCGTGAGGGCGCCGTGGGCAAGGGTGACGGTGATGGGTTGCCGGGTGAGGTGGGCCAGGTCAAGGACGAGGCCCAGCGCTGGGCCAGGCAGGGTGGCCCAGGGGTCACGTGGGCGGGGTGGGACGGTGCCGGGGCGGGTGGCCCAGGGGGTCGGGTGACGACGGATATGAGCGGCCCAGGCGACGGCGCTGGGGGTCGGGTGAGGTGGGATGGTCGGCCAGGTGTCGGTTGGGCGGGGTGGGACGGTGCCGGGGCGGGTGGCCCAGGGGGTCGGGTGACGACGGATATGAGCGGCCCAGGCGACGGCGCTGGGGGTCGGGTGAGGTGGGATGGTCGGCCAGGTGTCGGTTGGGCGTGCGGGGTGGCCGGGGCAGGGCAGCGTCAGGCAGTGGGCTTGGGGGCAGCATGCGGGGCATGCGCGGACGGGGCGGCGTGAACGGGTCATGATCAGACTCCTGGTGGCCGTGCGGCGCGGCGTCAGCATGCCTCCCCGCCGCGTGACGGGGGGTGCATGACGCACGCTCCGCACGGGCAGCCGATGGGGTGGTCACCGCTGGACGCGGCAGCCACGCAACGATTTCATGGAAGGACGGGACGCCTGGGCAGAGCGCACCAGGGTGAACGGCGTGCCAGCGGGGGCACGGTGGGATGGCGGTGACGCCTGGGCTGGTCGTGCCCAGAGGCGATCATCAAGGGGCCAGGGCTGGCCCGGTTGGGATGGCATTGACGCCTGGGCAGCTTGCACCAGGATCAGATGGGTAGGGGCCAGGGTTGGCCCGGTTGGGATGGGGCTGACCGTTGTTCGACACGGTCGGCCTGGATCAGATGGGTAGGGGCCAGGGCTGGCCTGGTTGGGATGGCGTTGACGCCTGGGCTGGTCGTGCCCAGAGGTGAT
>NZ_SIJK02000014.1 GCF_004762035.2 Candidatus Chloroploca mongolica | reverse complement strand
CCCGTACACCGGATTCGGCCCCCGCCCCGGTACGGGCACCCCTTGCGGGTGCCCTGGCCCGGCACGGGCACCCCTTGCGGGTGCCCCGTTGTATCCGATTTCGTATGATGCAATCGCCCTACTCACATCACGCTCCTGCGGTTGACGACATACGGGCTACCTGGTATAATCACCCCGTTAGCCGAAGTGGCGGAATGGCAGACGCGGAAGTCTCAAAAACTTCTGAGGGCAACCTCGTGTGGGTTCGAGTCCCACCTTCGGCACCATTCCTCATCAGGCCATCGGTATGGCGGGGCGTGGCTCAGCCCGGTAGAGCGCCGCGTTCGGGTCGCGGAGGTCGGTGGTTCAAATCCACTCGCCCCGACCAATTCAAGAGGTGCCTGTGTTCTACACAGGCACTTTTGGTGTTTGTAGCATTTTGAATGGCTGGTGAGGCTGCTGGTATGCGCCTTCTTTTTGCTTTACGGCCTGGCCGTCTACTCGGGACGTTCTTGCTGACAGGGTTGTTGCTCTTTGCTAGTTCGTGTGGCGATCTGGCTGCGGCTCTGCCTGAACGCCCTACGCCCGTGCCAACCCTGGCCCGGTTGCCTAGTGTGACCCCGGTTACCCCGAGCCCGACGCCGTCAGTAACCCCGTTGCCGACGCTGACGCCGACACCCGTGCCACTCAGGGGCACTGTGGCGGTGACCGCCAATGTGCGCTCTGGCCCTGGAACTGATTTTACTCCCGTCGGGGTTTTTGAGGCCGGTGCTCCGCTGATCCTGGTGAGCCGGAGCGGTGATTGGTTTGAGATCATTGGCCCCGGTGAACTGCGCGGCTGGATGTTCTTGCAAGTACTTGAAATTGATCCAACCACGGCTGCCGCTGTGCCCGAGAGCGATCCGTGATGCAGTGGTATCATAATGGTGCGGCGCGGTTTGGTGATGTTTTGTCACCCCATGCTCCCACCTAGGGCAAGGAGCATGGCGATCGCTCCTCCTCTCATTGCAACCAGGAGCCTGTATGTACCTCTTTAATTCACTGTCGCGGATCAAAGAACCTTTTCTTGTCCCACTGGATCGCCCGATTACGCTTTATGTGTGTGGCGTGACGCCCTACGATACAACGCATATTGGCCATGCCCGTACCTTCCTCGTCTTTGATCTGCTCGTGCGCTATCTGCGCTGGCAGGGTGCCGAGGTGCGCTATTGCCAGAATGTCACTGATATTGATGACCCGCTCTTTGAACGGGCGCGCCGTGATGGTGTCAGTTGGCAACAATTGTCCGAGCAACAGATTGATCAATTGCTCACCGATTACACTGGCATGAATGTTGTGATGCCGACCTATTTCCCGCGCGCCAGCGAGGAAATCGAGGCAATGCTGCCGATGATCCAGCGCTTGATCGAGCTTGGCCATGCCTATGAGGTTGAGGGGGAAGTCTACTTTAGTATCAAGACTGACCCTGAGTTTGGCAAAATGGCCCGCATGGGCTACGAAGAGTTGCTCGCTCTGGCGAATCAGCGGGGCAATAAGCCCCACGATCCCAAGAAGCGCGACCCGCTCGATTTTGTGCTCTGGCAACGCGGCCAGCCCGATGATCCCACCTGGCCAAGCCCGTGGGGGATCGGGCGCCCCGGGTGGCATATCGAGTGTAGCGCGATGTCAACGCGCTACCTTGGTGACCAGATTGATATTCACGGGGGCGGGGCCGACCTGCTCTTTCCGCACCATCCCTGTGAAATCGCCCAGACCGAGCCAGTCACGGGGAAACGGCCTTTTGTCCATATCTGGATGCATGCCGGCCTGGTCTGGCTCGATGGCGAAAAGATGAGCAAGTCGCTCGGCAATCTTGTGTTTGCCCGTGATGCGCTGCGCGAGCATGGCGCGAATGCGCTCCGCTGGTATTTGCTTTCCCAGCACTACCGTGAGGATTTTGACTATAGTCCTGCCGCGATGCCTCACTATGTCCAGTTGACCGCAGATTTCATCGAGGCCGCGACGGTGATCAGCGGAAGTGGCCGCGAGCTTGATCTGAACCCGGTGCTGCAAGAATTCGATGCGGCGATGGCGGATGATTTGAATACCCCGGCGGCGCTTGCCCTGTTGCACGCCATGGCGGGTGAGATCCGGGTCGCTGCTGCCGACGGACGCAATGTTGAGGCGGCGGTTGAGGAAATCCGGGATCGGGCAATCATGATGGGCTTTGTGCTTGCCTAATGTGGTATACTGCATCCACACTTTCGCGCTAGCATACTGTGATGTTGTTTTAGGGGCAGGGGGCGCTCCTGATACCCGTCTTTGCTTCGACGTTTCCTGCGTTCAGGAGCAGTTCCTGTTCAGTGGTGCATGAAGATTTGGTATCGGGGCCGTATGTCGCTTGTTCTCGCGGGGCTTGTCTGCTGGGTGTTTGGCCTGGCGATGCTTGCCAATGCAGCGAGCCAGCATAGCATTGATGAGCGGCACCTCTTTCTTCCTCTGGTTCTGCACGGTGCGTCTCCGTTGCCGAATGCTGCACGTTGGGGCGCACCAATTGCCCGCGATCCGCAGCGTGGCCTGATCTGGGTGGTCAATCCCGATGCGGGCAGTGTCGCGGCAATCGATCCAGATCAGTTGCAATTCGTGCAGACCCTTCCGGTGGGCGTCGAGCCATGGTCGCTCGCTTTTACGCCTGATGGAATGAGCCTCCTCGTGCTTGATCGCGCCAGGGGTGAGTTGGTCGTCCTTGATCCAGGACAGGCAACCGTACGCGCGCGACTCGCCCTGGGGCCTGAGCCGGGACAGGTGGTTGTGAGTCCAGATGGTGAGCGAGCATATGTAACGCTTCAGGCAATGCATATGCTGATCATTGTTGATCTCAATGACTTTACGTTCTTGCGCCGTGTTCCGTTGTCTGCGCATCCCTATGGAGTCGCCGTAAGTGCGGATGGCAGCCGTGTCTATGTGACGCATTTCTATGCCCAGTCGGTTATGCCTGCGGGCATGGGACGCGATGATGGTGCGCAAGGCCTGGTCAGTGTGCTTGATGCGCAGGGCGATCATGTCGGCACTATCTATCTCTCACCCGACCAGCACGGCTTTGCCAACCAACTTGCGAGCATTGCCATTGCTGGCTCACGGGCCTGGGTGCCGCTTATTCGGGCGGCCCCTGAGCTGCCGAATACACTCAGCACGACCGTCTTTGCGGCGGTTGCAACGCTTGATCTTGCGACGCAGCAAGAGGATCCGACTGCACAGCTCAATTTGAATGACGAGGCGGTGTTTGGCTCGCCAGTCAATAATCCGGTGGCGGTGGTGCCTTCGCCTGATGGACGCATCCTCTATATTGTGCTGGCCGGTAGCGACCTGGTTGAACTCGTCGATGTGACCGAGCCAACCCAGCCGCGCTTGCTTGGCTTCTTGCCGGCTGGCCGTAATCCCCGTGGCATGGTGCTGAGTCCTGATGGTCGGTATGGCTATGTCATGAGCTACCTCTCACGTGCCGTTACGGTGCTTGATCTGCACCTGCGCCGTGTTGTTGCCACCATCACTGTTGCCCCCGAAACACTTGATGCGACTCTCTTGCGCGGCAAGATCCTGTTCAATACCGTGACTGATCCGCGCATGGCAAAATCGTCGTGGGTGTCGTGTGCAAGTTGCCATGCTGATGGCGGTACCGACAATGTGACATGGATGATGGCTGATGGCCCGCGCCAGACGCCGGGGATCTGGCAAGCCGGGGCGACCTTGCCCTGGCATTGGTCAGCAGCCCTCGATGAACCACACGATGTTGAAGACTCGATCCATACGTTGCAGTTTGGGCTGGGGCTTGCCCCAGGGGCTGACCCGCCGCTGCTTGGGCGCACCAATGCCGGGCGCTCGGCTGACCTCGATGCGCTGGCGGCTTTCCTGGTAGAAGGTATCCGCACACCGCGTGCAGTTGCGCCGTCTGCCGCAAGCGAAGCGGGGCGTGCGCTCTTTGATGCGCTTGGTTGTGTCAGTTGTCATGGCGGCCCGACCTGGTCGATCAGTACCCTGCCTGGTTTGCCAGGTACGCTTGACCTTGATGGCAATGGCATGGTTGATGCTGTCTTGCGTGATGTTGGTACGGCTACTGCCGCTGATGTCCGTGGACAAACCGGGTTTGATGTTCCTTCCCTGATCGGCGTGGGGCTTACGGCTCCATATATGCACGATGGTTCGCTGCCAACCCTGGCCGCGGTGCTCGACTCAGGGCATCCCACGCCAGGGCTCGTCCGCTCACGTCCACTCTCTCCTGCCGAGCGCGATGCTTTGGTTGCGTTTTTGCTTACGATAGATGATGCGATTTCACCTGTAAAATGAAGACGTAAGCCAAGTACTCTGCAATATTCTATAGTACTACAGTTGTACATCACAATGTTCCGTACATATGTTTGCCACAAAAGAACACAAAGAGCGCAAAAGGTATGCACAGTGGACGGATTGCGGCGGTCTTTTGTGCGTTTTGTGTTCTTTTGTGGCCCATCTGAGGATAGCTAAGCACAACCTACAACTGTAGTGCCGACTTCAGTCGGCTTCCAGCTCAGCCGACTGAAGTTGGCACTACCATATACCGGATTTAATATTGAATATTCATTAGCCGGCTAAAGCCGGCACTCCGAAGCAAACCGGCGACTTTTCAGACAGCCTCTTAGTCCATTCCTGCCAGTATCTTTAGAGTCTTTTTGATGCTAGCGAAAGGCAAGCCTTATGAATCAAATCGCCCGTTCAACCATGACCACGTTCGTGCTCATTCTTGCGGTGCTTTTGAGCGCATTGCCACCGGCACCCATTGCCGTCTATGCACAGGCATCGTCGCCAGGGCAACCCGTGGCGCAACCAGCGCAAAGTGGTTCTCGTCGGGTCTATCTGCCGGTCATGGTGCGCCCGCCGGGGCCACCGAGTTTTCTGCTCAGCAACCCGGTTGATGGTGCGACGATTGGTGGCAATGTGGTTGTTGCTGTGCAGGTCTTGTCACCTGGCTCGGTCAGCCAAGTCAGTTTTCAGGCTGGTGGCGTTGATCTTGGCACCGACACAACCCCCGCTGATGGTTTTACCGCTTTCCTTGATGTCAGCCAATTACCTGCCGGGCCTGTCACCATCACGGCGACGGCGCAAGGGCCGCAGGGCGAAGCAAGCCAAAGCGTTGCAGTGACGGCTCAGCCCAATCCACCTTCAACTGGCACGGTTGATGCTCAGGGAGGTGTTTTTGGCAGCGCTTCGGGTGCAACCATTACCGTTCCACCGGGCGCGGTGAGCAGTAGTGCCACCATTGCTATTCGTGAGCGCTCGCAAGCAGAGGTGACCGCCGAGTCGGGCATTGCGTGGGACGATATCGGTGTCACTTTCCTAGGCGATATTGTCGTCACGTCAGATCAACCGCTCGAGCTTCCCGTGGAGATTAGCACGGTCGGCTTTGCCAATCGCATTCAACCTGGACAGGCAGTCGTGACCTACAATCTGCTGCCCGACCAGGATGGTGATGGTATCGGCGAACTTGTTGTGGTCAGCACCGCCGAAGTTGCGCCAAATGGGGCGATCATTAGCACGCCTGCCAGTGCCGTCACGGTACAACAAGTTACACCAGATGCTGGCTCGTCCTCACTTGCCCAAGGCGGAACCCTCAGTGGAACCCCAGGCACATTGCTTACAATCCGTGGTACGGGTTTTAATCCTGTTTCGATCAATGGCAACGTGGCGACCTTCCGCTCGACAGGTAGCGGTGCCGTCGCTGCCGTTCCGGCCATCGTGTCCGAGTCACGTGCGACCGGCGAGCAGACGTTGCGTGTGGTTGTCCCTGCCTTGCCTGCTGGCCCAGCTACCCTGACGCTTTTGAATGTGAGTAGCGGCCAGCGCAGTGACCCGATTGAGGTGGTCATTGAAGCGGCTACACCACTTATCCGACCTGCCGCAGAAATCATTGATCAGTGGCTTGCTGCCTCAATAACCTATCTGGGCAATGTGCCAACTGCGAGTGCAGAAGAGCGTGCAAACCTTGATCAGGTGATGGTTCAATTTGGTCAGATGCGCAATGATCTTGCGGCCCTGGTTGCTGCCGGGCCAAATGCAGTTGAACGGCAAGCGCTGAATGATGTCGCCTTGCTGATCCAGAATTCAGATATTTTCACGGTCAATGCTGCCCTGGCTCAGTATGATGCTGATGCCAAGTTTAATGACTTTTTAAGTCTCTTAGGCGGTGTCGTTGGCACCCTCGGGGCGGCAGCGGCTCTTGCTACCGCAACAACCGCGCTGGCAGCCTTTGCTGCTGGTGCAGCGATTGGGCTTGGCATTGCTGCCACGCTCTATTTTGCCTGTAAACTGGCTCGTGGAGGCTCGTGTTTTGGTGATCCGCCATCTTCACCAGGTGGCGGATGTACCGTTTCACCGAGCGCGGGTGGCTCGCCTGGTGGTGGCAGCAATCGTCAACCTGGCACAACGTCAGCAGATCTCGCGCAGAGTGGTGGCAGCCGTGGCATTGGTGGTGCGCCTCCTCCTGGGGGCAATGGCTGTGGTAGTGCCGGGGGTGGCAGCAATGGGCCTTCAACCTCGTTGGCGCAGACAGGCGGCTCTGATCTGGCGGGACGTTATCTGATCAAAGTCTTTCCCCAGGCAGGTGGGCGGGCGCTCACGCCGTTTACTGGGGCGACTGATCCCGCTGGCTATTTCTTCCTGCCTTTTATCCCCGAGGGCGAGCCATTCCGTGCCGTTGCGGTTGATACCGTGACTGGGGCTACCGCCTCGTTTGATGGCCTTGGCCCGGCGACAGGCGCATCGGTCTTGATGTTCTTCAACTTTGCCGGGGCTGAAGATAATCGGTTCCCCATCAGCTTTGGTGATACCGTGAGCGATGGTGTGCCCGCAGAAGGGGCCGGCAATCTCGAGAATCCTGGTGCTTTTGATATCTATACCTTTGAGGCCGAAGCCGACCGTCAGGTCATCTTCAACCTGCTCAGTGCTGCGCCTGAGTTGAGCAATACGCGCTGGAAGTTGACCGACCCACAAGGCGCAACGGTCTTTGATCGTGTGCTTGGCTCAACCACAAATATCATGTTGCGCAACCCAGGCACCTACAGGCTGACCGTTGGCGATGATACAAGCGGTGGCAGTGGCATTTATTCATTCCAGCTGATTGGCGTACCGCTCCCTGATCGTTTTGCGCTGAACATTGGCGATGTTGTTGATGATGGGGTGCCTGGACCAGGGGCAGGCAACATTGAAGAACCCTATGTTCAGGACATTTACACCGTCACGGTCACGAGCCCACAGGTTGTGTTCCTCGATGTGCAGGCGCGCAATGGGCTGACCCAACTCAACTGGGTCATGGAGGCCCCTGATGGCACGGTCATCTTCGACGCTCCGCTCTTTACCGAAGATCGTGGCCCGTTGACCATCACGCAAACGGGCACCTACCGCATTGCCGTCGGTGGCGAACCAAATACGACTGAAGTCGGCACTTATCGCTTCAAATTGTGGGAGGTGCCTGCCCCGCAAGAGTTCGCCATTGTTATTGGCGATGCAGTTGATGACGGTGTACCTGGCCCTGGCGCGGGCAATATCGAGACACCGGGGGCGCAAGACATCTATACCTTCACGGCAACGACGGGAGATGCGATCTTCGTTGATGTACAGGCACGCAACGGCTTGACCCAACTCAACTGGCGCTTCCTGGCGCCTGATGGCACGGTCATTTTCGACCATCCGCTCTTTACGGAAGATCGTGGCCCGTTGACCTTGCCGCAGACCGGAACGTATCGTATTGAGGTTGGTGGCGAAGCCAACGTGGACGAAGTCGGCACCTATGGCTTCCAACTTTGGGAGGTACCCGCGCCGCAAGAGTTTGCCATTGCTATCGGCGATGTGATTGCGGATGGGCAGCCCGGGCCTGGGGCGGGCAACATCGAGACGCCGGGGGCGCAAGACATCTACACCTTCACGGCAACGACGGGGGAGGTCATCTTCCTTGATGTGCAGGCGCGCAGCGGCTTGACCCAACTCAACTGGCGCTTCCTGGCGCCTGATGGCACGGTCATTTTCGACCATCCGCTCTTTACGGAAGATCGTGGCCCGTTGACCTTGCCGCAGACCGGAACGTATCGTATTGAGGTTGGTGGCGAAGCCAACGTGGACGAAGTCGGCACCTATGGCTTCCAACTTTGGGAGGTACCCGCGCCGCAAGAGTTTGCCATTGCTATCGGCGATGTGATTGCGGATGGGCAGCCCGGGCCTGGGGCGGGCAACATCGAGACGCCGGGGGCGCAAGACATCTACACCTTCACGGCAACGACGGGGGATGTCATCTTCCTTGATGTACAGGCGCGCAGCGGCTTGACCCAACTCAACTGGCGCTTCCTGGCACCTGATGGCACGGTCATTTTCGACCATCCGCTCTTTACGGAAGATCGCGGCCCATTGACCTTGCCGCAGACGGGGATCTACCGGATTGAAGTGGGCGGCGAAGCCAACGAGCAGGAAGTCGGCACCTATCGTTTCCAACTCTGGGCAGTGCCTGCCCCACAAACGTTTGCCATTGCCTTTGGCGACACTATTGCCGACGGTGATCCTGCCGTTGGTGCGGGCAACATCGAGACGCCGGGGGTGCAAGACATCTACACCTTTAGCGCGACCAATGGACAAGTGATCTTTCTTGATCTGCTGGCGCGCAACGGGCTGACGCAACTCAACTGGAGGCTGGAAGACCCGAATGGTGCCATCATCTTTGACGCCGCACTTTTTACGGGCAACCGCGGGCCTTTGACGCTCGATGCAACAGGAACCTATCGCCTTGTGGTTGGTGGCGAAGCCAATGAAGACGAGGTAGGAACCTATAGCTTTACCTTGCGCACGCAATAAGGTACGTTACGACAAACAAGTACGAGGGCCAGCATTGCTGGCCCTCGTACTTGTTTTCGGGCGAGGGATAAGAGTTAGACGACTTCGATCTGATCCTTGCCGCCATAGACGGTCCACCAGGGCTTGGCACCCTGGGCGAGGATCGCGTTGAGCGCCTTGACATTGGCGACGCCGCGGTCTTCGAGCCACTCTTCGAGGGCCTCAACGCCCTTCTCGCCATAGACTGGAATGCCATCCTGCCAGGTCGCCCGGCCACAGAGCACACCCGAGAAAGGTGTCCCGGCCTCGGCGGCGAGCTCAAGCGTCTCGCGGAAGACCTCGTCAGTGACGCCAGCACTGAGGTAGATAAAGGGCTTGGTTGAAACACTGGCCGCCTCACGGAAGAGCTCGGCCGCCTCGGCGCGGGTGTAGGCCTTCTCGCCGGCAAAGACCTGCATCCCCTCAACGAACTTCACATTGACGGGCACCTCAACCTTGAGCACATCAACGCCATATTGTGGCTTCGAGAACTCGGCCATATAGGCGGTAACATACTTTGGCTTGGCCTTGGCATACTCCAGCGACTTCTCGTCCATGGCATCATCGTAGGCAATGGGCTCAAGGAAGAACGGAATATCGTTGGCGACACATTCTGCGCCGATACGCTCAATGAAGGCATGCTTGATCTCGTTGACCGTTTTGTCATCAAAGGGATTGTAGTAGAGCAGGATCTTGACGGCATCGCCACCGGCAGCCTTGATACGTCGCACACTCCACTCACCAAGCAGGTCAGGCAGACGACCGCGCACGGTCGCGTCGTAGCCGGTCTTCTCGTAGGCCAGCAGAACCCCGGTTCCGGGTGCTTTGTGCTCGAGGGCCGGCAGACCATACTCGGGATCCATCAGGATCGCGGTCGAATGTTTGGTCAACACCCGTGTAATCGACGTCTTGAACGCCGTGAGGTCACTGTCGGAAGCTTCAGAACCTCGTGCTTTCGCGATCGCCTTCTTGAGGGAGCCGCGCTGATCCATCGCGGCAGCGGCAATGATCCCCTTGTCGTCAGCGCACGCCTGAATGCCTGCGAATTTTCCCTTTGTGATCTGTACTTTCCCCATCGTACTCGCTCCTTTGCAGAGAACTTTACCTGCGTCTTGGCTCAAACCATAAACCGCGTCTATTATACCCGAAGATAGGGGCAAAACAAAGGTCACATTGTGTTAACCAGGGATTGAAGTCATGGTACAATAGCATTACATTGTACCCTGTGATTGCACACGAAATACCTGGAGGAAGAATGAAACAGGTAATGAGTGCGTTTGCCTTTGTGCTCGGGCTGGTGCTCGGGCTCATTGGTGGCGCTGCACTTCTGGCCTATGCCTATCAGGCGGCTGGCCTTTATCCACCTGATGACGCGACGATCAAATTCATTGCCCGTGAGCGCGGTTGGTTGCGTGACGACGTATAAGTAGTTTCAAACCTTTGTCCGTAGTTGGTTGTCGGAAATGCATGCGCACAGCTTGTGCAAGGCTGATGACCAGCTACGGTCTTTGTATCTACCGCACAAGGAGGTGCCTGCATGGAACGACCCTGGTTTGCAAGCTATGAGCCGGATGTAGTCCGAACCCTCACCTACCCCGATCAATCGTTGAGTGATCTGCTCAATGAGACTGCCCGTGCCTTTCCTGACAAGATCGCGACCAATTTTGTGCTGAGTTATCTGCTCGGTGAGCGGTTTACTGTCGGTGGGCGCATGACCTATCGTCAACTCAACGAGCAGGTTGACCGCATGGCGACGGCCCTCTACCAGCTTGGTGTCCGCAAAGGTGAGCGGGTCGCCATTATGTTGCCCAACTCGCCCCATTACATTATTAGTTTCTTTGCGGCGATGCGCATCGGGGCGATGGTTGTGAATGTGAATCCAACCTATACGAGCCGTGAGTTGCAGCATCAATTGGTTGACGCGGGGGCCGAAACGATCGTTATGCTCAACCTTTTCTGGCCCCGTTTGCGTGAAATTCGTGCTGAAACGCCCGTCAAACGTACGATTATTGCCTATGTCTTTGATACGCTCTCCTTTCCTTCCAACTTCCTGGTGAAAAGCAAGCAGAAACGAACCCCCGAGTGGGTTGATGTGCAACCCGAGTCTGACATCTTCTTTTTCGCGAGGTTGCTTGAGAAGTATGCCCCTACGCCACCACGCGCTGAAGTCGGCGCTATGGATACGGCGCTCTTGCAGTATACCGGTGGCACGACCGGCTTGCCCAAGGCGGCGATGCTGTCGCACCGTAACCTGATTGGCAACGCCCTGATGATTCAGGCCTGGCTCCCCAAGGGCAAACGTGGCGCCGAGAAGATGATGGCCGCCATTCCCTTCTTCCACGTGTATGGCATGACCGTGGCGATGATCTATTCGATCTCGATGGGGGCCGAAATTGTCATTGTGCCCAATCCTCGCCCAATTGATAATGTGATGAAGGTGATCCAGAAAGAGCGCTGTACGCTCTATCCGGGTGTGCCGGCGATGTATATTGGCATTATCAATCATCCTGATGTCGCCAAGTATGACCTGAAAAGCGTCACGGCCTGTATCTCTGGCTCGGCTCCATTGCCTATCGAAGTCCAGGAGAAGTTTGGGCAGATTACCGGCGGGCGCCTGGTCGAGGGCTTTGGCATGACCGAGTGCAGCCCGGTGACGCACTGCAATCCGGTCTTTGGGACACGCAAAGGCGGCAGTGTTGGCATTCCGGTGCCTGATACCGATGCCAAGATTGTTGATCTGGAGACCGGTGAGTCGCTGCCGTTTGATAACGAGGCGCAAGGTGAACTCTGTGTCCGTGGCCCCCAGATTATGCAGGGCTATTGGAATCGCCCCGAAGAGACGGCCCAGACCATTGATGCCGATGGCTGGCTGCGCACCGGCGATATCTGCAAGGTTGACCCCGAAGGCTACTTCTATGTGGTTGACCGCAAGAAGGATATGATTATCGCCAGTGGCTTCAAAGTGCTGCCCCGTGACGTGGAAGAGGTGCTCTATATGCATCCCAAAGTCATGGAGGCCGTCGTGGTTGGCATTCCGAACCCCAAGCGCGGTGATGATACCGTCAAGGCCTTTATTGTGCCGAAGACCGGTGAGAACCCAACGCCCGATGAGATCAAGGAGTTTTGCAAGATCCATCTTGCGAGCTACAAGATCCCCCGCGAGGTTGAGTTCCGCACCGAATTGCCCAAGACCATGGTCGGCAAGATCCTCCGCCGGGTCTTGATCGAAGAAGAGAAGGCCCGCCAGAAGGGCGAAACGACCGCTCAGACACCGGCGTAAGGATCAGGTTGAGACGTCAAAACGGCCAGCGAAGCTGGCCGTTTTGACGTCTCAGCACTTCGGCCTTTCAGACCCCCGCTCGCTGCCTCTCCAGCGCAACCCAAGGCAATCCATGCTACAGTGTATATGATGATAACACTGAGCTTTATCTATCCGGCAGCATTGCTGCTTCTGGGTTTGCTTCCGTTGCTCTGGCTCTTTGCCTGGGCGACGCGTGCCCCTAATCTGGCGCGCCTCGGTCGTCGCCGTTTTGGGGCGTTGCTGGTGTTGCGCAGTCTGATGTTGCTGGCGCTTGTGCTGGCGCTCGCTGGCACGCAGCTTGTCCGCCCGAGCGAGCAGACGGCGGTAGTTTTTTTGCTTGATGGCAGCGATTCGTTTGCCCCGGCGTTGCGCGAAGAGGCGCTGGCCTATGTCAATCAGGCGATGGAGGCCGGTGAGCCGACGGATCGGGCGGCTATGGTTGTTTTTGGTGCCGATCCCGCTGTCGAGCGGGCCGCCGTGCCGGTGGCTCCGCTCAATCGTGTAACGTCGGTTGTGACGCCGAGTCGTACCAATATCGCCGAGGCGATTCAGCTTGGGCTCGCTCTTTTGCCTGCTGATGCGCAGAAACGCCTTGTGTTGCTTTCGGACGGGGTCGAGAACACGGGGCGCGCGGTCGAGGCTGCTCGCATCGCTGCGTTGCGTGGGGTGCCGATTGAGGTGGTGCCCTTTGTCGCTACGAGTGGCCCCGATCTGCTGGTGACGGCCCTTGATGTGCCTGCGACAGCGCGTGAGGGTCAGTCACTGCCGCTGACGGTGCGTTTTCAGAGCAATGTTGCGACGACGGCGCGGGTTGAGCTCCTGGCTGATGGCGAGCTGGTTGCGGTTGAAGAGGCGTTGCCGGTTGCCGTCGGTGCAGGTTCGTTGCAATTCAATCTGCCGGTTGGCGAGGCGGGCTTCCGGCGCTTTGAGGTGCGCATGACGTCGCCGGTTGATACGCAGGCGCTCAATAATCGGGCGACGGCTTTTACTGAGGTCGAGGGGCCGCCACGCGTGCTTATCGTTGCTTCAGCGGAGGATCGTGCTGCGCCGCTGCGCGCGGCTCTCGAGGCTGGCGAGGTGCGGGTTGAGGTGCGTGCGCCGGCCCAGGTGCCCGCCCAGGTGGCTCAGTTGCGCCAGTTTGCAGCTGTTTTCCTTGTTGATGTGCCCGCTCCCGCGCTTGCCTCTGAGGTGCAGCGTGCGCTGGCAACCTATGTGCGTGAGCAGGGCGGTGGTCTGGCGATGATCGGTGGCACCGAAGCATTTGGCGCTGGTGGTTGGCGCCGCACGCCACTGGCCGAGATCCTGCCGGTTGACCTGAATCCACGTAGCCAGGAAGAACGCCCCGATCTCGCCCTTGTCCTGGTGCTTGATCGCAGTGGCAGCATGGAAGATACGGCTGGCCCTGGGCGCAATCGCCTCGATTTGGCAAAGGATGCCGTTGTCTTGGCAACGCAAGGCCTGGCCGAACAGGATCAGCTAGGCATTGTTGTTTTTGATGATGTAGCCCAGACGGTGCTGCCGCTTCAGCCCTTCAGCGATCTGCTGATCGTTGAAGAGGCGCTCGGGCGTATCAGCACTGGTGGCGGTACCAATATTCGCGCCGGTGTTGCCCTGGGGGCCGATGCGCTCGCCGACGTTGATGCGCGGGTCAAGCACTTGATTTTGCTGACCGATGGCCTCGATAGTAGCAACTATGCTGACCTGATCGACCGGATGCGCGCCGATGGGGCGACCATCACGATTGTTTCGATTGGCGGCGATGCCAATCCAAGCCTCGAAGGGCTGGCGGAACGGGGTGGGGGCGCGTTTTATCGGGTGTTGCAGGCCCAGGATGTGCCTGCGATCTTCTTGAATGAGACGATCCGTGTTGCCGGGCGTGATATTGTGGAGGAGCGCTTTTTGCCTGCCGTTGTGCTCAATGCGCCCCCCATCCGTGGCCTTGGCCCGCTGCCGCCGTTGAATGGCTACAACGCGACCGCTGCTCGCCCTGCTGCACGCACGCTGCTCGTAGCCCCCGACGGTGAACCATTGCTTGCGGTGTGGCAGGTTGGGCTCGGGCGTGTGCTCGCCTGGACCAGCGATCTCAAGGCCCAGTGGGCGACCGACTGGCTCGCCTGGGAGGGCTTTGCGCCTTTTGCGACCGGTCTGGTTGATGCGGTGCTCCCACCGGTCTCCTCGGGCCGGATGAGTCTTGAAGCACGCGCCGAAGGTAGCGAAATCCTGCTCGATCTCTTTGTTTTTGGTGAGGATGGGCGCATGGCGTTGACGGGTGAGGTAACGGGCCGTCTGCTTGATCCTGCGGAACGAGGAGCGCCGGTCGCTTTTCGCCAGGTCGGGCCGGGGCGGTTTCGCGCCGTTGTTCCCGCCCCTGATCCTGGGGTCTATCTGGCCCAGGTGAGGGCGTTTGATCAGCAAGGCGAGGTTTTTGCCACGACCAGTGCTGGCGTCGCGGTCAGTTATTCGCCTGAGTATGCGCCGAGTATTGATGGCCAGGTTCTGCTCAATGATCTGGCCGCAGTGACGGGCGGGCGCGTTGCCCCGCCTCCAGCGAGTCTCTTTGAACCGGCAGGGCAGCGGGTCGGGCGGGTCAATGAGATCGGCTTGCCCTTGCTCTGGCTTGCCCTGGTGCTCTTGCCGTTTGATATTGCTCTGCGGCGACTCTTTTTGCGTCAGATCGAACTGCCCGCGTTCTTCAAGCGACGGCGACGCTCGACATCATCTGGGGCAGAGGTGGGTCTTGACCCGGCCCTGATTCGCCTGCGTACGGCACGGACGCAGCATCCGACACCAACTGCCTCCTCGCACGACGTGGCAGATCCGCCGAGGTCAACCGCACCTGCGCGCCCTGACCCGCGTGAACAAACCGCGCCTCCGCCATCAAGGCCGACGCGTAACGCACCTGCGCCTGACGACGAGACCCTAGCGGCCCTGCTTGCGGCTCGCCAGCGGCGTAAATAACATCCAGATGGATAACGAAAGGGAGGGAGGAGCTAGAAAACGAAGCGTGTTGTCGTCCCGGCGGCCTATGCTTGGGTTGCCGCGTACGCGGGAACGACAAGCGAACCGGATGTCATGCCCGCGGAAGCGGACATCCAGGGGCTCATGCCAGTGGACTCGGTCATCCTGGAGGGCGCAGGCGGCTGAGTGTGCGGGTCATCCCGTCGCGCTCACCGCGCTATAGGGGGCCGAACGGGACGCCCCAGGTGTTGTGGGTCAGGGCTCGGGCGAACCTTTGTTGAACCTTCGTTACCATCGGTTTAGATCGTGTAAGTGCACGCGCTGATCCCTCTTAAACTGCATTGCTATGCCATGTAGCACGTATGCCAACTTAAATGCCTCGCAACCTCACTCGGGCGAAAGTTTAGGAACAATTTATAAACAATTGCTATTATTATCAGACATTGTGGTGTCATGTCGGTTGGTGTTGGTTGGATGCAACTTTGTGGCTGCAAGGTTGGCCTGGGTATTGCCCTGGTGATCCGCAGTCATCAACGCTCAACACGGGTGCTTTCCACCGACCACAATGATTTTCCTGTTATCTGTTTGGCAATGCGGAGCATAGGAGCGAGAGTATGCGTCGGATAGTCTCTTCACCCTTTTTCTTTGGTGGTTTGTTCCTTGGTCTCTTGCTAGTGTTGAGCAGTTTTGCTGCCACCCTGGTAAGTGCGACCGTGCCAAATCGCCAGCCGTGGGTTCATGTTGCGGGTACTTGTGACCCTGCGGTTCAGGGCGCGGTCTTCACCAGTGCCAATGAAAACTGTGGTGGCCCGGGACAAGGCTTTGATGCGAATGAAACCTATGCTTCGGTGATTTTGCAGGATACAGCGACGAGCATTGCGCCCTGCCCTGGTATTGCCGAAGGCGAGACCTGCTATCGTATGTGGTATACCGGGGTTGCGACGAGCGGCCTGCGGCGGATTGGGTATGCGATCTCGCCTGATGGCCGTACGTGGACGCGGGTGCCTGGTCTCGCCGGGTTGGGGAGTGTGCTTGGGGCCGGGCCAGCCGGTCGTTTTGATAGCGTCGAGGTTTCATTCCCGACGGTGGTACGCACGGCTACCGGCTTTACCATGTGGTACGTTGGCGGCAACGGTAGTCTCTTTAGCCTTGGCATAGCGACCTCAACCGATGGCCTGAACTGGACCCGCGTGGAGGGGCCGCTGACCGGCGGAAGTGTGTTGCGCCCCACGGGCCTTGATGGCGCCTTTGACCAAGATATTGTTGCGGCCCCCCGTGTCATTGTTGATCAGGCAAGCACGCTGGCCCCGTGTGAGAATGGGCGTACCAGTGGTGCCTGTTATCGCATGTGGTACCAGGGTGTTGATCTGGGGCCTGTCTATACTTACTTGATCGGCCACGCTGTGTCGCCCGACGGCCTCAACTGGACGCGGATTGCTGGCACGGGGTATGGTGGCGCCGTGATTGATCGCGGGCCGGCAGGCACGTTTGATGCAGCCAATGCAGCGGTGCCAGCAGTGATCAAAGATGGTGCGCTCTATCGGATGTGGTACGATGCCCGCTCAACGGGTGGTCAGGCGACCATTGGTCACGTTGTCTCGACCGATGGGGTGAACTGGGTGCGTCCTGTGCCCAACGATCCGGTCTGGCGTGGGAGTGATGATCCTGGCACCCTGAGCCCTGATGACCTCTGGGCACCAGCCGTGGTCAAAGATGGTGCGACCTACCGCATCTGGTACAACCACACGATCCGCCCCAATGCACGTCGGCTTAGTTATGCTACGATGACTCCCGGTACGTCGTTTGCCGATCTCCAACTGACGAATACCGCTACAACCTATACCCTCACCTTTACCAGTCAGGCGATCCCCGATGGGGGAAGTGTGCTGGTCACGCTCCCTGCTAGTGTGCCGTTTGCGCAGGTGACGCCTGGCAATGTGACCGGCTTTGGGGCAACGGCCACGCTGGTCGCTGAGGCCGATGCTATTACGGATGCTGCCTCGGGCAACCTAGCCCGTGGGGCGTTGCTGGTGCGCTTGCCCGATGGTGCGCCGGCTGGCGCGAAAACGATTGCCTTTACGCTCGCTGTGCAGCCGTCGGCCGATAGTGCGGTGCTGGTGCAGACCTTTGATGCTCGCGAGGTGCTGCAATATGGCAATGCGACCGTCGTTGGCTCGGGCTTGCCAACACCAACCCCGATTCCTACCAGTACCCCTGTGCCGACGCTGACCAGTACGCCGCTCCCCACCAATACTCCTGGCCCCACCAGCACGCCAGGGCCGACTAGTACGCCGACTACACCACCGACAAATACGCCACTCCCCACCAACACGCCGCTCCCAACACCTGGGCCAGCCGCTAACAACCAGCCCTGGCAGAGCGTGCCCGGAACGTGTCCCGAAAGTCTGAATGGGGCGATCTTTGGGCTGGCCGGTGACAATTGTGGCGGCAATGGAACCAGTTTTGATGTGACCGAGATCTTCCCGCCTCAGGTACTGCGTGATGATGCCCGTGTCGGTGCCCCCTGCGAAAATGGCCGTACCAGTGGTCTCTGTTATCGTATGTGGTATGTCGGCACTGGCCCGGCCCCGCTGCAAGAGCGGCGCATTGGCTATGCCATCTCACCTGATGGCATTACCTGGACACGTGTGCCAGGCAATGGGACGGGAGGCAGTGTTTTTGAGGCCTCAGGTCAGAACGGGACGTTCGATGCGGCTGGTGTTTCGACGATGAATATCATTCGTTTCGGCGCGACCTATCGGATGTACTACACCGGTTTTCGTGATGCCTCTAGCATTGATGGCATTGGCCTCGCCGAGTCGCAAGATGGGATTACGTGGACTCGTGTGCCGGGCAATCTGGCAGGTGGCGCTGTCTTGCGCGCCTCGGGTGTGCCTGGTCAATTTGATGGAACCTATATCGTCGCGCCTGCGGTGCTGATCGATCAGGCAAGCACCGCTGCCCCCTGTGAAAATGGGCGGACGACTGGGACATGCCATCGTATGTGGTTTGAAGGGGTGAGCACGAGCCCGGCTTATACCTTCCGGATTGGTTATGCCGTATCGCCTGATGGTGTGATCTGGACCCGCATTGCCACCAATCCCGATGGCTCAATTATTGCTCCGGGCACGTTCGGCACGTTTGATGATAACAACATCGGTGTGCCGGCGGTGATGAAGGATGGAGTCTTTTATCGGATGTGGTATGAAGCCGCGGGGTATACGGCCGGGTATACCACAGGCTATATTGTTTCAACCGATGGCATCAACTGGGTGCGCCCATCACCGAATCAGCCAGTCTGGACTGGGGCCAATGATGCAATTGTCACCGGTTCACCCGATGAGGTCTGGGCGGTGCGAATGTTGAAAGAGGGTTCGCGGTATCGTCTCTACTACACGACGAGCACCCGCCCCAATTCACGCCGCTTTGCGCTCGCCGAGATGCAGCCCGGGGCTCCCTTGACCGACGTGAGTCTCACCTCGGCAGGCAATGACCATACGATCTTCTTTACGACCCCGAGCCTCCCGGTTGGTGGCAGTGTCCTCGTCACGTTGCCGCCCACGGTGGATATTGCAACCGTGACGGTGACCGGGCTTGGCGGTTTTGGTGAAGGCGCAACCTTTGTTGCCGAACCCGGGGCGGTGACTGATGCCTATGCTGCTGGTACGGCCCGTGGGGCGTTGCTGGTGCGCTTGCCGAATGGTGCACCGGCGGGTCAAAAGGGGCTGAGCTTTAGCCTGACTGGTCCGGTGCCCGGCGAAGGTACGACGCTCATCCAGGCCTTCAATACCCGTGAGGTTGTTGGGTATGCCGAGGTCGAGTTGCCTTCGATCCCGCTGCCCTCGCCAACGATTGGTCCGTCACCGACGCCAACGAATACGCCCATTCCAACGAATACGCCCATTCCAACGAATACGCCCGTACCGGGAAGCAACTTTGCGCTGGCGTTTGATGGAATCAACGATGACCTGCGGGGTGACGCGATTGCCGGCTTGAATGGCACGCAAACGGTCGAGTTCTGGCTCCGCCCGAATGTGGCCGGGCAGAATGGGGTTATTCTTGCGACGACCAACGATGCAAGCGGCTGGTCGCTGGAGTTGGAGAGCGGGCGGATCACCTGGTGGATCTACACCGCTGCCGGGCAATGGCAGGGAGTAACACACCCGGTGGCGCTACCGGCCGGATCCTGGAGCCACGTGGCGGCAACGTACAATGCGGGGGTCGCGCAGATCTTCGTCAATGGCACGGGCGGCACGGCGACGACGGTCGGGACGATCACCGCTGGGCCTCGGGTGCGGGTTGGTGGGTTGACCCCGTACGGCTTTGTGAATGCGCAAATCGACGAGGTGCGCTTCTCAAACAATGTGCGCTACGCGGCCAACTTCACCGTGCCAGCTGCCGCGTTTATGCCCGACGCTAACACCCTCGCGCTCTTCAGTTTTGATGAGGCGAACGGTCAGACGACCACGGATCGCAGTGGCAATGGGTATGTGTTGACGTTGGGGGCTTCGGCGAATGCGGCGAATGACGACCCGACCTGGCTTGCCTCAGCGGCTCCAACCGAAGGAAGTGGTGCCGTGCCAACGCCGACTAACACCGCTACGCCTGCGCCGACCTCGACGCCTGGCCCGTCACCGACGCCAACCAATACGCCCATTCCAACGAACACGCCGATCCCAACGAATACGCCGGTACCGGGAAGCAACTTTGCGCTGGCGTTTGATGGGATCAACGATGACCTGCGGGGCGACGCGATTGGTGGCTTGAATGGCACGCAGACGGTTGAATTCTGGCTCCGCCCGAATGCAGCCGGGCAGAATGGGATCATTGTGGCGACGACCAACGATGCAAGCGGTTGGTCGCTGGAACTGGACGGCGGGCGGATCACCTGGTGGATCTACACCGCCGCCGGGCAATGGCAGAGCGTGACGCACCCGGTGGCGCTACCGTCCGCTACGTGGAGCCATGTGGCGGCAACGTACAATGCGGGGGTCGGGCAGATCTTCGTCAATGGCACGGGCGGGACGGCGACGACAGTCGGGACGATCACTGCCGGGCCTCGGGTGCGTGTCGGTGGGTTGGCCCCGTACGGCTTTGTGAATGCGCAAATCGATGAGATGCGCTTCTCGAACAGTGTGCGCTATGCGACCAACTTCACCGTGCCGACCGCCGCGTTTATGCCTGACGCCAACACCCTCGCGCTCTTCAGTTTTGATGAGGCGAACGGTCAGACGACCACGGATCGCAGTGGCAATGGGTATGTACTGACGCTGGGCGCTTCGGCAAATGCAGCGAATGATGACCCGACCTGGCTTGCCTCAGCGGCCCCAACCGAAGGAAGTGGTGCGGCTCCAACGCCGACGAACACCGCCACCCCCGAGGCAACGGCGACCCCTGGCCCGTCACCGACACCAACCAATACGCCCATCCCGACGAATACGCCGCTACCAACCAGTACGCCGGTGCCTGGTACCAACTTTGCGCTGGCGTTTGACGGGGCCAACGATGACCTGCGCGGCATTGCCATTGCCGGGTTGAATGGCACGCAGACGGTTGAGTTCTGGCTCCGCCCGAATGTGGCTGGGCAGAATGGGATCATTGTGGCGACGACCGACGATGCGAGTGGCTGGTCGCTCGAACTGGACGGCGGGCGGATTACCTGGTGGATCTACACCGCCGCCGGGCAATGGCAGAGCGTGACGCACCCGGTGGCGTTGCCCGCCGGGACCTGGAGCCATGTGGCGGCGACGTACAATGCGGGGGTGGCGCAGATCTTCGTCAATGGCACGGGCGGCACGGCGACGACGCTAGGGGCGATCACCGCCGGGCCTCGCTTACGGGTCGGCGGGTTGGCCCCATACGGTTTTGTGAATGCGCAACTCGATGAATTGCGCTTCTCGAATAACGTGCGCTACGCGGCCAACTTTGGCGTCCCAACCGCACCTTTTGCGCCCGACGCGAACACGCTCGCGCTCTTTAATTTCAATGAAGGCGCTGGTCAGACGGTGGCTGATGCGCAGAGTCCCTATACCCTGACCCTCGGGGCCACAGGGAACGCCGAGAATGACGACCCGACCTGGGTAGCTTCGACCGTTCCGTTCAATTAGGAAGTTGAACATGCCATCGTTGCGCCATCTGACAAGACTCATGGCCTATCTGCCCCTGGTCTTGCTGCTGCTCAATACCTGTGGTGCCACCGTACCGACGGTGGCTACCGCACCGACGGCGGACACACCGACAGCGGCTGCCGCGCCTGTCCCCGCGACACAGCGCGGCTTTGCCCTGCGTTTTTTTGGTACGAATACCAATGACCGTGATCGCGTCAAGATCCCTCTTGGGCCACTTGACGCCCAGGGTCGTCTCACTAGTTCAAATCCTGTGAACATCGGTGGTGATTTTACGCTTGAATTTTGGATGAAAGCCGAAGCCGCTGAAAATAGCGCCGGCGATTGTACGGGGCAGGGATGGTACTATGGCAACATCATCATTGACCGTGATGTCTTTGGTGACGATATTCCTGACTATGGCATAGCTCTGTGTGCTGGGCGCATTGTTTTTGGCGTCAATACGGGCAACAATGATCACTTGCTCGTTGGTGAAACCGTTGTCACGACAAATCAGTGGCATCACGTTGCGGTCACACGGAATATGACAGGTCAGATGCGCATCTTTGTTGATGGGCAACTCGATGGCTCGACCAACGGGCCTGCGGGCGATCTGGCCTATCCCCTCGGACGTACAACCGACTGGCCGCTCAGTGATCCATATCTCGTCTTCGCCGCCGAAAAGCACGACTATCCTGGGAGCCTCGGGTTTGCTGGTTACCTGGACGACATTCATCTCTCCAGCGTGGTGCGTTACACCAGTGCATTCCAGCGGCCAGATGCACCTCATCAAGCTGATCAGCACAGTGTTGCGCTCTATCGCTTTGATGAAGGGGAAGAGCGCACGATCACCGATGCACTAGGCAACGCCAGTCCTGGCATACTCAACCCGATCCAGAACGACCCGAGCCGTCACTGGGCGAGCGAGACCCCCTTTGCCCCACCAACTCAGGGCTGGCAACTCTTTTTGCCCATGATTTAGGGCTGACGCTTGTGCCCACGAAAACGGCCAGTCTCACTGGCCGTTTTCGTGGGCACAAGCGTCATGTTTTGCTGGCTTACTGCGGATCGGGCAACGCAGCCTGTTGCAATACGACCAGCGTTTCGATATGCGGCGTTTGCGGAAAGAGATCAATCGGTTGCAGCAGTTGGATCTGATACCCGGCGCGGAGCAGAGGCATCAGATCGCGCCCAAGAATTCCTGGGTGGCACGAGATATAGACAATGCATGGGGGGGCCAGGCGGATCAGTTCGGTAAGCACACTCGGATGGCACCCGCGGCGCGGCGGATCGAGCACAACGCCATCGAACCGTTCCTCCATCCGCACGAGGGCTCGTTCCACCGAGGCCCGCAGAAAATTCACGCCGCCAATGCCATTGAGTGCAGCTGAACGTTCACCATCAGTCACGGCATCCCAGTGATCTTCAATCGCTGTCACTTTTGCCCCTGCTGCTGCCAGGGGCAAAGCAAAGGTGCCAACCCCACTGTAGAGATCAAGCAGATGCTGCCCTGGCGCTGGCTCGAGGGCTTGTTTGACCAGTGCCAACATTTGCTCGGCCTGGGGCAGATTCACCTGAAAAAAACTGGTTGGGCTTAGCGAAAAGACAATCTCGTCCAGGGTATCGTGCAACGATGCGACCCCCACGATGGCCTTGTGGGTTCGGTGAAACTCGGCGTCATCGAGGCACACGCCGGCAAGCGACGCTACCTCGTCGAACCAGGCGTGAGCCAGGCGCTGCAGGGCGGCAGGGTCGGCCCCCGGCGCGGGATGCAGGGTGCCCAGGCTATACCCAAAAGCTCCACTCGTCCGCAGACTGACCTCGCGCACCAGACGTAGCCGCGAACCTATTACCGCGTCTGATTCAGCGACAACCTTGCGCAGCCCAACGAGCGCCTCATTGAGGGCAGGCAGCAACAGCGGGTCATGCGGCAAATCGATCACCGTACGACTCCCACTGGCATAATAGCCACAGGCGCTTCCATCGCAGTGAAGGGTCGCCGCATTACGGTAGCCCCAGGGATGCGGGGCAACAAGCATCGGACGAAGCGGGGCACGATCCACGCCGGCTAGTTTCGCCAGTTGTTCGCGCAAGATGGTCTCTTTGAAGCGCACCTGCGCCTCATAGGCAATGTGCTGCCAGGGCGCGTGATTGCTGGTGGCAAGCACAGGCTGGACGCGGTCGGGTGAAGCGGTGATCACCTCAACGACCTCGCCACGGGCATAACTACTTTTGCGTTCGGTCAGACGGACACGGACTTCTTCACCGGGCAGACCGCCACGCGCAAAGACCACCATCCCGTCACTCCGCCCTACCCCATCCCCGCCTTGAGCAATGCCCTCGATCGTTATATGAAGTTCGTGTATCTGCATCCGAGGTTGTCGCTCCACCTCATGTTGCTAGCGCAACTCAAAAATTTCTTTATTGACCAGCTCAATGTCAACGGGATATTTGCCGGTGAAACAGCCACGGCAGAACGTGTCATCCCCGTGACGACTGGCATTGATCAGCCCTTCGAGGCTCAGATAGGCGAGGCTATCGGCCCCAAGATGCTCACAAATCTGGGGAATGGTCAGGCGATGGGCAATCAATTCGGGATAAGTTGCCATATCGACCCCAAGAAAACAGGGATGGCGGATGGGAGGTGACGAAACCCGCACATGAACCTCGCTGGCCCCTGCCTCACGCAAGAGCCGGACAATCGGCCCACTGGTATTGCCCCGCACAATGCTATCGTCAATCATGACCACGCGCTTGCCAGCCAGATTATCGGTCAGGGCATTGAATTTCAGGGCAATGCCCACCTGACGCAACTGGTCATCAGGTTGAATGAACGTCCGCCCGATATAGCGATTCTTAATGAGACCTTCTGAATAGGGCAAGCCCGACGCCTGAGCATAGCCAATCGCCGCTGGGGTGGCACTATCGGGTACTGGGATCACAACATCAGCCTCGGCGGGAGCCTCACGAGCCAACTCACGCCCTTGCGCGACGCGAACCGCGTGCAGCGCTTTGCCGTGCAACAGACTATCAGGGCGGGCAAAATAGATATACTCAAAGAGGCACTCGGCGGGTTTATGCGCCGGCATATGCGCGATTGTGCGCGGTCCTTCCGTGGTGATCATCAGGATCTCGCCCGGCTCGATCTCCCGTTCAAACGATGCACCGATCGTGCCCAGCGCACAACTCTCTGAGGCAACCACCCACCCTCGCTCACCGAGACGACCAAGGCACATCGGGTGGAGACCAAGCGGATCACGGACAGCAAAAAGGGCATCGCGGGTCAAGACCGTCAGACAGTAGGCCCCCTGGGCGCGCACCATAAAAACCTTAAATTTCTCTTCCCAGGTACGTCCTTCACCACCGGCGAGCATCTGCGTAATCACCTCAGAATCACTCGACCCGGTGAGCCCAACGCCACGCGTCAGCAACTCCTGGCGCAAGGTTGCCGCATTCGTCAGATTGCCGTTATGCCCCACTGCCAGTGGCCCGAGCACACTCTCGACCACAAACGGCTGGGCATTTTCGAGGCGTGACGACCCGGTTGTTGAATAGCGCGTATGTCCAATCGCCAGATGACCGGTCAGTGGGCGCAAATTCTCTTCATTGAAAACCTGGGAAACCAGACCCATTGCTTTGTGCGAACGGATCGTACGCCCATTTGCTACCGCGATTCCGGCACTCTCTTGCCCGCGATGTTGCAGCGCATAGAGCCCAAAAAAGGTCAAGCGTGCGACATCAGCGTCGGTGGCAACAATGCCAAAAACCCCGCACTCATGAGCGGGCTTATCATCGTGATCCTGAAGCATGTACAAGATAGCACCCATCGGTGCGGAACGACAGACCATTCCGCGTCATCGGCGGGTCATCTGTCCAACCCGCTCGCACGAATAGATTCGCAAGTTGCCGAAGCGGTTCGCCTGTGAAACAGGTACAACTGATCCTACAGGCAGTATAGCATAGCTTGCCAACCATCGGAGAGCTCTGAGGTTTGGAAATCGCTGTCTTGTCAAAGCATGGGCCTCATTGTACAATGACTCTAGAGGATGTCTATGTTACGAAACACAAAGCCAGCTTTGCTGGCTTTGTGTTTCAGTGATGAAAAGAAAAACATGAAAATCTACACACGAACTGGCGATAGCGGCGAAACAGGCCTTTTTGGTGGTCAGCGCGTGCCAAAAGATGACCTGCGTGTCCATGCCTATGGTACGACCGATGAGTGCAATGCTGCTGTTGGTGTTGCCCGTGCCTCGGGGCTCGATGCCGGGTTAGATGCGTTGCTGTCTGAAGTTCAAAATCAACTCTTTGTTGTGGGTGCCGATCTTGCCACTCCTGGTGAACATGCCCTTGTTCCGCGTGTCTCTGAGGCCGAGATTGCGTTTCTTGAGGCGTCAATTGATCAGTTGGAAGCCGAACTTGCGCCGCTGCGCCAGTTTATTCTGCCCGGTGGTACCTCTGCGGCTGCCCATGTTCATCTCGCTCGTACGATCTGTCGCCGTGCAGAACGCTGGGTCGTGAGTCTTATTCAGCACGAAGATGAAGATGTCAATCCACAGATCCTGATCTATCTCAATCGGCTCTCAGATTTCCTCTTTGTCGCCGCCCGCGCTGCGAATGCCCGCGCTGCTAAACCTGATGTGCCCTGGGCAAGTCCCCGCACCGCTTCGTCATAGCTGACGGGCCGATCGTATGAGTGGGCTCGCCCAAGTAGATGCGCATCACCTCCGACGAACAGGAACGCAACGCTACCGCAGGTACAGCACGTGGCGAGGCACTAGGATGCCTCGCCACGGTACGCCTGGGTCAGGCGCTCGACATACTTTGCAATGATATCGACCTCCAGATTGACGATGGCATCCTCGGTCTGCTGCCCCATGATGACGGCCTGTTGGGTGTAGGCGATCATCGCGATGGTAAACGTTGTCTCGTCCAGATCCGCCACTGTCAAGCTTACCCCATCAACCGCGATATAGCCCTTCTCAACGATATAGGGCATTAATTGGCTTGGTGGTTGAATGCGGATGCGCTTTGCATCACCCTCGGGGACAACCCCAACGATTACGCCGATGCCATCCACATGGCCCTGGACATAATGCCCTCCCATCCGTCCGCCAAAGGTCAGCGAGCGTTCGAGATTGACTGGGTCGCCGACCTGCAGTTGTCCGAGATTGGTACGGCGCAGGGTTTCAGGACTCAGCCCCACACGAAACTGATCCGTCGCGAGATCCGTCACCGTGAGACACGTCCCATTGATGGCAATGCTGTCACCGAGACGCGCTCCCTCGCGAGCGACGCGGCTCGCAATCGTCAGGATGTTGTCACGTTCTTGATCACCGACAATCTGGATTACCCGTCCTACCTCTTCGACAATACCTGTAAACATGACTATTCCTCCGGCTTTTGTATGGTCATCACTATTTGCTTATGTATCCAGGTCATCCTACCTAAAAATACTACATTTCAAAGATCCAGCGGCTGATCGCCGCGCCAAGGGCTTCTGCGCCTGTGCCATAGAGCATGGTCTGGTGATTGCCGGGAACATGGATGTAGGTACAGTTGCTGAGCAGGCTGCGCGTTTCGTCGGCCTGTTCCTGGCTGAAGATCGGTGGGGCACCTAGAGGGCCGTATGATCCCGTGGCATGCAGCATCAAGACGGGACAGCTAACCTGTGCCAGGTGTTCGCGCCAGGGTTCGGCAATGACCCCATCGGCAGCCGCCGCAATATGGGCAGGACGCGCCCGAGGATGGACGCTGCCATCAGCCTCGGTCGCCACATCCGCCTGATAATAACTCTCGACCGCTGGATCCCATATCCACCCGTCATAGTAGGGTGCGGCCCGGATCAGATCCAGGAAGGCTTCAAAGGAAGGGTACGAGCGTTCGAGGCGGGCGAGCGCAGGCCGGATCAGTTCGCGGGTTCGTTCGCTTGCCGCGCTGATCGCGGCATCAATCAGGATGACAGCCGCAACCCGTTCGGGATAGTTGGCCGCAAGGTAGAGCGAAAGCAAGCCACCAAATGAATGCCCGCCGATGATGCTACGCTCGATTCCCAGTTGGTCGAGCAGCGCCAGGATATCAGCGGCATGATCTGCCATACAATAGCCCTCATCTGGCTTGGGACTCGCCCCGCGCCCACGCAGATCAGGCGCAATGACGCCGAAGGTCGGCGCCAGGTGTGCGGCCACGACATCAAAGCAGCGACAATTAGCGGTCAAGCCATGCATCAAGAGCAGGGTTGGTTCACCACCAGCATGCGCCTGGTAATGCAGTTCAACAGCACGCATAACAAGCTCCTTTACGTAGAAGTTCTCTGCGGGTATTGTAGCGCAAAGCTGTCTGCCTGGAGATCGGGTATACTCTTGGTATGGTAGATTCTAACCTGGAAGAGGAGCATTTCATGCCTGAGGCAATGATTGGCGTCATTGGTGGCAGTGGACTGTATGGGATGGAGGGGTTGGCTGACGTTGAGGAAGTCGCGCTCACGACGCCGTATGGTGAGCCAAGTGACCAGTTTGTGCTTGGCACGATCGCTGGCAAACGGGTCGCCTTTTTGCCGCGTCACGGTCGCGGCCATCGCCTGAATCCATCTGAGGTGCCCGCACGGGCCAATATTCATGCGTTCAAGCAACTCGGGGTGCAATACCTGATCTCGGTGAGTGCGGTTGGCTCGCTGCGCGAAGACTATGCCCCCGGGCAGGTTGTGATCCCTGATCAGATTTTTGATCGAACAAAAGGCGTTCGTCCGGCCACTTTCTTTGAAGGGGGCGTGGTAGCGCATGTTGGCTTTGAGCGACCCTTCTGCCCATTGCTTTGCGAGCGGCTGTACGAGGCATCACAAGCAGCCGGGGCGACGGTGCATCGCGGTGGGACGCTGGTGGTGATGGAAGGCCCGGCTTTTTCGACGATCGCCGAGAGCGAAGAGAACCGCCGCCGTGGGCATGCATTGATTGGCATGACGGCTTTGCCCGAGGCCAAGCTCGCCCGCGAAGCCGAAATTGCTTACGCAACGATGGCGATGGTCACCGACTACGATGTCTGGCATCCCAACCACGATGCGGTGACGGTTGATGCGGTTGTTGCTGTGCTGCTTGCCAACGCGACGCTGGCCCAACAGATTGTCGCCCATGCGGTCACGCTGATCGGCGATGGTTTTGTCAGCGCTGCCCACAGTGCGCTGGCAACGGCTATTCTGACTGACCGTACACGCATCCCTGCTGAAGCCCGCGAGCGTCTGCAGCTGATTGCCGGTCGTTATTTATAAGGTTCGCTATGCAGTCTGAGATCCGCATTCTTCCTGTTCACGGCATCGGTGAGGTTGCCCCCGGTGATGATTTGGCGACGCTTCTACTTACGGCACTTGAAACCAGTGGGCTGACCTTGCTTGATGGCGATGTGCTTGTCGTGACCCACAAAATTGTCTCGAAGGCCGAGGGTCGTCTGGTTGATCCGGCGACCATCGAGCCTTCAGCGTTTGCGCATCAAATTGCGGCCCAGGGTCGCAAAGAGGCCAACTTTCAAGAGGTGGTGCTGCGCGAGAGCCGCCGCATTGTCAGGATGGCGAATGGGGTTTTGATCACCGAGACGCACCACGGTCTCGTCTGCGCCAATAGTGGTGTGGATGAGTCGAATGTTGCCGGTGGGCAGATCGTCTGTCTGTTGCCAGTTGATCCTGATGCCAGTGCCCGTGCGTTGCGAGCCGCGCTGCGCGAGGCGACGGGCACTGAAGTCGCCGTCGTCATCTCGGATACCTTCGGGCGACCGTGGCGCGAAGGCCAGGTCAATGTTGCCATTGGCTGCGCTGGCCTCAAGCCGCTCAGCGACTACGGTGGCATCGATGATCCCTATGGCTATACCATGCATGCCTCGGTGATCGCGGTTGCCGACGAGCTTGCCAGTGCCGCCGAATTGGTGATGGGCAAGATTGACCGCGTTCCGGTGGCTCTCGTGCGTGGGTATAGCTATACCCGCGATGACGAGGCCCGTGCGCAACAATTGATCCGCGAGCCACGGTTTGATCTCTTTCGCTAGGGTTGCTGCTATGGAATGGTTAACCTTGATCCGTGGGCGTCGCAGTGTGCGCGCCTTTCGCCCTGATCCACTGACGCGTGAGCAGATTGAGCTTCTCCTCGAAGCGGCTCGCTGGGCCCCGTCGCCGCATGGCCGCCAGCCCTGGCGTTTTGTGGTGCTGACCACGCCTGAGGCCAAGCTGCGCCTTGCCGATGCGATGGGGGCCGAGTGGCGACGCCAACTGTCTCTCGATGGGCAGGATGCGGCGACGATTGACCTGCGTTTTCGTAAATCCCACGAGCGCATTACGGGCGCGCCCGTGGTGATTGTGCCCTGCCTCTACCTCGCCGATCTTGATGTCTATCCCGATGCTGAACGCCAGGACGCCGAGCATATCATGGCGATCCAGAGCCTTGGGTGCGCGGTGCAGAATTTGCTCCTGGCGGCCTATGCCCAGGGCTTTGATGGAGGTTGGATGTGTGCGCCCCTCTTCTGCCAGGCGACCGTACGGGCGGCCCTCGGCCTTGCCGATGACCTTGCGCCCCATGCGCTGATCCCGCTTGGGTATCCCGCCCGCGATCCTGTCCGCCGTCCACGGCGTTCGCTTGATGAACTCGTGGTGCATTGGGAATAGTTTGGAGGGAGTGCCTGGCGATGACGAGAGATGGTGAGCTTCTTGCAAGTATGACTACGCAAATTGCCGCCTGGGAAAGCGTTGGCGATCAGCGTGCGGTTTTCCTGGCGTGCTATCTGCGGATGACCGATAATATGATCCTGGGTGTCGCGAACGGGCGCTTTCACGATCCAGCCTGGGTCGGGGATCTGATCCATAATTTTGCGGGCTACTATTTCACGGCTATTGAAGCGTATGATCACGCTGCCGTCGATCTCCCGGTGGTCTGGCAGTATGCCTTTGATCTGGCGAAAGAACCGACAACCCCTTTGATTAAACATCTGCTCCTTGGCATCAATGCCCATATTAACTATGATCTGGTACAGGTAATCGCCGATATGCTTGAACCAGAGTGGTCGGATCTGTCACCCGCCGGGCGTAGGTTGCGTTTTGACGATCATGCCATGGTCAATGTGGTGATTGGTGAGACGATTGATCGTGTGCAAGACGAGGTTGTTGCCCCCTATGCCCGCCTGATGCAGTTCGTTGATCTTGCTGCTGGCCCGCTTGACGAATGGTGTACGGCCCGCTTGATCCGCAATTGGCGCACCGATGTCTGGAGCCAAGCGATCACCATTGTCAATACCTCCGATCTACCTACCCGCTTGACGCTGCGTCGCGAGACCGATGCAATTGCGTTGAGCCGGGTGCGTCTGATGCTTGATGGCGGCGCGTTGGGGGCGCGGGCGTTTGGCTACCCTTTGCGCTGGCTGCGTCGTTTGCGCATGTTTTGAGGGGAAGTGTGGTTGCGCCTGATGCATATCTCCTGTACCATGTTGACAGACTTCAGTGGTGGGTGAACGACGTTTTCTGGGGTTGTGTCACCCTGAGTACTACATGGCCTGCGGGCCAAAAACAGGGTGTAAGACCTCACAGGTCTTCAAGACCTGTGAGGTCTCAGGCGGGTTTTGTTGCTTAGGCATGGTTTCAGAAGGGCCGGATCAGCGTTACACTCGACGGTAGTGCCGACTTCAGTCGGCTGAGCCGGAAGCCGACTGAAGTCGGCACTACGATGAGCGTAAACTGGAAAGCTCCCTGAAACCTTGTCTTCGGAACAGAGCGAAGCAGTGGCTCGCTTTAGAGATAAAGGAAGCAGTATGCTCACAGTGCTCGCTGGCGGGGTGGGCGCAGCACGTTTTCTTGAGGGGGTGGTGCAGGTGGTGCCACCCGCGACAGTGACGGCAGTTGTCAATACAGGTGATGATTTTGTGTTGCACGGGTTGGTGATTTCGCCCGATCTTGATATTGTGACGTGTACGCTTGCCGATCTGATTGATCGTGAGCAGGGCTGGGGCATTGCTGGTGATACCGATGAGTGCATGCAGTGGCTTGGCCGCCTTGGTGGGCCGACCTGGTTCAAGCTCGGCGACCGCGATCTTGCCCTCCATATCCGGCGTACGGCGCTGCTGAGTGAAGGGGAGTCGTTGACCGCAATCGCCGATCAGTTTTGCCAGGCGCTCGGGGTGGCGGTCAAGCTTCTGCCGATGAGCGATGATCCCGCGCCAACCCATATTCTGACGCCCGTGGGCGAGATGCATTTTGAAGAGTATTTCGTCCGCCGTCGTGCCCAGGATCGTGTGACCGGGGTGCGCCTCCACGCCGCCGGCCGGGCGTTGCCTAGCCCTGATGCGCTTGCGGCATGTGCCGAGGCCGAGGCAATCTTGATTGCGCCAAGCAATCCGGTCGTCAGTGTCGGCCCGATTGTCAGCCTCCCCGGGATGCGCGAGGCCATCCGCTCGGCGCGGGTGCCGGTGGTCGCGGTGAGCCCGATTGTCGGTGGCGCGGCTATCAAGGGGCCAGCTGCACCACTGATGCAAGCCATGGGGATGGAGGTCTCGGCCCTTGGGGTGGCCCGCGCCTACGCCGATTTGATTGATGGCATCGTGATTGACCAGGTTGACGCTGACCTTGCGCCAGCGATTGCGGCCCTCGGTCTTCAGGTTGCGGTCACGGATACGATTATGCGTGGCCCCGCCGAAAAGGCCCATCTTGCTGCGGTAACGCTTGCACTGGCGGATCAGGTGCGCCAGGCGAGGCATGGGCCTGCACCTGATGCGAACCCTGGTGCCGGATGAAGTTCCACGCGATCGTGCCCGTCAAGACGCTCTATCAGGCCAAGAGTCGCCTGGCCGAGGTGCTGACCCCGGCGGCGCGCCATGCCCTGGTGCTCGAGATGCTCGAGCGTGTTTTGCGTACCCTGCGCGATCCTGCGATCGGGTTCGAGGTGATCTGGTTGGTCAGTGCCGACCCGGTGGTGCTTGAGGCTGGCGCAGCCTGGGGTGCGTCGGTGCTCCACGAGATTGGGGGCGAACTCAATCTGGCGCTTGAGCAGGCGCGCACTGCGGCTTTTGCCGCTGGTGCCGAGGCGGTGCTGGTCGTTCCGGGCGATGTGCCGCTGATGACGCCCGAGGATGCCGTGGCAATGACGACGCTGCTGGCCGCTGGAGCCGATGCCGTCATTGCCCCCGATGCCGCTAACGAGGGTACCAATGCGCTCGGTTTGCGCCGCCAGGCGCTCATTCCGTTCTCTTTTGGCCTCGCAAGTGCGATGCGCCATCAGGCCGAGGCCGCTGCACGTGGGTTGCACGTCACGATCTATCAGTCACCAACGCTCGCCCTCGATATTGATCGGCCTGCTCATCTGGTACGGTATCGTGCGTTGACGCTTGAGCGTGCCGCAAGTTAAACTGTACAAGTCCGTCGGTTGTCGCGCCTGGCTGCTATGACCTTGTCACCTCTGGTTGGAGCGAAATGCGCTGAAGAAGGAAGAAGCATGACTGATCTGGTTGGGCAAATTTTTGGTGGTTATCAGGTAGAGGAACTGCTTTTTGCTGGGGCAACGGGCCCGGTCTATCGTGCCAGTCATCTTCGCCTCGGGCGACCCGCCCGGCTCAAGATCTTTGACCCGGCGGCGCTTGCCCGTCCCGGCTTGCAGCCCCGCCTCCTGGCAGTGCTCCGTGAAGTGGCTGCGCTAGGCCATGCCAACCTGGCCGCGATCTATGATATTGATGAGGCGCTTGACCGCGTCTACCTCGCTGGTGAGATGCTGAACGGTGGGAGTCTGCGCGACTTGCTTGGCTCTCCGCTCCGCGATCAGTTGCCACTTGAGGTCTGGTTGCATTTGATGGCTCAGGTCGCTGATGGCCTTGCCCATCTTCATGCCAATGGCCTGCTGCACGGTGCGCTCAGGCCGGAGAGTCTGCTGGTTGACGTGGGGGAGACCGGGCCGCCCACGTTGCTCAAAGTGGCTGAGGCTGGCCTGGCGGCGGTGTTGCCCGAAGAGGCGTTTGTTGCGCCAGCCTATCTTTCTCCTGAACAGTGTCGCGGCCAGGTGCTCGATGGGCGCTCGGATATCTATACGTTTGGGGTGATCTTCTACGAAATTCTGGTGGGCGTGCCGCCTTTCCGGGTTGATACGGTCGAGGCGGCAATTCCCAAACATCTGCGTACGCAGCCTGTGCCACCACGGATGGTGCGTCCGCAACTTCCCGCTGATGTCGAGGCAATTGTGCTTCGGTGTCTTGCCAAACGCCCCGAGGATCGTTTCCCCGACGCGATCGCCCTTGCGGCGACGCTCCGTGCCGTTGGCTCGGCGCCGGCGGCTGCGCCTCGATCCTCCGAGGCGCAGACCGAGCCGGGGCGCTATGCGCTGCCTGGTGGGGCGGATGCGCCAACCGTACGGATTACCGCACCCCTTGAAGATGCCCCCCTCCCGCGTTTGCAGATTATTGGCTCGCAGGGTGGCGTGCTCCGCGAAATCGAGGTGCCAATCGGCGCAATGGTTGCCGGTCGCGCGCCCGAGCACCGCCTCTTTCTCGATCATCCGCAGGTCTCACGCGATCATCTCCGCATCGAGCGTACGGATGTCGGGTATACCATAACGGATCTTGGCTCAAGCAATGGAACGAGCCTCAACGATGTGCGCCTGCCGCCGCAGACCCCCGTTCCCTGGGATGGCAAGGCTCCGTTGCGGGTGGGGCCATTTACCCTGCGGATCGCGTCGCAACCCGAACCGACGCTGTTGAGTGAGGTGCCAGTTGTGCCGCCCGCGCCAGTTGCTTCAGGTACGGCCCCAACGCTGGCAACCGGCGGGGGACGCATTGAGGTGCGCGTTGAGCAAGAGCGGATCACCCTGACCCCGGGGAGCTCGGTCGTGCTGCCGGTGCGTTTGACCAATACTGGACGGGTTAGCGAAGAGGTGCGGCTGACCGTTGAGGGTGCTCCTGGGGCTTGGCTGCGCGACGGTGAGGCGGTGGTTCTTCGGCTTGATCCTGGATCACAGGCAACGACGTCCTTGCTGATCAGTGTGCCACGCTCCTCCGAGGCGCCAGCGGGGGACTATACCGTTATTTTGCGTGCTCGTGCGCTCAGTGGCACGGGTGAATCGAGTACCACCCGGATGTGGTGGACCGTCTTGCCTTATACGGGGGGCGATCTGCGCATTACGCCACCTCGTGACGAGAGTCGTAAAGCAGCCCGGTATCAGATTCTGGTTCGCAATACTGGCAATGCCTCCGCTGTCTATCTGCTCAATTTTGCCGATGAAGACGAAACCCTCGGTTTTGTGCTCGAACGCGACGAAATTCGGCTTGATCCAGGTGAGACTGCACGCATCAATCTGACGGTTGAAGCTGCCGGGCGGCTCTTTGGGGGGCCGCAGGCACGGCGTTTCACCATCCGCGCTGAACGCGAAGAGGGCGCACCGCTCGTAAGCGAGGCTGAATTTGTGCACCTCGCGAGCCTGCCGGGTTGGTTGCCGCTCGCCTTACTTGCGGCTATTGTGCTCGTTGGCCTGCTCGCCACCGGGTTATTGTTCGCCAATCGAGGCGACGACGAGGCTACCTTGCCACCTGCCACGGCGACCCTCCCTGTTCTCCCGCCGACCGTGCTTCCCACGCCTGAACCTGGTGCGCCGACGATTCAACAATTTACCGTAACCCCCGATCTGACTGCGCCAGGGGAAGTGGTCGTTGTGACGTGGAGCGTCATTGGGGCCGAGCGCATTGTGATTGATCGCTTCGGTGATGTCCCACCGCAAGGCCAGCGCGAATTTCGCCCTGAACAGAGCACCGATTTTACGCTGCGGGCGTTTGCTGGGGCGCAAGAGACGGTTGCGATCATCTATGTCACGGTTGCACCACCGACGGCAACCCCGCTGCCCGAGCCGACCGCGACCGCGCTGCCCGAGCCAACGGCGGTGCCAACCGCGCTGCCCGAGCCAACGGCGGTGCCGACCGCGCTGCCCCCGCCAACGGCGGTGCCGACCACGCTGCCCCCGCCAACGGCGGTGCCGCCCCCAACTGCTACCCCCGTGCCGTTGCCGACGGCGACGACCGAAGTCCCGCCTTCGTTTGGCACGATCGATTTGGCAGGCCTGGCCCGTGATGCGGCCTGGAGCACCGATCAAGGCACGGTTCGCTTCGGACGCCCTTTGCTCGGCTCGGGTCAAGGGGGTTGGGTCGATCTGCTCGATGCGACCCTGGAAGATGGCGTTGAGTATCGCGGTTTACTCTACACCGTGCCCCCGCTGAGCGGCGGGTTACTGCGTCCTCAGCCGGGTGAAAACGTCTTTATCCAGGGCGAATATGCTATCCCGGCCCTCATCCGCGGCCAGATCCTGGTGGGTAGCCTCGGTTTTGCCGAAGAGATCACCAGTTCACCGATCACGGTGACGATTCGCTTCAACGACGAACTTATCTTTGAAGCGAGCAAAGAACCCGATGGTGAATTGTTGCCTATCTTTGCCGACCTTTCGGCCTTTGCGGGACAACCGGGGCGGTTGACGATGCGCATCGTCCCCAGTGATCCTGCAACAGCGCAAGGCATCTACTGGGTGCGTCCACGGATCGATGTCTTGCGGTGATCAGGTGCTTCACCGCAGACGTGTGCCGTCGAGCGGAAAATCTGCTATACTAGGGGGGGGTATCGGCCATGCTGACCAACAGGCCAACGAAGTTAGCCGATGAGTCAGCATGTGGTATAGATATGAGAGCGCTGGCTCGATCATAAAAGGAAGATAAGCAAGATTTGCGGAGGGAGTTTTATGTTGAGCGGTATGACGAAGCAGCCCGGCGAGGCAGGCAAGGCGGGCACTGTTGAGGTGAATGAGCGTAATTTTCAACAGGAAGTGATCGAGCGCTCACGCGAAGTTCCAGTCGTGATTGACTTCTGGGCACCCTGGTGTGGACCGTGTCGCACGCTTGGCCCGACCCTCGAACGGCTCGCTGCTGAAGCAAAGGGGGCCTGGATTCTCGCCAAAGTCAATGTTGATGAGAACCAGCGGCTTGCGCAGGCGTTTCGTGTGCAGAGCATTCCGGCGGTGATGGCGGTCAGCAATGGTCAGGTCGTCGAGCAGTTTGTTGGCGCGTTGCCCGAGTCACAGGTGCGAACCTGGCTCAAGGGCTTTGTTGGTGAGCAGAGCACTCCGGGTGGTTCGTTGCTTGAGGCGGCCCGCGAACTCGAAACGACCGATCCTCAGGGTGCGATTGCGCGCTATCGCCTCATTCTTGGCGATGATCCCGATGATGCCGAGGCGCTGTTTGCCCTCGGGCGATTGTTGATGCTCCAGGGTGAACCCGAGGGCGTCGAAACCTTCCGCCAGGTGCCAGCCGGCTCGCCGTTTTTTGCACGAGCGCAGGCCGCACTCCCCTTGAAGGATTTTTTCGCTGACATGCCTGCCGATATCCCGCCTTCCGAACTGGTCTTGCGTTACCAGCAGGCGTCTCAGGCGGTACGGCGTGGTGATTACAGCAGTGCCATGGATGATCTGTTGGCGATTGTGATGCGTGACCGTACGTTCTACGACGATGGGGCCCGCAAAGCGTTGCTTGGTCTCTTTGCGTTGCTCGGTGATGAGCATCCACTGGTGCCCGCCTACCGGCGTAAACTGGCGAATGCTTTGTTTTAGGGCTGTCGCCCTCAAATCCGGGGTTCTTCTGGGGAAAGATGCTAGCAAAGCTGGCATCTTTCCCCAGAAGAACCTTTTTTCTTTGGAACCGCTGGCCCCAACCCCCCCTCGCCGCACAGATCAAGCGCCTTTGGTATAATGCCACGAGATGGTGCGCCAGACGGGCGCATGGAGGTTCTTATGGCAAAACCAATCGTCGCGATCATCGGGCGGCCAAATGTCGGTAAATCAACCTTTTTTAACCGGTTGATTGGTGAGCGACGCGCAATTATTGAAGATGAACCCGGCACCACCCGGGATCGCCTCTATGGCGAGACGTTCTGGAATGGACGCGATTTTACGGTTGTTGATACCGCAGGCTTGCTCTTTGGCCGCGATGATCCTGAGCTTCCCAGTGAGGAGTTGGCTCGCCGGACGCGTGAACAGGCCACACTGGCGATTGATCAGGCCGATGCGATGATTTTTATGGTGGACGGACGCGATGGGTTGACGACGGCTGATCGTGAGGTTGCCGAGATTTTGCGTCCGATGTCCAGGCGGGTTGTGCTTGCGGTCAATAAGTGTGATAGCGTCGAACGTTCGCTCGATGCGGTTGAGTTTTATGAACTAAACCTCGGTGATCCGATTCCGATGAGTGCCTTTCATAGCCTCGGAACGGGTGATGTGCTTGATCGCCTCGTTGAGTTGTTGCCCGAGCGCCCACCCGAAGAAGAGACCGAGCGCCATCTGCGCATTGCGATTGTTGGGCGCCCAAATGTGGGCAAGTCGAGTCTGATCAATCGCCTGGTTGGCACCGAGCGCAGTGTTGTCTCGGAGGTTCCCGGCACAACCCGTGATGCCATTGATACGACGATTATGGTTGATGGCGAGCCGGTGACGCTTATTGATACCGCCGGGATCCGGCGTTCGGGTAGGATCGAATGGGGGATCGAGAAGTATGCGGTCTTGCGTGCCCTCCGGGCGATCGAGCGCTGTGATGTCGCCCTGCTCCTGATTGATGCGGTAGAAGGCGTGACCGCCCAGGATACCCATATCGCCGGGATGATCCTTGATGCGAACAAGGGCGTCGCTATTCTGGTCAACAAATGGGACGCGATTGAGAAGGATAATCAGACGTTTTATGAGTTTGAGGCCCGCGTGCGCGAGGCCTTCAAGTTTATTTCGTATGCGCCGTTGCTCTTTATCTCGGCGCTCGATGGGCAACGCACCGGACGCATTGTTCAGCTTGCCCATGAAATCCAGGATCAACGCCTCAAGCGCGTGCCCACCGGTGAACTCAATGCCTTTCTCCGCCAGGCTGTCCTCGATATGCCTCCGATGGCGGTGCAGAAAGGCGCCCATCTCCGGCTCTATTATGCGGTGCAACCCCAGGTGGAACCGCCGGTCTTCCTCTTTTTTGCCAATGATGGCAATCTTGTCCATTGGTCGTATGGCCGCTATCTCGAAAATCGCCTCCGTGAGCGCTATGGTTTTGGCGGTACGCCAATTGTGATTGTCTTTCGCTCGCGTGAGAAGAAGGATAAGGATTCATAGCTTATGTCCTCGATCTGGCCTGGAAAACCCTATCCACTTGGGGCTCATTGGGACGGCGAGGGCGTCAATTTTGCCCTCTTTTCGGCCCATGCTACTAGGGTGGAACTCTGTCTCTTTGCCGATCCTGCATCCCCTCGTGAGTTGACACGCATCGTTTTGCCCGAACGCACCGAGGATATTTGGCATGGCTATCTCCCCGGTCTTGCCCCCGGTCAACTCTATGGCTATCGTGTCTATGGCCCTTATCAGCCTGCCCACGGACATCGTTTTAATCCGCATAAACTCTTGATCGATCCGTATGCCTATGCGCTTTCTGGTGTTATCGCCTGGGATAATTCGCTCTATGGCTATCGGGTGGGCAGTCCGTACACCGATCTGACGATCGGCAAACGCGATAGTGCGCCGTATGTGCCTCGTTCGGTGGTCGTTGATCCACGCTTTGATTGGGGCGATGATCGCCATCCTAATATCCCGCTCCACGAATCGGTCATCTATGAACTGCACGTCAAGGGCTTTACGATGCAGCATCCCGATGTGCCGAAAGAGTTGCGTGGTACCTACGCTGGCCTGGCGAGCAAACCGGCCATTGCGTATCTCAAAGATCTTGGGGTGACGGCGGTGGAGTTGCTGCCGATCCATCATTTCCTTAATGATCAGTTTCTCGTTGAGCGTGAACTGACCAATTACTGGGGCTATCAGAGCCTCGGTTTTTTTGCGCCCGATCCCCGGTATGCCCGCAAGAGTGGGCGCGGTGAACAGGTCGCCGAGTTCAAGCAGATGGTCAAGCAACTCCACGCTGCCGGGATCGAGGTGATCCTCGATGTGGTCTATAACCATACCGGTGAGGGCAATCAGCTTGGCCCAACGATTGCTTTCCGTGGGCTTGACAATGCCTCGTACTATCGCCTGGTGCCCGATGGTCCCCGGTACTATATGGATTACACCGGTACCGGCAATAGTCTCAATACAACCCATCCTCGTGTCTTGCAGCTCGTGATTGATAGCCTCCGCTATTGGGTCACGGAGATGCATGTCGATGGCTTCCGCTTTGATTTGGCGCGAACCCTCGTGCGTGGCGAGGGCGATCGGCCAAGTGCTTTTTTTGATGTAATCAAGCTCGATCCGGTGCTTTCACGGGTCAAATTGATTGCCGAGCCGTGGGACGTTGGTCCCGATGGCTATTGGGTCGGGCGTTTCCCCTCACCCTGGGCCGAGTGGAATGGCAAATATCGCGATAATGTGCGCAAGTTCTGGAAGGGTGACGGCGCTCAGGCCGCCGAGTTTGCGTCGCGCATTATGGGTTCGATGGATCTCTATCGGCATAATGGGCGTCGCCCGTACCATAGCATCAATTTTGTGACGGCCCACGATGGCTTTACCCTCCGCGATCTTGTTAGCTATAACGAGAAACATAATAGCGCCAATGGCGAAGATAATCGCGATGGCGATAACCACAATAATTCCTGGAATTGTGGGGTCGAGGGTCCAACCGAAGAACCCGTCACCAGTGAGATGCGCTTGCGCCAGATGCGCAATTTCCTCGCGACGCTCTTCCTTTCGCAGGGCACGCCGATGCTTGTCGCTGGTGATGAGCGCGGTCGTACCCAGGGTGGCAATAATAATGCCTATTGCCAGGATAATCCGATCTCGTGGCTCGATTGGACCCCCGATCCCGAAGCCGATCTTCTGCTGGCCTTTACACGTCGTCTGATTGCGCTGCGCCGTAAGCATCCGTTGCTTCACCGCCGGAATTTCTTCCAGGGGCCGTTGCATCCTGGTAGTGCCGAGTATGATGTTGAATGGCTCAGCCCCGATGGTCAAGAAATCGGCCCCGGGCTCTGGAATAATAGCGAGTTGCGCTGTATCGGTCTGTTGCTCAACGGGCGCGTGATGAAAGAGGTCGATGAGCAGGGTCAGCCGGTACATGACGATGTCCTCTTGATCCTCTTCAATGCGGGCCATGATCCGATTCCGTTCATTTTGCCCGATTGGCCTGATGATCCGTCGTGGGAAGTGCTGGTTGACACGGCACCGGTCGATGCCGATGGCACCGTCCAACCTACCAGCGAAGTCTATGTCGTTCAGCCTCGTTCCCTGGTGGTGCTGGCTGAACGGACACGCTTTCCTGAGTTGTCTGCTACGTTGAAGGATGATGCCTGATGCGTGTGATCTTTATGGGCAGCCCGACGTTTGCCGTGCATCCCCTCGAAGCGCTGGTTGCTGCCGGGTACGAGGTGGTTGCGGTTGTCACCCAACCCGACCGTCCCGCAGGCCGTGGCGGCAAGTTGACGCCCCCTCCGGTCAAGACGGCGGCGCTCGCCCTTGGTCTGCCGGTGCTGCAACCTGCAACCCTGCGTGATCCCGAGGTGGTGGCAACCATCGCGGCCTGTGCGCCTGATCTTGGCGTGGTGGCTGCCTATGGCGAGATCCTGCGCCGTAATGTGCTTGCTCTCCCGCCGCTTGGCTTTCTCAACATCCATCCCTCGTTGCTGCCGCTCTATCGGGGGCCGACGCCGGTTACCGGCGCAATCCTTGCCGGTGACGAGTTCACCGGGGTGACCATTATCCGGCTTGACCCCGGGATGGATAGTGGCCCAATATTGGCCCAGGCGGTGGTGCCGCTTCCTGCCGATGCTCGTGCTGCCTCCCTTACCGATGAACTCTTTCGACTTGGCGCACGCCTGCTGGTTGAAGCAATCCCGCCCTATGCCGCCGGCCGCCTTGCGCCGCGCCCACAGGAGCATGCGCTCGCAACGGTCACCCGGATGCTGACGAAAGCCGATGGACACGTTGACTGGAGCAAGCCGGCCCTGGTGATCGAGCGGATGATCCGTGCCTATGATCCCTGGCCTGGTACCGTGACAACCTGGCGAGGCCAGGATCTGCGTTTACGCAATGCGGTTGTCCATCCCGATGTGCGCGCTGAGCAAGCCCCTGGCACCTTGCTTGGCCGTGCCGACTCGGGGGCACCCCTGATCCTGACTGGCTCAGGTGCCCTTGAGGTGACTGAACTGCATCCCGCCGGACGCCGTCCGCTGACGGGGATAGCATGGCTCAATGGGTTGCGTGAACTGATTGGAAAAATGGGAGCATAAAGACGCTTGCAGATCGGACAAAGTATGCTACAATTCTTCCGTAAGCCAACATCATACACTGTGTCATCACTGCATTTCCACTCTGATTCCACGGTGAGCCTTCGTCGCTCGAAGCATGTTGTTGTGTTCGCCGGAGCGAGCGTGCCAGGTACTCTCCAGGCCACCGGCTGTTCGAGTTCGATCGGTTCACTGTAGCGGAGACAGCGCTGCTGTCGCCATCCCTGAATCCTGCGTACCTGCGCAGAGGAGTGTTGGAATGCAAGTCAAGTTGTTTGTTGGTAATTTGCCGTGGAGTGTTGGCGACGCCGAGCTGAACCAAATTTTTGGTGCCCACGGTGAAGTTCAGAGTGCTCGTGTGATCACCGACCGTGATACTGGCCGGTCGCGTGGCTTTGGTTTTGTCGAGATGGAAGCCGCCGATATTGGTGAGTTGATCCGGGCCACTGATGGTCACGAGGTTGATGGTCGCAATCTGCGCGTCAATCAGGCTGAAGATAAGCCCGCGCGTGGCCGTAGCTCAGGTGGCGGCGGCGGCGGCGGCAGCCGGGGTGGGTATGGTGGCGGTAGTGGTGGTGGTGGTCGGCGCGATCGCTACTAGCTGATCACTCGTCAGGCGCAAGTAGCCCGGAAGTGCAATGCACCTCCGGGCTTTCGCATATGAGGAGTCTATTCATGAGCGAGCAGCAGGATCAAGCCTCCTGGCACCTCGAGACGAGCCTGGTGCATGCCGGCGAACGCACCGCTCCACCGGTGGCGACGCCAACAGTGACGCCGATCTATACCTCGACGACCTATCTTTATCCGACGCTGGACGAGCTAGATGCTGCCTTTGTCTCCGGTGAGGGGTACTTCTATACGCGCTATGGCAATCCGACGGTGGCTGCGTTCGAGCAGGCCCTGGCCCAGGCCGAGGCGGCGCGTGGTGCGGTGGCTTATAGCTCGGGTATGGCGGCATTGCATGCGGCGCTGCTGGCAGCCTCGACCCCCCGGGGCGAGACGGCACCTCGCCCGACGTCAATCCTGGCCGCTCGCGATCTCTATGGCTCGACGACTGTCTTGCTCGAAGAGTTGTTTCGGGCGCGTGGAGCCCAGGTTCACTATGTAGATCTCTGCGATGCCCAGGCTACCGCTGCGGCGATGCAAGCGTATGCACCTGCCGTTGTTTTGGCCGAATCGCTCTCAAATCCGCTTTTGCATGTGCTTGACCTGGCGAAATTGGTGGAGCAGTGCCGCACGTGTGGTGCGCGTCTGGTGATTGATGCGACCCTGGTGACGCCGGTGCTGCAACGTCCACTGACCCTCGGGGTTGATCTGGTGGTGCATAGTGCAACCAAGTATCTTGGCGGGCACGGCGATGCTGCCGGCGGCATTGTTGCCGCCCGTACTGGCCTGCTCCACGTAACCCTGGTGCAGCAGTCACGGCTGCTTGGGGCGACCCTTGGCCCATACGAGGCCCAGCAACTGCAGCGCGGGATGAAGACGCTGGCCCTGCGGATGGAACGCCAGTGTGCCAATGCGGCCCAGGTCGCCGCCTATCTCACCACGCATCCAGCCGTGGCGCACGTCTATTACCCGGGGCTTGCCGCGCATCCCGGCCACGCATTGGCGGCGGCGGCTTTTGGCGGGCGCTTTGGTGGCCTCGTGAGTTTTGAACTTGCCGATCGTACGGCGCTTCCTCGTTTTGTCGACGCGCTCCGGCTCTTTTTGCCCGCGACAACCCTTGGTGATCTCTATAGCCTGGTGAGCGTGCCGGCGCTTGCTTCCCATCGCGAACTGACCCCCGAACAACGCGCTGAGCGTGGCATTACCGATGGCCTTGTTCGGCTCTCGCTTGGCATTGAGGCCATTGATGATCTTCTGGCCGATCTTCAGCAAGCCCTCGCTTGTTTAGAGGCTGTCTGAAAAGCGTGTCAGGATCGTTGGAGTGCCGGCTTTAGCCGGCTAAAGCCGGCACTCCGGAGCAACCCGTCGACTTTTCAGGCAGCCTCTTACATGAAGCCCAGCGATTCGATCCAGAAGCGGAACGAGGCCATCGTGCCCAGAATCAGCAGGGTTGGTACCAGCGCGATCGTCGCCGGACGAGCGAGTTGGGTGAGGTGAGTCACCCGCCCTTCATAGCCAAGTACCAGGCTGGTCAGCAAGAGACTGACAAGATAGAGCACACCCGTTAATCCAAAGAAGGCAATGAAGGCGAGCGGCCAGAACATCAGGCTCAGGTTGCTATAGATGCCAACCAGAGCTACAAAATTGACCCCGATAATGCCTACAAGCTCGAACCAGTTGGTGAGAATTGGCTGATTGCTGTCAACATCTTTGCGCAATGAATTGTTCAGGATCAGGTGCATCATCACCGCAATCGAGATGCCCATGCCCATGCCGGTGATCGTACGCAGACGATTGTCAGGCGTGTACAGGTTGGTGCGCCCGAGATCGAGCCAGAACGAGTTGAAGCCGTCAGCAGCCATAATCAGCACAAAGGCAATGAGCGTCAGGCTGATCGGCAGCGGCGGGATACCACCAGCGCGCCCACGCCCGATCGCATAAAGATAGACCAGGGTGAGCAGAAAGCTGCTATAGATCCCGGCATTCCGCGCACAGATCGGAAATTGCAGGTGGCCAAAAAAAATATTATGCTGCTGCGCACAGACTCCGTGTACCACCGCATACATCTTCCACTCAAGCGGCGCACTTGGCCAGAAGAAGAGCGCAAGCATCAGCGCCCCAAAAAAAGCCCCGAACAGCCAGATCCATGGCCGTTCGGTGCGCAGTTCGCCTGGCAGAGCGACGGCCTCGAGGGGATCGTTCAGGTGGTCAGGATGTGTCTTCTTCATTCCAAAGCCTGGATACGCTCGGCAAGCATTGTTTCAGAGAGCGCACCAATATGACGGGCGCGAATTGTCCCATCGCGATTGATAAAATAGGTTACGGGTAGGCTCGTGATGCTGTAGCGCGTGCCAATCGTCCCGGTGACATCGGCAATCAGCGGGAAGCTTACCTCAACAGTGTTGGCAAAGCGCGCAATCGCGGCGGGTAGTTCGTTGCGATTGACCGCCAGAACGACCAGATCGCCCTCGGCGTCCTGGTAGACCTGCTCGATGGCTGGCATTTCCTCGATGCACGGCAGGCACCACGAGGCCCAGAAATTCAGTACGACCGGACGCCCCTGCAGATCGCTGAGGCGTTGCGTTGTTCCATCAGGCAGCGTAAAACTAAAATCAGGTGCACGATCTCCCTCAACGAGTTTGCCACTGCCCCGATCAAGCAAACGGCTCTCGACGGCAATAATGGCCGTGCTCCCCTCAAGGAGATCAGGGGGCAACGCAGTGGTCTCGGCCCGCCCGCACCCCACCAGGATAAGCGTGAAGATCAGCAAAAGCACGTAGTGTTTCATGTTTCCATTATACGCCATGCAAACGATGTTATACTACTTTTGTTGGCTTTTTTGTCAGCAAGGAGAAGATAATGCGGGGCGACACCCCGAGTATATTGAAGGAAAAAAGACCTATGGCACGTGCAATCTGGAATGGGGTTGTCATTGCAGAGAGTGAGGCAACCCGCATGGTCGAAGGCAATCACTACTTCCCCCCCGAGGCGGTGAAGCAAGAGTATCTGAGCGAGAGTTCACACCATACGGTGTGTGGTTGGAAGGGCACGGCGAGTTATTATAACGTCGTTGTTGATGGGTCTACCAACAAGGATGCGGCCTGGTATTACCCACAACCCAAAGATGCCGCCAAAGAGATCGCTGGGTACGTCGCCTTCTGGCGTGGGGTGCGCGTCGAGGCGTAAGCCGCGATCATCCTTGTCACCTCAAACAAAGCGTACGGCCAGCAGACGCTGGCCGTACGTGCTTTCAACCATCACTCGCCCTGACCCGTCGGCGTTCCGGCGGTCGCTTTGGCTGCTGGAGCTTTGCGTGGGCGTGAACGGAGCCGCCCCCATCCCCAGCGCACGATCAGCAGCAGCGGCAACCAGAGCGGGCTCCAGATGAGCAGCACAATGCCAAAGTTCAGCAGGCCCTGCCCAAAGATGACGAGGTCGCGCAGGGCCGTCTGGGCGACGCGTAATGGTTGCCACTGGCCCTCTTCAACAATCGTAGGTGGTGGTGGCACTGGGCGCAGATCAACAAAGAGCGTTGACATCGCTGCACTCTGCTGCAGATACTTCATCCGGCCCATAATCTGTTCGATCTCGCTCTGAATATCGCGCAGAGCGTAGTTGACCTGCAGGGCTGCCTCGACATCTTCGGCGCGGGTGAGCAGTTCGAGTAGTCGATCCTGTGTGGCCTCAAGGGTGCGCAGACGCGACTCGAGGTCAACAAACTCTTCGGTGACATCATCGCCACTGACGCTACGCGAAAAGATCTTCAGGGCCAACCCCTCGATGGCCGTCAGCGTCTCATCAAAGCGATTTTCGGGAACCCGCAGGGTAATCGAAGATGAGAGATTTTCCTCACTTCCGCTCGTCGAAATGCTGACAATATACCCACCCTGTTGCTCGGCAAGGGTGCGAATGTGTGCCTCTACCTCGGAAACCTGCTCAACCTGGAGTGAAAGCGACCCGTTCTTGATCACCAAACGTTCGCCAGAAGGGAGCGGCGCACCGATCTCCTGGGCTGTAGCTGCATCAGCCATGCCACGCTCGGCAGCCGCAGGTGGCATGCCCATCGGGGCCCCGCTATCTGCGCTACCTACGATAAGCGATTCATTGATGGTCTCAAACTCAGACGAAACAGTCTGCCCGCCACAACCAGCGAGGGCAAACATGATGATCAACATGGTGATGAATATGGGCGATCGCATAGTGATACTCCCCTGCTGAACTGAAACGTGTTGGTAGGCACGACGCCTCTTTATAGATCAGACGCGGAGAGAAGGGATCTAGTTCCAAGACCTTGCAAAGAAGGCCTTTTTTGACGCAAAGACGCAAAGGCGCAAAGTTTGTATGGTTTATTTCTACATGTGAGTCAACAGCATAATCAACAACGCCATGCGTTCGAGTGCCCCTGAGATGCTAATCTGTTCGTGTTCGGCATGGGCCCCTGCGCCCGGGGCACCCAGGCCATCGAGCGTCGCAATGCCCAGGGCTGCGGTGAAGTTTCCATCGCTGCCGCCACCCGTTGCACCTTCGCCGAGGTTCAATTCCAGGGCGGCCCCAAGATGGCGTGCTTCGGCAAAGAGTTGGCGTGAGGCCGGGGTGCGTTCCATCGGCGGTCGGCTGAAACTCCCTGTGGCTTCGACTTGCACCCCGGGGGTCACAGGCCGCAAGTTCTGGAAGGCCTGCTCCAGGCGACGTGCCTCGGCGCTTGTCCAGACGCGGGCGTCCACTTCCATACGAGCCTCGGCGGGCACCACATTGCGCCGCGTCCCTCCCTGTACAATGCCAACATTGGTCGTCGTTCCTGCAGCGTGATCGGCGAGCGCGTGGATCGCCAGGATCTGGTAGGCAAGTTCGCTGATCGCACTCGTCCCCTTTTCTGGCTCAACGCCCGCATGCGCTGCCCGTCCCGTGATGGTCACATTGAACATCCCGATGCCCTTGCGGGCCGTCTTGAGCTCGCCGTCGGGCTCGACAGGTGGTTCAAGCACCAGGACGTGATTGCACTCACGGGCAGTCGTTTCAATCAAGTCCCGCGACGTTGGACTACCAATCTCTTCGTCGGAGGTCAGCAACAGAATGACTGGACGTGCCAGTTGCCATGCATGCTCCTTGATTAAGTGCAGGGCAAGCTCAGCCATCGCGAGGCTGATCTTCATATCATAAAGACCTGGCCCAAAGGCGCGGTCGCCTTCGACATACATCGGGCGTTGGGCAACGGTTCCGGCTGACCAGACGGTATCGTAGTGGCAGAGGATCAAGGCAGGTTTCACCTCGCTGGTGACGCCAGGCGCGGCGACCCGAATGCGCAGGTGGTCGCCGCCCTGGGGGTTGTTTATGCGCTCAACGGTTCCCAGGGTGGCATACCTTGCGGCCAGTTCATCGGCCAGCGCATCACAGCGCACTTTGTCGCCACTTGGGGTATCATAGGCAACCAGCGTCTCGGCCAGGGTCAAGAGTTCATCACGACGCTTGAGCGCAGCCTCAAGTACGTCAGAGGGCAGGATTGACATCACAACTCCGTCTTGTTCGCGATAGAATAGGGTGAGTATAGCATATGACATCAGCGAGGTAGATCAATGCAGCGTTCTTCACTCCGCGATGGGATCCGCAGTGCTTTCAGTACGTGGTCAATCCTCAGTGCCTTTAGCGCCTGGTCAATTATCAGTGCGTTTAGTTCGTGGTCAATCTTGAGTGCCTTTAGCACTGGCTCGATCTTGAGCATTGGTAGCGCCGGTTCGATCTTGAGCGTGGGCAGTGCCGGTTCGATCTTGAGCATCGGCAGTGCCGGTTCGATCCTCAGTGTCGGTGGTTCGGGCAAAATTCTTGGGCGTCGTCGGCGGAGCAGTGAAGCCTGATGCGCACCACCTGGCACTTGGTTGAGCCTGAGGCCACCACCTGGTCAACCCTGATCGACACACTCTATGCCGAGGCCGATCCATCTGCTGGTCAGTTGCTCCCTGATTATTTTGTCAAAACGACCTTTGCCAGGATGGGCGGGCGCTTGCTCATAAACCAGGCGAACGGCGCATATGCCCTGCTCTTCCCGCGTGGCCTGCACGAGGGTCAGCGTCTCTATACGGCACGGATGCCTGATCCGGGCGCGCTTGCGCGGGGGGAGATCGAGGCGCTGCTTGCCCCTGATCGTCTCATCTGGCATGATCCCACTCGCCCCTCGCGTGGGGTTCCTTCGCACCATCTTGATGGCCCCTTTGACCTCGGCGTCCCAGAACCCCACGAACTCGCCGCGATCCGTGGGTTGCACGAGGCAATCTGGGGTGGCTCAGCGGCAGCGCGTTACCCGGATGATCTGCACAGTTCATCGTTTCAGCCCGCCACCTCGCTGGTGGCACGCTATGAACATCGGGTCGTTGGCTTCCTGCTTGGCTTTTACCGCTTTGGCCTAGCTGCCCTGAAGCACGTCGATCTGCCATACCGTCACGATCTCGCCGTCGAATCGCAGGTGATGGGCATTGCGCCCGAGGTACGGCGGATGGGCCTTGCCGTCATGCTCAAGCGTTACCAGGCCCGGCAGGTGCTGGCCCAGGGGCTTGACCTGATCCACTGGACCGTCGATCCCCTCCAATTTGGCAATGCCAGGCTCAACTTTGGGCGCCTGCGAGCGGTCGCCGGGGCCTGTTATCCAGCCTACTACCCCTTTCGGAACAGCTTGAATCTCGTGCCCGCCTCGCGGCTCGGCCTCGTCTGGTTACCCCGCTCAGCCCATGGGCAAGGTGGTCTCGTTGATCACCCAGAGCGTTCAGCCGTCGCCGCGCTGACCGACTTCCCCGACCTTGCTATTCTCAACGACGGGTTCACCCCCATCGCCACCCCGGGCAACGCTGCGGCCATTGCCATCGAAATTCCCGCCGACTGGACGACAATGCAACACACCGATCTTGCTCTTGCCTTGCGCTGGCGCACCGTCACCGATACCATCTTGACCGAGTACCTCGGCTTTACCGAGGGGCGCTACCTGCTCACCGACATTGCCAGGGAAGGCGGGCGGTGTTATGTGATTGGGCGGCGTGCTGGTGGGGTTCTGATGATTTGACGCAAAGACGCAAAGGCGCAAAGGGTGTTTAGGTCACTTCCCCCCTCGTGTTCGCCCTCTGCGCCTTATGTTATACTGCATGCGGGTAGCGTGAGTAGCCCTGTATGCTCGTACAGCATCTACGATCGTCACATACGCGATCGGTAAGCAATGGAATAAGGAGGTAACAAGTGACCATCCTCGGGAAAGATGTAACGATTACCTGGGTCGGCCACGGTACGTTTCACCTGAAGACACCTGAAGGCAAAGGTGTTTTAATTGACCCCTGGGTCGCCGCGAATCCTGTCTGTCCAGAAGTTACCAAGGCTCGGGTTACCGAGAATTTGGGCGCGATCCTGGTGACCCACGGCCATTTTGATCATATTGGCGATCTGGTCGAGATTGCGCAGCGTACCGGTGCTCCTATCGCCTGTCAGTATGATCTGCTTGATTATTTTGAGGGTCAGGGTATTACTGGTGAACAACTGATCGGTTTTAATAAGGGTGGGACGATCCGAGTCGCCGATGTGCATGTGACGATGACCAATGCCCACCATTCGAGCAGTGCCTTCGAGAATGGTCAGTTGATTAACCTTGGTACCCCGGCTGGCTTTGTGCTGCGCTTTAGCAATGGCTTCACGGTCTATCATACCGGCGATACAAGTGCAACGATGGATATGCAGATCATCGGCGATCTCTATAAGCCTGATCTGACGATTCTGCCGATTGGCGATCATTTTACGATGGATCCCCGCCAGGCTGGCTATGCCCTCAAGTTGATTCGTTCACCCTACGCCATCCCGTGCCATTTTGGTACGTTCCCGATCCTTACCGGTACCCCCGAGGCCCTCGAGGCGGCCTGTGAAGAGTTCGGTGTGGCTACGCGTGTCATTGTCCTTAAGCCTGGAGAGGCTGTCTCGTGACCGTTGAGGTTTTGTGCTGATGAAACTTATTCTTCCTGCCCAGATTCGGGATCTGCTCGTTCCTCTGCTCACTGATGATTTTACCGCTGTCTGGGTCAATGGCGATGGTGAATTTGACGGTGATCCCGCCGGGGCGGTCGCCTATTTTCGCTGGTGGGGCGAGCAAGAAGCCTTTCTGAAGGTGATCCGGGTGGCGCACGACCTGCGCTGGGTGCATACGCCCAGCGCAGGTGTTGATCACCTGCTCGTTCCAGAGATTTTTGAACGCGATCTCATCCTTACCAATAGCGCTGGTGTCCATGCGATCCCGATGGCCGAGTTTGTCTTTGCGCTGCTGCTGAGTCGCGTCAAGCAGTTGCCTACCTATCAAGCCGCACAGGCTGAGTGCCGTTGGGCTCGTGGGCTCGATCTGCACGAGTTGTATGGCGCAACGATGCTTATCCTTGGGATCGGTGGCATCGGTGAAGCTATTGCCCAACGTGCGGTCGCTTTTGGCATGCGGGTCTGGGGGAGCCGACGAACGAACCGCCCGTCACCGTATGCCGAGCGGGTGGTGACGGGCAATGATTGGCACGCCCTCTTGCCTGAAGCTGATTATGTCGTCGTGGCGGCTCCGTTGACGCCCGAGACACGGGGGATGATCAATGCCGAGGTGCTGGCGATGATGCGCCCGTCAGCGTTTCTCGTTAATGTGGCGCGTGGCCCGCTTGTTGACGAACAGGCGTTGATCGAAGCGCTGCAACAGGGGCGTATTGCCGGCGCTGCCCTTGATACTTTTGCCGAGGAACCTCTGCCCCCCGCAAGCCCGCTCTGGCACCTGCCCAATGTGATGATTACACCTCACGCCACGGCCAATTCACTGCGGATGCACGAACGCCAGGTGGCCCTCTTCCTTGATAATGTGCAGCGGTTTCAACGTGGACAACCATTGCTGAATCTGGTGGATAAGGCGGCTGGATATTAAGAGAGGTGTATGATGCGTCGTGTATTGATGATGCTCGTCCTCGTGGCCGCTCTGCTTGCGCTGTTGCCCGCTGGCAATACCCAGGCTCAGAGCGATGCTCGCTGTTTCCCTGAAACTGGCTTCTGTATCTCCGGGCCGATCCGTCAGTATTGGGAACGCAACGGTGGCCTAATGGTCTTTGGTTTTCCGATTACGCCAGTGCAGACCGAGACGGTTGAGAATTGGACCGGGCCGGTGCAGTGGTTCGAGCGCGATCGCCTTGAGGATCATTCCCGCGAACGTCAGGGTGTGCTCGCTGGTCGTCTCGGTGTTGAGCGGCTTGCTCAACAGGGTCGCCCTTGGCAGTTCCGCCCCCTCGGCCCGCCTCCGCAGCCGGGTTGCCGCGGGTTTGTCGAGACGGGCTACTATATGTGTGGGGGCTTCCTCACCTATTGGCAGCGCAATGGTGGCCTCGAGCGGTTTGGCTATCCGGTGACTGATCTCATCGTCGAGAACCTCAATGGCCGTGATTATACGGTGCAGTATTTCGAGCGCCGTCGCATGGAGTACCATCCCGAGAATCGCCCGCCCTTCGATATTTTGCTCGGTCTGCTTGGTCGCGAGGTGCGTGATAGTGCCCTTGTCATCCCACCGCCACCCCCGCCTCCACCACCAATCAGCCAGCAGATTGCGATCAGTGAACCGGCTGATAATGCCGTCATCAGTAGTCCGATTCGTGTGAGTGGTTCCACCACGCGGATGCCCGCTGGCAATACGTTGCGCTATCGCTTCTATGAGCCGAATGGCTTTGAATTGGCGCGAGGGACGATTCCCGTCATTGCGCAACCCAACGGTACCGGTAACTTTAGCACCCGCCTCGCCTATCGTGCCCCGAATGGCGAGCGCGTTTTGCTCGAATTGGCCGAAATTGATCCCACCACCGGTGCGATCATTGCCCGTACCGAGCGTTCCGTCCGCTATGCCCCAACTGGTGCGCAGCAGATCACGATTGATCGCCCTTCCAGTGGCTCCACTATTGGTACGCGGTTGCAAGTCGCCGGTCGTACCGCGATCTTCCCGTCAGAAGGCGATCTCTTCTTGAATGTGATTGATGGCAGTGGTCGTTTGATCGCCAATTTTGCTTTTGCGGTTGGTGGGACACCCGATCAGCCCGCCAGTTTCTTTGTTGATGTGACGATCCCTGATCAGCGTGGGCGCTTGGTGACGGTGGAGGTCGTTGATATCAATGCCCGTGGTGATGTCTTGGCGCGGGCACAGGTGAATGTCTTTGCCGGTACCCCTGGCCCGTATCCTGTACCCTGAGAAAAGGAGTTGAGCGCAATGCTGGAACATCTTCGCCAGGTCGATCCGGCCGTTGCCGCTGCGATTGAGCACGAGGCTCGCCGTCAGCGTGAAGGGCTTGAACTGATCGCCAGTGAAAACTATACGAGTCTGGCCGTGATGGAGGCCCAGGGTTCGATTTTGACCAATAAGTATGCCGAGGGGTTGCCTGGCAAACGCTACTATGGTGGCTGTGAGTTTGTTGATCAGATCGAGCAATTGGCGATTGATCGCGCCCTTGAATTGTTTGGGGCCAAGGCGGCCAATGTGCAACCCCATAGTGGCGCTCAGGCCAATATCGCGGTCTTCAATGCTCTTTTGAAGCCCGGTGATACCATCCTCGGGATGCGCCTTGACCACGGCGGCCACCTGACCCACGGCAGCCCCGTTAATTTCTCGGGGCGCTGGTACGATGTCCATTTCTATGGTGTTGATCTGGCTAGTGGCCAGATTGATTATGATGATCTGATGCAAAAAGCCCGGACGGTGCGGCCCAAGTTGATTACCTCGGGGGCAAGTGCGTATCCTCGCCAGATTGATTTTGCCCGGATGCGCCAGATCGCCGATGAGGTCGGGGCCTTGTTGATGGCCGATATTGCCCATATCGCCGGCCTGGTCGCCGCAGGTGAGCATCCTTCGCCGATTGGTCACGCTCAGGTGGTGACAACCACGACGCACAAGACGCTGCGTGGTCCACGGGGTGGGTTGATCTTGATGGAAGAAGATCTGGCGAAGGTGATCAATTCAAGTGTCTTCCCCGGTACGCAGGGTGGCCCGCTGATGCACGTCATTGCCGGCAAAGCGGTCGCCTTTGGCGAGGCGCTGCGCCCCGAGTTCAAAGCCTACGCCGCCCAGATCCGTCGCAATGCGCATGCCCTCGCGACGGGCTTGATGGACCGTGGCCTGACCCTGATCAGCGGCGGTACTGATAATCACTTGATGCTGCTCGATCTTACCTCACTTGGCATTACTGGGGCCCAGGCGCAAAAGGCCCTTGACCGTGCCCATATGACGGTCAATAAGAATGCCATCCCCGATGATCCGCAGCCGCCTGTGCGGACAAGCGGGATTCGCATCGGAACGCCCGCTGTTACAACGCGGGGGATGCGTGAGGCCGAAATGACGCAGATCGCCGACTGGATTGCGCAGGTACTCCATCATGCTACCGATGAAGCCCTGATCACGCGCATTGCCGGTGAGGTCGAAAGCCTTTGCACGGGCTTCCCCGTGCCTTCCGATAGCGTGCCAGTCTAAACAGATCAGTTCTACACCCCCTCTTCGCCCAGCATAGCTGGGCGAAGAGGGGAACATGATTACCAGATCTCGGCAGGTCGCCGAAAAGCCCAGCCAAGCAGACTCAGCACCACCCCGAAGCTTCCGAGGATCAGCAAGCCGAACCCAACCAGGCGCTGTTGCGTTGCCAGGCTATCACGGAGCCGTTCGGCGTTACTCCGCCGTAGCGTATCACCGAGGGCCGCAAATTCGGCGGCGGCCCGGTCGGCTTGCAGATGCGCCTGTGGATAGTTGAAGCCGCGCGTCAACTCAACCGCCTGAGCCAGGACACTGGTGGCCTGCATGCCACGCGTAGCCCGTGCAGCGTAGATCGCCAGTACTTCGGCCTGTCGTGCGTCATTCAACTCGGCGTAGAGGTGTTGGGCATCAGCAACGAGCCGGATGGCACGCTCGTAGTCCCCCTGTTGCAGCGCTTGCCGCGCACTCTCGGCCAGTTGTTCGGCCCGCATGCCTTGCGCACTACGTGCAAGCAAGGCCTCGGCTTCGGCCACCACCGTGGCTGGTTGGGTGTCGGCATGATTCTTGAGCCACTCGACCGTTGTCCGCAACTCCTGCTCGGCGGCGGCGTAACTGCCCTGGTTGACCAGACTGCGCACAAAACTCAGATCATACGCCACCAGTGCGTTGCGCTGGTAGCCCCCCTCGAGATACTCGGGTAACCAGTCGCGCCAGGCCAGTTCCAGTTCAGCTGCCGAACGCTGATAGGTTTGCACCAGCGCCTCGCGAAAGCTCGGTGTACGTCCACTCAGAATCAGAAACTCACGCATGCGCGTGAAGCCGTACTGCTCAATGAGAAACGCCACCACCGAGAGACTCTGTGGGTAGCCAATTTCAGGTTGCCCATAGATGCGCTCGCGGTCGTCAAATGCACTCCAGGGCATCAACAGGCCGCGTTCATAGGCCTGACGGAGCGCTCGGATGCGCTGTTCCAGCTCATCAGCAGGTCGTTCCATATATTGGGCAATGCCCTCGTGGAACCCGGTATTGAGCTGATTATTGCTGAGATCGGCGGCAATAATATGCGTGAGTTCATGGCGCACATTATTCTTGACCCCCTCTTCACTCTGCGCCGCAGTCCGTTCGACAATCACGACCAGTTCGCGGAGGCGAAAGTCGGCGTGGGCGATCACGCCTGGCACATTGCGTGCGCTCGGGTTGACCGCAAAGTAGTCGGCACTCCCCGGATAGAGCCGCAATGTGAGGGGGGGAGTGGTACGATAATTGAAGGCCGCAGCCAGATCGTCATAGATCACATCGACCCATGCCTCATAACGGCGTGCTTCCTCTTCCCCGTTAGCGCGGTACAGAATCCGAAAATAGTCGGTTTGTAGCTCGCGCCAGTCAAGGCTCTCCTGCGCTTGCGTTGGGGTTGCCATCAGCAGCATTGCCAGAAGCACCACGAGGCTGAGCAATCCGACTCGTAGCTGTCCCCACCTGGGGCTGGGAGCGAGGGCGTCCCGCCCTCGGGTTCCGTGCGAGGGCGGGACGCCTTCACTCCCAGGAGAAGTGTGGACACCTCCTCCGGATCGTACCTTGAGACTCATTCCTATCCTTTCACCGATATGCTACTCACCAAGCATCCATGCTGGCACCTGACTATCAACTGGTTCATCCTCACCAGGAGTGCGCCGTTCATAGGTTCCATTGGCGTGGAGCACGTGGGCGCGGGTATTATCATTGAGATAGGTGTCGAGCATCGTCTTGCGAACATAGCGGGCGAGCGCCGGATCTTCCACGGGAAAGAGTTCCTCGACCCGTCGATCAAGGTTGCGCTCCATCAGATCAGCACTGCCCAGGTAGATCTCGGGTTCACCGCCATTGCCGAAATAGTAGATCCGGTGATGCTCAAGAAACGGGCCGATAATGCTGCGCACGCGGATGTTCTCGCTCACACCGGGCAGTCCAGGGCGGAGGGCACACATACCGCGGACAATGAGATCAATCTGGACACCAGCCTTCGAGGCACGGTAGAGCGCATCGATCATCTGGCGATCAACCAGCGCATTGACTTTAATAATGATCCGCCCGTTGCCCGTCGTCGCCTGGCGTTGCATTTCACGTTCAATCATCGCTAGCAGGCGATGGCGCATGGTGACCGGGGCAACCAGCAGCTTGCGATACTGGTCACGCCGCCCATAGGCGGTCAGCGAATTGAAGAGCTCGACAACATCAGCGGTAATATCCTCGCGGCATGTAAAGAGCCCCAGGTCGGTATAGATGCGCGCTGTGGTCGCATTGTAATTACCGGTACCAAGATGCGCATAACAACGCAACCGGTCGGCTTCTTGCCGCACCACCAGCGCGAGCTTGGCATGAACTTTCAAGCCGACCAGACCATAGACCACATGGACGCCGGCACGCTCAAGAGCTCTAGCCCAGACAATATTATTCTCTTCATCAAAACGTGCCTTGAGTTCGACCACCGCCGTCACCTGCTTGCCCAGCTCGCGAGCGTGCATCAACGCACGCACAATCGGTGAGTTACTCCCGACGCGATACAGAGTCTGCTTGATCGCGAGCACATGGGGATCTTCGGCGGCGGCGTGAATGAAATCAATCACGGGTGAAAACGAGTGGTAGGGATGATGGAGCAGAATATCGCCGCCACGAATCGTCTCAAAGATATCGGAATTGTTTTGCAAAACAAGGGGCACAACCGGCACATAGGGCGGATCCTTGAGATCTGGTCGATCGAGGCGATAGAGATTGAAGAGATCGGCGAGCCCGAGGGGGCCGCGCACGGTATAAATATCATTGGACTCGATCTTCAGATTGGTCGACAAGATCGTCGCAATGCGTTCAGGCATCGACGAGTCAATGGTCAGGCGTACCACCTCGCCAAACCGCCGCTGGCGCACCCCCTGCTCGATGGTTTCGAGCAGATCGTTGGCTTCGTCCTCTTCGATCTCCATATCGGCATTGCGTACCACGCGAAACGGGTAATGCTCTACAATCTCGACCCCGGGAAAGAGCAGATCAAGATGGGCGGCAATCGCCTGCTCGATCCAGACAAAACATGCCTGACGGCCTGCCGGCTGGTCGTGTACCACTTCGCAGAGCTCTTGCGGCAAAGCGATAAGGCGTGGCAGTACCTCGGGCACCTTCACACGGGCAAAGAGTTCGCCCTTGTCACGATCACGTATGACCACCGCGAGATTGAGACTCAGGTTAGAGATAAAAGGGAAGGGGCGGCTGCTATCAAAGGCTAGAGGGGTCAGGACTGGAAAAATCTGTTGCTGATAATACGTGCGCAACCAGTCTTTTTGCTGACGATTTAAGTTGTCATAATTATATAAATGGATATGCTGTTCACGGAGACTCGGCAGCAAATCATTGAGCAACAGATCACGCTCTTGAACGAGAAGGGGTAGCAAGGCCTGGCGAATATGATGGAGTTGTTCGGTCGGCGTTGCCCCATCGCGTGATAATTTCTGGACACCCGCACTGATTTGCTGCTTGATGCCACTCACGCGGATCATAAAAAATTCGTCAAGATTCGAGGCCCAGATCGACAGGAATTTTATCCGTTCAAGCAGGGGGTTCCGAACATCGAACGCCTCTTCGATCACACGGCGGTTGAACTCGATCCAGCTCAACTCGCGGTTGAAATAGCGCGAATTAGGGTTCGTGAATAGCTCAACGGTCTCTTCGGATGGCACATCCTGCGTTGTCATATCAGCCTCTGGCTGGATTAGGTGGGGGTACACATTGCTCTTGTAGTATAACAAGCCCGTACGTGATCAGCAAGCATACCCTTGCGCTTTGTGCAGTACGGGCGTATAATTCAAACGACTGTTTCTGCTTCCTGTCCCATCTTCGGTAGAGTCTTTCACTGTGTACTCAAGGACGGCGCATGGAAGAATTGAAGGGGAACGCTGCCGAGTCTGAGGCACAACCCACACCCGCACACGTTGAGAATGGCAACGACTTCGAGGCTGAGGATCTTGCTCTGATGGAGCAGTTCCTCAATGATCCGGCTCACGACTACCGTAACCTCAAATATGGCGATACGGTGGATGGTCTGATCATGCGTGTCGAACGTGATGAAATCCTCGTTGATATCGGTTCAAAGGCTGAAGGAATCGTTCCGTCACGCGAGATGCAATCGTTGGCGGCAGAAGATCGCGCTGCTTTGCAGGTCGGCGATCCTTTGCTGGTCTTTGTTGTCCAGTCTGAAGATAAAGAGGGGCGGGCAATCCTCTCGATTGATAAGGCGCGTCAAGAGCGAAGCTGGCGCTTGCTTCAGGCTGCCTATGAGAAGGGCGAGGTCATCTCGGCCCGGGTTGTGAATTACAATAAGGGTGGGTTGCTCGTCAATTTAGAGGGCGTCCGTGGTTTTGTTCCGGCTTCGCAGGTTTCGGGCATTAGTCGTGGCCCCGATACCCAGAAGCAGTCTGATATGGCGCGGATGGTCAATACTGACCTGAGGCTGAAAGTGATTGAACTGAACCGTAATCGCAATCGCCTGATCCTCTCCGAGCGCCAGGCTATGCAAGAATCGCGCGAGAGCAAGAAAGATGAATTGCTTGCATCGTTGCGCGAAGGTGATGTGCGTGAGGGGACGATTAGCTCGGTCTGTGATTTCGGGGCATTTGTTGATATCGGTGGTGCTGATGGCCTTGTCCATATGTCCGAAATTTCGTGGAGCCGGGTGAAACATCCCGGTGAGGTGCTCAATGTTGGTGATCACTTGCTGGTGATGATCTTAAGCATTGATCACGAGCGTAAACGTATTGCGCTGTCGATTAAACGGACACAGCATGAACCCTGGTCCCGTGTCGGTGAACGTTATCAACTGGGTCAGGTGGTTGAAGGGGTTATTACACAGCTTACGTCATTTGGCGCGTTTGCCCGCATTGAAGATGGGGTCGAGGGTTTGATCCATATTTCAGAAATGGGCGATGAGCCGATGCAACATCCTCGCGAGTTTCTTGCGGAAGGGGCTGTGGTGCAGGCACGCATTATTCGCATCGATCCAACCCGCAAGCGAATGGGCTTGAGCCTGCGTGTGAACCGTGAGTCTGGTGAAGACGTTGATGAGAGCGGTGAGCAAGGCGAGTGAGCAAGGCAAGCTCGTGACTTGCCAGCGATAGCTAGTGGAGAATACCATGTCTGACCTCTATAGTAAGTTTACCAAGCGCGCCAAGCAGGTTCTCCAGCTTGCGCACGAAGAGGCCCGCTCGTTTAACCACCCGTATATCGGGACCGAGCATATCCTCCTCGGTTTGATTCGCGAGAGTGAGGGCATTGCCGCACGCGTTCTTGATGATCTGGGGGTCAAACTCGCCCAGGCCCGTAGCGCGGTTGAGTTTATTGTTGGGACAGGTGAGGGTACGCCCGTTACCGATCAGGAGTTGACCGCCCGCGCCCAGAAAGTGATTAAGTATGCCATTGAAGAGGCAGGCCGCCTCTATCATCACTATATTGGCACCGAACATTTGCTCCTTGGCCTCGTGCGCAATGGCGAAGGTGTGGCTACTGGTGTGCTCGATATTATGGGCGTGAGCCTTGAACAGGTGCGCAATCAGGTGATGCGCGTCCTGCGGCACGGAACCACTGGTACCGCTCCTGAGCAGCGCGGAGCCGGCGGGAGTCAGTCGGGTGCCCAGCGCCAGTCCAAGACGCCGTACCTCGATGCCCTTGGTACCGATTTGACCGAGATGGCCGAGGCTGGGCGCCTTGATCCGATTATTGGCCGTCAGCACGAGATTGAGCGCGTGATCCAAATCCTTTCGCGCCGTACCAAGAATAATCCGGCGTTGATTGGTGAACCCGGTGTTGGCAAAACGGCAATTGTTGAGGGTCTCGCTCAGCGCATTATTCAAGGCGATGTTCCCGATAGCATCAAGGGCAAACGCGTGGTGACCCTCGACATGGGGGCACTTGTCGCTGGGACGAAATATCGTGGTCAGTTTGAAGAACGCCTCAAACGGGTGATTGATGAGATTAAAGAGACCCGCTGCATTCTCTTTATTGATGAATTTCATACGATTATTGGTGCCGGTGGGGCTGAGGGTACACTCGATGCCGCCAATATTCTCAAGCCCGCTCTTTCCCGTGGCGAGCTCCAGACCATTGGGGCAACGACGCTCGATGAGTACCGTAAGTATATCGAGCGTGATGCGGCCCTCGAACGCCGCTTTCAGCCCGTGATGGTTGATGAGCCGTCTCTCGAAGATACGGTGCAGATTCTCCGTGGGATCAAGTCCCGCTATGAGGATTTCCATCAACTCCAGATTAGCGATGAGGCGATTAAGGCCGCTGCTGCGCTCTCGGCCCGCTATGTGCCCGACCGCCAGTTGCCCGATAAGGCGATCGATTTGATCGATGAGGCTGCCAGTCGGGTGCGCATGTATCGCTCGGCGACGCCTCCTCAGCTTCGTGATGCCCTCCGTGGCCTTGAGGCGCTCCGCAAGGAGAAAGAGGCCGCCCTCGAAGATAAGCAGTTTGATCTGGCCGCCGATCTCCGCGAGCGCGAAGAGCGTATGCAGAACCGCATTGTCCAGATTGAGGCTGATATCGGTGCCGCTGGCGGCGATGAGCGGGTCGCGGAACGCCCCTATGTCACCGATGAAGATATTGCTGAAGTTGTTGGGATGTGGACGGGCATTCCCGTGACGCGCCTCAAGGGCGATGAGACGATGCGTTTGATGCAGATGGAGGATTTCCTCCATAATCGGGTTGTTGGGCAGCAAGAGGCGATCGTGACGATCTCCAAGGCGGTGCGCCGTGCCCGCGCTGGCCTCAAAGATCCCAAGCGTCCCATCGGGAGCTTTATTTTCCTCGGGCCGACTGGGGTGGGCAAGACCGAACTTGCCAAGACGCTCGCCGAGTTTATGTTTGGCTCGGAAGAGAGTCTCATCAAGATTGATATGTCCGAGTTCCAGGAACGCCATACGACCTCGCGTCTGGTCGGCTCGCCTCCAGGCTATGTCGGGTATGGCGAGGGTGGTCAGTTGACCGATGCGGTGCGTCGCAAACCCTATAGCGTGGTGCTCTTTGATGAGATCGAGAAGGCCCATCCCGATGCCTTTAACCTGCTCCTCCAGGTGCTCGAAGATGGCAATCTGACTGATGGCAAGGGCCGCAAGGTTGACTTCCGCAATACGATCATCATCATGACCTCGAATGTTGGCACCGAGCATATCCGCCGCGCAAGCCGGATTGGTTTCGGTGGCAATGCCGATGAGATTGACCAGATGGATATGCGGCGCAAGGTTGATGATGCGCTCAAGGTGCTCTTCCGCCCCGAGTTCCTGAACCGGATTGATGCGACGATCATCTTCCATCCGTTGACCACCGAAGAGATCCATCAGATTACGACGTTGATGCTTCGCCGGGTGCAGAACCAGCTTGATGAGCACCAGATGGTGCTTGAGGTACGTGAGGATGCGCTCGATTTGCTCGCCCGCCGTGGCTATGATCCCGCGTTTGGCGCACGACCACTCCGCCGCATTATTACGAACCTGATCGAAGATCCCCTTGCCGAGGGTGTGCTTGATGCACGCTTCACCGAAGGTGATACGATTATTGCCGATGTCCACGACGAGGAGTTGCGCCTTCGCTCGCAGCGCCAGATCGATGGGGAAAATGGTGCCACTGAAGCCCATCCCGAAGAGAGCCCGGCCTTGGTTGAGTAGCTGTACCTCGGCAAACGACCTGGGGTGCGACAAAACCTGCTAGCGTTGCTGGCGGGTTTTGTCGCATCTCAAGTCGTTTCAAACAAACTTTGAACTCAATTCAACACACGATAGTGCGTGGTATAATCGACCTATGGCAAAACCACGAACCATTTTTGTCTGTCAACAGTGTGGTGCGCAGCAGTCAAGGTGGATGGGAAAATGTCCTGATTGTGACACCTGGGATAGCCTTGTTGAGCAGACTGAAATTAGATCGACAAATCGTAGCGGTGGACGCGAGAGTGGCAGTGCCGGGGTGCGCCCTGTGCGCTTGCGTGATGTGCCCGCCGGAGGGTTCCAGCGTTTGCCGGTCTACGCCGAAGAGTTCTCCCGGGTGCTCGGTGGCGGCCTGGTGCCTGGTTCGATCGTCTTGATTGGCGGCGATCCAGGAGTAGGCAAGAGTACGCTGTTGACCCAGGTGGCGGCCCATTTTGCGGCGACCACCGGCTCGGCGCTCTATGTCAGTGCCGAAGAGTCGGCTCAGCAGATTAAATTGCGCGTCGAACGCCTCGCGTTGCAGGGGGATGAACTTTTTGTCTATTCGGAGACGTCGCTCGATGTCATTCTTGACCAGATCCGCACTCTGCGCCCCGGTCTGGTGATTGTTGACTCGATTCAAACGGTCTACCTCGAAGCGTTGACCAGTGCCGCCGGGAGTGTGAGCCAGGTTCGCGAGGGGGCGCTGCGCTTGATGCAATTGGCGAAAGAGTTGGGGGTGCCCATCTTTCTTGTCGGCCATGTGACGAAAGAGGGGGCCATTGCCGGTCCCCGTGTGCTCGAACATATTGTTGATGTCGTGCTCTATCTTGAGGGTGATCGTTTTCATCAGTACCGCCTCCTCCGTGGGGTCAAAAATCGCTTCGGCTCGACGAATGAAGTCGGGGTCTTTGAAATGGGCGGCCAGGGCATGCAAGAGGTGCCGAATCCCTCGCTGATCTTTCTTGCCGAGCGGAGCCTCAATAGCCCTGGCTCGACCGTGGCCGTGATGATGGAGGGGACGCGCCCGCTGCTCGTCGAGATCCAGGCGTTAACGTCGACGACGGGGAGTGCGCAACCGCGCCGGACGACGAATGGGTTTGACCTGAATCGTCTCTTGATGCTTGCCGCCGTTTTGACCAAACGGGTGGGTTTGCCCCTTTTTAATCAGGATCTCTATGTCAATGTGGTCGGTGGGTTGCGGATTACCGAGCCTGCCGCCGATCTCGCCGTTGCGCTGGCAATTGCTTCGTCGTATCGTAATCAGCGGATTGACCCCGATCTGGTGCTGGTGGGTGAAATAGGCTTGTCTGGCGAATTGCGCACCTCTAGTCAACTCGAACGTCGTCTCGTTGAGGCGGCCAAACTCGGGTTTACAAGGGCAATTGTTCCCGCTACGGCCCAACTTGGTCAGGTAAGTGGCCTGACCGTGACGCCTGCACGCTCGTTGACCGAGGTGGTTGATTTGCTTGCACACGCCTGATACGGGTGTAGAATCGCTCCAGATGAAAGTCAGTTTGAATTTCCTGGTACGCATTGTTGGCATGCTGGGGCTCGGATATTTCGGATGGTACGTGGGTACGTCGCTCTCTAGCCCAGTGCCCAATGAATCGGAGATCTTTGCCACCCAGTTGCTCACCCTTGCCGGGGCAGGGTTGGGCCTGCTGGTGACGCCACGTCTGACGATCGACCCTTTGAAAGATCTTTTGCGTCGGTTGCGCTACGTTCCGTTGCCAGATCTCCTTGCTGTGGGTACTGGGGTGGTGCTTGGTCTCTTTATTGCGGCTCTGCTGACCTTTCCGCTGGCGAGTTTGCCATCACCCTTTAATCAGATCTTGCCTGTGATTTCAGCGTCGCTCCTGGCCTATCTTGGGGGGGCTGTCTTTGCGGCCCGTCGTCACGATCTGGGCGAGTTGCTCAAAGAGGGGTGGCGTCGTTCGATTGCGTCAACCGCATTGCCAACAACCCCTGAAGCGCCTCCCCAGCGACGGCTCCTCCTTGATACGAGTGCGATTATTGATGGCCGTATTGATGCGGTGACGCGCACTGGTTTTCTTGATGGGACGCTGCTGGTACCGATCTTTGTGCTCGCTGAATTGCAGCAACTGGCCGACTCGGCCGACGATCTGCGGCGAAGCAAGGGTCGTCGTGGGCTTGAGTTGCTCAATGAGATGCAACACCACGCGCCCTTGCCCATTGAGGTTGTCAATGTCGATGTCGAAGATCTGCAGCGAGTCGATGATAAGCTGGTTGCCCTCGCTCGTCAGTACAATTGTCCTATTATTACCAATGATTTCAATCTGAATAAGGTCGCTGCCCTCCAGGGGGTTAAGGTGCTCAGCCTCAATGTGTTGAGCGAAGCGGTTCGTTCGCTGGTGATCCAGGATCAGCGCCTGCGCGTGCTGATCCGCAATGAAGGCAATTCTCGGCAACAAGGGGTGGGCTATCTTGATGATGGTACCCCGGTGATTGTTGAAGATGCTCGCCATTTGATCGGCCAGACGACCGAGGTGCTTGTGACCCGCTTGCATCAAACCCAGTCGGGACGGCTGGTCTTTGCGACGGTGGTTGAGGAGACAACCGCAAGCTAGATGAGAAGAGACTATGCGCGCGCTGATTCAACGGGTTTCAGAGGCTTCGGTGACGGTGGAAGGAAGCGTAGTTGGGGCGATTGGCCCCGGTTTGCTGATTTTGCTTGGGGTTGGGCAAGGCGATGGCCCCGCCGAGGCGCACCTTCTTGCCGATAAGACGGCAGGCCTGCGTATCTTCAGTGATGCCGCAGGGAAGTTTAACCATTCGGTGCAGGAGATCGGCGGGAGTGTGCTCGTCGTTTCGCAGTTTACCCTCTATGCCGATACGCGCAAGGGGCGTCGCCCCAGTTTTGTGCGGGCTGCTCCCCCTGAGATAGCGCAACCACTCGTTGATGTCTATGCCGAAGCGCTGCGTGCGCTTGGTCTGACGGTCGCGATGGGGCGTTTTGGTGCGATGATGCAGGTGGCCCTGGTGAACGATGGCCCCGTGACGATTATGCTTGAAGCGCCTGTTGCGGTATCTTGAAGCCCTAAGAATCTTGTATGTGCTGACGAAAACGACCAGCTTCGCTGGCCGTTTTCGTCAGCACATACAAGGGTTTTTAGCGCACCGCCGGCTATCGGCACTCGTCACAGCGGGTGTTATAATGGCATAGAGAGCGAATTGTGTGCTGCGCCGGGATGCGTTGGCAAGGAAGACGTGCATGCAAGTAGATTGGGGTGCTGCGCTGCGCCCAAAGCTTGGTCAGAGCGTGAGTGGTGATACGTATGTGCTTGAAACCTTTGAGCCTCACGGTTTGCAGGTTGCGGTGATTGATGGGCTGGGCGGTGGTGTGCATGCTTCTGCCGCGTCGCTTGGCGCTGCAGCAGTGCTTTGCGCTAAACCTGGAAGCGATCCGATCACGCTCTTCAAGCAGGTGCATACGGCTATTCACGGTACACGTGGGGTCGTGATGGCCCTGGTGACCTTTGACTTGCTCGCACGCCATTTGAGCTTTGTGGGGGTTGGCAACATTGGTGTGCAGGTGGATAGTCAGACCCCTATCAAGCCAATCTCTAAAAATGGCATTGTTGGTCATCGCCTCCCTACGTTGCTCAGGTTCGATTATACCTACAATTTCGGCGACACCTTCGTTCTGTATAGTGATGGGGTAGAGAATAGTTTTCAGCTTGATGCCTGTGTTGAGCGCCATCGCCCGTCACAGCAGTTGGCTGATCTGATTCTCGCGAAGTATGGCAAAGAGAATGACGATGTAACGGTGGTTGTCATTCGTATCACCGAGTAAGTTGACATGGATGGTACCCTCGCAACCTGGCTTGAGCAAGAGCGTGATACCCTGTTACCACGCTGGTATGAGGTGTTGGCGCATCTGGTGCCACCTGAAGACACAGGGGCCGTTGATCAGAACCCGGTTGCGGGGGCTGCTTCCTCTCCTCAACAGCTTGATCTGGCGACGTTCTACACAACAGCTGTGCTTGCCGCAACTGGTGACCGGGCACCCTTTACGGCACAACTGACGGCCTTCTTTACGCAGAACGAGACGTCGTTTGAACTGACGACGGTGCTTCAGTTTGTGCAGCAGGTGCGCCGGATCACGTCTGAGCGGGTGCGGGCCACAGTCGCAGAACTAAAGATGGTCTTTGATCTCTTCGCGGCGCTCGATGCGCTCTTTGACGATGTGCTGCTCTGTGCGACTGAGCAGTGGTCAGCGACCAAGCGCGAGTTGATCCATGAGCACGAATTTATTGCCGAACGCCTCGATGCAGCCTCGGCGTCTGCTGATCGGCAGACGCTGCAACTCCAGGCGCTGAATGTTATTTCACGTCAACTCTCACTGACGCTTGAAGAGCATCAGTTGATTGATCGGTTGATCCAGAATCTTCAGCACTTGACGGCAATTGCCCATATTGCTCTGTGGCAGCCTGTGACTGATGCGTATGGCACGATGCTCGTGTTGCGGCAGCGTTCTGAACCGTTGGCCGAGGCTGGGGAGGATCATCAGGTTGCTGTGACGCAATCAGACGATCTGATCGTCCAGGCCTGGCAGACACGGCAGAATCAGTTTCTGCCCGTGCCCGAGGTCGGTTGCCCATGCCGATGGTTACACCCGGCTTGTGGCGTCTTGGTGTTGCCCATGATCGCCAATGAACAGGTTGTGGCACTGGTTGTGCTGCAAGATCCCGATCCATTTAATCAGATCCGTATGCAACAGGATCTGATCCAGAGCATTGTCAGCCAGACGGCGATTGCCTTGCAAAATGCGATGCTCTATAGTGAACTACGGATCCTGAACAAGGATCTCGAGCGACGGGTGGCTGACCGTACCCGTGAACTGGAAGACGAGAAGAATCGCCTTGCGACGATCTATCAAATCTCGACCGAAGTGAGTCGGACCCTCGACCTCGATGCGTTGCTGGCAACGTCGTTGCAACTGCTGGCCGAGTTGACGCATGCCGAGCATGGATCGATTATGCTGGTGGAGCCCGATGATAGTAGTTTGATGGTGACGCGGGCCGTGCTCGGGGTTATTGGTGACCCCAAAAACTATTTGCGTTTCCCGATTGGGGTTGGCATTGCAGGTTGGGTCGCCGAACATTGTGCCGGGGTGGTGATTGATGATATTAGCCAGGATGCACGCTGGGTTTCGGTTCCGGGGTTGTTTACACGGCGACGTGAAGGTGCGATGATCGCTGTCCCACTGGTGGTTCAGGATGAGGTGTTGGGTGTGCTGAGTCTGTCGCACCGCCAGGTGGGCTTTTTCCAGGAAGATCATTTGCGGATGCTCAATGCAACCGCCGGTTCGATTGCGGTTGCCGTCAAGAATGCCAATCTCTTTGCAATGATTAGTGAGGAAGCCGCTCGCCGCTTTGAGTTACTTGATCGCCAGGAGAAAGAAGCGACCCAGATTCAGGCGATCCTGCAGAGTCTCAGTGATGGCGTGATTGTCTGTGACCTGTCTGGCCGGATTCTGGTCGCGAATCCAGCGGCGGCGGCGATGTTGCATCGGAGTATTGAAGAACTGCTGCTCTGGAATCTGCACGAGATCCTGATGCGCTATATGGGCGAACGAACCCACGAATTGCCGCTGATTGAGTTGCTCGAACATCCGTTGAGCGAGGATGCGCAGCCGCGACGATTTATGGCGAGTATCAAACTCGGGGTACGTACGCTGCACCTGTTGCTCGGGCCTGTGTTGACCGAGATGAATACGTTGATCGGGGCGTTGCTGGTGCTGCGTGATGTCACGCGTGAGGTCGAAGCCGATCAGATGAAGAATGAGTTCATTGGCACGATGTCACACGAGTTGCGAACCCCGATGACCGCGATCAAGGGGTTTACGCAGTTGCTCGCAATGGATGAAATCGGGGCTCTCAATGCGACCCAACGCGAGTTTGTCACGACGGTTGATAAACATACGCAGCATATGATCAATCTGATCAATGACGTGCTCGATCTGACCCGGATTGAAGCGGGGAGTGTCGAGCTCGAGTGGCGTTTGTTGCATCTGGCCCAGGTCTTGAGTGGGGTGATGGCCGAGTTGAAGGAGCCGCTCCGTGAGCGTGGGCATAGCCTGACGATTACGATTGCCCCGCACTTGCCGCTGGTGCGTGCTGATGCGCATTGCCTGCACCAGGTGTTGTACCACCTCTTGAACAATGCGATTAAATACACGCCCCCTGGTGGGCAGATCCATGTCGAAGCCCTGGAAGCCACGCTTGCCGAACTTCCTGTCGAGGTGCGTGATCGCGTGCCCCAGGCGCAACCGTATAATCTCTTGCGCATTACCGATACCGGGGTGGGGATGGCCCCCACCGATCTTCCCCGGATCTTTGACCGGTTTTACCGTGCCGAAAATCCGCTGAAAGTCGAGGTAGGGGGCGCGGGTCTCGGCCTTGCGTTGACACGCCCACTGGTTGAATTGCTCGGGGGGCAGATCTGGGTGACGAGTGAGGTCGGGGTTGGCTCAACGTTTAGCTTTATCCTGCCTGCCGTTGCTGCTACGCATAAAATGGTATAATAAGCAGATATTGATCTATTCCGCCCTGTGGGGCAGCGTTATCTGCTGTGGCAGATGGAGGAGGAACAAGCAGTATGCAGCCTCTCATTGGCATTTCGTGTGGCACGTTTCACGACCGGGCTTGGTGCCCGCCGTCATTCGGCCATCGTCAGACCTATGTTGATGCGGTGCTTAAGGCGGGTGGCGCTCCGCTGCTGATTCCGCCCGTGCAAGACGAGCACGTCTTGCGCACCCTGTACGATCAGTTAGATGGATTGCTTCTGGCTGGTGGGGGCGATCTCTCACCTGCGTTGTATGGTGCCGAGCCCCATGAAAAATTGGGCTTGCTTGATCCGCTCCGTGATGGGGCCGAGATGCCCCTGGCTCGCTGGGCGCTCGCCGAGGGCAAGCCGGTGCTCGGGATCTGCCGGGGTATTCAGGTGCTCAATGTCGCCCGTGGTGGGACGCTCTATCAGGATATTCCCTCGGAGTTGATCACGGATTTGCAGCACGATATCTCGTATGCGCGTGAAGATTGGACCCACATGGCCCACGAGTTGCACCTGGCCCCTGATTCGCAACTGGCCTATCTGCTTGGCACCGAGCAACTGGCGATCAATTCGTTGCATCATCAGGCGGTGCGCACCATTGGCGCGGGCTTGCGTCCGGTTGGCTGGGCACCCGATGGGGTGGTCGAGGCGTTGGAGGGTACCGGGGAGGCCTTTGTCCTTGGCGTGCAGTGTCACCCCGAGGCGCTGCAGGCGCACGCTGATCCGCGTTGGCAGGCAGTTTTTGCGGCGTTTGTCGCTCGTTGTCGTGCTACGCGCCAGGTGCCGGCGCTTGCTGCCTGAACATAAGGATTGCATGGTATGAGACGACCAATCATTGGCGTCACATGTATGAATGATACGGCTGCCAGTGGTGGCCCGCTGATGGCCGTGCGCCCACAGTACCTCCGTTCGCTGGAGGCTGCCGGGGCCGTGCCATTGCTGATTCATCTCACCGATAACCTTGATCTGGTGCGGATACTCTACGAGCAGTGTATCGGCATTCTGTTGCCGGGTGGGGAGGATGTCGCCCCCATGCGCTACGGTGAGTCGCCGCTCCCCGAGCTTGGCCTGGTCGATGTGCAGCGTGATGCGGTGGAACTCGCGCTCGCCGGGTGGTGCCGCGAAGATGGCAAACCGCTGTTGGGGATCTGCCGGGGCATTCAGGTCTTGAACGTGGCCTTTGGCGGCTCGCTCTACCAGGATATCCCGAGTCAGTTGCCCGCTAGCCTTGACCATCGCTACAATACCCACCTGCGAACCTATGATGTCCTTGGACATCCGTTGCACCTTGCCACCGATAGCTGGCTGGCCCGGCAATTGCAAACGACCGAGGTCCTTGCAAATACGATGCATCATCAGGCGTTGAAGGTCGTGCCGCCTGACCTGCGGATCGTTGGGCATGCGCCTGATGGGGTGATCGAAGCGGTCGAAGGGGTCGGTGAGCCTTTTGTTGTTGGTGTGCAGTGCCATCCCGAGCATCTCTGGCAGCAGGCCGAGCCACGTTGGTTGCGTCTCTTTGAGGGTTTTGTGGCTGCCTGTCAGAACTGATGGCGATGATTGGTCTCTTTGACTCGGGTCTGGGTGGCCTGTCGGTGGCTCGTGCGGTGCGTGCGGTGCTGCCGAGGCACGATCTCATTTATCTCGCCGATAGTGCCTATTGCCCGTATGGTCCGCTTGCCACCGCGCAGGTGCGCGAACGGGCGTTGTTTTGTGCCCGCTGGCTTGTTGCCCACGGGGCGGCAGTCATCGTTGTGGCATGCAATACGGCGAGTTCGGCGGCCCTCGACGTGTTGCGCACGACCCTTGAGGTGCCGGTTGTGGGCATGGAACCGGGGATCAAGCCGGCGGTTGCGGCTACCCGGACGGGCAAGGTGGCTGTGCTGGCGACGAGTGGGACGCTGCAGGGCGACCGTTTTGGCCGCCTCGTCGAGCAATTTGCGCATGGGGTAACGGTGCGTACCGTCGCGTGTCCGGCGATGGTTGATCTGGTCGAGGCAGGGTTATTACGCGGCGATGATGCCGAGGCAGTTGTGCGCGGCTATGTGGCCCCTTTGCTTGCTGATGGGGTGGATACGTTTGTCCTCGGGTGTACCCACTTTCCGCCGCTGGCCCCGGTGATCGCGACGGTGGCCCCTGAGGCTACGCTGATTGATACTGGCCCGGCCGTGGCAGCCCAGACGGCCCGTGTGGTGGCAAAGCTCGATCTTGCGCCTGGTTCGGGGCGGGTGCAGGCCTTTACCACTGGTGACCCCGCCTTGATCCGCCCGGCCCTGTGGCGTATCTGGGGCGAAACGATTGATGTTGCGCAGGCTCTGCAGGGCACTATCACCTGATTGTTGGCTTGCCTTCAGCATGGATCTGCTACAATAGCACCTATGAGCAAGCAAACAACAGTGTTACCCGAACGCCAGCAACGTGTCGCTCAACCGGCGCAGTCGCGTCCACCTCGCCCTACCTTCTGGTCGCGTGTGCGGCTGTGGCTCGGTCTGGGGCTTGGGTTGGTGCTGCTGGTGGTCGGGGTGATCTACTGGCAGATTTTCAGCCTGTCGCAGGCGATAACGGTGCCCGATGCCCGCCCCAATGCGCCGCTTGCCTCACCGCTGATGGGGGCGAATCTGCTGATCATTGGCACCGACGAGCGCCCAGGCTTCCCGCAAGAGGGGGTTCGTGGCGATACCTTGATGCTGGCTCGGCTTGATCCGGCGGGGCGCTGGGTATCATTGCTCTCGATACCGCGTGATAGTCAGGTTGCCATTCCGGCGGTGGGCCTCGATGTCACCAAGATCAATGCCGCTTATGGACAGGGCTACGCCGGGGCGACCCGTCTCTACGGTGACGCCACCACGCCGCAGCAGGGCGGGATGGCACTGGCCGCCGAGACAGTCGAGGCGTTGTTGCAGTTGCGTGAGCGCAACATGCGGGTTGATTTTGTGGCGACGGTCAACTTTGCTGGCTTTGCCCAGATCATTGATGCGCTCGGTGGGGTCATGATTGATGTCCCTGCGCGCCTGGTTGATGAAGCGTATCCAACTGATGATTTTGGGGTGATGCGCGTCGAGTTTGCCCCGGGGCCGCAAAAGATGGATGGAGCCACGGCGCTGATCTATGCGCGTACGCGCCATCAGGATAGCGACTTTGGCCGGGCGCAGCGCCAACAGCAGGTTGTGCAGGCGATCCTGCAGGAAGTGCGTGAGCGCGGTGTGCTTGGGCAGGTCGTGACGTTGCCGGCCCTGGTGCGCGCGGTTGATGGCAGCGGTGATGGGATTCCGCCAGTGGTGACAACGTTGCCGGTGGCGCGCCTCGATGTATTGTTTGCGCTGGCGAGTCTGGCGGCGACGGTTGAGCCTGGCGCAATTGGGCAGTTTGGGCTTGGCCCTGCGCACCTTGCCGCAACCAATGGGACGAACCTGATCTGGGATCAGGCGGCGGTTCAAGGTTTGCTTGATGCCTGGCAGCAACGCCCAGTTGAAGTGGTCGAAGAAGTCGATGTGCAGGTCTTTAATGGCACTGATGTGCCTGGCCTGGCTCGTCTGGTCAGCCTCGATCTCGAGCAAGCGGGCTTCCGTATGCTTCCCGCAGCAAATGCCCCCCTTGTTGGTGAACAGACCAGGGTGTATCATACAGGCGGTGCGCCGACAACAAGCCGTCGTGTGGCTCAGACGCTCAAGGCGCGTCTGGTGAATGGGCCACTGCCCGAAGGTGTGGCGAGCACTGCGCCGGTGGTGGTGGTGCTGGGAACCGATGCGGTGCGCTAGGTCAAAGTAGAAGCCTGTGTTACAATAGCGCTGGCATCACCTTTTTTCGAGTAGCCATATGGAACTGATTATTGATGCACAGGCGCTCGGGGCTGATCTCGACGCGCTGGCGGCCTATTCAGATGATGAACCTCCGGGTGTGACCCGTCTGGTCTATGGCCCGGCTGATCTGCGTGCGCGGGCCTATCTGCGTCAGCAGTGTGACGAGGCCGGTCTGGTTGTGCGCGAAGATGGCCTGGGCAATCTCTTTGCCCGCTGGCCCGGGAGTGACCCCGACTTGCCTGCGGTCGCGAGTGGTTCGCATATTGATGCGCTGCCCCATGCAGGCCGTTTTGATGGTACCGTGGGCGTCGTTGGGGCGCTTGAAGCTTTGCGCGCGCTGCGGCGGGCGGGCTTTCAGCCTCGGCGCTCGCTGGAAATGATCCTCTTTACGAGTGAAGAACCGACCCGGTTTGGCTTGGGATGTCTGGGCAGTCGGGCGATGATCGGGGCGCTTACGCCTGACCAGTTGCGCCAGTTGCGTGATGGGCAGGGACGGAGCCTCGATGAATGGCGAACCAGCGCTGGTTTTACAGCACCGCTCGAAGTGGTTGCGCTGGCACCTGGGGCTTATGGTGCGTTTGTTGAATTGCATATTGAGCAGGGGCCTTTGTTGGAAGTTGAGGGCCTGCCGATCGGGGTGGTACGGGCGATCGCCGCACCAGCAGCGCTGCGCGTCGTGATTAGAGGGCAGAGTGGTCATGCCGGATCTGTCCTGATGCTCGAGCGGCGCGATGCGCTGCTGGCCGGGGCTGAACTGGCGCTGGCGGTTGAAGCTGCCGCCCTTGGCACGGGAAGCCGCGATACGGTTGCAACCACTGGCATTTTTACGATTGGTCCTGGTGCCGTCAATGCGATCCCGAATGTGGCGACCCTTGAGATTGATGTGCGCGATATTGACCTTGAACGCCGCGACCAGGTATTGCAGGCGATCAAGGCTTCGACCGAAGCAATCTGTGCCCGTCGTCACGTCACCTATGATCTGATTGAACTCAATGCCGACCCGCCTGCTACCTGTGATCCGGCGGTGGTCGAGACGATCATCAAGGTGTGTGATCGCATCGGTCTCCCCCGGCTGATCATGATCAGTCGTGCCTATCATGATAGCCTCTTTATGGCCCGCATCTGCCCGACGGCGATGATCTTTATTCCGAGTCGTGGCGGTATTAGCCATCGTTCTGACGAGTATAGCGATCTTGATCAGATTGGCCAGGGCGTGGCGGTGCTTGCCCATAGCCTGGCTGCCCTCAGCCATGCGTAGAGACAAAGCTTATGTGGAAGACCTACTATCAGCCGCACACGCTTGATGAGGCGCTGGCCCTGGTCGCCTCGCTGCCCGAGGCACGGGTGATTGCCGGTGGCACCGATGTTCTGGTTGAACTGGATCACGGGGTGCGCCCGACGACAACTTTGGTTGATTTGACCCGGATCGAGGCGCTGCGTTACGTGCGCGAAGAGGCGGGCCAGGTGCGGATCGGTGCCCTGGCGACGCACAACGATATTGTGGCTTCGGCGCTTTGTGTGCACAGGGCGTTGCCGCTGGCGCAGGCGTGTCTTGAGGTTGGTGCGCCGCAGATCCGGGCGCGTGGGACGGTTGTCGGCAATCTGGTCACGGCTTCGCCGGCCAATGATACGATTACGGCGCTGACGGCCCTTGGGGCTGAGTTGGTGGTATGTGGACGTGATGGCGAGCGTCTGATCCCAATCGAGGCGTTTTATACCGGTGTCCGACGCACCGTGTTGCGTCCCGGTGAACTGCTGCGCGAAGTGCGCGTGCCGATGCTCGCGCCGCATCAGCGGGGCGTGTTTCTCAAGCTTGGGTTGCGGCGTGCGCAAGCGATAGCCGTGGTCAATGTGGCGGTTGTGCTTGACCTGGTGGCCCCGCTTGATGAGCAAGGGCTAGTTGTTACCAGCGCGAAGATCGCGCTCGGCTGTGTCGCCCCGACGATTGTGCGGGCCACTGCCGCCGAAGCAGCGCTTGCGGGTCAACCATTGCAGCGTGACCAGATGCCAGGCGTGGCTCGGCTGACCTTGCAGGCGATGGCTCCGATTGACGATGTCCGTGGTTCGGCTGCGTATCGCCGCACCGTCGTGGTCGGCCTCGTTGAGCGTGCGCTGGAGCGGCTAGCGACCGGTACGCATGCGGCTGACTGGCCTGCCTCGCCGGTTTTGTTGAGCACCGTGGCCCCAGAACCAGTGGCGACCAGCGGGGAACCGCTGGTTCCGCTTGCGCAGGTCGAGGCGATCGTGAACGGAAGAGCGGTGCGCTTCTCGCCGCACAAAACCCTGCTTGACGCCTTGCGGGAAGATATGCAGCAAACAGGCACCAAAGAGGGGTGTGCCGAAGGCGAATGTGGTGCGTGTACCGTCTGGCTTGACGGGCAAGCGGTGATGAGTTGCCTGGTGCCTGCCGGTCAGTCGCATGGGCGTCACGTCACGACGATCGAAGGGTTGGCGGCGACAGCCCCTGACGGCCAGCTTTTTCACCCCTTGCAAGCGAGCTTTATTGCCGAGGGTGCGGTTCAGTGTGGCTACTGTATCCCGGGGATGCTGATGGCCGGGGCGAAACTCCTCAACGAACATCCTACCCCGGATCTGGCGCAGATCCAGGCCGCGTTGAGTGGCAATCTGTGTCGCTGCACCGGGTATCGCAAGATCATTGCCGCCGTGCAGGCGGCGGTCTCGACTTGAGCAGGGCTACCGCAGATCACAGATGTTCAGATCACAGAAGGACAGCCCTGCTGTCCTTCTGTGATCTGAACCGCCATAGCTTATACGAGGTGTGAATAATCAGCCTGATCTTCGGGGGCGTGGTCAATCGTGGCGAGCGAGCCAGTGATCGCATCTTCGAGGAGGGTTGAAGCAATGGGCAGGATCGGCACCAGGGCTAGATTGTAGACCTCGGCGGCCTGACCCTGCAGGCGCAGAACCTTTTGCCCAAAGAAGAGCAAGAGGGGGAGTGAAGCGGGGATCAACCCGAGCACAATTGCGCGTGGGAGCCACCGCTCGCGTGGCATCTGGCCGATCAGGGCTTCGCCTGCGGTAACGATAGTCGTAGTATGCAAGAGGAGCCGCATATGCTCGGGAGTACCCTCGTTGCGGAGGCTGAGGTAGGGAATTTTTGGCCAGAACTGCTTGCTGTTGCCATGCAAAATGACCATGACGACCATATTCGCGAGGACATAGCCAGCTTTGCGAAGAAAATTGTGCATCGTTGCAACTCCTGATCATCTGTTATGCCGCACACTACGGCACGTAAAGATATGATGTCGTAACACGTTCGGTAGGCGACACACTGGCAGTGATTATACGACCTACAGCGCGTTGTTCGGTGAAGATCTGCTTACGTTGAATGAAGGTCTACGAACCTGATGGATGATACGGACACCTTGCGTTTCCTTGGAGAAGGGTGAACACGTACGATCAGGCGTCGCGGTAATAGTAGGTCTGGTTGCGCCCGGCATTTTTGGCTTCATAGAGGGCTTTATCGGCTTGGTCAAGCAAGAGTTCAATGGTTCCGGTGATGCCAACGTCAAATGAGGCGACGCCGACACTGATACTGGTTGCGACTGGCCCGGCTGCGGTCAGAATGGGTTGGCTGGCGATAACCTGGCGCAAGCGGTCACCGGCGATGCCCGCATGGGCGAGATCCGTTTCGGGCATCAGCACAAGAAACTCTTCGCCGCCATAGCGTCCAAAGACATCAACCTCGCGCAGGGTTGTTTTGCAGCGTGCCGCAATATGTTGCAACACCTCGTCGCCTATGCTATGGCCATAGGTGTCGTTGATCTGCTTGAAATAATCGGCGTCAAGCATCAGCAGGCTCACCGGGCGTTTATAGCGCATCGCTCGTTCAAGCTCGTAGCGAGCCTCTTCAAAAAAGTAACGTCGATTCGCGATCCCGGTCAATTCATCAATGGTGGCGAGCGCTTCCACCTGGTTGAAGAGATAGGCCTTTTGCATCGCGATGGCGGCAGTGGCGGCCAGTGTCTCGATGGTGGTCAGGTCACTCGCATCATACATATTGGGCTCGAGTGAACGAATACTCAGGGCCCCAATGGTTGTTTCCCCAACCTGCAAGGCCACCGCAAGCAACGAACCCGAGGGATGCTCAATGACCGTTCTTGGCTCGGTGAGCGGTACCTGCTCGGTCATCGCGGCACTGCTGGTAATGCGCAAGGCCATGCCGGTTTGCACGATATAGCTGAGCAGACTCTGGTCGAGGCATTGGCGAAAGACCGCTACTCGTTCCTCTTGCTGGACAAGATAGACATACTCTAGTTCGCGTGTGGCCCGATCAAAGTGCACGATGGTACAGATATCACAGGCAACCAGCTCGGTGATCGCTTCGTGGATGGCAACATAGAGTTGTTCAAGATCGGCGGCTGCGCCGAAACTGAGACTTGCCTTGTAGAGCAGGGCACGCCGCTCGGACTCGCGCACCACGGCATGGTAGCGGCGTGCATTTTGCAGCGCAACCCCTGCCTGGCGGCTAATAATCTCGAGTAGTTCGAGATCACGTTCGTTGAAAGGAGTTTTATTGGTCGTCCGATAAAGGTTTAGGGTGCCCATGATCTGATTGCTGGCTATAATGGGCACTGCAATCACGCTCCAGACGCCCTGGGCGAGCAATTCAGGAATAGCTCGCGGCTCGGCGGCATATCTATTATTGAGGAAGGGCTGGCCCGTATCAATCATCTCCCAGATGATCCCGGTGCCACGATGCACCGGTTGCTTGAGAATAGGTGCCGTGATGCCAAAGACATAGCTTGGCAATAGCCGATCGCGCTGGCGATCATAGATCGGCATCGAGCCTGCATCAGCCTTGAGCAGATCAATCGAGAGGCAGACAACCTGTTCGAGGATCTGGTCTATATCGAGGGCGCTACTGATAATAAGTGAGACTTCACGAAGGTTATGCTCACGGGCATAGACTGCTTGCTCGACCAGCCATCCCTTGAGGATCAGCAGGGTGCCGTCAAAGTTACCCTGAGTATCATAGAGTGGTACTGGCTGGAGCGCTAATTCACACTCGCAATCACCAAATGAAAAGGTGATGGTTCCGCTCAGGGTTGCTTGTTCGGGCAACCCGAGGATCTGACGCACGGGCCGACCAGGCAAGAGGCTGTCAGGGTCGAGTGCTGTCTGGATTACGCCACTTGCCGTGATCAGGCAATCGTCAGCATCAAGTAGCAGCGCAGCCTCGGAGAGTTGCGCGACAACGGGAGCCCAGATCTGGGCGGAACCTGTCATGGTCATCGATATACACCCTGGGTTACGGTTTGAGTACGGCACGAACAGCGTTGATCGCTGTGTGTATATCTTCCTCGCCAATACCATAATGGGTGACGGCACGAATGGTCGTGCCACCCATACTGATCATCAACACACCATGGCTACGCAGGCTCTTCAGGAAGCTACTCGCATCCATCGCCGTCACTTCAAAGCGCACAATCGCGGTCTGAACCAGGCTGCGATCAAGTGTCAGCCCGGGGAGATCAGCAAGACCTTCGGCCAGGAGGCGGGCATTGGCATGATCTTCGGCAAGGCGATCGACCATCTCGGTCAACGCAACTAGCCCGGCGGCGGCAATGACCCCTGCCTGACGCATACCGCCTCCCAGTATTTTTCGTACCCGGCGTGCCTTGCTGATGAAAGAGGTTGTTCCCGCAAGAACTGAGCCAACCGGTGCCGCAAGACCTTTTGAAAGGCAGAATTGTACGCTATCAGTATAGCGGGTAAGTGTACGAACTTCAACACCTAGCGCAATGGCGGCATTAAAGATACGAGCACCATCAAGATGCAAAGGGACTTCAGCCGCCTGTGCGGCCTGGTATGCGGCTTCCATAGCATGGACTGGTACAACCGTGCCTCCACAGCGATTGTGCGTATTTTCCAGGCAAAAGACGCCGGGCGGGGCACGGTGGGGATCGTTGAGCGTGACCAGGGCCTTCTGAACGGCGTCGAGCGGCAGACTGCCGTCGTGTGCTGTTGGCAGGGTATGATAGATAAGCCCGCCGAGTGCCGAGGCCCCGCCAGCTTCGTAGTAGTAAATATGGCTCTCATCGCCGCAAATCACCCGCTGACCGCGCTGCGCATGCGCAAGCAGCGCGGCCAGGTTGCCCATTGTTCCGCTGGGCACCAGCATGGCCGCTTCTTTGCCGACCATCTCGGCAGCTAGCGTCTCAAGCTGGTTCACCGTCGGGTCTTCACCATAGACATCATCACCAAGCTCGGCGACGTTCATCGCGGCACGCATCGCAGGACTGGGCAGGGTGACGGTATCGCTCCGCAGGTCGATCATAGGGATTCTCTTCTTTTCTTGGGCTACCTGAAAAACGCCGCTACCTCAGGCTGCGTTCTTCACAGGGCGACTATTCACTAGGAGGGGTAATCGGTTCTCCAGCAACAAGCTGAGCCAGGGCGGGTTCCAGTTCGGCAAACGTGAGGCCACCTTCATACCGGGCTTGAATGATGCCATTGGCATCAACCAGGAACGTCCACGGCTCGGTACGCAGCTTCCAGTCGCGCATCGATGGGACAAACCGTTGGGCCTGGAAGTTTTCGCCAAACGGATAGGCATACACTTCGACGTGAATGAAATTGATGCTGCCTTTATACTGGTCTTTCAGTTGCTTGAGCACCATCTGATTGGGCGCACAGACGGCTGTCTGGCAATAACCAGGGGTCGAAAAGGCGACGACAAAGGGTTGTCCGGCTGCAATCGCCTCACTGATCGTCATCTGGTAGAGATCGGCGTCAGGTCGCGCATCTGACGTCAAGCGGGTGAGATCGGGTTGATCGCGGATCGTCAGGTTGTTGGTCGGGATAGCTGCCATGCCGACCGCAGGTACCTGTGGTTGGGCGAGCACATCGAGGCGTAACCGTGAGACAATCGGCTCACCTTCAGCCTGAGGTAGCGTAATCTCGACGCCCCATGCTCCGGGCTGATCAAAGGTCGCGTAGCCTACATAGAGACCAAAGGGGAGGCCCTCGCCACGATAGACAGCGGTTGACTCGCTGCGCACTTCCGCCGAGTTGTCGCCATCGAGGTAGAAGAACCGCATCGGAAGGCTCAGTTCGGGATCGTTGATCGGGCTGCCATCCTGCAACACTCCCACAGCGATACGGTTTGGCCCGGGGGCTAGTTCTGACAGCGCCAGGACTGGTACCATCGCCCCCTGACTTCGCGAAGGGGTTGTTGGGTTGCTCGCAGGCGTGGCCGTCTGCCCACAGCCTGTGAGCAAACCCAGCACAAGCAACGTCAGCACGAACATACGGATGGTGGTGGATGTGGTCATACGTTCTGCTCCAACTAAGACCGGCCTTTTTAGGGCGGCAGCCCTTCAACCGGGTTGTCACGTTGGTGCTATTGGCCAGCGAAACTGGCCAATAGCACCAACGTACAAGCAATCCTTGGGGGCCGGAGGCCCACCCTGCATTATAGCAGGATGGGCCAGACTTGCTACTCTTCACGGAGGGCGAGAGCCGGGTTGGTACGACTCATTTTATGTGCGGGGTAGATTCCGGCCAGGATGGCGGCGATCAGTGAGACGAAGAGGGCTTGGAGAAATAAGGCCGGGTCGACCGCGAGATCAAGCGTCCAGCCAAAGGAACGCTGGTTGATGACATAGACAAGGATCAACGCCAGGATAAACCCAAGCGGGGCGGCAAAGAGGCCCGCGGTGAGGCCCATCAGGCTGGTTTGCCCCAAAACGACCCCCCAGAGTTGCCCTGGGGTCAGGCCGTTGGCGCGCAAGACGGCCAGTTCACGGGCGCGTTCGAGTTGCAAGGCCATCAGCGAGCTCAAAATGCCAATAAAGGCGACAATTGTGGCGAGTACTTGCAGCACGGCGGTGATCGCAAAGGTGCGGTCGAAAATGGCGAGCGTGCCTTCGCGCAGGCTCACGTTTGAGCCAATATTGAGTAAGGGCGGTGCCGTACCATCGGGATTGGGTGTGGCGACGGCCGCGCGGAGCCGGGTTACCAGTTCGTCAACCGGTACGCCCGGTGCGGCGTAGAGCGCTAGCGACGAGATGGTCGTATCGTCCCAGTTGGCTTGATAGGTTGCGTAGTGCATCCGAATGACGCCACGATCCGAGGTGTAGTCATAGTAGACGCCGGCAATCGGAAAGTCGCGTAGCCCACGATCCGTGCGGAGGCTCAGTTGATCGCCGCGGTTCAGGCCCGTCCGAAATGCGAGTGGCTCAGAGATCAGGATGGCCCCGTTTTCCCAGGCGAACCAGGTCGCGGCATCGCCCCCGACTTTGAAGCGCAGGTAGTCGCGTCCGCGCTCACCTTCAGCATCAATCGCGATCACCGTCGTCGGCCCGGTTGGGGTGTCAATTTGCACACTACGCATCCGCGTCGCTGCTCCGACCCCTTCGACGCTAGTCAGCAAGGCAATCTGGGCTGGCTCGAGCGCCGTATCAACCCGATTGGCGGTGGCACCTGGGGCGGCCACGTAGATATCCGCCCCGAGGCTCTGCTCGAGCCAGACGATGACAGTTTGGCGAAAGCTGCCGACCATCAGACCGACCCCGATGGTTACGCTGACGGCAATCATCAACGCTGCCACGGCCACTGCGGTACGCGAGAGCGTTGCCTCTACATCGCGGGCGGCCATCCGCCCGAGCAAGCCAAAGACCCTGCCGAGTGCAGGACGCACGAGCCGCATCATTGCTACCGTCAGCAAGGGGGTCAACAGGGCCGTGCCAATGATGATCGTAAAGAGGGCGGCAAAGGCGAGATAGAGCCCGCCAAGTTGCTGATTGATCCCGGCAGGCCAGAAGAGCAAAGCTGTGCCAAGGGCAAGCATCACCAGGCCAATCAGGGCGAGCAGGGGCACCATGCGACGGGCGCGCTCTTCGACGCTTGAGCGACGCAAGACGGTGCGTGGCGGGGTCAGCATCGCCTCGAAGGCAGGCACCGCCGCCGACGCAAGCGTCGCAACAACGCCGAGCACAAATCCCTTGAGCAGCACCAGCGGATCAAGGCTGAGGCTGCGTACCGTCACCACAAAATAGAGATCATTGATCGTCTGGGTCACTAGGCCGACCAGACCACGCCCCAGGATGGTGCCCAGCACCAGGCCAGCGAGCGAGCCGATGATGCTGATCGCAAACGCCTCGCCGAGCACCAGGGTCGCGACCTGGCCCCGTGTGACGCCGACGCACCGTAGCGTACCCAAGAGCATCCGGCGCTGGACAACACTAAAGGTGATCGTATTGTAGATCAGGAACATTCCAACAATCAGGGCCAGCAGACTCAACGCCGTCAGGTTGAGTTCAAAAGCGCGGGTCATCTGTTCGAGGGCGTTGGTTCGGGAGGCTGCGGGCACCAGATCGGCCCCTGGTGGCAGAATAGCTTCGATGCGTGCGAAGGCCGGATCTTCTTCACCCAGAATCAGATCAATCCGACTGAGTTGACCCACGACACCGAGCAATTCCTGGGCCGTCGCAAGATCAGCCACAACAAGACCCTCGAGCGCCCGACGGCTTAGGTCATCGGAAGGTTCAAGGACACCGACCAACTGAAGATCGACCGTACGCGACCCAATGCGCATGACCAGGGTGTCACCGGGGGAAAGGCCGGCGCGTTGGGCTGTTTCTGCCGCGAGCAGTACGCCGTTGGGCGTCGCAAGCAAGCCCACCAGTGACGTGCCATCGCCCGCAGTCCCGCCGTCAGGGGCCAGATACGACCGAAAGGGGGCCTCGGCCAGCGGATCAATCCCCAGCAATTGCACCGTCTGATCGTCCAGCGCAGGTAACTGAGCATAGCCCTCGACGACCGGTGCCGAGGTGCGGATGCCAAGGTCAACCCTGAGTTGCCGATAGAGCTCATCGTCAAGCCCTGAGGGGCCACCGATAATCTGATGGCTAGCCCGCCCGGTGACACTCTCGGTGCTCAACGCAAAAGCGCGTGAGGCACTGGCATTGGCCAGATCGATGGCAACCACCACCGCGACGCCCAGGGCCACCCCGAGCAGGCAGAGCCCGAATTGCCACGGATGGCGGAGCAAATAGCGCAGCGACGTGCGCCACAAGAGAGGGGACATAGAGCAGGTGTTCTCTAGGCTGGCGCAAACAGCCAGCATCCAGCATAGGTGTGTATCGCCCCAGGCTCCGAGCAAGAGGCCATATATGCAGCATACCACTATTTCTACATGCGTTGTTGTGCTACAATGGCATGTTAGATAGTTCTCGAAGCAAGCGACTTCGGGCCGTACCTTCGCTGATGACAGTTGTGATTGATCGCATCACCACGGTCAAGAAAGATTTTGTGTGCAAGGCCAGATGATGAAACAGGGCTCCCCTGCTCGTCCACGAGCACCGGGGGCATTGATGCGTGCCATCCGCTTTCTTGGCGGACATAAACGGACAACCGCCATTGCCTATAGTGCCTTGATTGTGGCAACGCTGGCCCAACTCGTCGTGCCTGTGCTGGTTCAAAACATGATTGATACGGTGACCCTGGCCAGCCAGACGGGAGGCGATATTGGTACTGCTGAGCGTCTCGTCTTTAATGCAGCGGGCTTGATCTTGCTCTTTGCCCTCTTGCGCGGGGCTTTTTCGTTTGTGCAGGCGTTCATGGCTGAGACAACGTCGCAGGGGCTGGCTTTTGATTTGCGTAACGCGATCTTTGCCAAGATCCAGCGACTATCGTTTAGCTACTACGATCGCAATCAAACTGGTCAGTTGATGATTCGGGCGACTGATGATGTCGAACGCCTCCGTACCTTCATTGCCCAAGGCCTTGTGCTGGCTGCCTCGTCGTTTCTGTTGCTCACCGGGGCGTTGATCATCCTGGCCTTTGCCAATCTGCGCTTGACCTTTGTGGTGATGCCCCTGCTGCCGATTGCCCTGGCCCTCTTTATCTTTTTTGGGCGGGTGAGCCAGCCACTCTTTGCGGTCGTGCAAGAGCGGTTATCGGCCCTCAATACGATCCTGCAAGAGAATCTCGCGGGCTTGAAGGTGGTCAGGGCCTTTGCCCGTGAGCCGTATGAAGAGCAGCGCTTTGATGTTGCAGCCACGAATTTGATGGCACAGCAGTTGCGGATTAACCAGGTCTTTTCTTTTCTCTTTCCAGTTATTTTTTTGGTGGCGCAACTTGGGCAGGTGGCGATTCTCTACTTTGGAGGGCGTCAGATTCTGGGAGGAACGCTTGAACTGGGGGGGTATCAGAAGTTCAGCCTCTACCTGACCTACGTCTTTGTCCCGCTCGGTCAGCTTGGGTTCATTATTACGCTTGTTGCGCAGGCGAGTGCCTCGGCGAGGCGCATTTTCGAAGTGCTTGATGCGCAGAGCGAGATTGAAGATAAACCAGGTGCCCTGCCGTTGCCGCTGCTCAACGGGCGGGTGGAGTTTCGCAACGTGACCTTTCGTTATCTTGGGACAGGTGATCCGGTGCTCAAGGAGGTCAGTTTTGTGGCGGAACCTGGGCAGACGATTGCGCTGCTTGGGGCAACGGGCAGCGGCAAGACGACGATTATCAACCTGTTGCCGCGTTTTTACGATGCCTCTGAGGGGGCGGTGCTCATTGACGGCCACGATGTGCGTGACGTAACGCTTGATAGTCTGCGTTCGCAGATTGGCATTGTACTGCAAGAGACGAACCTCTTTAGCGGGACGGTGCGCGATAACATCGCCTTTGGACGGCCTGAGGCGACTGAGGCCGAAGTTGAAGCGGCAGCGCGTGCAGCGGCGGCGCATAGCTTTATTGCGGCGATGCCTGAAGGGTATCAAACGAAGGTTGGCGAGCGGGGCGTGACGCTTTCGGGTGGTCAGAAGCAACGCATTGCGATTGCGCGTGCGCTGTTGCTCGATCCGCGCCTCTTGATTCTGGATGACTCGACGAGCAGTGTCGATCTCCAAACCGAGGCAACGATCCAGCAGGCGCTGGATACGCTGATGGAAGGTCGCACGAGCGTTGTGATTGCCCAGCGCATCAGCACGGTCTTGCGTGCCGATCAGATCCTGGTGCTTGACCAGGGGCGCATTGCTGCGGCTGGCACGCATGCCGAATTAATGGAACATAGCCCGATCTACGCTGAGATTTATCATTCGCAGCTGGTCAAGGAAACAAACCTATGATGATGGGTGGACCAGGTGGCCCTGGACGGATGCTCAATACCGAAACCGAGAGACCAAAACGGGTTGGCGTCACCCTGGCACGTTTCTGGGTCTATTTTCGGCCCTGGTGGTATGCGGTGGTTTTGACCATGATCCTGCTGGTGCTCAGCACGGTGATGCAGGTGTTGACGCCTGGCCTGATTGGGCAGGCGGTTGATTGCTATTTGCTGCCCAATGCAACCGCGTGTTGGTATGGCACCGTCGATCCGGCGGCGACATTCGAAGACCGTGCGGCAGGGTTGGGCGTGATCGTGTTGTTGCTGACCGGGCTCTTTGTCGGTGGTTCGTTGCTACAGGGCTTGGCCTTCTACTCGATGAACTGGGCGGGGCAGCGCGCCCTGCGCCGCCTGCGTGAGGACACCTTCGCCCAGATTCACCGGCTCTCTCTTGGCTTCTACACGCGCAACGAAGCGGGCAATATCATGAGCCGGATCACGAGCGATACCGACACGATCCAGCAGGTGCTTGGCTTTGCCCTCTTGAGCGTGGTGAGCGGCATCATGGGCATTGTCTTTACGATGAGCGCAATGCTGTTCGCAAATGTGCCGTATGCGCTGGTCAGCCTGAGCATTGTGCCGTTGATGGCCTGGGCGACCTTCTACTTCTCGGGTGAGGCGCGCAAGGCGTTTCGGAAGAGCCGCCGCGAGATGGGCAGTGTCAATGCCGGGCTGCAAGAGAGCATTTCGGGGGCACGTGAGGTACAGGCGTTCAGTCGTGAAGCCGAGAGCATCGAGGCGTTTCGGCGGGCCAACGCGGCCAACCGTGATGCCAATGTTCGTGCCGCGAGTTTCACCAGCGCCCTCAACCCGGTACTTGAGGCCCTCGGCTATGTCGCGATTGCGATTGTTGTTGTTGTCGGCAGCCTCAGTTTGCTCCGCAACCAGCCCCTTTTTGGTACGACGATCATCTCGGTAGGCCTGATCTTTGCTTTTATCCAGTATGTGCAACGCTTCAACCAGCCCATCCAACAGATTGCCGTGCTCTGGACGAATATCCAGAGTGCGATTGCTGGTGGTGAGCGCATCTTTGGCCTGCTTGATGAACAACCTGAGATTGTTGATGCCCCTGATGCCGTTGTTTTGCCGCCGATCGAGGGACGGGTCGTCTTTGAAGATGTGCAGGTTGCCTATCAAGCCGATACCCTGGTACTCAAAGGGGTCAGTTTTGTGACCAAACCGGGGCAGATGGTCGCGATTGTCGGGCCAACAGGCGCAGGCAAAACGACGATCATCAATCTCATTCCGCGTTTCTATGATGTGCTGAAGGGGCGGGTGACGATTGATGGATACGATGTCCGCAACGTGACCGCAGCGAGTCTGCGTTCGCAGATTGGCATTGTGTTGCAGGATGCCTTTCTCTTCTCGGACACGGTGATGAATAATATTCGCTACGGGCGCCTTGAAGCGACTGATGAAGAGGTGATCGCAGCGGCACAACTTGCCTCGGCCCACACCTTTATCGAACGCCTGCCCGATGGCTATCAGACCGTGCTTGGCGAGCGAGGGGGCGGCTTGAGTCAGGGGCAGCGCCAGTTGATCGCGATTGCCCGTGCGGCGCTTGCCAATCCGCGCATCCTGATTCTAGACGAAGCGACGAGCAGTGTTGATACACGCACCGAGCGGATGATCCAGCGGGCCTTTGACCAATTGTTGGAAGGCCGCACCAGCTTTGTCATCGCTCACCGCCTCAGCACGATCCGCAACGCCGACCTGGTCTTGATGGTCAAAGACGGCCAGATTGTGGAACGAGGCACGCACGAACAACTGCTTGCCTTGCGTGGTGACTACTATGCGCTCTATATGAGCCAGTTCCACGGGGAAGAAGAGCCACAGGCCGCATGATGTGCGGGTCGTGAGGGTATGCTATAATCGGGCAGGCAAGGCACTGTTCTTGCCATCGTTGATAATGTAGGAGGCACAAAAAACCATGCGTAAATCGTTTGTTTCGATGCTGGCAGTGCTGTTCTTGATCATTCCCTTGCTCGCTGCATGTGGTGGTCAGACTGCCACGCAACCCACGGCCGTTCCGCCGACTGCGACCGAAGCGACTGCCCCTGAGCCCCCAGCAGATTCTCTACGGATTGCTCTCGTCACTGACCTGGGCAAAGTCAACGACGGTACCTTCAACGAGTTTGCCCACAAGGGTGCTGAGCAAGCTGCTCAGGAGTTTGGGCTTGAGTATCGCTTTATCGAGACTCAGGCGCAGGCTGATTACGAAGCCAACATTCAGACCTTTGTTGATGAGGGTTTTGATGTCATCATCACCGTTGGCTTCTTGATTGCCGATGCAACCCAGGCGGCGGCAGCGGCCCACCCCGAGATTGTCTTCATCGGGGTTGACCAGTTCTATGTCCCTGGGAGCGTGACGGACAACCTGGTTGGTCTGCAGTTCCGTGAAGACCAGGCCGGCTTCCTGGCCGGCGCCCTGGCGGCGATGGTGAGCGAGAGTGGCACGATTGGCATCGTGGCTGGCCAGGAGATTCCTCCAGTCAAGAAGTTCCGCCACGGGTTTGACAATGGTGCCCGCTATGTCCGCCCCGACATCAACTTGCTGGGTGTCTATCTGCCCACCTTTATTGACCCGGCGCTTGGCGCTTCGACGGCCGAGCAGATGATCAGTGATGACGCCGACGTCATCTTTGGTGCCGGTGGCCCGACGGGAACGGGTGCCATCAAGGCTGCGGCTGAGCGTGGCGCATATGTGATCGGCGTTGACCAGGACGAGTTTGTGACCACGTTTGCCAACGGCGCGTCGCCTGGGGCTGACCGCATCCTCTCGAGTGCGATCAAGCGTGTGGACGTAGCAGTCTACAATGAAGTCAAGGCGGTGGTGGACGGGACCTTCGAGGGTAACGGTATCGCACTCTTCGATGCCGCTGGCGATGGTGTGGGCCTGGCTGATTTCCACATGGCAGCTGACTCGGTGACCCCGGCGATGCAGACCAAGCTCGACGAGATTTTTGCGTCACTGGCCGACGGCAGCCTGAATACGGGGGTTGATCCGGCGAGTGGCGATCTGCTGACCGATCAGATCCCTGAGTCCAATCCATTCACCCCCTAACGCTATCGATGACAAACAAGCGTGCTGATGGTGCGCAAACGACCAGCAATGCTGGTCGTTTGCGCACCATCAGCACGCTATCAACGGAGGTTGTATGCAGCACCGCCTCGAACGTGTGCGGGCGATGGTTGTAGAACGGAAGCTGCCAGCATTGCTCATCAGTGCGCCAACGAATCGGCGCTATCTCAGTGGTTTCACGGGAACGTACGGCTGGTTGCTGGTCACACCAACCACGGCGCTCTTGTTTACCGATAGCCGGTATCTTTTGCAAGCTGGGCAGCAGGCCCCGGCCTTTGCGGTACGTCAAGTCGTTAATCCTGGCAGCCCGTTTCCAACGCTGTTGCGTGATGCCATCGTTGAGCTTGGCTTGACGCAACTCGGTGTCGAGGCTGCGCACATGCATGTGGCTGAATACCGGAGTCTGCAGAAAGAAGTTGGGGCTGCGTGTGAACTGGTGCCCGTTGAAGGGATGGTTGAGACGCTGCGCGAGATCAAAGATAGTGCCGAGATCAATACGCTGAAGCGGGCGATTGCGTTGACCGATGCGGCCATTACGGCCGTGATCGAGCGGCTCACGCCTGACACCACCGAGCGTCAGGCAGCCTGGATGCTCGAGATGGCGATGCGGGTGGGCGGGGCCGAGGCGGTCTCGTTCCCGATCATTGTCGCGGCTGGCCCCAACGCCGCCCTGCCCCATGCAACCCCCGGTGACGCCCCGTTGGGCACTGGTCAGCCGATTGTGATTGATATGGGGGCACGGATCGATGGCTACCACGCTGATCTGACCCGGACGATTGTGCTTGGTGAGCCTGATGCGCGCTTCTGGGAGATCTACGAGACGGTACTGAAAGCGCAGGAAGCGGCCCTTCTGGGCCTTCGTCCAGGGCTCTTGACTCACGAGGCCGATGCCCTTGCCCGGGATCTTATTGTGGAAGCAGGCTATGGCGATCATTTCGGGCATGGCCTCGGCCATGGGGTTGGCCTGGATATTCACGAAGGTCCGGGGTTGCGGCGCGAAAATCCGCTGGTGCCCAGCCAACCGCTGCGCCCGGGGATGGTTACGAGCATTGAACCAGGCATCTATCTGGAAGGTTGGGGTGGTGTGAGGATCGAGGATCTGGTTCTCATCACCGATGGCGGATGCGACGTTTTGTCGCAGGCCCCCAAACTGCGTCGGTAAATATTGATGATCACCGTGAAGCGGCCCCTGGCATACGCCAGGGGCCGCTTCACGGTGATCATCAAAGAGCCAGGTCTAATCGTCGTGTTGGGGACGGAAGACAAACACCGGCGCAGGACAGACCTGCACAACCTTCTGGGTCACGCTTCCAAAGACCCAGCGGCTAAGCCCACTGCGGCCATGGGTCGCAATGGTAATCAGATCGACGTGTTGATTCTCGACATAGTCAAGGATCGCCTCGGCGGCGGGCAGTGAGCTAAGCTCGATCTGTACCTTATAGCCCTCGGCGCGAAACTGAGTGGCAATGCGCTCGAGATAATCGCGGGCTTCGTTCTCCATTGTTTCGAGGGTATCGGTGGTGGTCGTAGCGAGCATACCGCTATAATCAACGCTGGTGGTAAAGATAGGCGGAACGGCTCGGAGCAGGGTAATTCTGGTTGCGCCCGTATTGGCGGCCAGTTCGTGAACATGCGGAAGCACCTGCGCGGCCAGGGGTGAGCCATCAAGTGGAACGAGAATGTGGTTATACATAATAGACCTCTTTACACCACCCTCATTGTCATTAGCGAGGATGGCGCAGCACAGACGATCTAGTCACGTCCGTGCGACTTCGGAGTCAGCGGTGGTGTGTCGCAATCTTCTTCGGAGTTGACCATCCACCGCAGCAGATCGGACACCGTAATGACCCCAATCACCCGTTTGCCCAAGACCACGGGAACCCCATGAATATGGTGCGTAATCATCAATTCCGCAGCATCACGTAAACAGGTATCGGGTGTCACGGTCAACACCGGGCGGCGCATAAACTCACGTACCGGTAGATCCTTGACGCGGTAGTAAATACTGTACTCGGCGAGATCGCCCTCAGCCGAATCGGAAATACGGTTGATATCCCCTTCCGTCACAATCCCCAGCAGATCACCCTCGCTATCAACAACGGGAAGTCGCCGAATATTGAGTTCAGTCAACAACTGTCGTGCTTCCGGCAGGGTCATGGTATCACGGGCAAGCACCGGGGGCGCACTCATCCAGACGCGAACGCTGTCCATATGTACTTTCTCCGATCACGCGGTCCACTGCACACCGCTGCGTAACACTTCCACCAGATTGCCTTCGCGATCAAGGAGCATCCGCAGCGAGTGACGCAAACTACAATCAAGTACCGGGCAGGGATGTTGATGTTCAACACCGAAGGGACAAGGGCCTTCGCGCTCGCAAGCACCAACGTAGACAGCATAGCGTGGCGCACCAGGGGGGCCGTCAAGCATCCGCAAGTGGATAGGTTCATCACGTAGCTCGCCGTCGAGCTTGTCGAGATGGTCACGTGCCACTTTAAGCATTGGGTGTGGCGGTCGTTTCGGGCGGGCCATGAAACTGCCTTTCCGTCCAGGATTGCTCTCACACTTTGAGATTGTGAAACTATGCTCATAATACCAGAAGCAAGGTCACTACGGTGAAAACTGCCCACAACCATGCGTTAAGATTTGTTCGCTCTGCGTTTGCTTGCTTGCGAGATTGGACATATGATGAGCATTGGGCCTGCGGCCCATACGACAGGCCACTCATGGACGTTAGGGTGCCCGGTGCCTCGCTGGTCGCACAAGCCAGCGAGGCGAAGCTGTTTGGGAGGATGATACGCTATGTGGCAGGGGTTTCGGAATTTTTTGTTGCGGGGCAATGTCATTGATCTGGCGGTTGCAGTGGTGATCGGAGCGGCATTTAACAGTGTGGTGGATGGGTTCATTGTTGCGTTTGTTGATCCCCTACTGGCGATCATCCTCGGCAGTGCAGGGGATGATCTTGCGTTGATCCAGTTTGGGGTTTTTCCAGTTGGTGTCTTTCTTTCAGCAGTTATTACCTTTATTCTCAAAGCTGCTGTCATCTATTTCTTTATTGTGCGTCCGTTCTCGGCCCTTGCCGCACGGGTTGCCGCTGCCCCGCCTCCGCCGGCCCCAACCCCGGCTGACGTTGTGCTCTTGACCGAGATTCGTGATCTGCAGAAGCAGCAACTCGAGGCGCTCAAACGGTAGGGCTGACGCAAAGGCGCAGAGGCGCAAAGCTGCGCATACAGATCCATCAAACCTTTGCGCCTCTGCGCTTTTGCGTCAAATATCCCGTCTTAGAGGCGTCCCTGGGCTTTTAGGCGCAGGTAGGTGTTGATCACCCCGGCGCTGAGACGATCAGCAGGGACATCAACGGTCAGCACGCCACTGCGCTGGAGGCGATCAAGCAGAGCGCGCCGTTCGTCGAGCAAGCCCTCGGCGACGGCGCGTTCGTAGAGGGCGCTGCTGTCGTTCGCCGGGCGTCCGGCTGCCCCGGTGATGAAGGGGTCACTGACGGTGACACAGAGGGGCAGGTGGTGGCGCGCCAGGCGGGTCAGGTGCGTCACCAGTGGCCCGGTCGCTTCGGGGGTGGCAAGATCGGTAAAGACCACAATCAGGGCACGGCGCCGCTGCCGCCGTGCCAGGTAGTTCAAGGCAACCCCGTGATCGGCCTCGACTGGTTCAGGCTGGAGGTTGTAGAGCGCTTCGAGGATCTGCTGAAAGTGGGGTTTGCCCCGTCGCGGGGCCACGTACTTGCGTACCTGGTCGGCAAAGGCAAGTAGGCCGACTTGATCCCCGCGGAGGCCTGCGACATAACTCAACATCAGCGCGGTGTTGACAGCATAGTCGAGGCGCATCAGTTCGCCGACAGGCGGGGCCATGAGCCGTCCACAGTCAATGACGCAGACAACGTGTTGACTGCGTTCGATTTCATACTCGGCAGCGATCAGTTTGCCCCGCCGTGCGCTGGCTTTCCAGTTGATCCGCCGAAATTCGTCGTCGGTCGTGTAATCACGTAGCCGCTCGAATTCGCCCCCGTGCCCGCGTACCCGCGAGACCCGTAAACCGAGTTCGTGCAACAGCCCTTTGCGGGCCAGCAAGTCATATTTTTTGAGTTCGAGCACGTTCGGGTAGACGCGCACCGTTGCTGCGAGCGGATAGCGGATCTGGCGCACGAGCATTCCCATTGGCCCGGTGATCCGCATCACTGCCGCCCCAAACTGGTAGTCACCACGCCGCAGGGGCCGCACATGGTAGCGTGCCTCGTGGATATCGTAGGGCGGGATTGTTCCCCTGAGAAACGGTGTATCCGCAGGAAACTCGTGCGGACTTTCATCCCGTAAGGTAAAGACAATTGGTCGCGGTGTAGCATTGGCGAGCAACAGGGTGATCAGGTTTTCGGCCCCTAGTGAGAGTTGTGGATCGTGCAGGCGTTCTACTTCGATCTGCTGTGGCCGCGCCATGAGCACCAGATCGCTGATCGCGACGACCCCAACGACCCCCAGGTAGAGCATCGCAATCCAGAGCAACCCTGGCGCAAATGCGCTCAGCGCAATCGGCAGAGCGGCAAGCAACAGCAGCGTGAGTAGGCGTGGTGTTGGCAACATAGGCCCTATTGTACCGTGAATTTCTCGCTCTTGAAACGATCGTCCTGACGTGCAATAATGCAGTGGAAGCCTGCCTGGCAAGATGGAGAGGAGGTCTGCGATGGTTCGCCCTGAGCTTGCTCCTGATGCGCCTGTTCGTGGTGGGATGCTGTTACCCCGCGATCCTGACATGTTGCCTGTCCCCCTTGAGCATACGACGATCATGATTGATGTGGTTGGTCCTCTGGCTGAGACGAAGGTGGCACAACGCTTCCGTAATCGTCATACGTCGCCCCTTGATGCACTCTACGTCTTTCCTTTGCCCACCGAGGCTGCGGTGAGCAGCTTTGAGTTGCGCATTGGTGAGCGCATTATTCGGAGTATGGTGCATGAACGGGCCGAGGCCGAGGCTGCGTATCGTGCCGCAGCAGCACGCGGGGACGATGCGGCGCTACTGACTCAGGAGCGGCCAAATCTCTTTACGATTGAACTGGCGAATCTGCAGCCGGGTGAGCTTGTCGAGGCTTGCCTTGTCTTTTTTAGCCAGGTGCCTTTTGATGATGGCTGGTTTAGCCTGGCGATGCCAACGGTTGTCTTGCCCCGCTATGTGCCGACGGGTCACATGGCCCGTCCGCAGGATGGGGTCTTGCCGCTGTTGCCTGAAGGAGGGGCCGATCATACGCTCGATCTGCGCATCAGCCTTGATGTTGGCCGTCTTGCTGAGGTTGAGACCCAGGGGGCAAAGTTTGTCCTGACGCATGAGCCTGGTGGCCGGGTGATGGCGAGCTTGCAGGCCGCTACGGCGGTGCCTGATCGCGATCTGGTAATCCGCTATCGGCCCACTGGTGAGCAATATCGTGCAGCAGCTTTTGCCTATCGCGAGGCTGGGCATCCTGGTGCGGCATTGATCATGTTGACGCCGCAGGTTGCCCCGGCCCCAGATGAGGTTTTACCTCGCGAACTCCTCTTTGTTTTTGATCGAAGCGGCTCGATGGGGGGGGATAGCATTGTACAGGCTCGCAATGCGTTACGGGCATGTTTGCGTGCCCTCAATGCTGGTGATACGTTCAATATTTTTCCCTTTGATGATCATGTCGAACGGCTTGCCCCCGTGCCTCTGCCGTTTACCCAGGCTTCGGTTGATGCCGCCGATGCCTTCATTGCGGGTATCCAGGCGCGTGGCGGCACCGAGATTGTGGCCGCACTCACTGCGGCGCTCGATCAGCCGCGTGATCCGTTACGCCTGCGGATCGTTGTCTTTCTCACCGATGGTGCGGTGGGCAATGAGGATCAGGTGTTACGCAGTCTTACCAGTCGGCTCAATGAGGCGCGGGTCTTTGCGTTTGGCGTGGGCAGTGCCGTCAATCGTTTTCTCCTTGATGAACTGGCCTCTGTGGGGCGGGGCAGTGTTGAGTATATTGTGCCTGGTGAGGCGATTGAGCCAGCCGTGCAGCGCTTTCAGCGCCGTGCGGCTCTGCCACTGATCTGTGATCTGAGCATTGATTGGGGTGGTGCTCAAATTGACGATCTTTTTCCCGATCCTTTTCCCGATCTGTATGCCGGCCAGCCACTGATCTTGATGCTCCGCTACCATGGCCCACGGACACAGCAGGTGACGGTGACGGTGCGCGGGCGTACGCCCCGAGGGCTCTTTAGTGAGCGTCTTGAGCTTGATCTTTCGGCGGCGACCCCCGAGCGCACAGGGGTCTGGAAGGCCTTGCCGCGCCTCTGGGCACGCGCCTACCTTGCCCGCCTCGCGAGCCAGGCCCGGCTCGATCCACGGCGGGCACCAGCGCTCGACGCCCAGGCACGTGCGTTGGCAGTAGAGTATGGCTTGCTTTCTGCCCATACGGCCTTTCTCGCCGAGGAAGAGGCACCAGTTGATGCCGAAGGTCGCCGCGCTACGGCGCGTGTCCTGGTACCTGTCCACCTCCCGGCGGGAACCCGGCGTGAAGCCTTTGAGCCAGTTGATGCGATGCTCGGCGGGGCCCATACTTTTGGGGGAGCGTTAGGAAGCATACAGCCATTGTCGTTGGGCGCGTCACCGTATTTCCAGATGAAGGCCGCACCCCCTCGGCCTAGCCGTACCGCGCAACGAGCCGGTGCGCACGCGACCTCGGTGGGGCAACCTGCACCGCCGCTTAGCCCGGCCATGCGTCGTGAGGCAGCGTTGCGGTTCCTTGCCCGTACGCAGGAGGTCAATGGGGCCTGGGCCGGCGACGAGGTTGTGACGGCGCTGACGGCGATTGCGTTTGTCCTGGCCGGGCATACGCCACGTACCGGAGATTTTCGGCCCCAGTTGACGCGTACGCTCGCCTGGTTGGCGGCCCGTAGTGAACCAGGTGCGGCTGTAGTGCTTGCGTTGCAGGTACTCGCGGGCAAGCCCTGCGATCACAATGACGCTGCGGCGCTCGCCCGTGACGTCACCCTGGCCGCTGGCATACGCGGCGAAGATCTGCCGGGGCGCCAGACAATTGGTGGTGATACTGATGGGGCTGTGGTGAGTGGGGCGGGCTCACCTCTGCGCCCAACACGCGAGACCTTCGCCCTGACCGCTGCCCTTGCGATCCTAATTGGGCCGTAGGGCGTCATCCCTTGCTCGTCCCTCCCTGCAAATTGAGGAGTCCGTTTTGAAAACGCAGTCCGTGGTCGAAGCTGTCCGTGCTGAAGCCCGTAAAGTGCTGGTTGGCCAGGAAGAACCCTTTACGCTGTTGATTGTTGCCTTGCTCGCTGGCGGGCATGTCTTGATCGAGGGTGTGCCGGGCACAGCCAAGACGTTGATGGCAAAAACGCTGGCCCTGCTCGTACGGGCCGAGTACAAGCGGGTGCAGTTTACCCCCGACTTGATGCCCTCGGATGTGATTGGGACGCAGATCTTCGAGCCGTCGACCGGTCAATTTCGCCTGCGTCGTGGCCCGGTCTTTACCCAGGTGCTGCTCGGCGACGAGATCAACCGTGCCCCGGCCAAAACCCAGAGTGCGTTGCTTGAGGCGATGGAAGAGCGCCAGGTGACGATTGAGGGTGAACGGCTGGCCTTGCCCGATCCCTTCTTTGTGATTGCCACGCAGAACCCGATTGAATACGAGGGCACCTACCCGCTGCCCGAGGCGCAGCTTGACCGCTTTCTCTTCAAGCTGGTGATTGACTATCCGCCGGGCGAGCAAGAGTTGGAGATCCTACGGCGCTACCATCGTGGCTTTGATGCCCGGCGGCTCGAAGCAGCCCATCTGCAACCCGTGATCGCCCCGGCGGATCTTGCCTCGTGCCGCGAAGAGATCGGGGCGGTCACGGTTGAAGACGGCATTATTAGCTATATCGGGGCCATCACGCTGGAGAGTCGGCGCAGCCCGGATCTGATCATGGGTGGTTCGACGCGGGCGAGCATTGCCCTCTTGCTCACCGCCAAAGCCTATGCTGCTGCGCAAGGGCGCACCTATGTCACCCCCGACGATATCAAAGCCCTGGTGCGGCCCGTCTACCGGCACCGCATCATCTTGCGCCCCGAAGCCGAAATCGAAGGCATGAGCCCCGATACCGCGCTCGGGCGCATCCTCGCCCGTGTCGAAGTCCCCCGCTAGCCGATTGCTCGTCCTCGCGTCCTCGCCCGCGTCGAAGTCCCCCGCTAGCCGATTGCTCGTCCTGACGAAAACGACCAGGAGAAATGGTCGTTTTCGTCAGGACAGTTCAATCCTCTTGTGAGGGGGCACCCATCACGTGGAAGCCGCCATCAACATAAATAATGTCGCCAGTCACGGCAGAGCTCAAATCACTGCAGAGCCAGAGGGCGGTATTGCCGACCTCTTCGATGGTGATATGGCGACGCATTGGCGAAACTTCGGCGAAGGCTTTGTGCAACTGACGAAACCCGGTGATGCCACTTGCGGCGAGTGTACGAATGGGGCCTGCGCTAATCGCGTTGACCTTGATGCCACGCGGCCCGAGGTCGGCAGCCAGATAGCGTACACTTGCTTCGAGGGCCGCCTTGGCGACACCCATCACATTGTAATTGGACATTACCTTCTGTGCGCCGTGGTAGCTCAAGGTGATAATCGAAGCCCCCGGATTGAGCAACGGATCGGCGGCTTTGACCAGTGCCGTCAACGAATAGGCACTCACCTCCATCGCCAGGAGGAACCCCGCCCGCGTCGTATTGAGATAAGGGCCACTCAACTCTTCTTTATTGGCAAAAGCAATCGCGTGGATCAAGAAATCAATCTTGCCAAACACCTCGGTCGTCCTGGCCATCAGGGCCTCAATGTCTTCATCACGATTGACATCGCATGACTCGATCAGTGGTGCCCCCAGACTCTCGGCAAGAGGGCGCACCCGTTTTTCCAGGGTCTCACCAACATAGGTGATCCCGAGCTCGGCCCCTTCGCGGTGGAGTGCTTGCGCAATGCCCCACGCAATTGAACGCTCGTTCGCCACGCCGAGAATGAGCCCCCGTTTACCATCCATCAAACCCATTACGGTCTCCCATCCATTAGGCAGAGAAATTGGGGTTATCTTACCACTTTTCTGCGTCTGTGCTTCACGGTGAGGGCTTATGCCCAGGGCGATTGCATCATACGAAATCGGATACAACGGGGTGCCCGCAAGGGGTGCCCGTACCGGGGCGGGGCCGAATCCGGTGTACGGGCGGGCACCCGCAAGGGGTGCCCGTACCGGGGCCAGAATCCGGTGTACGGGCGGGCACCCGCAAGGGGTGCCCGTACCGGGGCCAGAATCCGGTGTACGGGCGGGCACCCGCAAGGGGTGCCCGTACCGGGGCCAGGCCGCATCCGGTGTACGGGCGGGCACCCGCAAGGGGTGCCCCTACCGGGGCCAGGCCGCATCCGGTGTAGGGGCACCCCTTGCGGGTGCCCTGGTGGGGTGCATATGTACAAGAACGTGCCGCTTGCGGCTACGCTGTGGGTGAACAAAGCTCAATTGCAGAGATGCGATGAGAAGAGTATAATCGCCATAGGATCTTGTTTCACGCAGGTTATATTCTCCATGTCACTTAAAACGCTCCAGGGCAAATTGCTTGCATCGTTGCTGATCGGCCTCGCGGTGATGATCGTGATTGGCCTGGTGAGCGATGTGCGTGAGGTTGCCCGCGATCTGGGTAGTTTTCAGTGGGCGCTGATGCCCCTTATTCTTGGGCTCACCCTCTTGAATTATCTCCTTCGCTGGGCGAAGTGGGAGTATTACCTGCGTTTCTTGCGCTGTGGTGATGGGGTTAATGCATTTGATAGCGGGCTGATCTTTACCTCAGGCATGGTGATGGCCGTCACCCCTGGCAAGCTTGGTGAGGTCTTTAAGTCGTATCTGTTACGCCGCGTCAATGGTACGGCCGTCTCGCGTTCGGCCCCGATTGTGCTTGCCGAGCGGCTCACCGATGGCCTGGCGATGCTTTTGCTGATGGGCCTTGGCCTGACGCTCTATCCGCCTGCCCGCCCGGTCTTTGCCTTGCTGGTGGTTGGCACGCTCGTAGGGATCCTGATTTTGCAGCAACGCACCTGGTCTTTGTGGCTCATTGCGTTCATTGGTCGTTTGCCCATGGGCGAACGCATCGCGCCTCGCCTGGCGACGATCTATGAGAGCACGATCCAGTTGCTTGACTGGCGTGTATTGCTGATCGCGACCCTGATCAGTGTCGTCTCGTGGGGGTTTGAGTGTCTTGCGTTTTACTATGTGCTTGTGGGTCTGGGTGTTGAGGGTACCTGGTTACTCTTGCTTCAGGCCACATTTATTTTTGCGGCCAGCACGCTTTTTGGGCTGGTCTCGTTTTTGCCTGGTGGGCTTGGGGTGAGTGAGGTGACCAGTGTTGGTCTGCTGGTTGCGCTTGTTGGGGTGAGTGTGGCAACGGCAACAACGGCGACGCTACTGATCCGTTTTGGGACGCTCTGGTTTGGTGTCTTGCTCGGTATCCTGGCGCTCGCATGGTTTGGCCGCCGTTATCCTGCTCACGACCACGAAGCAAGTGTGGGTAGTGTTGCATAGCTGAAAGGGCTCAGGATGACATCAATTTTTACGAAAATCGTCAATGGCGAAATTCCGTCGGCCAAGGTGTATGAGGATGACCTGACGCTTGCTTTTCTGGATATTAATCCGGCCTCACTTGGTCACACCCTCGTTATTTGCAAGCCAGAGCTCCCGAGCTTGCTCGATCTTTCCCCGGATCTCTTGCTCGCAACAACTCGCACCACCCAACTGGTAGCCAGGGCGCTGATGGCTGCCCTTGAGCCCGATGGCTTCAATATTTTGCAAAATAATGGAAGTGCCGCCGGTCAGGTGGTGTTTCATTACCATGTCCATATTATCCCGCGTTGGAATAGTGATCGGGTATTGACCCCGTGGCACCCTGGTTCGGCGTCACCGTCTGATCTCCGTGACACGGCTGCCCTCATTGCGGCTCAGGTTAGCAAGGAATGACAATGAGCGACGGTCGCTCTGGTGATGAAACTGAAGCTCATGCGATTGTAGATGATGGGCCGCCTGCCAATGGTGCGGTGGATCCCGCTGCAGATGCGCAGGTTGCTGTCCAATCCGGCGTGCCATCATCTGCGGCTGAGCCGAACGAGGCGGTTCAGGTTGTTGTGCCATCATCAGAGGCTGGGCACGATGCCGTGTCATCTCCTAGGCAAGGTTCTGCCGCTACGCCGACCCCCGAGGCAGCAGACGCCGCCCTATCGCCAGAAGCTCCCGCGTCACCATCAGAGGTTGTCGAAGGTACGGTCGTTGATCAGGTGCCAGGTGCCCACCAGGGTTCCCCGGCAGGTACGGCTGCGCGGGCCGCTGTTGCAGGTGATGACACGTTGGAAACGATTCGCCTGGAACCGTCTCAGACAGTCATTGATGCCGACGATGCTTCCCAAGATGTTCGCCACTGGCACCTTCCCTTGCTGATCCTGCTTGGCTTTCTGGCCCTACTCATTCTGGCGCTGCTCAACAGCACCCTGGGGCTCTGGCACTTACCTGGCTCGCCTGGGGCTATCCCAACGCGTGAATTGATCCTGAGTTCTACGCCGCTTGGCGATACCGGGAGATCGGGGTGGCTCCCTGGAAACCTTGATCCAGGCGGTAACATCCCGCCGCTGGGGGTGCCGGGTGATCCAGCGCTGGTGCCTGGTGCGACCTTTGCGCAGACGTATGAACGCGCTGGTGGCCTGCGCATCCTCGGCTTGCCCATCACCGGGCCGGTTTGGGTCAATGGGCGCGAAATCCAGTGGTTTGAACGGGCGCGCCTCGAACATTGGCCTGAACATACCGGGACGCCCTTTGAGGTTCAATTGGGCTTGCTTGGAGTCGAATTTACCCAGGGCCGTGCCTTTGCCCGGCAGCAGTTTTTTGTCAGCCGCCCCGATCTGCGCTACTTTCCTGAGACTGGCTATGGAGTTGGCGGACGATTTTTACGCTTTTGGGAGGAGAATGGCGATCGAATGGCCTTTGGTCTGCCGATTAGCGAAGAGTTTGATGAGGTGATGCCTGATGGTCTGGCCTATCGAGTACAATACTTCGAGCGCGTGCGCATGGAGTACCATCCGCAGTATGCTGGTTCCCCGTATGAAGTCCAGCTAGGTTTGCTTGGCTCGGCCTTGCTGAGTAATGCGGCTCGTCCGACAACGCTTCAGCCTGTGCCTACCCCGGTACCCTTGCCGTGAAAAGGAGCGATCAAGATGCGCGAAACACTCTTCATTGACGTAGCTCGACAGGAGGGGTATCGCAGCGAGGCTGCCGAGGATACCCTTGAGATGGTGCGTACACGGCTGCAGGAAGCCCGGTATCAGACGCATCGTTTCTACCTCTATCGTACTGGCGATCCTGCGGTTCCTGAACGTGACAAGACGCCAGTCCCTCAGACGACGCGCCCCCGGGTGCTCGTAGCCTTCCAGAGTGCTGATTCGGCGCTGGTCTTTGCACAGACCCATGGCCTTGGCCGTTCACCACGCCTGGTAGCGCTGACGTTAAGCCAGATGCTGGCTGCCCTCATGCAACGCCCTGGGATCAGCATGCTGTTGATCGCCAGTGAAGACCAGGAAGCCCTCCGTGGCAGTGCGTTGCCCCTTGGGATTCGGATTGAACGGGCCGAATTGATTGAACGTCTGACGAGTCTTGCCTCGTGATTGAAAGGAGTTTGCTGTGGGGAGTCGCTTCGACGAAATGCGGATCTTTTCAGGGAATGGCAATCATGCGCTCTCTGAACTGATCTGTGACCGCTTAAACGTCCCGCTTGGTGACGCAACGATTGTCAAGTTCAGCAACGAGAACATCTTTGCCAAACTGAACGAGAGCGTGCGTGAGAAGGACGTTTTTGTCGTCCAGTCGCTCTCTACACCAAACCTGAGTGACCGGATTATGGAGTTGCTGATCCTGCTTGATGCCTGCCGCCGTGCTTCCGCCGGGCGCGTGACCGCAGTTATTCCATACTATGCGTATGGGCGTACCGATAAGAAGGATCAGCCGCGGGTGCCGATTACGGCGCGTTTGCTCGCCGATATGATCCAGGCTGCCGGGGCGCAACAGGTCTTGACGATTGATTTGCACGCCGGGCAAATCCAGGGTTTCTTCAACATCCCGATGGACGAATTGACGGCGATGCATCTGCTGGTGCGTTACTGGTCTGAGAAGGGCTGGGACAATGTGATTGTCGTCTCGCCTGATGTGGGCTTTGCCAAGCGTGGGCGCAACTTTGCCGAGGCAATTGGTGCGCCCCTGGCGATTGCCGAGAAGCGCCGGGTGCAACACCTCGCGAGCCGGGACAATAATGGGAATTACTCTTCACCCGAGATTATGAACCTGATCGGTGATGTGGTTGGCAAACGCTGCATCATTGTTGACGACGAAATCGCGACGGGTGGCTCGATCCTCGAAGTCGTTGACCTGCTCAACCGCGAAGGAGCGAGCGAAATCTATGCGTGCTGTGTCCACCCGGTCTTTGCCGCCAACGCCGTTCAGCGCCTCCGTCAGAGTGGTCTCCGCGAACTGGTGACCACTGATACCCTGCCCCTGACCCCCGAGCAGCGCTGGCCCGGCTTGACGGTGCTGAGTGTAAGTACGATGCTTGCCGAAGTGATCCAGCGCATTCATAGTGGGGTGTCGGTGGATACGATCTTCTCGCAACGCCATTATTCTGCCTTTGGGTGAGTGTCATTGCTTCATTGACAAAAAAGCCAGCGTAGCTGGCTTTTTTGTCAATGAAGCAGAGCACCCATCCTTACGTCAGAAAGGCCCGATAGGCCGGATTCTCACTCTCATCAGCATGACGGTAGCCGAGTTGGGCGAGGGAAGCACGGAAGCGCGCGAGGTCGCTGTCGGGTACCTGGATGCCGGCGAGCACGCGCCCGTGGGCGCTGCCGTGGTTGCGATAGTGAAAGAGGCTGATGTTCCACGACGCATCGAGCGCTTCGAGAAACTGAAGCAGGGCGCCGGGCCGTTCGGGGAATTCAAAGCTGAAGAGCCGTTCATTGAGGGCTTCTGGGGCGCGCCCTCCGACCATGTGGCGCAGGTGAACGATCGCCAGTTCGTTGTTCGTCAGGTCAAAGAGTTCGTAGCCCGCCTCGGTAAGGTGCTCGATGATTGCAAGGCGTTGCTCGGGATGCGCCAGTTCAATGCCGACGAAGATGCGGGCATCGGTGCGCGGGGCATAGCGGTAGTTGAATTCGGTGATGTTGTAGTTGCCCAGATCACGACAGAAACGCTTGAAAGAGCCCGGACGCTCAGGGATGGTGATTGCAATCAGGGCTTCGCGCTGCTCGCCAAGCTCGGCTCGCTCGGCAACATGGCGCAGTCGCCCGAAATTCACGTTGGCCCCGCACGTCAAGGCGACGAGATGCTCGTTGCGGACGCCTCGTTCGTTGACATAATGCTTCATGCCGGCGACGGCGAGCGCCCCGGCTGGCTCCTGGATTGCTCGTGTGTCGTCAAAGACATCTTTGATGGCGGCACAGACTTCGTCGGTGGTGACGCGCACAATTTCGTCAACATAGGTTTGCACGATCTTGAAGGTGTGTTCACCAACGCGCCGCACGGCGACGCCATCAACAAAAATACCAACCTGGCTCAGGGTCACCCGCGTGCCAGCTTGCACGCTCTGATACATCGCATCGGCATCGTCGGGCTCAACCCCAATCACGCGAATGGCTGGGTTGATGCTCTTGAGAAAGACCGCGATGCCAGCAGCCAGGCCGCCGCCACCGATGGGGACAAAAACATAATAGTTTTCAGCGCGCATCTGCTGCGAGATCTCCAGCCCAATCGTGCCCTGCCCCGCAATGACTAGCGGGTCGTCGTAGGGATGGATAAAGGTGAGGCCAAGCTCGGCCTGTAGCAGATAGGCGTGCGCTTCGGCATCACTATAGCTGTCGCCGTGCAGTACCACCTCGGCCCCACGTGCGCGACACGCCTGGATCTTGATTTCAGGCGTCGTCACGGGCATCACAATGACCGTTCGTACGTCGAGATGCTGCCCCGAGAACGCAACCCCCTGGGCGTGGTTGCCCGCCGACGCCGTGATGACGCCCCGCTCGCGCTCGGCGGGCGAGAGATGCGCCATGCGATTATAGGCTCCGCGGAGTTTGAACGAGAAGATCGGCTGCAGATCTTCGCGTTTGAAAAAGACCTCATTGCCGAGGCGGGCCTTTAGCCGGGGTGCGGCCTGGAGTGGTGTTTCAATGGCGACGTCATAGACCCGGCTGGTCAGAATGCGCTGCAGATATGCGATATTCACGGTGTTCCTTTTGCCCTCAATGCCAAAGCTACCGTATCCTACCACACGATCAGCGGGATCAAGATACGATAGCGATTTTCGGCTTCGATCAGCACCGTGCGCGTGATTATTGTCGTGCGATTCAGCCGGTCGGTATAGCGTACCGAGAGTTCATGCAGGCCAGGTTCGGCTTCGAGCGTCCAGCGATAGGCGTCGTAGTAGGGCTGCGGGTCTTCCAACTGGTCATTGAGCCCGAGCTGAACGGCGACGATGCCGCCATCAGCGGACAGGGCGTTGGTGTCAAGCCGGATCGTGCGTTCGGAGAGCACGACGGGCATTGTCCGGTCTTCAGGCAGCGCCGTTGCCATGTGCTCGATCGCCTCAGCTTCCATTGCGTGGTCAAAGATCTGTAGTTCGTCGAGGATCATATTGCTCGGGCCGCCACCATTTGTGAAGCGACCCATGTGGAGCCGTGAGCCAACCTGGGTCGGCAGGGTGATGCCGGTTGTGGCGGCAGCAAGCGTTCCATCGAGATAGAGCGCCTTGCTGCCCGTCGTGGCATCCCAGGTGATGGCCAGATGGTGCCACCCTGGGGCCAGTGTATCTGGGGCGGTCAGGAGATCGCGGCTCGCCTCGTCGTCGGCTGTTGTCCAGAAGATCCAGGCCGGCTCGCCTTCGGGCCCAACCTGATCACGCCGGAGGGCCAGGGTGCCTGGGTAGACCGGGGCTGTGCCGGGGTTGGCACTCGTCGCCAGCAGATAGTGCCGCGGGATGGTGCCCTGAGGGTAACTGTCTGGCACGTTGACCCAGAGGCTCATGGTGCCCTGGGCGAGGTTCAGGTTGCCTTCGGTGGGATAGTCGAGCTCGAACCGATTGAGTAGCAGCGCCTGATCGTTCCCCCGTCCTTGCTCAAACCGGGCTGTGCCCGTGGTGGCGGCGAACCCTCGCCCAACCTCCTGCACAATGTGACCATCAAACGTCGCGGCGAAGAGCAGGTCGGCGGGAGGATTGAGCGTCACGGTTGCCGGTGGGCCATGCTGCTCGTGGTTCGCCTGCATCGGTTGTGGCACGGCAGAGCGGAGATCGGGCGGCGTGAAATTGTAGGTGCCGATGAGCGAAGCATGCCATAACCAGACACTCGGCAGACAGCCGGCATACGCAGTGCAAGGATCGGGGCCAGGGCCATACCAGCCATAGGGGTCGACCTGGCGCCCATAGCGGCGCACTTCAAAATGCAGGTGCGGCGTGCCGCGGACAAACCCACTCCGCCCACTTGTCCCAATGAAATCACCGGCCTGGACGGGAACGCCGGTATTGCGATCAATCAGATCAGCAAAGATCTCGGCAAAGCCGTCGAGATGCCAGTAGACCGTCTCGTAGCCATGGTCGTGGAGGATAACGACCCCATTGCCGCGATGGGTACGCGCATAGGCGATCCCCGAGGCTGCCGCAAGGATTGGTGAGCCAATGGGCTGATCAGGGAAATGGTAATCGTGCCCGTCGTGCCCATCATACTGTACACCCCCCTGCCCCAGATAATTCACTACATAGCCATTGCCGGGTAAGCCGGCATCAACTGTAGGATAGACATGGTCAAAATAGGCGAGATGCTCGACCCGTGTTCCGGCAGGCCAGGGTTGCAAAAGGAACCCATAGCGCGTGCTCTCGGTCGGTGCCGGGAGGTTTTGTCCAGGGGGACGCGAGGGGTCGCTCTGCACCAGTTGGTTGTCAAAGTAGGCAGCAAAGACCTCACCGAACCGTTCCACGGCTGTGCGCCATTCGGTTGAGGTGCGGCCATTGGCGAGAAAGCGTTGGACAGCGACCCCCTCGGGGGATTGGTCAAGGGTGAGCGTCAGGGTAACACCATCAGTAAAGCGCAGGGTGGGCGGGCGGCTGTAGGGGCCAAGGCCGGCCCGCAACTCGCGGGTGGCCCAATCAATCTGAGCCGCAAAGCCCGGAGGCCCAGTGCGTCCAAAAGGGAACTGCAATGCCTCATCGCCGGGAGCGGTCTGGCTGAGCAAGCCAGCGGTTGTTTCGAGCAGGGCGAGGTGGATCTGCGGGCTCAGGCCATAGTAGAAGGCCGCACTCTCGATGATGGTTGCCGCCGTACGTCCATCTTCTCGCAGTTGCTTGAGCGGACCGGGCTGCGCCTCAAGGAGACGCTGGACACCGCCATCGCCGGGTTGGGCGGCGACCTCTCCAGGCGTCACCAGGCTCACCAGCAGACTCACGAGACAGAGGATTGCAAGCAGATAACGCACAATGGTGGCTCCCGAGGCACGGCGCTTTTCGCGGTTATGGTGATGCTAGCACAGTGGGTTCGTTTTCGTCAAGAGCTTGAGCGTGACAGTCTGGTTACGTTCTCTTGCGGGTTGGTTCGGGCACACGTGCCGTGTGCCCGAACGCAACCCGTGTAGTCTGGGGGGCTACCCCTGCTAATACGCCAATAATTCACGGGCAGCGGTGATGATGGCACTAGCCCCGGGGCGATGGGCGTCTTCGAGCGGTGGACTATAGGGGACGGGGGTATCGGGGCCAGCGAGGCGGCTAATCGGGCCATCGAGGTACGCAAAGGCCTCATTGGCAATCAGCGCCGCGACTTCGGCCCCGACGCCGCAGGTACGGTTCGCTTCGTGGACAATGAGCACTTTGCCGGTACGGCGAGCCGTCGCGAGGATCGCCGCTTCATCGAGGGGTTTGAGGGTACGAAGATCGAGCACCTCGATGCTGTGGCCTTCACGCTCGAGGTGCGTGGCGGCGGCGATCGCTTCGTGTACCATGGCGCCATAGGTAATGATCGACAACTCTTCACCTGGATGACGGAGCGCCGCCTCACCAAGCGGAATCGTCACCTCGCCTTCGGGCACGGCACCCTTCAGCGAACGATAGAGGTACTTGGTTTCATAGTAGATCACCGGATTAGGATCGCGGATCGCGCTGAGCAAGAGGCCACGCGCATCAGCAGGCGTTGCCGGGGCAACCACCTTGAGGCCGGGCGTGTGGACAAACCAGGCCTCGTTACTCTGCGAATGGAAGGGGCCAGCCCGAAGACCACCCGCACCAGGGGCGCGGATCGTGATCGGGACAGATTGCCCCCAGCGATAATGGTTTGTCGCCGCAAACTGGACAATCGCATCAAAGCCAGTCGAGATAAAATCGGCGAACTGCATCTCAACCACCGGATGAAAACCCTGGAAACTCATCCCGACGGCGGCATAGATCATCGCCAGTTCGGCCATCGGCGTATCAATGACCCGGTCGGCCCCAAATTCATCAAGCAAGCCCTGGGTCACTTTGAACGCACCGCCATACGCCCCGATATCTTCACCGAGTAACACCACTGACGGATCGTGTTGCAGGGCAAAACGCAAGCCATCACGGATCGCTTCGAGATAGGTCAATTCGCGCACGGTTTGGGTGCCGTCCTCGGCGGCGAGGGTGGTTACACCTTTGTGCAGGCCCTGATCCCAGGTCATTGGTCACTCCTCAACAACATCAACATCAAGGCAAGAGGGCTGGCCAGGCGGGGCCACAGCCAGCCCGAGATGGTTACATCCGTGTCCGTTCGGCGGCCCGGGCATCGCGAGCGACCCAGCCAGTAATCCGGGTTACTGCGGCAGCGATCAGGGCGGTTAGCAGCGCATTCACCGCAGCGGCACGCGGCAGATCCACATGTTCCTGCGGCCCCACTGCGGGTACACCGGTGATTCGCTCGGCGAGGCGCATGCTGCCGACGGCAACACTGAACGGCACAACCGAGCCGAGGCCTGCCCCGAGGGCCGTCCCAAACACACTATTGCTTCCGCCTTCACCGGCGGTGCCAAGCTGCTCACGGGCCTGTTCGGCGGGCGATTTCCCTTTGAGGAGGGAGACGATAGCGATGCCAAGCGTGCCCAACCCAACAAAGCCACCCACAAAGATGCCCGCCCCTGTGAGTGTCGGCTTGCTCTGCACCTCGGCTGGTGGCCGACGAAAGGCGAGCAACTGGCTCACAAAGGCAAGCAGATAAAAGATCGAACCCCAGAAACTCGAAAAGACCAGCGCACGGCCAAGATCTTCACCTTGTAAGAAGAGTCCTCGTTCTTGTTGGTGTGACATCGTACTCATCCTTTACTTGACGCATTCGCACATCAGCGTATAATACAGCAGACACTCGGGGAGATGACGGAGCGGTTGAACGTGCTCGTCTCGAAAACGAGTAGGGTGTAAAAAGCCCTCGGGAGTTCGAATCTCCCTCTCCCCGCCACTCCAAACCTAGACTGACCACTTGATCGTGCAGCCAACTGCGGGCGTTTCACTGATTGGCGGTGGCTGATTAGCCAGCACTGCCTCAATGGCGTTGCGCAGATAGTGCTGCTGCACATGCTCGGGCTCGCGGTTGTCGTCGACGGCCCCGTGATAGACGAGTTCTCTGGCCTGATTGAAGAGAAACACCTCCGGGGTGCGTTCGGCCCCATAGGCGCGTGCGGTTGTTTGCGGCTGATCATGCAGATACGGGAACGGATACTTGAACGTTTGTGCCCGTTGTTGCATTGCCTCGAAACTATCCACCGGATACTTCTGCGGGTCATTGGCATTAATCAAGACCAGAGCCACCCCACGCTCGGCATACTCATGCTGCACATCGATCATACGTTCTTCCCAGGCCTGCACATAGGGGCAGTGATTGCAACTAAAGATCAGGCCAAGCACCTGATGGTCGGCGAACGTTTCGAGACTATAGTGGCGTCCATCAATACCAGGCAATTCAAAGGGGATGGCGCTGGCTCCAATTGGCAGTCGACTCATATAGTTGTTGCTCCTTTGCAATGCTCCCGATGATAAAGATCACATGGATCGTCTCAGGAGGTATTGAGCGCAGACAGGCGTCTGCGCAACCATTCACGAGTTGGCAAGGGTGCCATGCGTCCATCGTCGCGTTGGTAGGCACGACAGGTAAGCGCATAGATCGAGGCCGCACCACTTGCAACGGGATGGGGGTCAATGTCCTGTCCATTGACCAGAATTGTAGGCGAACCAATGAAATGCAGGCGTTGTGCGTCGCTTTCGTCGCACACCTCAACGCGACGGATGACCGCATCAATCCCTTCGGCGGCAATCACAGCGCGGAGGAGCGCCAGCCCTTCTTCGTGTGATGGGCATTCGGCCCACCAGAGATAGTCAATCGAGAGTGTCATACATGTATTATACACTGTACGTACGCTCGTAGAGTATCGTATACTATAGTCCAGCCATAAGCTTCAAGGAAGGGACCCTCATGAACTCGCACCTGCCACAGGGTGGCTCGACCGAGACGATGCCGATGCTCTGGACACTGTTATTGGATGCGCCAGTGGGCATTGCGTTGCTCGATCCCGAAATGCGAGTGTTGAAGCTCAATAGCCTGATGGCCGAACTCATCGGGTTAACGTCACTGGAGTATGTGCGGCACCATGCGAGTGAGGTCTTTCGGGAGCACGCCCCGGTTGTGCTTGAGTTGCTTGCCCAGGCCGCCTCGTCTGGGGTGAGCAAACGCGAAGTCCAGTTCGATATCCTGGTGCCAGGGCACTCACACCGTTGGGTCTTGCATGCCTACCCCTTGTTTGATGGGCAGACCGTGCCTGGATATGGCCTGTTGGCAACGGAAAGCAGACGCACCGCCGAGAGTGAGGCCCCCTCGGTTCTGATCAATAGTGAAGAGCGCTTTCGTCTGCTCGCCGAAAATGCGGTTGATATGATCTATCGCTACCGGATTACGCCTGATCCGGGGTTCGAGTATGTCAGCCCGGCAGCAACTACGATGCTCGGCTATACCCCTGAAGAGCATTATCACGATCCTCATCTGAGCAGCAAGATCGTCCATCCGAGTGATCGGCTCTTGTTGCAGACCATTTTGTCGGGGGCTCATAGCGGACATCCAGTCATGCTGCGCTGGCAGCACCGCAATGGAAACCTGGTCTGGACCGAGCAACGGAACCGCCTGATCCGCGATACGCTTGGGCGACCGGTCGCGATCGAGGGTATTGCGCGCGATGTAACGGATCGTCGTCGTACCGAAGAGGCCTTGATCCAGGCGCTGGAGGCAGAACGCCATGCGCGCCATGTTGCCGAAGTGCTGCACTCGGCGAATCTTGCACTGACGCGGAGTCTCGATGCCGATCATGTGATGGCCGCCCTGCTTGAGCATCTGAGTAGCCTGGTTCCCTACGATAGTGCGGCGGTGCTCTTGCTGGAAGGCGATGATCGGCTCGTCTTTCGCGCTGCCCGAGGCTATGAACGCTTTGGGACGGCCGAAGGCATCGTCGGCTTGTCGGTGGATGTTGGGGCTGATCCCGTGCTCAAGCCAATTGTTGAACGTCGGCGGAGTTTTCTGGTGATGGACACGGCCAATGCAACCCGCTGGCAGGTTCGTCCGGGGTTTGGGCATATCCGCAACTGGTTTGGCGTCCCATTGCTGGCGGGCGAAACGGTGATCGGGGTCTTTTGTCTTGATAAGGCCGAAGCCAACTTCTTTACCCCGGAACACGTTGACATGGCCGAATTGCTGGCGATGCCTGCGGCGATTGCGTTGCAAAATGCGCGGCTCTTTGGCGAGGTGACTAGTGGACGGGCACGGATGCGGGCTCTTTCTGAACGCCTCGTGGCGGTGCAAGAGACCGAGCGCGCCCATCTGGCCCGCGAACTCCATGATGAGATCGGCCAGATGTTGACGAGTCTGAGCCTTGCGTTGACCGTGTCGGATCGGATGCCGGTCGAGATGCTGCGCGAACGGATCGCCCAGGTACAACGACAGGTGAATCAACTCACCACCCAGGTGCGGACGCTCTCGTTGAATCTGCGGCCCGCGATGCTTGACGATCTGGGGCTCTTACCGGCGCTGGTCTGGTTTACCCGGCGTTATGGCGATCAGACTGGCATTCAGGTGCAATTGCAGCATGCCGGGCTCGATCAACAGGTGATCACCCCCTCGGTCGGGGCCACCGCGTATCGTGTCGTACAAGAAGCCCTGACGAATGTGGCGCGTCACGCCAAGGTGACGCGGGCGCTGGTGCAAGTCTGGGCGACCGATGCGATCCTCGCGGTGCAGGTGATGGATGAAGGGGTTGGCTTTGATGTGGAGCTTGCCTTGACCGCGTATAGCTCAAGTGGACTGATCGGCATGCAAGAACGAGTGCGCCTCGCGGGTGGCTACCTGACGGTTGAATCGGCACCGGGCGAGGGTGTTCGGGTACTGGCTGAGATTCCACTCACGCCGCCAGAGGAGCGCTTTTGATGGGTGTGTTGACCATTGTGCTTGCCGATGACCATGCAGTCGTACGGGCAGGCTTGCGAGCCTTGTTAGAGAATGAAATGGATTGTTCGGTGGTCGGCGAGGCTGGCAATGGCCCCGAGGCGCTCGCGCTCGTTGAGCGCTTGCAACCGAGCCTGCTGGTGGTTGATTTGATGATGCCGGGGTTGAGCGGCCTTGAAGTCGCCCGTCAGGCGCGTCAGATCTCATCAGGCACACGGATTATTATTCTCTCGATGCATTCTGATGAATCGTATGTCCGTGAGGCCTTACGGGTCGGCGTGACCGCGTATGTGCTCAAAGAAGCCCTCTCGAATGATTTTCTCTATGCCTTGCACCAGGCTGCTTCCGGTCGGCGCTATCTAAGCCCACCGTTGTCAGAGAAAGCCCTGGATGCCTATGCCTCGCAGACAGCCGAGACGACGCTGGATCTCTATGAAACGCTGACTGCCCGTGAACGCGAAATCCTCTACCTGGCGGCCCAGGGCATGACCAGCGCCGAAATTGCCGAGCGCCTGATGATTGGCGTGCGCACCGTTGACACCCATCGTGCCAGCATGATGCGCAAACTGGGCTTGCATACCCCACTTGATCTCATCCGCTATGCCGTGCGCCGTGGCATCGTGAGCCTCGATAGCTAACGTGGCGCACACATCTCCGCATTGCTACAGAGCACCATTCCGTATTGCTACGTAGTGCGCTCGGATTTGTCGCATGGTATGCTAGGGCTATGAGTGGAAGAACTGTCTGCAATGGGGCTGACAGTTCTTCTGCCAGAACTAGTGACATCGTTCCTGTTGCTTTGGCGAGCTGCTGACAATGGTTACATCGGTCGCAACAGCTTGACTGAGTGCAGAAGCCCAGCGTGGAGGCGAATTATGGCAGTTCGCAGAATAACCTCTGCAACCAATCAAGACCAAGGCTTTCGTCAGGCACAGATCAACGATCTCTACCGCTCGGTGGAAGCCTTTCGGTCGATCGCCGTCGCGTGGGAGTCGATTGCGGGTGGGGCGTGGAGTCTTGCCGCCATTCGGAGTTTTGCTGCTCTTGCTCGTCGCGTTGCCCTTGATCTATCGACGGTAGGGTGTGGTGCGCTTGATCAAGCGGTGATTGAACTGGTGCTTGCCCTTGACGGCATCACGGTAGCGGGGACGCTGGATGAGTCATTGATGGAACAGGTTGATCATGCGCTGGCGAAGATCAGGGGGGTAACCGTGCAGCGCGTACTCGCCCTTGATTTTGGCGCGATTGCGTCGGAGGGTGGTGCCGCACCGGTGCTGATGAGTGAGACATGCCCGCGTTGTGCAGCGCATGCAATCTGCTCGCTCGTTCACACACATCGCGAACACCAGGCGCGTGTCTGAGTCCGGGCGTACGACCGGGCCTGATGCTTCCGGGGGGCCAGTGGCCCCCCGGGGTGATTCATGGCTACGTAGCGCTGTGTAATTCAGCGGCAATAGTGGGTGGGATTGGATGTTCCCAGAGCTTGCCGCCGAGTCGTTCGAGTTCAGCGACAAGGACATCGCGTTCTTCAGCCGGGATCAGACCAACAATCGCGGCTGAGCCGGTATCAAGTTCCGCCCCGATCTCATAAAGCGACTGCTCGGGAAAGCCCGTCTCGCGCACCATCCGGCGGGTTGCCTCACTGGTCACGCGTTCCACAAACGCAGCAGGCTGGGTGCCCATCAGGCCAACGAACGTATAGGCAAACCAAGCGAGACCGCCGACCAATGACGTGGTCAAATCGGCCAGTTCCTCACCGAAATCGCGTGGCTCGCGCAGGCTGATCGAGCCATCCTCACGCTTCATCACCACGGCAAAGTGCCCGGTGCGTTCACCAATTTGCCGATCGAGGGTTTCGATGACATAGCGAACTGCTTCGGCCCGACTGGCGCTTGTGAAACTGTAGACCAGCAAAAGCATGTTTTCGGTCTTCATAGGGATGCCTTAATCAATATGATCGTAGGCCGGCAGCGTCAGGAACTCGACAAAGTCATCGCTGGTGGTAATCAGATCAAAGAGTTCGGCAGCCTCCTCGTACTTGCCATCGGCATATGCCGGGCCAAGCAGTTCCTTGATCTTCGCCAACTCTTCGGGCAACATCGTCCGGAAGAGCTCGACGGTCACGTTGCGTCCATCTTGAAGAACCCCCTTGGGACTCCGGATCCACTGCCAGATCTGCGCCCGTGAAATCTCGGCGGTGGCGGCATCTTCCATCAGATTAAAGACCGGCACACAGCCATTGCCAGCCAGCCACGAACCGAGGTACTGAATACCGACATTGATATTGAGGCGCAGGCCCTGCTCGGTGATGGGGGCTTCTGGTTGGAACGTCAGCAGATCGGCGGCAGTGACCGCAATGTCATCACGCGTGCGGCTAATCTGATTCGGCGTCTTCATGACGGTATCGAATGCATCGAGGGCAATGGGCACCAACCCAGGGTGCGCAACCCATGTTCCATCGTGCCCATCGGTCGCCTCGCGCTCTTTATCGGTGCGCACCTTGGACATAGCCGCCTCGTTGGCCTCGGGATCATTTTTGATCGGAATCTGGGCCGCCATACCGCCCATCGCGTGGGCGCCCCGGTGGTGACAGGTCTTGATTGCGAGCAACGAGTACGAACGCATAAAGTGGGTCGTCATCGTAACCAGCGCACGGTCAGCGAGGCAGAAATCGGGATTGGTACGGAACTTCTTGATACACGAGAAGATATAGTCCCAGCGACCACAATTGAGCCCGGCGGAGTGTTCGCGCAGTTCATAGAGGATCTCGTCCATCTCGAAGGCGGCGAGGATCGTCTCGATCAGGACGGTCGCCTTGATGGTGCCTACGGGGAGGCCGACATACTCTTGGGCAGCGAGAAAGATCTCATTCCAGAGGCGCGCTTCGAGGTGGCTTTCGAGCTTGGGCAGATAGAAATAGGGTCCGCCCTGGATTTCGATCGCCTGGCGGGCATTGTGGAAGAAATAGAGGGCAAAATCGAAGATACCACCGGAAACGACCTCGCCATCAACGAGGACGTGCTTCTCGTTGAGGTGCCAACCGCGGGGGCGGACAAAGAGGATGGCCGGATTGTCATTCAGCGCATAGGCCTTGCCTTCGGGTGAGGTAAAAGCAATGGTACGGCGCAGGGCATCGCGGAGATTAATCTGACCTTGAACCTGATTATCCCAGTTGGGGGTATTGGCGTCCTCGAAATCGGCCATAAAGACCTTTGCGCCGGAATTGAGGGCATTGATCACCATTTTGCGTTCAACGGGGCCAGTAATTTCGACGCGGCGATCATTGATATGGGCAGGGAAGGGGGCAATCTTCCAGTCGCCAGCGCGGAGATCAGCGGTCTCGGGCAGAAAATCGGGCAACTTGCCGGCATCGAGGTCAGCCTGGCGCGTGGCGCGCTGGGCCAGCAACGCCGTGCGGCGCCCATTGAAACGGCGATGGAGCAGGGCAACCAATTCAAGTGCCTCGGGAGTCAGAATCTCAGTGTACTCCGGTGTCACATGCCCGGTGATCTGCATCCCGGCGGGCAATTTCAGATCGGCCATTGATCCGTCCTTTCATTTTTCATGATACGGAAATAGTTTTCAAATTTCTGCTGACGCACGATGCAAGCATTGCTTGCATCGTGCGTCAGCAGAAATCTTTTCTTGAGGGCTGTGCGGCTTCTTCCGAGCCTAGTGGAACTGCTCGGCCTCGGTTGAGCCAGCGAGGGCAGTGGTGGAGGAGGTACCTCCAGAAATCACCATGCTCACCTCATCGAAGTAGCCGGTTCCGACTTCGCGCTGATGGCGGGTGGCGGTATAGCCCTGATCTTCGGCGGCGAACTCGGCCTGCTGCAACTCAGAGTACGCAGCCATGCCACGATCCTTATAGCCGTGGGCGAGGGTAAACATGCTGTAATTGAGGCTATGGAAGCCAGCGAGGGTCACAAACTGGAACTTATAGCCCATCTCGCCAATCGCACGCTGGAAGCGAGCGATATCGGCATCACTCAATTTCTTCTTCCAATTGAAGCTTGGTGAGCAGTTATAGGCGAGCAGCTTACCGGGATACTTCGCATGGATCGCATCGGCAAAGCGCTGCGCCTCCTCGATGCTCGGTTCAGCCGTCTCACACCAGACCATATCGGCATATTCAGCATAGGCCAGACCGCGTGAGATTGCCTGGTCGAGGCCTGGATTGACATAATAGAAGCCTTCAGGGGAGCGCTGGCCGGTGAGGAAGGGATGGTCGCGCTCATCCACATCACTGGTGATCAAATTGGCGGCATTGGCATCAGTGCGGGCAATAATGAGGGTTGGCACACCCATCACATCAGCGGCGAGCCGGGCGGCCACGAGATTACGGACGGCCTGCTGGGTTGGCAAGAGCACCTTGCCGCCCATGTGCCCACACTTCTTCTCAGAGGCGAGCTGGTCTTCGAAGTGGACACCAGCGGCACCCGCCTCGATCATCGCCTTGGTCAACTCAAAGACATTGAGCGGGCCACCAAAGCCAGCCTCACCATCGGCAATAACCGGCGCGAACCAGTAGGTATCGCCGGTGCCCTCGGAATGCTGGATCTGGTCAGCGCGCTGTAGCGCCTGATTGATCCGCTTGACGACCATCGGCACACTATTGGCGGGATAGAGGCTCTGGTCGGGGTACATCTGGCCGGCGAGGTTGGCATCAGCGGCAACCTGCCACCCTGACAGATAGATCGCCTTGAGCCCGGCCTTGACCTGCTGCACGGCCTGATTGCCGGTGAGCGCACCAAGGGTATTGACAAAGGGCTCGCTATGCAAAAGATTCCAGAGGCGTTCGGCACCCATGCGGGCCAGGGTTGACTCGGGCTGTACCGAACCCTGTAGACGATAGACTTCCTCGGCGCTGTAGCCACGTGCAATTCCGGCAAAACGTGGCGAATTCCAAACCTCGGCAATTTGAGCGATCTGCTGCTCACGATTCATACGTTCAGATCCTTTCCTCGACGATGAGTCCGCAACTACTTTCCCAACTCCACTCGACAACCTGTCACCATCAATGAGGGTCATTCACAACCCCGCCGAAACCTATTATATACCGTTTTAGTTACATCAGGGTTACAAAATCCACCTGGTGGTTTAGCTTTCCACAAGATGGAAAATTACGATCACAAACTTAGCTTTTCGCCACAACATGTTCAGGTTGAGGGCTCTTGGGGGGGAACGACTGGTAATACGCTCGTAATTGCAGCGTGCTACTCTGCAAATATTACAGGATTGTCATACTTGACGGATGAACAAGCCTGATCTACTGTCTCTCGATGACAAAAATGTCATTTATGATCTTTCAAACGAGGAGGTAAGAATATGTTGAGCCGTAGCCCTTCTGGTACAACCCGTACCGTCATGCTCGGCCTGTCATGTTGCATGATGCTTGCGCTTCTGATCGTGAGCCTGAGCCCAGGAGTGAGTCCTGTCACACGCACAGCCCGTGCTGCTACTGCGTGTCCAGCTGATCAGAGCCATCTGGTGCCCTGGCTTGATGGGCACTGGTTTTTGGCGGGAATGAATGTGCCCTGGCTTGATGGGGGCTTCGGCGCTGATTTTGGCACGGTGGAGGAATGGTGGCAGCACACGTACACGACCGAGAGTGCTGATCAGATGTTTGCTGCCTTGAAAGCACGGGGGGTCAACAGTGTGCGTTGGTGGGTCTTTGCGGATGGGCGTGGTGCCCCTGAGATTGCCAATGGCATGACGACCGGGTTTGATGACGATACGCTCCCGAGCATGGCTGATGCGATCAAACTTGCCGCCAAACATGACATCTATATTGTCTTTACCCTCTGGTCATTCGATATGTTGGCCCGCCCCAATGGAATTATCCAGAATCAGCGTGACCTGGTGGTTGATACGACCAAACGCCAGGCCTTCATTGACAACGCCGTCATTCCCATGCTGCGCTACCCGATCGCTGGCACCTCCTATACCATTGGGACGCATCCCAATGTGATCACCTGGGAGATTATCAATGAGCCCGAGTGGGGCATTCGGGAGTCGGGGTCGATCCATTGGAATATTGACAACCCGGTGTCGCTTGCTGAGATGCAGCGTTTTATTGCCGAAGTGACGGGGGCGATCCGGCGCAACTCGAACCAGTTGATTACGGTTGGGGCTGCAGCAATGAAGTGGAATAGCGATACTATTCCCGGGGCCGAGGGCAACTGGTACAGTGATGCTGCGCTGACCCGCTATGATGCTGAGGGCTATCTGGATTATTATCAGATCCACTATTACCCCTGGGCTAATGGTGATGATAACTGGACTTTCTCGCCGATGCGGTTGGGTTGGCAGGAAGGTGGCTTTGATAAGCCGGTCGTGATTGGCGAGTTTCCCGCGAATGCCGATGGTTCGGGGATGACGCCACTGCAATTGCTCGAGTCGATCTACGCCAACTGCTATGCCGGGGCGATGGGTTGGACCTATGAAGGCGTTGATAGCAGTGGCTCATGGCAAGACATTGCTGCTCCGATGGGGACATTCACGGCGGCGCGTGCCAGTACGATCCGTATCACCCCACCTTCGCCGGGTGGCACACCAACGCCGACCGTACAGCCGACCGTACAGCCGACCGTACAGCCGACCGTGCAGCCGACCGTACAGCCGACCGTGCAGCCGACCGTACAGCCGACCGTGCAGCCGACCGCGCAACCGACCGCGCAACCGACCGCACAACCGACTAGCACCCCTGAGCCTGGCGTAACCCTGACGCTCAACTATCCTGACGGTGCTCCTGACAGCTACTTTCTGCTGACGGGCACGTCGTTCCCGGTGGGGCACACGATACGGCTGCAGATCAACGGTGAGTTGCTGAGCGAGACGATCATCGTTGGTGGCGATGGGCAGTTCCGCGTATTGCTCAAAACAGTGGCCGATGCGCTGCCAGGCTCTTATATCGTCACGGTGACTAGTGTTGCCACCCCGACGAGTCTCGTGCAGACTGAAGCTCTGGCCCAGGTGGTGTATCTGCTGGGGCTTGATGATCCGCTGCGTGAACGTCCTCGGCGTGTTTCAGCCACGATAGTGGAGGTTCCGCTAGAGGTCGAACCCTACGTGCTGACTCCCATGGTCTATTTGCCCTGCGTGAGGCGTTAGGGAGTTGGGCAACAAACGCCAGCGAAGCTGGCGTTTGTTGCTGTGCAGATGCCCTCTCGTGTAGGCGGGTTGTCTGGACTAGGATTGATGTGATTGGATGAGGACTATGATGGGGTGAGTGGGGTTGGGGTGAGTGGCCATCACAGTAGTCAGGTGATCATACGCATCCTCGTGCAGGCGG
>NZ_SIJK02000149.1 GCF_004762035.2 Candidatus Chloroploca mongolica | reverse complement strand
GGGCGGGAATCGCGGCGCAACCGACGGCCTGATCCAGCGCTTTTGGAGAGGATACGTATCTTGGGAATAATACCAACTGGATTGTTCCTAATGAGGACTACTATTTTTTTCGTGGAGTTACATATTCAGCGCTGACATCAGGTAAATTCAGTGCTCGCCTCTCGCCTGGTGGGTTCGTCTTCGATGTGTCTGGTTCTTCTTTGTTCCCACCAGCGGAGAATACCCTCTTGGTTCTCGCGTTACTTAACTCACCTCTTGTGGAATATACGCTCAAGCTCGTCAACCCTACCGTCAATTTCCAGGTCGGTGACCTCGCCCGTCTGCCTATCCCCACGCAGACCAGCGCTGTGCTTGATGGGCTCGTTGAGCGGGCGATTGCCCTTGCCAGGGAGGATAGCGTCGAGAGTGAGACAACCTACGACTTCGTGGCGCCGCCGGCGTGGCCCAACGGTGGGGCCGATGTTGCCGCGCGCCGCGCCGAGCTTGCTGCTATCGAGCAGGAGATTGACGAGGAGGTCTATCGGCTCTACGGCATCGCGGGCGAGGATCGGGCGGCGATTGAGGCTGAATTGTCCGTAGTTAGTAGTTCGTTGTCCGTTGAAGACGATGACGAACAACCGACGACGGACAACGAACAACTGACCACGGACAACGAACAACTGACCACGGACCAACTCGCCCGCCAGTGGATCAGTTATGCGCTTGGCGTTGCGTTGGGGCGTTTTCGGCCAAGTGGGGGGGGGCCCCCACCCCCCCGGCCCCCCTCCCCCACAAGGGGGGAGGGGGGAGATGGGGGCAAACACCCCTCCCCCCTCGTGGGGGAGGGGCAGAGGGTGGGGGGCAACCCAGTTGATCTGGTGGCGCGACAACACCTCACCCCCCCACCCCCCCGGCCCCCCTCCCCCACAAGGGGGGAGGGGGGAGATGGTGACCACCCAGCTGATCTGGTGGCACACAAACACCCCTCCCCCCGCGTGGGGGAGGGGCAGGGGGTGGGGGGCAAACTCCCCTCCCCCCGCGTGGGGGAGGGGCAGGGGGTGGGGGGCAACATCGGTCGTGGTCGCTTTACCCCCGAGGTCGCCGCGCAGTTGCGTGGGCTAGCCGATGAGGATGGCCTCGGCATGATCGAGTCCGGTCACCCCGATGACCTCGGCGCGCGGGTTGAGCGGGTGCTGGAGTTGATGGTTGGCGAGGAGGAGGCGCACCGTTTGATCGCGGTGGCGACGGGTGGCAAGCCGCTGGTCAGCTATCTCATCGGCGACTTCTACAAAGAGCATGTGCGCCAGTACCGCAAGCGCCCGGTCTACTGGTTGTTGCAGTCGCCACGCAAGACCTTCAGCATCCTCCTCTTCCACGAGCGACTCACCGGCGACAGTCTGCCGCTGATCCTCGGCAACCGCTATTTGCAGGGTCGCGTCAATGCGTTGCGTGGACGGCTTGGCGAGTTCCAGGGGCAGGTCGCGGCGGCGGCGCCTGGTCGTGCCCGCAAGGCCGTCGAGCGCGAGCGCGACGAGGTGGCCGAGCGGCTCACCGACGCCGAGGAGTTTGCCCGCCTCATCCGCGCCGTGATCGAGCGGCCCAACGAGCGCGGCGAGATTGCTGGCTGGCGTCCGGCGATCGACGACGGCGTACTGATCAATCTGGCACCGCTCTACACGCTGATGCCAGCCTGGGCCGTCGAGCCGAAGAAATGCTGGCAGGCCCTTGAACGGGGTGACTACGACTGGTCGCACACAGCGATGCGCTACTGTGATCAACGATAATTAGAATTGCCGGTGGTGATCTTGAGAATTGCCGATCCCAT
>NZ_SIJK02000148.1 GCF_004762035.2 Candidatus Chloroploca mongolica | reverse complement strand
GCGCCATCGTCGCCCATCAAGCGCATGATCGCCGACCTCACCCTGCTCGGCGAGCACCACGGGACCCTGCTCTTCGCCTTTCTTATGGGCGAGAGGGCGGCCACACCGGGAAGTGACCCCTCCCTCCTCAGCCCCGCCGACCGCGACCAACTCATCGCCAGCAGCCCCTCCCTCCTCAGCCCCACCGACCACGCCCAGCCCATCGCCAGCGGCCCCTACCATCTGAGCCCCGCCGACCGCGACCAGCCCATCGTGCCCGACCAACACGTGAGCATCCAGCCCCTCTGCCCCGCCACAGATCTGCACGGTCTGCGCACCCTGCTGACCACGCTGCTCGATGCTGCCCACCGACGCCTCCGCGAGCCGCGAAACCCACGCTGCCAGGGGGTCTTTCTCGACACCCTGAGCCTGGCTGAGCGCGGGGCGCTCGTAGGCCGCCAGGGGGACACCCTGGCCCCAGACGATCTGTTGGTCTGCCCAAAACCGCACATTGGCAATTGGCGCATCGACCTCGTGAGCCGTGAGCAGCACTGCTGCCGCGATGGGCGCATCTGCCACATCATCGGCCAGCCAGGAGCCGCACCACCCGTGCGACCGCCGCGCACACCGAAGGATCTGCTCAAAGAGCTTGAGCGCCTCTTCGCATCTGGTGATCTCGACACGCTCGATGAGGCGGCCATCGAACATGTCAGCAACCGGATCGAGGGACTGACGCGCCGCTTCGCCGAAATCACAGGGGCATTGCAGAATCTAGGGCGTTACGAAGCCAAACTCGGCGACATCGGGCTGGAGCGCACCCTCCATCTGCTCGGAGCACCCGAGCGGGAATCGCTCGCGCTAGCGGTCTACCTCCGTGATCAACTCGACGAGATCCAGGCGAACGACTACTCGGCCCCGATCATCCACGTCGCACGGGTTCTCGAGCGCGAACTCCAGCGACGCATTCTCGCCACACCTGGCATCAGTGGTACCGACTTCCCACATGGCCGCCCGACGCTCGGCGTGCTCGGTGGGGTACGCCGAAAAAACCCGCTGCTCTGGGCGCGCATCACCACGCACCTTGGCTCAGCCTGGGCGGGCACCGTCGACCCCGACGACCGCTCCTTCACCGTCAGCATCGAACAATTCGTCGACGAAATCGATCTCCTCGTCCAGATACGCAACCAAGCCGCGCACACCACCCCGATCCCCCGCACCCGCTTCCGCGCCATCCTCCGCTCATGTTGCGACGGCGGGCCCCTGCGCATCGGCGCGCTAAATGTGCTGCTGACAGCCTGGCCGCATCCATAGCGGCCCACCCGAAGGCCAAGCAAAGCGCGCGATCATTCAGGGAAGGAAGCGGAAGCTCATACGTGCTGTGACCAGGTGGCAGTGACAAACACAACTCATCACCTCGATAGACCGCGTTCCCTGGTGATTGACATTCACTACCGCCAATGCACCATCCACCAGGATCGGACGGAACACGCGGACTGGCAAAGCCCAGGTTTGAGTCACCTTGGGGTTGGTAACACGAAGCTCGGCGCAGGGCCTCTTGGGGGCGCGGCTCGCGAGGGTTGCGCCGAAGGCGGTGAGGGGCCACGGGGCCGACGTGTCGTCGTTCCATGCTTCTGAGCCGATCGTTCTCCGACACGATCCGTGGCCCCCCCGTTGTGAACGCTTTTGCGTGCGTTGCCCATGCCCCGCTTGCTCCGAACAGGCCTTTTAGCCCCAATACCTTGCAAAGAAGGCGATTGTTTTGGTGCAAAGGCGCAACGTTTTTCGCGTACGTGAGCGAACCCTTCGCGCCTTCGCGCCTTCGCGCCTTCGCGCCTTCGCGCCTTCGCGCCTTCGCGCCTTCGCGCCTTCGCGCCTTCGCGCCTTCGC
>NZ_SIJK02000147.1 GCF_004762035.2 Candidatus Chloroploca mongolica | reverse complement strand
GGAGGCGCTAACCGCCGGGTTGTCGTGATCACGCTCGGCGACGTCTTCCGCCGCTATGGCCCCGCCTCTCGCGCGCGCTGGGGGAGTCAGCGGTCGTCAGCGCAGCTCGCGGCGATGCACGCCATTGAAGCGTGTCGCACCGAAGCCCTGGGTGGGCAGGTCTACCGCTGCCCGCACTGTGACCAGGTGCGCTACGCCTATCATTCCTGCCGCAACCGCCACTGCCCCACCTGCCAGCACGATGCGGCGCAGGACTGGCTGGCTCGCCAGCAGGACCTGCTGCTGCCGGTACCGTCCTTCCTGGTCACCTTCACGCTGCCTGCGGCCCTCCGCGCCATCGCCTTCCCGCACCAGGCCCAGGTCGATGACCGGTTCTTTCGCGCCTCGGCGGCGGCACTCCAGCAGTTGGCCCAGGATCCGCGCTTCCTGGGCGGGCAACTCGGCATGGTTGGCGTCTTACAGACCTGGACGCGCGACCTGCGCTACCATCCGCACATCCACTACCTGGTGCCCGGGGGCGGGCTGTCCGCTGATGGGCGCACCTGGATAACGGCCAGGGCCGACTTCCTCGTTCACGTCAAACCGCTGGCTATCCTCGTTCGCGCCAAACTCCAGGCGGCGCTGCGGCAGACTGAGCTGTGGCGCAGCATCCCCGCTGAGGTCTGGCGGCAAGCCTGGGTGGTCGATTGCCGTCCGGTGGGGAGCGGGTGGACGGCGCTAAAGTACCTGGCCCCGTACGTCTTTCGTGTTGCGCTGAGCAACCATCGCATCCTGGGCATGGCCGACGGCGAGGTGACCTTTCGCTCTCAGGATGGGGAGACCCGCCAGACCCGCATCAGCACGCTGTCGGCGGAGGCGTTCATTGAGCGATTTTTGCAGCACATCCTCCCCAAAGGCTTCGTCAAGGTGCGCTCCTACGGGCTGTTCCGAGTCGGGGCGCGTCAGCACTTGACGCGGCTGCGCGCCCAGTTGATCCTTCAGCAGCGGAAGGTTGAGCTCCTGCCCCCAGACGATGAGCGCCCCGAGCCCGACCAGCACCAGGATCTGCGCTGCCCCAATTGCGGTCAGGCGCTGCGGCTGGAGCGGGTGCTGCCCCGGCAGCGTGCGCCACCGGACGTGCAATCCGTCGCGTCACGCGAGCAGCGTCGCTGAGGTCATCAGCGCATGACCTGAATGCGGACGCTGGCTTTGGGTTGCCCGAGCGAGCGGCTATCCTGGCGTGGCGACCCATGGGGTGAGCACTGGGCGCATGGCCGACACCGAACGGCGACCAACACGGGCTCCCGCATGACCGATCTGCTGGGCATCCACCGCAGGGCACGCGCGCTCCGGTGCTGCGCAGACGCAGCGCCGGAGCGCACCCCTGACCCAGAGCCCCACCGGAAATCCCATACGGCTCCTGCACCTTGAGCGCGTCGGCTTCGCTCAACAAGGATTATGTGGCGGCTTCGCGCCACATGAATCCTTAGTTCGTTGGGCCGCCCTCAGCCCGTACAAGCTCATACCGAACATTGAGAGCTGTGTCGAGTTGTGCGCATCGGCACCAACTTAATTTATATCTTTATATACATCTAATAAAGAGGCATCGGCGATCTTAACATTAGGATGAGTAGATCTAATTAAATTTATAACAGCGCTTCCGATTAGTGAGTCACCAAAATGATAAAGAAAAGCTGTCGACGCAACAGCAGCGAGTAAACGAAAAAAGAGATCCGTGATTGACGAGTACAACATCAAAAACCAAAGCAAAGGATATAAAAAGGAAAAGGTTGCTACTATTCCTGTAATGCTAGAGAGTATTTTAAATACGTCTAGCTCATTAAGAGTCTTTCTACTCCTCGACTTCTCCTCATTCATATATAAAACTTTCTTTAAACCAATACCCTCGCCAAAATGACCACCTCGTCGGCCCCTTAACAACCAAACATCTGT
>NZ_SIJK02000146.1 GCF_004762035.2 Candidatus Chloroploca mongolica | reverse complement strand
TCGTAAGAAAGCTGCGAGTATAGGCAGCGTATTGATGAATAATCTGCTCACGAAGTTGGAAGATGTCCACGCGCGTCCTCGCGAGGGCGGTTATCGGTCGCAACCGCATATAGAATGGCAACCAGGTGTGCCGACACTGCCCATTATCATTGATCAACCGCCGCTTTACAAGACGTATTTGGGAAGAAACCCTTCTTCCATCACCGCGCTGCCCCTACGATACCACCCATGGGAAACCACGCGAGATGACATGCACACTCCGCGTCTCTGCGTCTCCCCGTCTCTGCGTTAAAACGACCGATCACCAAGCCCGGCTCAGCTCAAAATCGCCCCACCACCCACACCACCCCGGCCAACCCGAGCAAGTGCAGGCCCACCAGCAGCCAGAAGGTGAGTTGGTAGGCCGCCTTCCGGGTTTTGTGATGCAGCGCCCACTGCGCGATCAGTGCGCCCGGCCAACCGCCGAGGGCGTCGAGCAGGTGCAACGTCGCTTCAGGGACGCGCCGCTGGCCCTGGGTCGCCTGGCGTTTGTCGAAGCGGTAGACGAGGGCGGTGAACCCGCTGAGCAGCAGATAGGCCAGGACGATCCAGGGGGGCAGCAAACCGAGCCAACTGATGACGCCGACGGCGAGCAGAAAGAGGCTGCTGGCGAGGATGGCGAGGCGTAACGGCGTGCCGAGGCCGGGGCCGACGCGGACGTTGACGGCGCGGGGGCGCTGCTGGGCATCGCGGCCCAGCTCATAGACCACCACGCTTCCGGGGCCGAGGCGGTGCCGGCCGGCGACGACCGCCGTGATGTGGACAAAGACCTCCTCGCCGCCGTGCTCGGGGGCAAGGAAGCCATAGCCCTGCGCGGCCTTCCAGGTACGGATGACTCCGCGCTGACGGCGGGCCATGGGGAATTCCTTTCTGCGGGGCAAGCCCGATCTGTCCACGAGCGTGTGCGCCAAGCATCAAGCGCAGCCTCCGCCACGTTGGCGGAGGCTGCGTGAGCGAAACATCTACGCACCAGTGCAGTGCTTGCGGTGATCGTTGCACGCTTTCGCGTTCGAGAAGACCGCCCCACATGTGCTACACGCATAGATCGGCCCGGTCGTCGAGCCCACCGGATTGGTGCCATGCTGCGCATCACACACATCGGCATGCGCCTGCGCTGCGGCTGCATCGTTAAAGGTTGCGCCACAATGACCACATTTGAATTCAGCCATGACGTTGCTCCTTTTGTCCGCCAAATACAACAATGTATCATCCACTATCAAGCATAGCACCGCATAGGCACCAGCACATAACCCATTGTTGTCTGTGGCATGCGTTGAACCCACGGTGCAGCGGGGCATGGATCCCTTTCATGCCTGCTTGGTTTGACGCAAAGACGCAGAGGCGCAAAGGGGGATGATGAATTCGCTCCGTGCCTGCCTATCCGTGGGGCGATCTTCTGAGCAGACTGGTGTGGCACGCCCCCTCAAGGCACACAAATTCGTGCCCGAAATCAGGGACACTATAGACCGAATGCGGGAGTGCTACTTCTCACGTGACAAAGACAGCGATGACAAAAAACTGATGCGCACCACAGGCTTCGAGGTAGAGGAAAACTAATTCCCCGTTCGAACTGTGCTGCGCATCTAGTTGTTGCAACGGCCTCTGGTGGTGGAGATGGGGGGATTCGAACCCCCGTCCAGAAAGCTACGCCGCAGATATCCTACAAGCTTAGCCGTTTGTTCGTAGCTCGCCCGCGTCTGCACAATAGGCAAAGCAGTTTTTGGGCAAACCCGCTTATCTTTTCCCAAGGCCAGCAGGTGGTCACCAAGGGAGCACTCGACTTGTTGACGCCGGGTCACTGACCATCGAGTGAGCCAGTGAGGGCGCGCTACCTATTTTTAGGCAGCGAGGGCCATGCGGCCCGAGTAGTTGTTGTTGCCAGTTATTGGCATTGCCCTTTTTACGTGACTGGGCGTCACGGCTTGCAATCTACGACCTTCACTCCCTGTCGATACCAGTCATCCCCGTCTCTAGCCTATCTATTATAACGCACCTGGCGCAAACGTCAATGAGTCTTGCGAAGGAGTTTACGGCGATTGCATCTTCCGTGCATGCACCCCACCAGGGCACCCGCAAGGGGTGCCCGTACACCGGGCCCGGCCCCCGGCCCGGTAGGGGCACCCCTTGCGGGTGCCCGCCCCTTGCGGGTGCCCGCCCCTTGCGGGTGCCCGCCCCTTGCGGGTGCCCACCCCTTGCGGGTGCCCGCCCCTTGCGGGTGCCCGCCCCTTGCGGGTGCCCGCC
>NZ_SIJK02000145.1 GCF_004762035.2 Candidatus Chloroploca mongolica | reverse complement strand
AGGAGGAATAGGCGATGGAGGAGGAGCAGGCAAAGCGTGAGTGGCTGCGTTTGCCTCAATCCTTTGCAAAGAAGCTCGGTTTTTGACGCAAAGGCGCGAAGGAACTAGCCCGCATAGGTTTGTCAGACCGTCGCGCATGTGAAAAGTGCAAAACGCCGCTGTCGGACGATATGCGGTATACTTACGAGGGAGATAGCTTGCGTATCCAAAGGAGAACCGTATGACCGCTCTGCTTGCACAAGCTCTTGCCGAAATGCAGCGCCTGTCTCCTGCGCAGCAGGATGCGATAGCGGCGCTCATTTTGGAAGAATGAGCGGATGAAGCGCGTTGGGATCAGGCATTTGCGCAATCCGGCGATGCCCTTGTAAGCTTGGCGCAGCAAGCGCGGGCTGAAAAACAGGCGGGCAAAGCAACATTGATGGGGTTTTTGGACGGGGCTGGCGTGCGCTCGGAGTGATGGACGACACGAATATTACGTGGTATAGCGTAAACTATTGACAGATAACCAGCTATGCTACAATAGGTATGTCATGGGCGGAAAAACGAAGGCATATCAGGAATGCGATTCGATATTATCAGTGAGATCGACGATGTCGAGACCATTGCGACGAATATCAGTATACGAGAGATAGAACGGCTACGGAAAATCTATGGCAAAGCACGATGGCGCAAGAAAAAAGGGACGGCTACCATTGTTCTTGAAGATGGAACCATGCATCGCGCAGAAGTGCATTGGTATGAAGCGACGAGCTTTGGGCGCAAGGAAGTGAAGATCAAGTATCTGCTTGATTAGGGAGGATCCGATGACCGTAGAACAACCTAAACTCCGCTTCGTGATCTGTATTGAGAATACTGACTATCCGGCCGCACTCGAACGGCGCAAAATTTATCAGGTCATTCCCGATGACCGGGCAGCAAGGCATAACTTGCTCCGGGTGATTGATGAATCGGGCGAGGATTATATGTACCCCAAAGGGTATTTCATCCCGGTTGATTTTGCGCCAAACATCCAAGAAGCGCTGCTGCGGGCTGCATAAAGATAAAACGGTTGTCGCAGCACCGCACGGGCGCAAAAGCGGCGCAAGCCCTCCCTCTTGTGGTGTCAAGGTCCTTTTTCATGCCCGTGGCAATAACGGAGGGGTACGCAGGCAGAAGGCCTGCCCGAGGTATCACCGTCTCGCTTCACGCGGACGCTCCTGGCGCATCCCTGCACCTGGGCATTGTTTGCCACGGAGCCTCGTGCTATCCCGCGTCTCGGTCGAGCGAACCTGCCAGCGACGCTGCGGCGGTGCGCGACGGCGGCTCGCGTTGTGACGCGGGCAAAGCGATTGGGCGCAGTGGCGACGGCGGCATTGAGGGCATCATCAACGAAGATCGTCCTGATCGACGGCGAAGCGCTGGCCCAATACATGCTCGACTACGACATCGGCGTCACCGAAGTAAGCCGCTACGTCGTCAAAAAGATCGACCTCGACTACTTCGAGGAGGAATAATACCAATTGGAATTGAGTAAGCCGCATCGTCAGTACTGCCATGGCGTATTGGAACGCCATGCGCGGCAATCGGCAATCCAAAATCTGCAATCTGAAATGGTATAAGCGATGGATGAGGAACAGGCAAAGCGTGAGTGGCTGCGTTTGCCCGTGGTCGCCGCAGGAGCCGAGTATGCGGGAGTGATCATTGCATCATCAATAGGCCATTGTGGGCGGTGCAAATAACAAACAATTGTGGAGAAAAGGGTCCAATATGAACAGCTTTTCAATAAATGATTGGTGGAACAGTGTCTTTTTGAACATACTTTCAGGTGTATTTGCGAACCTAATCGTAATATTATTGTTTGCAGGTTTGGGATGGCTGGCTTACAAGTTACTACGTCGTGATGTCCTTCTCCAATTTTTTGGTGTATACAAAGATCGTCATGTGACAATATACCTGTCAAACTTGTCGATTATGCTTGGAGGAGCATACGACAATAAGGGCGTACCCCGTTCGTACCAAGGCCAAGCAGTTGCAATGAAAGAGATGCTAGTCGCAATTAAATTTAGAGAATCTTTTAACCAAGTTTTCCCTGGTCTTTCCGACCAACCTGGTTTTTTAAGCCGATTACTCTTGTCTGATATGAAAGTCAATATTATTATTTCTTCAGAAGAACATAAATATTTGGAATCAAGAAATACAATTATCTCGCTTGGTAGTCCTGGGTATAATTCATTTTCCAAATACATTGAAAATAATTTAAAATCCAGGGCTTCATTCGTCGTAGATTGCAATGCATTTCAGATTGACCACCTTGATTCTTTCACTGGTTCTGAGTTTGGATTCATTGAAAAGATAGTTGATAAAAAGCGGCGGCAAACGATTTTTTATGTTGCTGGCTTGACTGACGTTGGCACAGTCGGGGCGGCTGATTTTCTCTTGCGGGAATGGGAGTACTTAAGCACGAAGTTTAAGGCAGATGAATCATTTGTTCAATTACTCGCCTTTAAGCAATACCCTCGCCAAAATGACCACCTCGTCGGCCCCTTAACAACCAAACATCTG
>NZ_SIJK02000144.1 GCF_004762035.2 Candidatus Chloroploca mongolica | reverse complement strand
GCCAGCCCGGCACCGACCCCGGCCAGCCCGGCACCGACCCCGGCCAGCCCGGCACCGACCCCGGCCAGCCCGGCACTGACCCCGGCCAGCCCGGCACCGACCCTGGCCAGCCCGGCACTGACCCCGGCCAGCCCGGCACTGACCCCGGCCAGCCCGGCACTGACCCCGGCCAGCCCTCCGAGCCAACGCAACCAGTTGAGCCGCCACCACCTCCGGTTGATGTCTCGGGTGCCAACCCGATCATTCTGCCTGCCAATACGCCTTTGTCGAGTGAAGGCTGGCTCTATGATTTCAATCAACCAACCTTCGCGGCATCGGTGATTGGTGATATTCGCCAGTTTAGCCCGCAAAATGGCCGCTTTGTGGTCATCCTCGCCTATGCGGTGAATGGTACCGGTGTCAGCCAATCCATTCCCGCCGAGTTCTTTGTCATCAAAGATGCTCAGGGCCGCGTGTGGGAAGCCCGCCCCGACGTCTCTGAAGCCTATGTGGTGCCTGGCGTCAATGCCGACGTGGCCCATACGCAGGCGATGCCCCCCGATGGGCTGACACGCAGCGTGGCGATCGTGTTTGATGTCGCGCTTGATGCAACCGACCTGGTCTTTTTTGCGCGCAGTAATCCGAGCCAGGGTTGGCTTGTCCTGCGCAGTGTGTAGCGTCGCTCATGGGAGGGCCTGGCCCTCCCTTACTTCTCTTGTTTACCTGTGACAACACCTCCAGATCAGCCATCACCATCCTCCGAGCTTGATCAGCTGCTTCAGATTGCCCAGCAAGCCATCAGCAAGGGGAGGCTTCAGGCTGGTCAGCGTCTATTGCAGGCCCTGTCTCAGGAGTATCCCGATGAACCACGGGTCTGGTTGCTTCTCGCTGAATTAACCGGCCCTCAACCAACTGTGGCCCCCTCCCAGCCTGACGATGTTTTGCCTCAGTCAGACCACGCTGAGGAGTCGCCTTCGCCACAGCACGAGCTATCAGCAGCACCCGTTGCCCCTCCACCCGAACAACGAGCGACCCAGGCGGAGCCTGACGATCATCACACCGCGTTTCCGTTACTCAACGTGCTGGCGATGCTCGTGATTGTGCTGTTGCTTGGCGCAATCGGTGTGATCATCGGACGCAATCTGATGCAAACAGACCCGTTTGCCCTGCAATCCTCAGCACCAGCGACCGCCAATCCAGTCAACCCATCAGCCGAGGTACCTGACCCCACGGCAGTATCGCCCAGCCCAACGAGTCTCCCGCCAGCACCTCAAGCAACAGCGACGGCAAACACGACCGCAACCCCAGTGCCCACGCTCACCCCCATCGAGCCGACGGCCACAGCGATGCCCATGGCTTCACCCGAACCAAGCCCGACGACGATGACCGAATTACCGCTAGGCAGCATTCTCGACCACGATGGCTGGAGCGCAACCCTCCTGCGACCAGACTATGCCGTGGTGCTCGACGGCAACCTGGGGGATCTTGCCCCCAATGGCCGCTTTGTGCTCGCAGTCGTTGCGGTCAGCAATAACAGCCCTGAAACGCGCATCCTTCCGCCGACCTTCTTTGCCTTGCGGGATGATCAAGGGCGCACCTACAGCCCGGTGCCCCAGGCCTCGACCATTTATCTCACCCTGTATCAACGCGGTCAGCACGGCGATCTCGCCCTCGAAGAACCACTCGAACCGGCAAGCGGCATGCGCAGCATCCCCATCCTCTTTGATGTCCCCCTTGATGCCAGTGGCCTACGCCTCACCACACCTTCCAGCAGTGGTGCAGGATGGCCCATCGGTGAAAGCCAGGCACTCCCCGCCGGGCCATAACAGATCCGCCCTCAACTTGCGTTACTTTTTGCCCACCTGGACGGTACATGGTCAGGTACCAGTATCTTCCGGGAGGCACCCGTGCGTAGACTGCATCAAACCCTATCAATTCTGCTGATCGCGCTCATTATTGGCAACAGCCTGGCCTTCAATATGACCGCACAGGCCCAGGCCGAAGTCATCCTGATCAACGAATTTATGCCCGCCCCGCTTGGCACAGGCGAATGGGCTGAAGTGTTGAATCGTGGGGCGATTGCCGTCGATCTAAGCGGCTGGCGCATTGATGATGATTTGCCTGCCAACAGCATCAAAGTGCTCATCCCGATGGGAACCGTTCTGGAACCTGGCGAACGCTATGTCATCGAATGGAGCGCCAGCATGCTCAATAACAGCGGTGACACGATCCAGCTCATCGCCCCAGACGAAAGCATTATTGATAGTTACACCTATAGCAGCAGTCGTGCCGGCGAGAGTTACGCACGCTGGCCTGATGGTGGTGATACCTGGATCATAGGACCACCGACCCGCGGCGAGTCAAACGGTGAAGGAGCCTCGACCGAGACCCCGACCCCGACCGAGACCCCAACCGAAACGCCCACCCCGACCGAAACGCCCACCAACACGCCGACTCATACCAGTACGGCGACCAGCACGCCGACCCCAACCGAAACCCCCACCAACACGCCAACCTCGACCGAAACGCCCACCAACACACCGACTCATACCAGTACGGCGACCAGCACGAGTATGCCCGTCCCCACCAATACCAGTACGCCCGTCCCCACCGCCACGCATACCAGCACGCCCGTACCCACCAACACGGCCACCAAGACGCCGA
>NZ_SIJK02000143.1 GCF_004762035.2 Candidatus Chloroploca mongolica | reverse complement strand
GCTGCGATCTATCAGCCAGCAGCCGCGCCAGGCTGCCCAGCAGCGGGACGAGTTGGGTAATTTGTTCGGTCGAAAGTGAGGAGGACATGGCTTATACCTGTTGTGAGTGGCAAGTAACGAGTGACGGGCAGAACACACTCCATACCAACACGCTCTAGCACCATTTATTAGGCGGGCTGTTCAAAGGAGCGTTTCTTCCCTTTGGTCCAGAATGCCGAAGTCCAGTCTAGCCACACTCGCCATCAGGCATGTACGCACGGGTGCAGGTGGGAGCGTGTCCGGTGAGGCAGAGGTCAGCATCGGCTGCGGCTTGCTGCTTGTCACTTCGGCGACTGCCAGCAGCACTACCGCCTCGGGCAAGCCGCGCAGCAGCAGTCCCTCAACGACCCTCTGCCGCAAGCCAGGGGCCGAGGGAGCGCACTATGAACGCATCGTCGCACGGCAGTTCATGCGCAAGGTGGAGTTGGCCCACCGCGCTCGCGCCGGCCACAAGATAGGGGCCGGCCAGGGCGTGGCCTAGCGCCCATAGCGGGTGGGTGTCGCCGGAGGCGCCCAGACCGCGATCACCAAATACAAAGCCGTTCCGCATCAGGCTGGCTCCTACGCTATCCGGATGAGATCGGGGTCGAAGGGCACTGCGCCAGGGAATCGGCGGGATCCCCGCCGGGCTGCAACGAGTTAGTAATGCTCTGCGAAAGGTACTGGAAGAGCGCGAAGCAGGCGGCCGGGCTATTCCCCATCCAAAAGGCGTTGCCCGTGCTCATCGCCTTGAGCGTGCTGTCGTCCACATTGGGGCCGCAGCCGACGGCGACAATTGTGCTCGGTTTGATCTGCCCCCTGGGCCGGTTAATCAGCGCTGCGTGGGCGGGCTGCCACAGGCTATCCGTCAGGTTGCCTTGCTCATCGGTTGGCCCCCCGTCAGTCAGAATGAAGACAACCGGACGCCAGTCGCCCTTCTGCCCTCCTTTCACCGCTTTGGTCACATCGCGGTCAATTGATTCGGACAACTTCTGCAAGGCCAGGTCAAGACGGGCGACGCCTCGCCTGCCGCTCTGCTGCCAACCCAACCTGGGCAATGGAGCATGGGTAGCCTGAAGGGTTGGAAGAACCTGCTGCATGTCTTCGACCTTGATCAGCCCGTTGGTTAGCCACTCCGCGCTGTTGCTAAAGGTCATGATCCCCAGGCGAACGTGATCACGAGCAAAAGGGTCGGCCAGCAACGCATGCTGAAGCTCTTCCAGACCCTGCATCAGCGCCCACGCTAGACTGGCGGAGACATCCAGCAGCAGGTAGACGGGCAGATGCCGCAGCGACGCTTCTGCAAAAGTGAAACTGTAAGAAGGGACGCTTGATGTAGATTCCGCAGTAGGCGACTGGATCGTACTCGCCATGGGAAGGGGTGCCGCTGCCTCTTCCCACTGCGCCATCACCGGCACCTCGACGGTCACGCCCACCGTCACAAGCTTCAGCGAGGTCCAGAGCAGGCCGCTCGCCAGGGGGCGCACCTCGACGCGCAGATGCGTCGCCCCAACCCCGAACTGTGCCGGCGTCACCCGCACCTGATCGCTCTCGACCACGACCTGGCCGGGGCCACCTCGCACCTCCAGATCCAGCATAGCCCCCTGGCCGGCGGGGAGCATGCCAAAGTCCAGGGTGGTCACGCTAGCCTCAAGGCGAGATGGGGTAGGTGCCGAGACGGTGCCTGGGGCTGACCCTGGCGTGTCGCCCGTTACCGTGGCGACCGCCAGAAACACCGACGCCTCGGGCAAGCCGCGTAGCAGCAAGCCCTCGACCACAGTCTGGCGCAAGGCTGGGCTCGGAGTCTCACGCGCACGGGTGAGCAGGCGCGCCCACCGCCTGAGCTCGGCGAGGGCGGCCGGATCTGGGTCAAGGTCGGCGGCGTCGAGCAGCAGTTCGATCTGCTCGTCGGCAATCATGCCATAGCTAGCGATCAGTCGCGCCAGGCTGCCCAGCAGCGGGACGAGTTGATTGAGATGGTCTGAGGAGAGTGAAAAGAACATTATAGTGCTTCGTTACTGGCTATGTGTTTCGCGCAAGCCGGAAACCAACGTTTCGATGGATATCGTAGTAGTTGGGTGATAGGAAGAGGCGATCAGCCGTGCGAAAGTTAAAAGAGTTACGATCAAACCATGATCCTCCACGCAGGACAAAGGTAGTCTCCGCCGGTCTGCGTAGATCATCCCGTCCGTCGCCCGAATTGTAAGGATATTCTTTGTAGGCACTCGAAGTCCATTCCCAAGCATTACCCGCCATATCTAGCGCCCCATAGGGGCTCGCCCCGCCGGGATACTGACCCACCATCGTAGTTTGACCGATGCCGGACTCGGCACCGTTGGTCAATTGCACATCCCAGGTGTCACCCCAAGGGAAGATCTGCCCGTCATTGCCACGCGCAGCCTTCTCCCACTCTGCTTCTGTTGGTAGGCGGAATTCCTGCCCAGTCTGCGCACTCAACCAGCGGCAGTATGCCATCGTCTCATACCAACTCACACAAACCACTGGTAGATTGTCGCCATTCCATTGCCTGTCATCCCAACATCCTGGCCGGTCGCGCTCAAGGCTATTGAGCCACTGCCAGCCCGCGTCATCCCAATATGCCCGGTTGGTGTAGCCGTCGCCCTCAACGAAGGGCCGGAACTGGACATTGGTCACTTCAGTCTTGCCGATCCAGTAGGTAGGTAATTCCAGCATGTGTTGTGGTTGCTCATCCTCCTCGGCCAGAGGATCAGCCTTGCTGCTGCCC
>NZ_SIJK02000142.1 GCF_004762035.2 Candidatus Chloroploca mongolica | reverse complement strand
GTGGGTGAGGTGGTGGGCGAGGCTGACGGGCCAGCGGTGGGTGAGGTGGTGGGCGTGGCTGACGGCTCCGCGGTGGGTGTAGGCGTAGGCGTGGGCGCAAGGGGATCACTGGCGCTGCGCTCGACCGCACCGATATCACAGGCTGGCCCAACCGGGCGGGCGATACCCCGTTGATCGGTGTCGGGGCAGGTGGCTCCCGCCGCGTCGAGCGCAGGACTATCATCGTAGGGCGGGTGGGTGAGCGTGGTGCTGCCGTAATCGCTGAGCGGGGCGAGGCGAGGTTCAAGCGGAGCCTGGCGCGTGCCGCTCTGGTCTGAGGTGGCGTCAAATAGGCAGGTTCCATCGCCAACGAGATTGGAGCCGCCAGAGGTGAGACTGCCCGGGCGCGTGGCGGCATCACTAGGAAAACCGCAGTCGCGGTCGCCATTCGCGGCGATGATGTTGCCCGTCGCAGTGACTGCACTGCCACCCCAGTAGAAGCCGCCAACAAAGCGGGCACGGTTGTTTGTCAGGGTATTAAAGGCGAAACGGACCTCGTTGGGCGTGCTGGCGAAGGTCTCGATAGCGCCACCAAAGTCGGCACTGTTGCCACTAAAGGTAACATTTTCGATCACACTCTGACTGGTGGAGTTATTGGTGAGGAATGAGAGACCACCCCCGCCGCTGAGACTCGTGTTATGCACCAGCGCACTACGCTCGATACGCAAGTGCGCCGCCGGATCAGCTGAGAAACTGGAGAAGTAGACGCCGCCGCCGCGATTATCGGCAGTATTATAACGAATAACACTATCTACAATCTCTAGCGAACCGAGCGGATCGTAATCGAAGAAGCGGAACGAGAGTCTGCTGCCTACCCCACCGCCATCTGTTTTCGCACGATTATTGCGGATGATGCTGCGCTCGATCCGCATCTGTCCATCGTTATGTACCCCGCCACCGCGTCCGTCGGCGTGATTGTTCTCTACAATGACATCAATCAGGGTCACGTTGCCAAACTGATTGCTGAGCCCCCCGCCGTCAACCGTCGTTGTGCCATTGCGCAGAGTCAGATTGCGCAGGGTCACGCTGGTCTCGCGGGTAACGCGGATAATCTGATCCACCCCCCCGCCATCAATGATCGTCTGATCTGGCCCAGCGCCTTCGATCGTCAGCGTATCGTTGATCACCAATGGCCCTGCCCCGTTCAGGCTGAGTTGGTAGACCCCGGCGTTCAGTTCAAGGACATTCGCGCCAGGGAGGGCGTTGACCAACGCGACCGCTTCACGCAGCGCACAATCTTCACGCGTGCAGGTGCCGTTGTCGTCGCTGGTTTTGGTGACAATGGAACCTGCCGTGCTGAAGGTGGGCGAAAGATCAAGGAAGATGTTGTCGGCGCACTTGACGCGCAGGTTAGCGGCGAGCAATGGGTAATCGGGCAACGTGACATTGGCACTGCCGCTATTGGGCGTGCTGGCAAGCAGGGTAGTGTAGCTGACACCCGCATCCTCGGTCAGATCGATCTGCACATTCGCGCAGCTAATTGGTGCGAGGTCGGTGTTGGCGACATCCCACTGCACCGGGATTTGTGCGCCTTGGGCGAAGCGCTCGCCCCCGGCAATACTCGTGATCTGGAACGGGCCAGCCTCAGCCACCACCGTGAGCGCCGTACTATCGAAGGCAAAGGCTCCCGCACCGGGTCGGTTATCGCGAGCAGTGAAGCGAAAGGTGAGCGTGCGATTGGTCGTTGGCAGCGTTTCGCCAATGGTTTCCTGACCAGTCACAATGTCGAGGTAGCGCGGAAAGAGCCGGCTCGGATTTGCACTTGGCGGGAACGAACGGAAGATCGGGCGCGCCCCGTCATCGGTCAGTGGCGGCGAGGGCGGCCCAAGATCGTACTGTTCCCAGGTAAACGTGAGCGCATCGCCATCTGCATCGCTCGCCGTGCCGACCAGTTCAAACGGCGTGCGGGCCGGGATGGTGTAACTCGGCCCTGCCTCGACCACGGGCGGGGTGTTGCCGGTGGGAATGGTCGTGCCGCATCTAGGGATTGCTTTCAGGTACCCCTGGATCTGGATAAGACTATGGACGTGAAACACCAGATCATTCGTATTTTGCAAGTTTTCGACGCCACAGAGGCCTGCATAGGCCATAATGCTCGATCCACTCCCTGGTTCGTAGCCATCCCTGGGGCCAAAACCACAACCATTAACAGTACTATTAAATGTATGATCTGCGCCAAACTGATGCCCTAATTCATGAACTGCCACGCTAATGAGAGCACTACTGCGAATATTTGGCCCAGATCCAGAATTACCGCTCGCCTTTGTGGAATAGTCACAAGCTGATTCTAAGAAGGCGACCCCAGCATTTGCGGTAGTAAACACATGACCAACATCATAGCTTGTAGAACCAATCACGCTATCAAACACATTCGGACTCTCTACCAAGATCATGAGAGGATTATTATTTGTAAATGGATCGGTTTCAGGATCGGTGTAAATAAGTTGCGTGGTATTGTCGATTAACATGAACCGAAGCGCCAGATCGCGCTCATAAATTGCATTGATTGCATTTACGACCTGAACGATCTGCTCAAAAGCTGCTTCCGTTGTCCCCCCAACTGCTTGGGTAAATTCGCCCGTTGCCGCAACGGCTAAGCGAAAGACGCGCAGTGACGCCCCATTGCTGCCACTTTGGGCGAGGCTGACGGCCTGACTAGATCCGAGTGGGGGTTCGGGCCGTAATCCCGACGGCGGGAGATCGCTGTCAGCAAAGGCGATGTGCAGGGTGCGATCCGGTCCACCGTAGGGCGTGACGAAGCTGCTGGTAGTAGGCCCAATGATAATAGCATGATAGC
>NZ_SIJK02000141.1 GCF_004762035.2 Candidatus Chloroploca mongolica | reverse complement strand
TCTCGCTCTACCGCGAGAAAGAGAGCCGGATGCTCCGCCGCGTCAACTACGGTGCACTGGATGTCGAGGAGTTGGGCAGTGTTTATGAGTCTCTGCTGGATTATCGGCCGGTGATTTTACCACAGAGGCACAGAGACACAGAGGAAGAAGATGTATCTAAAACTCTGTGCCTCAGTGCCTCGGTGGTGAATCCTGCTGGGTCACCACAGAGGCACAGAGACACTGAGGATGGAACAACAACAAAAGAATCTCTGTGCCTCAGTGCCTCGGTGGTGCATTTCGATCTCGTAACTGGCACCGAGCGCAAGACGACCGGGAGCTACTACACCCGCCCTGAGTTGGTGCAGGAGCTGATCAAGAGTGCGCTGGTGCCCGTGATCGATGCGCGGCTCAAGGCGGTTGGGGATGCACCACCGAGACACAGAGACACAGAGGATGGAACAACAACAAAAGAATCTCGGTGCCTCGGTGCCTCTGTGGTAAATCCTGCTGGGTCACCACCGAGACACAGAGACACAGAGGATGGAACAACAACAACAACAGAATCTCTGTGCCTCGGTGCCTCTGTGGTGCAACAAAAAGAAGCCGCCTTGCTCAGCATCCGCGTGGTCGACCCCGCCTGCGGCTCCGGGGCGTTTTTGCTTGCGGCTGCGCGTCGCCTGGGGCGCGAGTTGGCCCGCGTGCGCGCTGGCGAGGATCAGCCGTCGCCCGCGCAGTTCCGCCGCGCGGTGCGCGATGTGATCCGTCGTTGCATCTTTGGCGTGGATTTGAACCCGCTTGCGGTGGATCTGTGCAAGCTGAGCCTGTGGATCGAGGGCCACGCTGCGGGCTTGCCGCTGAGCTTTCTCGACCACCATATTCGCCATGGCAACAGCCTTGTTGGGGCCACCCGCGAACTGGTTGCGCAGGGCCTTCCCGACGATGCCTACAAGCCCGTGACTGGCGACGACAAAGCGACGGCAAGCAGCTTCCGCAAGCGCAACAAGCAAGAGCGCGAGCTGCATCTCAAGCAGGGCCTGGTGCAGCAGGATCTCTTTGCCGCCACTGCCGCCGCCGAGGCCTCGTTGGCTGAGGCGCTGCGTGCGCTCGATGAAGCCGCCGACGACAGTGTCAGTGCGGTGCGTACCCGCGCCGCTCGCTATGCCGCGCTGCGCCGCCAGGCCTATGCCGAACGCGCCAAGTTTGACCTCTGGACGGCGGCCTTCTTCCAGCCGCTTACGCCGGAAAACGCTCGCTATGTGCCGACCAGCAAAGACCTGATTGACTTCGACCCCGCCGGCGAAAAGACCCTGATGGCCGCGCCGATCGCCGAAGAGGTCGGTTTCTTCCATTGGGAGTTGGAGTTTCCCCAGGTCTTTGACCTGGAAGGCAAAGGTGAGAAGGCAAAAGGCAAAGGTGAGAAGGCAAAAGGCAAAGGTGAAGATGATGCAGACGCGGCACTTGTCCCTTTGGCCTTTGGCCTTTGGCCTTCCCACGGCTTTGATGTGGTGCTGGGCAATCCGCCGTGGGAGCGGATCAAGCTTCAGGAGCAGGAGCATTTTGTGGATGTGCCGGCGATCCGTGAGGCTGCCAACAAGGCCGCGCGCGACAAGGCGATCACGGCCTGGCGCAATGGCGACGAACGCCAGCGCGCCCGCATTGCGTTGTTCGATGTCGCCAAGCAGCGCGCCGAGGCCGAGAGCCGTTTTGTGCGGGTGAGTGGGCGCTTTCCGCTGACGGCAGTCGGTGATGTGAATACCTACGCGCTGTTTGCTGAGCATTTTCGTACCTTGCTTGCGCCGACAGGGCGGGCGGGCATTATTGTGCCGACGGGCATTGCGACGGATGACAGTACGAAGGCGTTTTTTGGTGATCTGGTCAAGCAGCATCAACTGATCAATTGCTACGATTTTGAGAATCGGGAAGCCATCTTCCCAGGGGTGCATCGAAGCTATAAATTTGCTCTGCTGACAATGGGCACGACCAGCGCGCCAACCCGCTTCCTCTTCTTTGCGACCAATGTCAACCATCTGGCCGATCCACAGCGTAGCTTTCTGCTGACCCCCGAAGAGATCCGCCTGATCAACCCCAACACGCGCACTGCCCCGGTCTTCCGCACCAACCAGGATGCCGAACTCACCAAAAAGATCTACCGGCGTGCTCCGGTGCTGGTGGATGAAAGGCAAAGGGCAAAAGGCAAAGGGCAAAAGGAAGAGGATAGTGGCAACCCGTGGGGCGTGCGATTCATGGCGATGTTTCATATGGCTAATGACAGCCATCTCTTCCAGACCGCCCCTGGCGACGGGCTTGTGCCACTGTATGAAGCGAAACTCCTGCACCAGTTCACCCACCGCTGGGCGACGTATGCGAGTGTACCACAGAGGCACGGAGGCACAGAGCAGGGCGCGCACGATCTATCGCCAGCCGAGCTCGCCGATCCTACGGTCAGTATCACCCCGCGCTACTGGGTGCCCACCAACGCCGTCGCCGAGCGCCTCGCCGGGCGCTGGGAGCGTGGATGGTTGCTCGGCTTTAGAAATGTTGTGCGAAATACTGACGAAAGAACTGCCATTTTCTCTGTTCTACCATTAGTTGCTGTTGGACATTCAGCCCCGCTTATGTTTTTTGACAACAAAGTGTCTTCCACAACACTTTCATGTCTAGTAGCTATTTTCAATAGCCTACCCTTCGACTATATCGTTCGCCAAAAAGTTGGAGGGGTTAATTTCACATTCGGTTATATCAACCAACTCCCCGTCCTGCCACCCTCGGCCTTCAGCCCCGCCGACATCGCGTACATCGTGCCGCGGGTGGTGGAACTAGTCTACACCGCGTGGGACATCAAAGCGTTTGCGGAGGATGTGTGGGAAGAAGTAAAAAGGCAAAAGGAAAAAGGAAAAAGTGAGGAAGAACGGGCTTGGGCTGAGGGGTTGTTGCATGAATTGGTGTACCGCAATGTTGCGTGCAACCGCGATGCGCCGCTGGATCGCTTCCCGATGCCGCCAGGGATCAGCGCCGATGGCAGCGTAGATTTTTCCCTTTTGCCTTCTACCTTTTGCCTTCCGCCCTACCGCTGGAATGACGAACGAAGGGCACAGGCTCGGGCGGAACTCGACGCCCGCATCGCGAAGCTCTACGGGCTGACGCGGGACGAGTTGCGCTACATCCTCGACCCGCACGACGTGTATGGGCCGGACTTCCCGGGGGAGACCTTCCGCGTGTTGAAGGAGAAGGAGACGAAGCTGTACGGGGAGTACCGGACGAGGCGGTTGGTGTTGGAGGCGTGGGATCGGAAGAACGACAACCACTAGC
>NZ_SIJK02000140.1 GCF_004762035.2 Candidatus Chloroploca mongolica | reverse complement strand
ATCAGGTAGTGCCGACTTCAGTCGGCTGAGCCGGAAGCCGACTGAAGTCGGCACTACCAGAGACCCGATGGACGCTTGAATATTCATGAATCGGCTAAAGTCGGCACTCCTTTTTACAACCCAGATAGAGTGCTATACCAATAACCAGGAAGATCAAGTATGACGATCTCAGACGCTCGCCACCGTGTTGAAGAGTTGCGCTCGGTGCTTGATGAGGCAAATTATCGTTACCATGTGCTTGACGATCCGACGCTCAGTGATGCAGCGTATGATGCACTGATGCGCGAGTTGCGTGGGCTTGAAGCGACGTATCCTGAGCTTTTGACGCCGACGTCACCGACCCAGCGTGTCGGTGCGCCTGCTGCAAGCCAGTTTGCCAAGGTGCGCCATCCGCAGTTGATGCTCTCGCTCGAGAATGCGATGAATGAGCACGAGTTGCACGAGTGGCATGTCAATCGGGTACAGAAGCTGCTTGGCCCTGAGACACCGGTTTCGTTTGTGGTTGAGCCAAAGATTGATGGGCTGGCGATTGCGCTAACGTATGAGCACGGCCAGTTTGTGCAGGGGGCAACCCGCGGTGATGGCGAAATTGGTGAGGATGTCACCGCGAATCTGCGGACCGTCAGAGGCATCCCGTTGCACCTGCGCCCCTCGACGAGCGGGACGACCCAACTCTCGTTGCTGGATGAGCCTGCACCGAGCGGCTCTGAGCGTGATGCTCTGGGGCTTCCTTCCGCCATGCCCACACGGATCGAGGTGCGCGGTGAGATCTATATGCGTACGGCTGATTTTGAGGCGTTGAATGAGCGGCTGGCGCATCGTCGCGAGAAGCTGTTTGCGAATGCACGCAATGCCGCTGCTGGTTCGTTGCGCCAGAAAGATCCGTCGATCACGGCTGACCGCCCGTTGCGTTTCTTTGCGTATGCTGTTGGCCCCTTTACGGGGGTCGAACTGGCGAGCCAGTGGCAAACATTGTCGTATTTGCGTCGGCTTGGCTTTCCGGTGAATCAGGATGTGCGCTACTTTGAGCGCTTTGCCGATGTGGTGACCTATTGCAACGCCTGGATGGAGCGTCGCGATCAGCTTGCGTACGAAGCCGATGGCGTGGTGGTCAAGGTAGATGCTTTTGCCCAACAGCGCGAACTCGGGGTGGTGCAACGCGATCCACGGTGGGCGATTGCCTTCAAATTCCCGGCCCGCGAGGCAGTGACGCGCTTGCTCAACATTGTGGTCAATGTCGGTCGTACCGGGGTTGTGACGCCGAATGCCGAGCTTGAACCGATTGAGCTTGGTGGGGTTACGGTGCGCAATGCGAGCCTGCACAACGAAGCGTATCTGCGTGAACGTGATATCCGGGTTGGCGATCAGGTGATGGTCAAACGGGCTGGCGACGTGATCCCGTATGTTGTTGGCCCGGTAACGGCGAGTCGTACCGGCAATGAACAGGTCTGGGCCTTCCCTGAAGTTTGTCCGGCCTGTGGCACCCCGCTTGAGCGTCTGGAAGGTGAAGCGGCGTGGCGTTGTCCGAATTTTGGCATTTGTCCGGCGCAACTCGTGCGACGGATCGAGCATTTTGTCAGCCGGAGCGCGATGGATATCGTCGGCATTGGCGAGCGCCAGGCCGAACAGTTTGTGAGCCTCGGCTGGATTCGTGATGTCGCCGACCTCTATAGTCTGACGCCCGAACATTTTGTAGGTGTGGAGGGATATGGATCGAAGCGGGTCGCGAATCTCTTGCAGGCGATTGAAGCCTCAAAGCAGCGCCCCCTCGAACGGGTGATTGTTGGCCTCGGCATTCGTTTTGTGGGCACTGTTGCCGCGACGACGCTTGCCACCCATTTTGGGAGTCTCGAGGCCTTGATCGAGGCGCAACCGGCTGAGATCGAAGCTATTGAAGGAATGGGGCCAGTGGTGGCCGCCAGCGTGAGAGAATTCTTTCAGCGCCCCGAAAACCGGGAACTTGTTGACCGATTGCGGAGCGCCGGGTTGCAACTGACTGGTGCCGCCCCACGTGAACGCGCCAGCGATAGCCTTGTTGGCAAGACCTTCGTTTTGACCGGGACGCTGCCGACTCTGACGCGTGAAGCGGCGGGTGAGTTGATCAAAAATCATGGTGGCAAGATCAGTGAAAGTGTCAGCAAAAAGACCAGTTATGTGGTCGCCGGGGCGAGTGCCGGCAGCAAACTGAGCCGTGCGGAACAACTGGGCATCCCCATTCTCAGTGAAGAGCAGTTGTTAGCGCTGCTGCTCTAAGACGCGCAGGCGCTCGATGACGGCGAGATCTTCGCGTAACTGGACATCGTCGGGTTCAATGGCAAGCGCGACGCGGAGGCATTCCCGTGCGTCGTCATAGCGTTGCATCTTGGCATAGACGAACCCGAGCGCACGGCGTATCGTTACATCACGCGGCGCTTCGGTGATGGCTTCTTCCCAGGTTTGGGCTGCCAGGTGCCACATCCCTCGCTTGCGGTACTCAAGGCCTCGTTGATAGCCCCCTCCCGGCATGGTTCCCGTGCTTGTGATCCGCACCATCCGCGTGAAAAAATCGTCCATGCTGAGCACGCTCAGGATGACACTGAGCACGAGCAGCACGAGCGCTCCGATCCCTCCTGCGAGGGTCGTGAGCATCATGCCCAGCAGTGGGACGAGGATTGCGATGCCACTGAGGGTGGGGGCAAAGATCGCTACCATGACGGTGATGATGCTCAAGAGCAACCCGATACTATGCGCGATATAGGCCCACGGGCGTCGTTGCCAGAGGCCAGCCATGATGACCAGTGACATGCTTGTTACCAGCATTAGCCCGATCAGGCTCGCTGGTGATAGCATCGCACTGCTTGCTTCACCGCCATTGTCTGGAATGCCAACCAGGGCGAGACCACCAAAGAGACTGATGCCAAGCGCAAATAACCCATTGACGCCATAGAGCCCGAGCAGGCTATTCAGTGCCAGCGAGCGTTGTATGCGTGGTCGTTTGTGGAGCACAAGATCCTTCTGGCATTGGCGACATGTTCGGTCAGAAACATATGTTTGCGTACCGCAAAATGGGCACGGATCATCAATAATCGTTGGCGCTAAGGGTAACCCAAACGCTCGTTTTTTCGGCGGTGCTGTGGCGACAGGTTCTGGCGTTGTTGGCTCAGGTAGCGGAACATCAGCGTCGCTCATCGTTTCGGGGGCCGCAGCAACGGCTCGCAGTTGCTGAACCCTCGCAATGCGCTCATCGATACTCGGCCACGCGCTATCCTCTGGGGTGGCTTGCGCTGAGTCTGCGGCTTGATCCGATGAAGATGGAGCAAGACTGAGCCATTCAGAAGCTGAGGTGCCTTGCGCTGTCATCGCATCAAGGCTGAGCCACTCAGAAGTGTTTGATGGTGCTTCATCGCGAATGGGTTGGGCTCGGTTCGCTATCTCGGATGCACGAGGCTCATCACGGATGGGTTGGGCATCAAGGCTGAGCCAGTCGGGCATCGAGGCATCGGTGCGCTCGCGGGGTGGCTCCGGCTCGGCTGG
>NZ_SIJK02000013.1:53103-124827 GCF_004762035.2 Candidatus Chloroploca mongolica | reverse complement strand
TGGCGGCCGCCATCGACCGCCTCTTGTTCCGGGCCTGACTTTGCATCAGCCCTGGAGGGCATAGCACCAGCATAAGCGCGTGCGCACAGAATGTGGTACAATAGGTCGAGTAGCGCGTTACGAGGGGACATGGCACCTATGACCACCCCGAGCGGCGGCGGGATTAAACGAAGTTCCTGGCTTACCTTTCGGCGGCGTCTACTGCTGGTGCGTACGTTGTTACGTGGCCCTGCGAAAAGCGCAACGCTGATCGAAGCGATCAACGCTGAACTCGGAAGTCAGGGCTACCCTGAGGCAGCATCAGCAGCCCTCAAGCACGACTTTGATGCCCTCAAAGGCGAGTATGGTTGTGCGATCCGCTATGACCGGATGACCCGTCAGTACCATCTGGTGGATCTCGGTGAACTTGCGCTGCTTGATCTGCCTGATCCGTGCATGGAGGCACTAGCCTTCCTTGAGGCAAGTTTCCCTGAAGCGAGTGGCTTGTCTGAACATGCGAATCTGCGCGATCTGCTTGAGCGAGTGGTGCTTTTATTACCACCCGCTCGCCAGCAACAGCATCGGCGCCGCCGTAGTGCGTTGCGTTTGAGTGTCGGTGGTACGGCTGCGTCGATTCATCCACAGACCTTGGCCCTAGTCAAGCAGGCGATTGAAGAACGGCGCGAGTTGAGTTTTGCGTATCTCGGCAGCTTTGATCTTGCGCTTCCCCGGCGCCACCGCGTGGCACCATATGGGATTACCTTTCGCCCCGAAGGTCATGGATATCTTGATGCAACCCTGCTTGACGTTGTTCCCCGCGGTGCTGAGACCCGCCATGCGGCGATTGATTATCGGCTTGACCGGATTGTGACGGGGACAGTGGAGGTTCTGCCCACGATGCTGCCACAGGTACGCATGTTGCCACCTTCGTATGACCTGCGCTACCAGTTGCTCCCTCAGGTGGCTCGTCGTCGCGATGTGGCTGTCGCTTTTCCCGAGGCCCAGATTGACTATCGCGACGATGGCAGCGCCGAGGTGACGGCGCGTGTGACAAATCTCTGGCAGACCCGACAGATACTGCTGCGCTATGGCGATGCATGTATCGTGTATGAACCACCCGAACTGGTGGAACTCTTTCGGCAGACGGCACGTGGCCTCGCTCGTATCTATGAGTCATGAGGCGTTGCTGATATACGTTGTCGTCGCTGTGATCTGATCACCTTACCCAGGCCTGTGCCTCCCTCGCTCCTCTGTCGAGCCGAGGGCAGTCGGGCGTGAGGTCTGGATGTTCGGGTGCAAACCGGTCAGGTACGACAGCAGGAGCGTTGCGTCAACCAAGGTTTTTGCGTTGCCGCGCCTGAGAGGTTTGCCCATCGTGTAGGATCGCTCTATACCTGTAAGGCTTGAGAACGAATGACCGCGATTTTTCATGGCACCTGGCTGGTGGCTGAACGTCTGTTTTTTTTCTGGGGTGAGCAGGCAACCCCTTCGGTACGGCGTAGTCGGCGGGCGCGGGTGCAGATGCATCCGTTTCAACTGGTGACTGATGTATTGTACGAACACGTAGCGTCGTTACCTTCGTGCGCAACACTGCCTCCGGATCGTGATCGGATTATCTGGTTGCCGTCGATTGGCCGGATGCCGTTGCCGCTCCGTGAATTGCGCAATGCTGGCGTTGAGGCCCCGGAAGGTCAGCCGCGCCTGGCCTCCTGGCGCATCCGTGGCTTACTCTTGACGCCGGTTCAGGCGCTTGAATTGTTGCTCGAACTGGCCCATCGTCATGATCTTGGGGCCGATCTTCAGGCATGGCGTGCAGGTGCGTTGCTGGCGATGGAAGTCGTTGCCGGCCAGCAGATCTTGCCTGCTCTGGTGCGTGAGGGGCCGCGTGTGCGGGCCTTCTGGCAGCCGCGCCCCGTGCCGGCAACAGCCGCCAAGGTTGCCGCGCTTGCCCGCGCGTTGCCGCCACTCTGTCGGGCGTTTGTGGATCGCGTCGAGGCCGCCCCCGCACCGCGCGCCCTGGTTGACTCGTTTCTCGCAACGATGGCTGATGCGGCTGTGCGCGATCTCGCCGCTGCCGACTCGGCGACGGCGCAGAAACTGGAAACCTGGCGGCAGACCCCCATGACCCCAGGTACGGCATGGATGACAGCCTTGCTTGGCCCCGATCCCGTGCTGAAACTGGCCGGATCAGCCGCCGATGAGTTGCTCAAGGCCTGGCAAGAGTGGGTCGGCCCTGAGCATGTGGCTGGTGATGAGATCTTTCGCATTACGTTCCGCCTCGAGCCGCCTGCCGATCCGGTGGCTCCATGGTCGCTCAAGTATCTGCTGCAGGCCGTGGATGATCCGAGTTTGCTTGTGTCTGCTACGCAAATCTGGCGTGAACGCGGTCAGGAGTTCACCTTTCTTGATCGGCGCTTTGCGCAACCGCAAGAGCGTTTACTGCGCGGGCTTGGGTTTGCGGCACGTTTTGTGCCCGCGATCGAGCGTAGTCTCCATAGCAAGGCACCCGAAGCGGCGAGCCTGACAATCAATGAGGCGTTTGCGTTTCTAAAGGATGCGGCTCCACTGCTCGAACAGAGTGGCTTTGGGATGCTTGTGCCGGCCTGGTGGGGCGGCGCGGGACGCCTGCGTGCGCGTGCTCGAACAACGCCTACCGAGGGTAAACGACGCAAAGCCGAGCGTTCTGAGATGCCCGGGCACCTGAGTTTCGAGAGCATGGTCAGTTTTCGTTGGGAATTGAGCGTAGGCGACCATCCGATCGATCGCGCCGAGTTCGAGCAACTGGTGGCCTTGAAACAGCCCCTGGTGCAGGTGCGTGGCGAGTGGATTGTGCTCGATCCTGAACAGGCCCGCCAGGCCTTGACCCTCTTTGAACAGGGTGGGCAGATGACGGTCGCCGAGGCTCTGCGCATGGGGCTCGGTGGCGCGACTGAGCCGTTGCCGGGCGGGGTGGCCTTTGGAGGTCTGGAAGCTGATGGTGCCCTCGGTGAACTGTTACGCGATCTGTCGAGTTCTCAGCAGTTGGAAGAATTGCCCCAGCCTGATGGCATGCACGGTGAGTTGCGCCCGTACCAGCGCCGCGGGTTTTCGTGGTTGAGTTTTATGCGCCGCTATAGCCTCGGCGCGTGCCTTGCCGATGATATGGGCCTCGGTAAAACGCTGCAAACGATCGCGCTTTTGCTCTACGAACAGGCAACCCGCCCTGAGGGTGGGCCGACCCTGCTCATCTGCCCAACCTCGGTGGTAGGCAATTGGCAGCGTGAAGTGGCTCGTTTTGCGCCTACCCTGCGGTTGCTTGTCCATCAGGGGGTGGGCCGCCTGCGGGGGAAAGAACTGGCCGCCGCCGTTGCCGACTATGATCTCGTTGTAACCAGCTATCAGTTGTTGACCCGCGATCGTGAGAGTCTGACGCCGATCAGATGGCGTCTGGCGGTGCTTGATGAAGCGCAGAATATCAAAAATAGCGATACCCGTCAGGCACAGGCAGCACGGGCGTTGCGTGCCGAGGCGCGCATTGCCCTGACCGGGACGCCGGTGGAAAATCGGCTCACTGAACTCTGGAGCATCATGGCGTTTCTCAATCCTGGCTATCTGGGGGGTGAGACCGAGTTTCGCCGTACCTTTGCCCGCCCGATTGAACGGACTGGCGACGCGCAGGTTGCTGAACGCCTGCGTCGCCTGACCGGGCCCTTTATTTTGCGCCGCCTCAAGAGTGACCCGACGATTATTAGCGATCTGCCCGATAAGATTGAAATGAAGATCTATGTACCGCTCACTCGTGAGCAGGCGACGCTCTATGAGGCGACGGTACGCGATGCGCTTGAACAGATCGAACTGGCTGACAGTGAGGGCGAACAGGCGCGTCGCCGCGGCCTGGTGCTCGCGATGTTGACCCGGCTCAAACAGATCTGCAATCATCCGGCTCACTTTTTGAAAGATGGATCGGCGTTGGAGGGACGTTCGGGGAAATTGATGCGCCTCGAAGAGATGTTGGAGGAGGTTCTCGCCGCCGATGATCGGGCGCTGATCTTTACCCAGTTTGCCGAAATGGGCCACCTGTTGACGGCATATCTTGCTGAACACCTGCAGACCCAGACGCTCTTTCTTCACGGTGGCACCCCTGCCCGCGAACGCGATGCGATGGTGCGTCGGTTTCAGGCCGCTGAAGGGCCGCCCATCTTGCTCCTCTCGCTGAAAGCAGGCGGCACCGGGCTCAATCTGACCCACGCCAACCACGTCTTTCATTTTGATCGCTGGTGGAACCCAGCCGTCGAAGATCAGGCTACTGACCGTGCGTTTCGCATCGGTCAGATTCGGAATGTTCAGGTTCACAAGTTTGTCTGTAGTGGCACGCTCGAAGAGAAGATTGATGCCATGATTGAAAGCAAGCGAACCCTTGTTGCGCAGGTACTTGGCACCGGTGAGAGCTGGCTCACCGAGTTGAATACCGATCAGTTGCGTGAACTGGTTGCGCTTCGGCAGGAAGAAGTGAGTGATGCATAGGGAGTTATGTAGTTATGCCTAGACCCCGTCGTCGAGCGCAAGCCCGAACTGATGATGCACCTGAGGATCGGAAGGAACATCAGCATTCGCATGCGCAAAATGAGCAAAAGAAACAGCAAAAACAAGCCGTGAAGCAAACTCGTCAGGCGCATCCGACTGATGCGGCCCACCCGGCGGCGGAAGGAGAACCTCAGCACCGTTCGCGCCGTCGTCGCCGTCGTCGGCCTCGTTCGTCCGAGGCTCAGATCGGTAGCAACCAGGACACGGCCGAGCAGGTGTCGGCCAGGAAGGTTGAAACCACGGCTGTTTCGCCTCCGGCTGGACAAGCCGAGCAGTCCCGTTCGGAGCGTACAGGTTCGCGGCGTCAACGCCGTTCACCCCGTCGACGGAGTAAGCAACCGCAAGACGAGGGAACTCCATCGCGGACATCCAGCGCGTCACAGCGTGAGAAGACACCCTCAGGAGGCAAGCAAGGCCTCCCTGCTGAACGCGCTGACTCACCGGCGAGGAAGGAGGGACACGAACGCACAGCGCGGGTTGGAACGACGCGTTCGACACGTCAGGGGCGGCGCCCTGACCGTAGCCCAGGCGGAGGCCGTAGTGATCTGCGGCCTGCACGGACGACGCGGATCAGGCCTGATCATCGCATTGTATCACGGGGAGACGCTCGCCCTCGCTTGCCGGCAGATGGCATTATTGCGCGGAGCCAGCAAGGTGATTTTGGCGAGTCGTGGTGGGCCAGGCGCTGGATTGATGTGCTTGAAAGTTTCGGGTATGGCAATCGTCTGATCCGTGGGCAAGACTACGCCCGTGAGCGTGCCGTCTTGAACATTGATGTGAGCCTGGGGTATGTCACGGCGCGGGTGCAGGGGTCACGAGCAACGCCGTATCGTGTCTCGATCTCAGTCTTGCCGTTGAGTGATGCGCAGTGGGATCGGGTCATTGACTCAATGGCCGATCAAGCGATCTTCACGGCGCGTCTGTTGGCGGGCGAAATGCCGCGCGAGATCGAACAGGCTTTTGCCAATGCGCGGGTTTCCCTCTTTCCCCAGAGCGTGCATGATCTGCAGACCAGTTGCTCGTGCCCTGATTATGCGAAGCCGTGCAAGCACATTGCGGCTGTCTATTATTTGCTCGGCGAGCGTTTTGACGAAGACCCTTTTCTCGTCTTCACGCTGCGCGGGCGAAGCAAAGAGCGGATTATTGAGGCCCTACGGGCGCGGCGGGCCGATACGGCCACCGAGATGCATCTGCCCGACACACCGACCGAGCGGGTGCCAGCCCTGGAAGATCTGTTGGAGAGCTTTGATGTGTGCGGCCCCGAATTTGCCGGGGTGGCCCCGCATATTGTTGCGCCAGGTGTCGCCTCGACCATGCTCCGGCGATACGGACCGTCGCCAGCCGAGACGACCAATGATCTCCATATGACCTATCTGCTTATGACTCGTGCGGTGCTCGAGCGGCTCTTTGCCGACGAATAGAGACAGCCGTAGCTCAATCCTCGAGCTCGTAGAGCAGATCAAGCAAAGCATCGGCGGCCTCGTCAATCGCGGCCTCATCGCCACTGGTCGCAACGCGCTCGAGGTCGGCAACGGCTTTGGCAAGATCGGCATGCTCCGGATTGGCTTCCAGCGCGGTGCGGGCCTTTTCGAGGAGACTAAAGGCCTCTTCGCTAAGCACAAAGCCATCGTCCTCGTCTTCGAAATTTTCAAGGAGTGCGGTGATCTCACGGGCCTCCAGCTCTTCGAGGCCAACGCGGGCACCCGCGATCTCAGCAGGACTCAGACGTGCGTGGGCGGCACGCACATTGGCGTTGATCTTTTTGCCACTGCCGCGATCGACCGCCGAGACGTGCAAGATTCCATTGATATCAAAGTCAAACTGCACGGTAATGCGAGGCACTTCACCTGGAATTTCGGGGCGCAGATCTTCAAACATAAACTCCCCAAGCAGGGTATTTTTTGAGGCAGTGGCGTGTTCACCCTGATAGATCTTGAGGTTGATCGCAGTCTGAGTGGGATGCATTGCGACATAGATCTCTGAGCGCGAGGTTGGCACGGTGGTATTGCGGGGAATGATGACACTGTAGATGTCAGTGACAAGCTGGCCCATCATATAATCGGCAATTTCGATGCCGAGTGAATGTGAGGTGACATCAACGAGGATCGCATCAAGCGGCTCACCCGCGATGATCGCCGCCTGCACCGCCGCGCCAAGCGCCACGGCCTCGTCGGGGTTGATCGCGACCGCCGGCTCGATGCCAGTATGGCTGCGTACCATCTCCCAAACGAGAGGAATGCGCGTACTACCGCCAACAAAGAGCACTTTATCGAGTTGTTCGGCACGGATCTGTGCATCTTTCAGCGCATCATCAAGCGATTGAATAGTGCCTTCGATCAAATCGTTGATCACCTCTTCAAACTCGGTGCGCTGGATCTCGGTCTCAAGATGCAATGCCTTGCCATCAACAGTCATCAAGTACTCGACTTGCACCTTGACGAACGGGCGGCTCGAGAGCTCGATCTTCGTCTCTTCGGCAACCCGTAGGAGGCGTGCCATCGCCCGTGTATCCTGACGCACATCAACCTCGTGGGTAGCGACAAAACGCTCGATCAACAGATCGCGGAGGCGCTCATCAAAGTCATCGCCGCCAAGCTGAGTATTGCCGTGACTCGAGCGCACCTCGATCACCCCGCTATCGAGTTCGATGATCGACACATCGAAGGTGCCCCCACCGAGATCATAGACAGCAACCATCTGGCGCTCATCGTTGCGGTCAAGCCCATAGGCAAGCGCGGCAGCGGTCGGCTCGTTGATAATTCGTTCGACGGTAAAACCAGCAATCTCGCCGGCTTCGCGGGTCGCCTGGCGTGCTGCATCCGAGAAATAGGCCGGGACAGTAATCACCGCCCGTTCGACAGGTGTTCCGAGCTGACTCTCGGCAACACGTTTCATTTCACGGAGGATCAAGGCTGAAATCTGTTGCGGGGTATAACTACGGCTACCGAGTTCGACCTGGATATCCTGGCCCATCTGGCGTTTGATCGACCGGATCGTGCGCTCGGGATAGAGCACATACTGATTCCGGGCGGGGGTACCAACAAGGAGTTGCTCATCTGGTCCGAGCCCAACCACTGAGGGCATAATGCGTTCCTCGTCACTTGCGAGGATCACAGGCGTGCCATCACGAACGAGTGCGACAGCCGAAAAGGTTGTCCCAAGATCGACCCCAACAATGATGCTCATATGGTTTTCTTACCTCATCAGGTTCACGAAGAATATTCATCGGCCACTGCGACTTCGGCATGCCGCAGAACACGCGTGCCTATCATCAGACCGCGCCGGATCTCTTGCAGCACCATTCCAGCAGGAGCGGTGCGCGAAGGGATGACTTCGACAACGATATGGTGATGTGGATCAAACGGTCGCCCCTCGGCGAGGATCGGTGTAACATCTTCGCTTGCCATGGCATCAAGGAGGCGTCGGCGTACAATCACTAGCCCTTGCAGCCACGACTCGAGCGTTTCACGGAGGGGCACGGGCGGAATAACCAGATCGATGCACTCAACCGGGGCTTCGAGCAAGTACAACAAGAGACGCTCGGGACTTTCGACGCGGCGCGCCTGATGCAGGATGGTCTGGGCCGTACGAATCGCCTCATCGAGACCATCGAGCACCGGAAAAAACGAACGCACCACGGTCAACCTGGCTTCGCTCACAGTCGCGGCGAGACGCTCACGTTCAGCGGCGTGTTCCTGTTCACGTTGTTCTGCTACGGTTCGCAGTTCATTCAGTGTTGCTTCGGAGCGCTTCGCCTGGGTCTCGGCGAGCGCATTGGCCTTGAGTTGTTCACGCCCAGCGCGGCTCATCTGTTTTTCGAGGGCCGCGAGCGCAGTTGCCAAGGTATCAAGGCGTGAGGCAAGCGGGGCGACGGACTGATCAGTCAACTCGGCATCACTCATCACAGTTTGATGACCTCATAATCTTCACGCCAATCGGTACGGTGCAGGTCAGTCAAGAGTTCCAGGGCCAGGAGGAGATCCTGCTGGCTAACGTCGAGCATTGGTGCAGGAGGGCGACGGCGACTGCTCGAAGCCTGCCAGGGTTGCAGCAGTTGCATATCGGTCTCGAGGCGCTGCTCGGGATCACGCAGTTGCTCGTAGGCAGCCCGAATGCGTTTGAACTGCTCGGGATGGCGTTCCGGCGGATACTCGCGTACCAGCGCAAAATAAGCCCGTTTAATCTCGGCGGCACTGGTCTCTACATTCAAGCCGAGGGTCGTATATGGATTGTTATAAGCTTCGCTCATACTTTTTGCTTATGGGTAAGACAGGTGGTTACGCTTTGTGCTGGCAAAAAAGCCAGCCTAGCTGGCTTTTTTGCCAGCGCAAGAGAGCTTCCTGGGGGCCGCAGCAACCCAGTTTAGTAATCCGGCATATCCAACTCATCGAGCATATCAAGCATCGCTTCCGGATCAAATTGATCGTCCAGCATCATATCGAGCATCGGTGTTCCAACCATTGATCGCATGCTTTGCGCTTGTTGTTCGAGATCGTAGCGTTTCTGGCGCCGCGCGATTTGTTCGGCCTTGCGCAACGTCGCCTTGGCGGTCTTGAGATCGCCGAGTTGGCCCTGCACCATCCCAAGGCCAATCAAGAGATCAGGATCATCTGGCGAAAGTTTCAACGCGGCTTCAAAGTAGGTGAGGGCGAGCTTGGGGAGCAGACGACTCAACTTGATGCCTGCGATGCGCAAGAAGATGACATCGGTTGGGTTCAGCGCAACGCCCTTCGCAATCAATTCTTGCCCGAGCAGAATCCAGGGATCATTTTCGTCGAGAGGCGGCGGCCTTTGAGCGAGTCGACTGAAGGAAGGCGGTGGCAGCGCAGCCCGGATCATCATCTCGCCAAGTTGCCCATAGTCGGCGGCATCTGGTTTGAACTCCCGCTCAAAGCGCTCGATCAGCGCCCGAGCATCGTCAATAAGCTTCGCATGCGCCCAGGTTTCGATGCTCTGCATCCAGACATTGAGATCAGTATTCGTAATCTCCAACGTGCGCTCAATCAGGCGGCGTGCCTCATCAAACTCTTTGGTAGGCAGACACATGCGAGCCTGATTAAGCGGAAAGATGGGATTGTCTGGTTGAAGTTTCTCGCCCTGGACAAATGCTTGCCTGGCCAGGTCGTACCTTCCCCACGAGGACCAATCCACGCCATGCGCGAGGAATAAGCCTGCCGCCCCACGGCGCAGATCCTCGCGCTTCGGATGTTGTGCGACGACTTTGAGCATGATCGCTTCAGACTCGGCATACTGCATCCGAGTACTCAACGTCGTCGCATACCGATAGAGCGCATCGGGATGCTCGGGATCGCGTTCAAGCACCCGTTTGACCTCATTTTCAGCGGCGCGATCTTGCTCATTGGCCAGCAGGGCATCGGCTAGTTCGATACGTAGCGCAAGATTATTGGGTTCTGCTTTGATCATCTGACGGAAGACCGCCACGGCTTCATCAGGCCGTCCGGCGTTGCGATAGCAGGTAATGACCCGTTTGCGCACCCAGGCCTGACGAGCGGCTTCCGTATCGACCTCATTCGAGCCACTACTCCGGCTGCCTTTGGTACGCAGCAACGCCCGCCAGATCTCGGCAGCGCTTGCCCAGTCTTCGATCTTTTCATAGGCCAGGGCCAGATTGTGCAAAAGTGGCGCTGGCGAGCCGAGCTTTGAGGAGGTGGTGCGACTCAGAATCTGGCGTGCCAGGCTCCACAACGAGACAGCTTCGGCCCAATTGCCTGCCGCCGCTGCGCGGTGCGCCCCGCGGTCAAGCGTACTGATCCGCACCTCATCGAACACCGGGCTCCCCCGCAATTCAGCCGCGGCACGACTCGTCGCGATCGCGCTATCCAGATCATCCTGTTCCAACTGGGCGACCAGGGTTGGATAGAGGGCCGCAATCTCATTGATCGCCAGATGTTCAACGGGAAGCTCGGCCTTGGCAACCTGAGCCCAGTGTTTCACGGCCTCTTCGGTTTGCCCGGCTTGAGCTGCGGCGACCCCGCGGTAGTAGCGACGTAGCGCATGTAGCTTGGCCGCAGGGAGGCTGCGTTCATCGTGCAGCAATTCAGCGGCGGCTGGATCGCCTGTCATAATCAGCGCAAGCGCCGCCCAGAACCGCCCGAGCGGCGTGCCATCATCGGCAACCGATTGCTTGTGCAGCAAGGCCACAACTGGTGCGGCCCATTGCCGGACAGCATCGGTCAACGCGGGGATCGTGTTCAGGTCGGTGGTTGGATCTTGCTGAAGGATCGCCAGCGCCAGCAGGCGTCCAGTACGAACCTGCGCCGGTTTTTTGGCGAGAACAGCACCATACGCTTCAGCTGCGGCCTGGAAATCACCCTGGAGGTGCAACATCCGCCCCAGGTGAAACTGGTAGCGACTATTGTCGGGTGCCAGTTCATGTGCCTGGCGGAGATCGGCAACAGGATCAGCGCTTTTGTTGGTAATCGCCCGGCGAAAATAGGCTTCGGCCAGAGCGTGGGCCACCGCAGGATCATGCGGAGCAAGCGGTGTCCAAAACTGGATCGCCTGGTCAAACCGCTGACTCTGAAAAGAGCGCAGACCCTGCGACCGTAGATCGCCCCCGGCTGAAGCTGCTCGTTGTTGTTTTACACGCTTTGCTTTACCCATACATCGTTCTTCTATCTCACATATATCTTATCCAGCCACAGTTTGCAAGCAACGACCACCTTTGCTCAGATCCGCGGGAAACGATACTCGGCCACCGGCACAAATTGTTGCACCTCGGCCTGGTAGAGCAACTGGCTAATCTGGATGAACTGCTCATCAAGGGTGATCAGATTGCACGAATTCTGACCTTTTTCGTGCCCATGTCCGCGATTCGATGTTGTTGTGCCACTCTGACAGATGATTGTACCTTGCTGAAGCTGGGGCATCATCGTGCGGGTATGGCCGACATAGCCAGTGTGCAGGTGCCCCGTCAACAACAAACCGACGCGATGTTCATCAAGCACTTGCATCGCAGACGAGGCCCCACGCATCACTCGATTTTTGCGTGCGCCTGGTGGATGCGCAACGGGATGGTGCCAGACAACAATTTTATAGACCTCGGGGCCATAACGTGCCAGGATACGCCGCAGGTTTGCCCGCTGGGCACGACTCAAGCGTCCGCCATCTCTCGTCAACCCGTGGGCAGTATTGGCACCCACCACCACCAGACCTGGCAACTCAAAGACTGGATTGAGTTCTGTGGTGACATAGCGGCGATAGCGCCCAAGCGAATTGAAGAGCCGCAGGTGAAGATGAAAGAGCGGGACATCGTGATTGCCAGGTACAACAAGCTGTGGCTGAGGCAACGCCTCACGCAGGGCACAGGCAGCGCGCCACTGGGCAACAAAATCAGCCCGTTGGACAAAATCCCCCGAGACAACCACAAGATCTGGTTTGATCGTGTGCGCCTGAGTAACGAGCGTATCGGCAACAGTCTGACGGAAGGGCGGGCCGGTATGCAGATCAGAAACGTGCAAAATCCGATACGCCACAGACTACTCCTCGGTGGTAGGTACGACGACGGCTGCCCGGGCTTTTTCGCGGGCCAACCCGATCAAGGCACGTCCAATTAAAATAGCTTCAACCGCGAGGGCTGCCACAAAGACATAGCGAACCACAAAGGCTACAGTTTCCATACCAATGCTCCCGCAGGATAACGAAAATCGAGAGAACCCAAGCTATGCCAATTGTAACATGTTTTGCGCAGCTTACCACACTTAAGTTGTGCAATTGCAGTGAGGGCTGACGCCCTAAAAACCCATGCTTGTGCTGACGAAAACGGCCAGTTTCGCTGGCCGTTTTCGTCAGTACAAGCGAGATCCCTGGGGGACGGAAACTTACGTTTAACGCAATTCCCAGTACGATCCAGCGGGGGTTTTGGTGATCTCGATCTGGGCAGGGAAGCGGTCTTTTAATTCGTCAATATGGGTAATGACGATAATGCGACGGAAATCGTCCTGAACGCTTGTGATGGCTTCAACCATCCGTTCGCGGCCTTCGGCATCGAGGGTACCAAAGCCTTCGTCGATCACCAGGGTTTCGAGGCGTGCGCCGGCCCGATGCGCCAGAAGCCGCGAGAGGGCAATGCGGATGGCAAAATTGGCGCGCATGGCCTCGCCCCCACTAAAGGCGTCGTAGACCCGCGTTCCGAGGGCGTCGGCGAGCTTGATTTCAAGGGTTTCAACCGTGTCGCCCTTTTTGGTGTCCCGCTGCATCTCAAAGCTGAGGTGCATCTGGCCGTTGGTCATACGGGCGAGCAGGCGGTTGGCTTCGTCTTCAATTTGCGGGATCGCCGTCTCGATCAGCATCGCCTGGATACCTTTTTTGCCAAAGGCTTCGGTCAATTCGGCAAAGAGGCCCTGCCGTTCGCCGAGGGCCTGCTCGGTCATACGCTGATGAACCAGTTGTGCGGCAGCGGCTTCGGCCTGTTTGAGGTAGCCCCGCTTTTCGCCCAGATCGTGCTGGGCCACCGTCAGATCGCGACGGGCGCTGGTTACGCTTGTCTGGAATTCGACAGCACGTGCCGTGACAATGGGCAATTCACGTAACGCCTCGGCAAGCAGTGCATCCTCACCGGTCAGTTGCTCCATTTGGCTCGCATCACGCGCACGGAGTTCTTCGGTCTGCTGGCGGAGCATCGTATCACGGGCGAGCGATTCTTCGGCGACGGCGAGGCGGCGGGCGTCTTCCTCCCAATGGCGCAAGACCCGGCTCTGTTCGCGGGCGTCGTTATGGGCTTCGGGGCTATAGCCAAGGGCATCGCGCTCGTTCGTGATCTGGCGACCTTCGTGGCGTATCGCGTGAGCAAAATCGCCTTGCTCGATCTGGCGTGCGAGTTCAGCGGCCTCGGCTTCGAGCTCAGGCAGGCTCGCGAGGTCGCGGGAAAGTTCTTCGAGACTGGTATGGCGTGCGTTGATTTCCCCATGCAGGCGGCTACGAACCTGGAGTTGTTGTTCAAGCTCTTGCAACTCTTTGGCCAATTGCTGACGTTGCGCGGTCATCGCTGCCGCATCGCCGAGGGCGTGCATCGCTTGCTCGACTTCGTTGCGTTCCTGTTGGATCGCCGAGGCATAGGTGCCAGCCGTCAGTTGCGCCTCAAAGTCGGCGCATGCCTGCTGATGGGTCGTGCGCTCTTCGTGCCAGCGCTCGGCCTGGGCCACCTGCTGGGCCAGGCTCTCGGCGCGGGCTGCGGTTGTGCGCAGCTTATTCAATTGATCTTCAAGGCGTGCCACTTCGTCGCGCAGCTTTTGCATCTGGTGATCAGCGGCTGTTGCGGCCTGGCCTGCTGCCGCGTACTGCTCACGCAACAGCTTGAGTTCATCCTCGTAGTGCGTATGCACCCGCGCAAGACCCGCCGTGCCCAGGTTGCTCTGACAGACAGGGCAGACCTCGGTGCCGTCCTGTAGCATTTCCTGGGTCTTTTTCAGCTTATCGGCGGCAGTTTTGAGGCGCGTACGTTCGGCGCGCTGCTCACTCGCACGATCAGCGGCGGCCCGTTCATCCTGGCGCATCTGGCTCAGGGTTGCCTCAAGCATTGCCATCTGAGCGGCGGCCTCCTGGGCAGCAGCGAGATCGTTGCGCCAGCGCGCCTCGTCGCGCAACTGCTTGTCGAGACGCGCCACCAGGCGGGCCTGCTCATCACGTGCCCCAGTGAGGCGCTCGGTTTCGCGCACAAAGGCACTCTGCAGATCGTTGGCACGCAGTTGCAACTCGCGCAATTGATGGAGCGTAGCATCGACCGTCTCGCGCTCGGCGAGCCGGGCCTGCTTCGCCGCTTCGAGCGGGGCGAGTGCCTCAAACTCAAGCGTCAGGCGGGCAAGATCAGCCTCGAGTTCACGCTGGCGGGCGGCGCGTTGACGCAAGCCATCGCGTCGTTCCGCAGCGCGTTCGGCGCGACTCCGCAACGCATTGGTGGCCTCACGCAATTCTTGCTGCAACTCTTTCCGCCGATCCTCCAACTGTTGCCACTGCTCGCGGAGCCCATCAAGGCGTTCGACCTCATCACGAGAGGCGGCAAGTTCAGCCAGACCAGCGAGAATCGCTTCCCGCTGCGCAAGCAGCGTCTCGGCACTTTGAATAGCCGCGTGCAACCGGGTCAGCGTCGTCTCGCGCTCGTGCTGCGCAGCGCGTAGCTCTTCGAGGCGACGGAGCACCTCTTTGCGGCGTTCGGCCTCTTGTTCAAGCACACGACGACGCTCGGTCGCCCGTTGATACTCAAGCTCAACCTGTTGCACCCGTTCTTCGATAGCCTGCACGCGGCGTTCAGCATTGTCGACCTCAAGTTGCCAGAAGGGTGCTCGTTCAGCCTCAAGGCTCAACTGTTCAATGCTGCCCCTGAGCGACATCAACTGATCGGAGAGCGCACGCGCACGCTCTTTGGCACGCCCCTCAAGCACCGCATACTCGCCGAGATCAAGAATCTCGGCGAGCACCTGCTTGCGTTCGGCGGGGGTACGAGCGGTAAACTCATCAGCGCGGCCCTGCAACAAAAACGACGCATTGATAAACGTCTGGTACGACATCCGCAGCAAACCCTCGATGAGCACCTGGGTCTCGCGCACACCCGTCTCAGCGATAGGACGCCAGCCCTGGGGCCCGGCGACCTGCAGGTCAAGCTGCGTTTTGCCAGAGGTCTGCCCGCCGCGCTTCCCGGTGCCACCGCGCTGGCGACGACGGCTCACCCGATAGCGCTGTTCGCCAAGCAGAAATTCCAGCTCGACACTCATCTCGCTGCACCCCTGAGCGATCAGATCATCATCGGGCATCCGCGCCGTGCCCCAGAGCGCCCAGGTCATTGCATCGAGCAGAGTTGACTTACCGGCACCATTTTCACCAGTGAGACAAACAACGTGCAAACCATCGAAATCGAGGGCAGGCGGGCCTGCCGTCGCACCATTTGCACGATAGCACATGAAATTATTCAGAGTTAGTCGAGTTGGAATCACGTCTTTTCTGGCTTCCCCTCTGCCGTCAAGCAACGTGCGACACTTGATCCGACCTGACGGATCTCGCCGTAGCGATATGTAATGATACCACCCGTGGGGGCACGGCGGCGCCGTGCCCCCACCATGCCCCCGCCGTGCCCCCACCATGCCCCCGCCGTGCCCCCACCATGCCCCCGCCATGCCCCCGCCGTGCCCCCGCCGTGCCCCCACCATGCCCTGCCCCATCACACCTGCCCTGCCTCCTTGCGCAATGCCGTTGACGAGACATCGAGCCGAAAGAGATCCTCAGGAATCTGCGTAAAGAGATCGGCCCATTCTTCGGCAAGATGCAGATCATCCAGGGTCGCAAACCGGCCCGCACTGAGCCGCCCGGCCACCAGGAAGTGGCATCCCGCCTCGCGCACCGAGCGCAATGCTTCGGCCATGTCCAGGTCGCCACCATAGTAGCGCGGCGCAAGCAGGCGCACTGCGGTATCGTAGCCAAGAAGGAAGCTCCGCCCTGGGTAGAGTCGGGCTTTTTCGGTGAAGAGGGGCGAGCGTGATAAGACTAGGGTGGAACGCCCAATAAATTGCCTTGCCCGCCGTTCGATCTCGCTGAGCGCCAGGGCGCCTTTGTCGGCATTGACGACCGCAAGCTCAAAGCTAACCGGTAGGCCGGTTAGCCGCGTGGCGGCCACTGCCATGCCTTCGTGGCCCGCGTGCAATGGGTTGAAAGCCCCCGAGAGGATCGCCCCCTCGGGTGGCTCATCAGGCCGAACCGCTCCCGACGGCTCCATCGTCACCGTCTGGAGCGATCCGGCCAGGAGATCAGTGATAAGCGCTGTGGGCATCAGGCGTTCGTGCATAGGCATATATGTCTAGGCCGAAAGATCGGTGAGACGGGCTTCCAGCGTCGCCAGCGTCACCCGGGCCGTCGCCAAGCCCTCACGTTCCCGTTCGACAATCGCAGCCGGTGCGCGAGCAACAAAGCCCTCGTTCGCCAGTTTGGCCTCGCGGCGCGCAACATCCGCTTCGGCGGCAGCCAGTTCCTTCTGGAGACGGGCCCGCTCGGCGTCGAGATCAATCATACCAGCCAGGGGAAGGTAACACTCCACCGACCCCAGCACAATCGTTGCCGCCTGACGCGGTTTCACGTCGAGGCTCTCAACAATCGTCAGGTCATCAGCACGCACGCGACCGAGCCGCGCAATCAGTGGCCCTTGTGCCCGCAACACATCGGTCTGAGCAGCACCAGCAATAATCGCCGTTACCCATTTCGCCGCTTCAACTTTGTACTCGCTACGAGCGTTGCGAATCGCCACAATCAACTCACGCACCAGCGCCCACTGCTGCTCGGCTGCTTCATCACGCAACTCGGGCATCGGCGTTGGATACGCGGCCAGCATGACCGTACGTGGCACCTCGGTATAGTGGCTTCGGGTTGGCATCGTGCTCGTCACATATTGCCACAACTCTTCGGTGACAAAAGGCATCAACGGGTGCAACAGACGCAGCGAACCCTCGAGGATCCCATAAAGCACGATGCTCGTTGTCTGCTTGCTCGCCGCATCGTGATCCAGCTGTACCTTGGCAAGCTCGACATACCAATCGGCAAAATCACTCCAGAGGAAATCCTGAATCTGCCGCCCCGCTTCACCAAGACTGTACGCCTCAAGCAGCCGATCCACCTCGGCCACCAGACGCGCATATGCCGAAAGAATCCAGCGATCAGCGAGCGTCAACTGGGGGCGAAGCGTCGCGATCACCCGCGCAAGATCACCCTCAGCCTCGGCAAAAGGCTCACGCAACTGATCCATGTCGAGACGGCTCAACACAAAGCGCGTAATATTCCAGAGCTTGTTGGCAAAATTGCGCGCCGCCTCGATGCGCTGCGGGTTCAGGTTCAGATCCTGCCCCGGCGTGCCACTGGTCGTCAGCGTAAACCGCAACGCATCCGTTCCCTGGGTATCCATCACCTCCAATGGATTGACGGCATTGCCAAAGCTCTTCGACATCTTGCGGCCATGCTCATCGCGCACCAGGCCGTGCAGATAGATCGTATGGAATGGCTCCTGGCCCGTCAGGTAGCATCCCATCATCATCATCCGCGCCACCCAGAAGAAGATAATGTCATAGCCCGTCTCCATGACGCTGGTCGGGTAAAAGCGCTGCAAATCCGCCGTCGCCTCGGGCCAGCCAAGCGTGCTAAACGGCCAGAGCCCCGAGCTAAACCAGGTGTCGAGCACATCAGGATCTTGCACCCCATCAGCGGGCGGGGCTTCATCAGGCCCGGGCACCACAATACTGCCATCGGGCAAATACCAGACCGGAATGCGATGCCCCCACCAGAGCTGGCGACTAATGCACCAGTCCTCGATATTGTCGAGCCAGTTGAAATAGATCTTCTCAAAGCGGTCGGGGATAATGCGTGTTCGGCCTTCGCGCACACTCGCCAGGGCCAGCGCGGCGAGCGGTTTGGTACGCACGAACCATTGCTCGCTGAGGAGCGGCTCGATCACCTCGCCACCACGCTGGCTAATGCCAACACTCATACTATGTGGCTCGGTCTTGACCAGCAAGCCCTCGCGCTCAAGATCGGCCAGCATCGCCTTGCGTGCCGCAAAGCGCTCGAGGCCAGCATAGGGGCCACCCGCTTCGTTGATCGTGGCATCTTTATTCATGATGTTGATCAACGGCAACTGATGGCGCTTGCCCACCTCATAGTCATTCTTATCGTGGGCTGGCGTAATCTTCACCGCCCCCGAGCCGAACTCCTTATCCACATAGTGATCGGCAATGATCGGGATCGTCCTGCCCAACGCCGGCAGCAGCACCTCGCGCCCAATCAGCGCCGCATAGCGCTCGTCGTCAGGCGCCACCGCGACCGCCGTATCACCGAGGATCGTCTCGGGTCGCGTCGTCGCGACCGTAATCCACTCGACCGCACCCGCGGCCCACGTTCCACTGCCCCAGGCCCCCTGCGGTGCCGACCACTCAGATGAGAGCACAGGATAGCGCACATACCAGATCGACACATTGCGCTGCTCGTACTCGACCTCAAGATCGCTCACCGCCGTCTGCAGCGCAGGCGACCAGTTGACCAGATAGGTATCACGGTAGATCAAGCCATCGTCATAGAGCCGCTTGAAGGCCGTATGTACCGCATACGAAAGGCCCTCGTCAAGCGTAAAGCGCTCACGCGTCCAATCGCAAGAAGCCCCAAGCCGCCGCAGTTGCTGACTGATCTCGCCGCCATAGCGCGCTTTCCACGCCCAGGTACGCCGCAAAAACTCCTCGCGGCCAACCTCCTGACGCGACGTGCCCTCACTCCGCAACAATTTCTCAACCTGGCTCTGCGTCGCAATCCCGGCATGATCCACCCCCGGAATCCAGAGCGTCTGATGCCCTTGCATCCGCCGCCAGCGGATCATCAGATCCTCGATCGTCACAAACATCGCGTGACCAAGGTGCAACTCACCGGTCACATTGGGCGGCGGAATCGCAATCACAAACGGCGGGCCGGGCGCATCATCGCGGGGCGCAAAAAAACCACCCTGCTCCCACCAGGCATAGAGTCGTTGCTCGACCTGCTGGTGTTCATAGGCTTTGGCCATCTCGGTAGGACGTTGCGGGGCACTCGCCTGGGCTTCCTGGGTCATAAACGCTTCCTCAATCAATGCTGCATCCGAAACTATGAGCCTGCACTATTATACACAGAGAACAGACTTGCTTCGCCCCGTTCATACAAGACAGATCGAGGCGCAAAGGCTTGATATACCTCTATACGGAGCTTTGCGCCTTTGCGCCTTTGCGTCAAAACTCTCTCAGCGTCGCTTGAGCGCGGCCTGCAAGAGTCGCCAGAGCGACCGGTGACGCGGCATCACCTCAAAGACCTTGCCCGAAACCCCGTCCGTCTTCGCAGAAGCCATCTTGAGCGCGAGCAGTGCCGTCTCTTCGGTGGTTGTGCCAAAGATCTCTTTAATCCGGGGAAACGCCTGCAGGGCCTCGGCAGCCTCGCCAAGCGCCTCCCATTCATTCGTCATATCGGTAGGCACAATGCCGGGGGCAAGCACATTAAAAGAGAGCCCCGACTGCTTGGCATGCTCGCGGGCCATACTTTCGGTCAAACGCACCACCCCGGCCTTGGAAACACTGTAGGCACCGAGAAAACGCTGCGCTCGCCTGAAGCCGCCCCCAGTGACATTGATCACCTTGCCATAGTTGCGTTCGAGCATATGCGGCAACACCGTCACACACCCATAATAGGTGCCCATCAAGTTCACCTGAATGACCCGCTCCCAATCAGCTTGCGGCACATCAAGCGTGCGGCCAAATGGCCCCGAGATGGCCGCATTATTCACCCAGATATCAACCTGGCGATACATCGAGAGCGCATGGACAAAGAGTTGCTCGACCTGCTTGCGTTCCGCGACATCGCACGCCATCCCGGTCGCATCAATTCCTTCGGCCCGTAACTGCTCGACCGTCGCCGCAACCGCTTCGGGGCGTGACGAAGAGACCACCACCCGAGCACCAGCCGTGCCAAAACATTCAGCCATTGCCCGCCCGATGCCGCGCGTGCTGCCGGTAATCACGGCCACCCGACCACGTAGAGAAATCGTTTTTCGCCCCATCACAGACTCCAGGCATAGAGAGAATTACGTACCGGTTTCTTTGCGCGGACGAATAATAAGGGTTTCGCCCTGCCGCGACGCTCGGATCGCGGTAATGCCACGCAACCCTTCTGGCATCAGCAAGTGACGACGATATGGTCCGGCACGAATAATAAGTTCATCACCACTCAACGTCAGCCCGAGCAGTTCGCGGGGGAGACCGGGGAGATCCAATGCAACCTGCGGATCAGGCAGCCCGGTCAGACGAATGGGGGCCGCTGGGGGGGCGCCAGGCAAGGGCGAGTCACCATTATACAGACGACTCCCCAGGGTCATCAGGGCCGCAAGATTATCGGGGGTTCCGAAGATCGGCAGGCCATACACCGGGCGGCCCTGCCAAATGGTACCGGCCTCTTGGATGACCGCTTGCTGTTCGGCCGCCATTGGTTCCAGTTCAGCGACGCCAGTCGGCATCAGCGGTGCAGCCACCAGCGACTCGACCGCCAATCCAAAGAGTTGCAACGCCGGAATATTGAGCCGCGCCTCGGCCAACCCTGAACGATCAGGCGGCAAAACATAGCGCACCCGCGAAAACTGGGAACTGACCATCTCGTCGCGCAAGCGCTCGAGTTGTACCCGTGCATCCTGGATCCGCCCAAGCCAGTCAGTTGAAATCGGTAAAAGCGCCGTAGGGATGATCGCCCGCGCCACCGATGCGCTCGAACGCCCTGGCCCACGATCCAACCCGATCAACAAACGCACAAACCAGCGAAAGGTGTCCGGTGCCCCCAGCGACCGTAGCAACGTCTCGGGAGGGCCGGCATCCGCACAAACCACATCATAGTCGTTCTTATACTTCTGGAGACCGGTGACAGCGAGAAAGAGATCACTCCCAGGAATAACCGGGAGCTCATCACCGGTGATCGTCGGATTTCCCCCCGAACGAATAGCCCCCCAGACTTTGCTGAGATCTTCCAACGGATCAATACACCAGAGATCAAGGTTTGGGCCAAGTGGGTGTGGTTCCACAGCGGAAGTAACCCCCAACAGCGAGGCAACTGGATGTGCCGGGCCGACGCTGGCAAGCAGCACCCGTGAGCCAGCCTGCGCCGCCGCTGCAGCCGTGACTGCCGCAGCGCGCGCGGTGACTCCGACGGGTCCAGTAAAAATTAGTGTTTGCATGCATTCCCTCTGGGCCAGAAAACAATCGCTACTCGGCAAGTGTAGCATACTTGTCGATCCTTCAGGCTGCTATAATACGTGCAGAGGCGCGGCAGCGCAGCCTGTGAACAACTTCATCACATCACGAACATAGCTGGCCGCAGCAACCAGCACCTAGTGTGCGGCCTCAGGATACCCGTCTATTGTATCAGGTCATACGAGCCTATCTGACAGGAGGCATACATTGACAGCTTCATTGGATCACCAGTCCCTTGGCACCTTTCTTGACACCCTCGCCTCACGCGCCCCAACCCCTGGCGGGGGTAGCGTTGCGGCACTCAATGGGGCGATGGCCGCTGGTTTGATCAGCATGGTCTGCGCCCTCACTATTGGCAAAGCACAGTACGCCGCAATTGAAGAAGATCTACGTGGTATCCACGACCGGGCCGAGACCCTACGGCGTGAATTGCAACACCTCGCCGATCAGGATATCGAGGCCTTCGAACGCCTCTCGGTGGCCTATCGTTTGCCCCGTACCACCGAGGCCGACGCAGCGGTGCGCCGAGCCGCCATCCAGCAAGTCACCCGTCAGGCCGCCGAAATCCCTTTGCGCACAGCCCAGGCTGCGGCAGCCCTCATCCCGCTCTGCACCTCCCTGGCCCCACAAGTTGGGCGCCTGATTGTCAGCGATATCGGGGTCGCCATCCTGATTACCAAAGCGACGATCCAAAGCGCGATCCTCAATGTCGAGATTAACCTTGCGGGGCTCGACGACCAGCAGTATGTGCGCGAAACACGGGCAAGCATTGAAGACCTTGTGGCGAACCTCAATGAAAAGACCGAGGAGATTGTCGCAATTGTGCGCGATCGCATCAATGGATAAGGATACGGCATGACACCCATCATTCTGGATGGACGCAGCCTGGCGCAAGAATTGCGTCAGGAGGCAGAATTGGAACTTGTCGAACTGCGACAGCGCCTCGGTCGCCCCGCCGGTATGGCTGTTATTCAGGTCGGTAATGATCCTGCCTCATCACGGTACGTCCGTACGATTAGCAAACTCTGTCATACCCTGGGCGCTTCGTTCCGCCTCGAACAACTCGCCGCCGACGCCCCACAAGACGATCTCCTCCGGGTTATTGCGGCCCTGAATAGTGCCGATGAAGTGGACGGCATCATGATCCAGATGCCGCTCCCGCCTCATCTTGATACCACCAGCGCAATCCTGGCCCTTGATTACCGCAAAGATGTAGACGGCGTCCATCCGATCAATGCCGGTCTCCTCGCGCAGGGTCGCCCCGGCATTGTGCCCAATACCCCCGCTGGGGGCATGGAACTGCTGCGGCGCAATGGTATTGAACTACGCGGTAAACGCGCTGCCATGGTTGGACGCAGCCCTGTGGTTGGGCGACCGATGGCCCAGTTGTTGACTACCGCTGATGCCACCGTCACCATCTGCCATTCCCGTACCGCCAACCTTGGGGACGTCTTGCGTACCTGCGAGATCGTCTGTGTTGCCGCAGGACGCCCCCGCTTGATCACCGCCGAGATGATCAGCCCCGGTACCGTCGTCGTTGACTTTGGCACGAATGTTGATGCAGAGGGTCAGTTGATTGGTGATGTTGATTTTGCTGGTGTCGCTGAACGCGCACGCGCGATTACACCCGTACCCGGTGGCACCGGTCCCGTGACCAACAGTATGTTGATCAAAAATATCATCACGGCGGCCCGTACACGGCTGGTGCAATAGTGAAGATCCTGGTACTTGGATCCGATGGACGCGCCCATGCTCTGGTCTGGAAACTCTTTCACCATACCAGCGCCGACATCCTGGTTGCGCCAGGAAATGGTGGATCATCCTTGCTCGCGCCTGTGGTCGAGCTTGATGCTACCAATGCCGTCGCGATCGCCCGCTGGGCTTTTAGCGAGCAGATCGACCTCATCGTGCCAGCCGATACGACGGCCCTGGCAGCCGGTCTGGTTGATGAGGTTGTCGCGATGCATATCGGGGTGTGTGGTCCGGCACTACGGGCAACTCGTCTCGAAACAAGCCGTTGCTTTGCCCGTGCATTTCTCGAACGCCACGGGTTACCCCTCGCCCCTGGGCGCGTCTGTGAGGATCTGGCAACAGCCGAAAAATATCTGGCCGCCCACGCACTGCCGGTTGTGATCAGAGCCGATCAACCCGAAGATAGCGATGGCGTCTATACCGAGCGCTACCCGGCGCTCGAAGGCCTCCGGGCAAGCTATGCCAATCGCCCGGTTGCTGGGCCAGAGGCCGGGGTCGTCATTGAAAGCTATCTGCCCGGGCCAACCTTCAGTTTTGCGGTACTCACCGACGGCAGCACCGCCTTGCCCCTCTTGCCCGTCCATACCTATGATCGCCTCGGGCCAGAACCAGCAAGCCCGCATGCCCCGGGGATGGGGGCCGCAACCGGCAATTCCGCCTATGCCCAGAAACTCGGACACTTCCTCCACACCCGCATCATGCAACCATTGGTTGCCGCCCTCACCCGTGACCAGATCCCCTACTGGGGCTTTCTTGGCATCGATGGAATTATTACCCAGAAGGGACCTGTCATCACCGGTCTTCGCTGCAGCCTGCGTGATATGGAAGCCCAGGCCGTTTTGCCACGCCTCGAAGACGATCTCGAACCACTGATCGAGGCAACCATTGCCCGTCGCCTCGACCAGATTGCCCCACTCCACTGGAAAGACGAAGCAAGTGTCGCCCTCGCCCTTGTGACAATGGGCTACCCTCATCACTACTCACCCGGCGCACCCATCACCGGGCTGAGCGAGCTTGATGAAGGCATCCTCGTCTTTCATGACCAGACCCGACACCCCGCCGGTCTGCAGTATGCCCCCACTCAGCCCCACCGCGGCCTCGGAACCTTATTCACTGGCAATAATTCTGGTTCCAGCGGACGACCAACGATCACCGGGGGGCATGTTCTTACCGTCGTCGCGATGGGGGCCACCCTGGCTGGTGCCCGGGGACGCGCCTTGCTCAACGCCGAACGCATCACCTTTCCGGGACGCACCTATCGTGAAGATATCGGCCTCCATCTTTTTCAGGCTTGACTCTCATGACGCAGTGTGTTATACTCTGTTTATAACGCAGTGCGTTAAAGTCTGCAAACGAAAAATGAGTGTGGTATGATACCACATAACAGGTTGCAGGGCTTGTTTATAGACACACAAGATTGAGAGGAAAATCATGACCGTAACACCTGATGAGGTCGAGGTTAACGTTCGCGAAATCGAAGAGCAGCCCGAAGCTGAAAAGCCGATGGTGCCAATCTTTGACGTTGTTCGCCGCATGATCATGGCGGGCTTTGGGGCCTTTGCGCTCACACGTGACGAAGCCGAGCAATTCCTGAACCGCCTGGTTGAGCGGGGGGAGATCGCGCAGAAAGATGCGCAGCATCTGATCGAAGAGACGGTGGGTAAATTCCGTCAGGTCGCGCAAACACCAACCGTGCAGGTCGAAAACAGCGTACAGAACCTGTCCACCCAGATGGAAACGGGCCTCGAGCAGATGCTGAACCGGATGAATATCCCTTCCAAGCGCGATATTGACGAACTGAGCGCCAAGATCGCCCAACTCGCCGCTCGCGTCGAGGAACTCCGCCGTGCGGATCCGGCCCCGGCAGCCAACAAGCCCCGTGCAGGCAAGACTGCTGATGGCAAAGCTGACGAATAGTCCTGTCATTCCCCCTGCGCTGATGAGCGCAGCAGGTCGATACAATTCGACTTGCTGCGCTCATCTGTATCGTCAACGCTGAAGCGCACGAATTGACACAGCGTGTTATAATAGACGTACCGCGCTGAAAGAGATCCGAGTGCTATGAATGTGATAAAGAAATACGCGAATCGCAAACTCTACCATACCAACCGCAAGCAGTATATTACGCTTGATGGCATTGCCAAGTTGGTACAAGAGGGCGAGCCTGTCCGGGTACTTGATAATGAGACGGGCGAAGATATTACTGCGGTCATTCTGGCCCAAGTGGTGCTTCAGTCGCGTGGGCGCAATGGCACCCAACTGCCCACCCAACTCTTAACCGGGTTGATCCAGGTTGGCGGCGATACGATCTCTAGTTTGCGACGTTCACTCGCAACGTCGCTCGGCGGGGCCGAAGTTATTGATGGCGAAATTGAACGTCGGATTGATTATTTGGTGGTTACAGGGTCGTTGACCGCCGAAGAAAGTCAGCGCTGGCGATATTTGTTGACCGGAAGTCATTTCAATCAACCTGCCGAAAATACCATTGATGCCATGCCGAGCCGCAATGACGTGGCTCGCTTACACGAACAGGTTGATGCGCTCTCTCTGATTATTGAGCAGTTAGCAAATCAACGCGAGCACGAGGTCTAAGTCGTTTGGGTAATCGCCTGGTGCGGCCCAGAGCCGTACCTACATTCCTAGATGGGGCATCTATGCAACGCAGCAAGACCGCCCTTGTGCTGGCGGGTGGTGGAGTCGCAGGGGCAGCGTACGAAATTGGTGCGATGTGCGCAATTGATCAACTCCTTGATCAAGTGTCGGTGAATGAGTTCGATATCTATGTTGGTACCAGTGCCGGTGGGCTGATCGCGTCTTGTCTCGCGAATAATATCTCCCCTCGCACTCTTCTTTCGGTTCTCAATAGTTCGCTGCTTGGCATTGACCAACTCGCACCGCAGCATCTCTTTTCACTCGATGTGCCGGGGATGTTCAAGCGGATCCAGCGGTTGCCTGGGGCTGTCGGTACGATGCTTCGCCGTATGCTGGCTGAAGGTGAAACCTTTACGCTGCTCGATACGGTTGAGTATCTCGCCTCTGGCTTGCCAACCGGGCTCTATGATACGCATATGCTCGAAAAGTATCTGCGCTCCGCTCTCTCGCAGCCAGGTCGAAGCAATCGCTTTGCCGATCTCCCCCATCAACTCGCGATTGTGGCGACCGATCTCGATACCGGTGAACGTGCGGTCTTTGGCAAACCACCCCTGCACGATATCCCGATCTCGCAGGCGGTCTGTGCTTCTGCGGCGATCCCCCTTTTCTATCGTCCTGTCTTGATCAACAATCACTACTATATTGATGGGGGTATTCGTGGTACCGCGAGCCTTGATGTCGCCATCGAGTCAGGTGCCGAGTTGATCGTTTGTATCAACCCAATGGTGCCGTTTGACAACCACAACCATAAACCCGGTGCCGGGCTCAATGATGAGGGCATTCACCGCGTGGGGAGCCAGGTCTTCCGCACCTTCATCCACGCCGGTCTTCATTACCATATGAAACAGGTGCGCCGTCGCCATCCTGAGGTCGATATTGTGCTGATCGAGCCGACCCGTGATGACCAGGTGATGTTTGGCGATAGCACGATGCGCTATCATACCCGCCTGAAGATCGCGCAACACGGCTATGAAACGGTCGCGCGCCACCTCAACGAGCACTACACCTACTACAAGGCAATGATGGGACGCCACGGGGTGCAGATCAGCAATAAACGCATTACCCACGATTTGCGCAATCTTGCCTCAGTGGGCAATGATGTGCGCAATGTCCACGCCGCCCTCGCCGCCGATGGGTCACTCCATAGCGCTCCGGCCGGGCTGGCCCATACCCTCGCTGAACTCGACCGCCTCATTACGCGCCTCGAACAACAACGCCAGAATGGCTTCCATCACGCTGCTCGGCCTGCCCATCAGGTCAGGTAATGCCGCTCGACGCGAAGAGGACACAAAGAACCGGCTAGCGGCGCTAGCCGGTTCTTTGTGTCCTCTTCGGGCCACGTCCTAGCTAACGCTTGCGCAAGAGCAGCATCCCCCCCGCAACGATCAACAACACCGGGAAGATCAAGGACATGTTGATCCCCAGTTGCTCAAGGAAGATCAAGCTCCCAATGCCCAGCAAAATGATCCCGAGTAAACGCCAGCTGCGTTTGCGCCGTGGCCCCCCCTCGATCACCAGATCGGTACCATAGGGCCGGGCAGGATCGGCGCCGACCGGAGCATGAGGATCAAGCATCTGGCCTGTATATGGGTCAAAACGGTAGACCGGTGCATCAGGTGCAGCCGCAAAACCGGCATCACCCCCGAGCCGCGTCTGGACTCCCTCCTGGCGTTGCCCAACCAGAACCTCACGCGCTATGGTGCCTTGAACCTGTTGCTGCTCATCAAGGTAGCCATAAGTTGATGAAGCCTGGTGCTGCTTCTTTGCGACCGTAGCTGCTGCGCCCCTGGGCATAATCACCCACAGGACAAGATAGATCGGGAGGCCAAAGCCACTCGTCAGCGTCACGACCACAAACAGTAACCGGACGATCACCGGGTCAATAGCAAAGTATTCAGCGAGACCACCGCAGACCCCCGCCACCATCGACTCGCTGGTGCTACGGGTAAGGCGCGCTTGCATGGGTTGCTCCTTCTCAGATCACAAGGCGGTCAATTCGCCGCTTCTATCCCTTTGACGGTGATCTAGTCACAATTGTTGCACCAGAGTGACGGTACATGTCACACGAGTCTTCTATACTGCATACAAAGCCCCACGAAAAGGAGTTTTCATCAATGTCATCACAGGCTCGCAAATCGTGGCCCACGCTCACCACCGGGCACCCCTTCAACTGGCTTAGCAAGCAACTCTTGCTTGTACCCGAAGCGGTGCTCTTGCTCGTGGTGCTGCTCTTCCACGTCCTGCTTAACGGTAGCCTGCTCACTGCCTTGATCGGCCTTGCCCTCATGCTCTATCTTGCGCTCCGCCTCAGTCTCTTGGGGATGGCGCGACAGGCCATCACGACAGCCAGCTATGCACGCGCCGAACAGGTGCTCGCATGGCTGCTGCGCCTCTATCCATACTCGGCCGATGCGTATGCCTTGCAGGGGGCTACCTTGCTGGCACGAGGCCAGAGCGAAGCCGCGATCATGGCCTTTCAGAGGGCGATCGCCCTCTTTCCTGCGCATCCCGAATTGCACGCAACGCTGAGTGCCGCGCTCCTCGATACTGGGCTCTTCCACGAAGCACGCCAGGCGGCAACCCAGGCCCTTGAGCTTGATCCACGTTCGGCAAGTGCCTACCTGCAACTCGCCGGAATCGAGGAACAACTGGGCAAACCCGTCGCAACCATCGAAATGCTCTTGCGCTCAGGGCTGGCCGTGCATCCAGCGCCTCCCGATGAAGCCGCGTTGCGCTGTGCGCTGATAGGTCTCTTGCTCAATCAGCAGCGCAGCCACGAGGCGAGACACATGCTCACCATGATTGAACCCTTGCTGCCAGCCTGTCCTGCCCCGCAACGTGCCGATATCCATTTCTATCTTGGGACGCTGCTCAACGCCATTGACGCGCCCGAGCAGGCCCGCCTCCATTTCGAGCAGAGTACGCAGCTCGACCCGCGTGGTCGTCACGCTGCCGATGCCTGGCGCGCAAGCAAGCGGTAAGCGCATACGCCCTGCGGTCCCAAAAACCATCACTGCGTATGCGCCATATGCTCAGGGTACTAGTTCGAACGGGCTGAAATCGAGGGGAGTGCGATTGACCCACGCACCATTGACCTTTTCCCAGACCTGATAATCAAGGTGCGGACCCGACGACATCCCAGTTGAGCCCATCGTGCCAATAAGATCGCCTCGGGCAACAGTCTGCCCGTTGCTCACCGTAAAGGTAGCCAGATGAGCATATCCCGTGCGATACGCATCGTTGACGATCCAGACATGATTACCAGCCGGATAACTATTTGGCGTGACGGTGACAACCCCGTCGTGGGTTGCGTAAATCGGATGGTTCCAACTACCCTGGGGATCAGCCATGCCATTACCGGTACTGTCGATCGCCAGATCAATTGCCCCCCAGATATGCGCCGGGGCATGAGAGCCAATGCCATACCCTTGCGTCATCACCGTACTGGTTGCCCGCAGCGGGTTGCCATAAGGACGTTGTGCGTCTGGTTGACCGCGCCCCTGCTGAGGTTCAGCGACTGCGCGTAGGCTATTGCCGTTGGCCGCAACCATTGCATTCGTCATGGCTGCCGGGGCAAGGCCTTGCCAACGCGTATACTGCACTGGTTCGTCGTCAGTGCGCAACCACAACGCCAGAATGCCAAGCGAGACCACAAATAAGAAGATCAACGGGCGTCGCCGGCTCTGAGCATAGTGGGCACCCATAGCTACTGTACCCCCTGGGTACGCCAGCGATCAACGAGATTCTGGACGACGTTGACATAGCCGTTGACATCATTTTCAAAGGAAGGTGCATAGACAGGAATAATATCAGCGACCGTTTGATGACCTCGCCCTTGCAGATACTCAACATCAATCAGACGGTACCAATCGGCAATGCCATCGTTCCACGAAGGATAATCACGAAACCGACCATAACAGGTTGGATACCCGGCGCAGATAATATTGCCAACATTATGCGTCGTTGAGCCATCAGGCTTGAGCCCGGCCCAACCCTGAGCGGTCCCAGCACCGCTCTCGTGAATGAAAAAGGCAACCGCAAAAGCCGGATCAATGCCACGCTGCTGCCCCAGATGAAACCATACTTCACCCGTGCCCGTAGCTGGTGAACCGTACGAAGCCAGGATGGCGTCAATTTGCTGTGGTGTCAGGCTCGGCGCGGCACGCAAGGCATAATCACCCGGAGGACGAACATCACTCAGAAAGACTGAACTGAGGCTATTAGCAACCTGCGGCTGCCCCTCAGAAAATACTTGTGTGCTCCAATTGCTGATCAAACCACCGTTACCATCAGGACGCATCAGCACCAGCACCAGCAAGCTGAGCAGGGCCACACCCCCAAGGATGATCCACTGCTTGAAACCACTGATTGATGGAGCAGAAGGCAGTGACGCAAGATGCATCCCCGTCCGAAAATGTGAGCGAGCCGTCTGATGTTCAAAGCGGATCGCCTCTTCGGTAAGCTCATCAAGACGCTGCTGCGAACGCAGCAGCGGTTCGCTTGCCTCTGCATACGCTTCACTGTCGCCAGGCAGTTCGTCGAGTGGGGTAGGACGTAGACGTGTGGGTAACGGCAGATCATCGCCTTCAAGCCAATCAATCGAAGAACGACGCATCCGTTGCACCGGTGGTGAAGCAAGAGGAGTCACCCTCGACGTACTGCGACGTCTGACTGGATCTTCGTCAAACCTGTTCACAGCTCCTGCTCCTGCATCATTTTTTGCTGCTCTTCTAGTGTTGGGAGACGGAAACCTTCGGCACGATTCAGGTAGATCATGTGCTCATTCCGTACCGTGGCGAGGAGGTCAAGGCGACCATCACGATCAATATCATATAGCGATAATATCACAGGCGTCAAATCTTCGCGTGCCCCAAAGAGGTACGGGCCAGGTAAGCTCTGCATATGCGTCGCATCTCCTCCTGGTAACGCTAGAATGACAACCTGACGATCAAGATTCAACCCGATGAACCGGGTTGGCCGACCGGCATCTTCCGCCGGATGCCCAACAAAACCTTCAAGATGGGTGGTACGAGGATGACCATAACGCACATCATCAAGCCGCTCGCCCGCCCACCCAACGGCCGCATCAATAACGACGTAACTTGCCATAGCGACAAGCAGGAGGGTGACAATATAGGCAACAATGTTGATGCTGCCTGGCAAACGTCTGACGGCGGTAGAATTGTTGCGGCCGATCTGTTCGCGTGTTGCTGCCATAGAGGCTCCCCGCTTTCCTCATACCACGGCTGGTAATCTTCAAGTTAAGAACTTTTGTTCTATAAAGATGATAGACATATGATATCAGAACAGAAGTTCGATGTCAAGTAGATCGATCGAGGATCGCCATGGTTTCAACATGCGGGGTATGGGGAAACATATCGTAGCCCTGCATGCGTTCCACCCGATAGCGGCGCGTGAGCAACTGCAAATCCTCGATCTGGGTCAGCGGATTACAGGAGACATAGACAATGCGTGCCGGGGCAAGGCGCAGCAGTTCGGCACATACATCAGGCCCCAGGCCCGTACGCGGCGGGTCGGCGACAACAAGGTCGAGGCGCGACGCCTCTGATGATTGCAAAAAGGGCAAAACCTCCTGGGCAAAAGCCTGTACATTCGTGACGCCGTGCGCTTCGGCATTCCGCGCCGCCAGCGCCGCACTCTCTTCGACAGCCTCGACACACATCACAGTGGCCGCGTGGGGGGCCAAGTGCAAGGCAAGTGTGCCAACCCCACCATAGAGATCGCCAACCGTGGGCAGAGCTTGCCCAGGCACAGCCGCAGCAATAACGGCGTCACGCACATCATCAAGCAGCCGTTCGAGCAAATGGACATTGTTTTGAAAAAAGGTATTCGGGCCAATCGCCAGTTCCGTCGCGCCGGCGCGCATCAAGAGGGTCTCGCTGCCCCAGCTACGTACCGGTGTGCCAAACGAGAGATCGGTTCGACTCGCATTGAGCAACCAGTGAAAGCCAACCACCCCTCGCTGCGCCAGGGCAACCTGGGCTAGCGCGTGCATTGCCGGTTCGTATTGCGGCCCTTCAGCCGTCACGACCGCGAGCAACAACGTATCAGAGGGGCTACGCCGGACAACAACGTAACGCAAAAAACCCTCGTGCGTACGCAGATTGTAGTCGGGCAAGCCAAGTTCAGTCGCACTCATCCAGACCGCTTTGGCCGCAGCAAAGGCGGCAGGAGGGATCAGGTGACATGTCTCAAGTTCAACAACATAGTTGAATTTGCCACGCGCACGCAGACCAAAACGGCCCTTGGTGGCAACATAATCCATCCGTGTACGGTACGCATATGGGTCGGGTGACGCCACAACCTCAAGTGGTTGCGCAGGCAAGCAAGGTGCGAGTTGTTCCGCCGATGCAAAGAGCCTGTTCAACGCCTCGGCTTTGGCCGCCACCTGGTCGCTATACCGACGATCCTGGAAGGCACAGCCACCGCACGTCGTTGTATGAGGGCAACGCGGCTCTTGCGCTTCACCTGCTCGTGCGAGGCTTGTCACCAGTGACCGAAACTCTTTGGCACGCATGCGCATCATCTCCTATTCGGCATACCCTTCGTCTTCAACGACACGGCGCATACGGGCCAGTAGCTGTGTCCGGCGCACGGCATCAAGCGTCGCCCGTTCAAGCGGTTCGTAGCACCAGGTTGTGTCAGCGCACGCCAGCGAGCCGCGTTCCAGATCAAGACGGACAAGACGTGCTTCGGTCAGCATCGTGCTTGCCTCGGGAAGGGCAAGGATCGGGAGCCCATAGATGTTCGCCATTGCGGCAACCTCGGGGTCAACCGCTGCACAGATCACTGCGGCAAACCCGACGGACTGCAGGGCAATGACCGCCATCTCGTGACCTTGCCCGGCTTTCATCATGCCCGTAACCACCAGCACATCACCCTCAACCACCCGTTCCGTCAGGCCCGGATCGACCGCAGCGAGACAATGCGCGGCAAGTAAGGCCGGATCACCACTGGCTGCAGTCGCATGATCAATAATCTGGTGCGGCCACAGATCCCCCTGGACACAACGGGCATAGCCGGTGAGAACCATGGCGCCTCAATTGAGCGGCAGTGCATTCATGCGCTCGTCGAGCACACGACGCACGGCATCAAGCTCAGCCGGCAACTCAATGGGCGGATTCGCATACTGGCCGACAACATCACGCAGGGTATGTTCGTGATAATCCACCTTGAAACGGCTAAACTTCAGACCGTGGGCCGTTGAGACAACCACAACCTGATCGGCGGGGTGGATAATGCCCCGATCAATGAGCTTAATTGTTGCCGCAAGCGCAACCCCCGTATGCGGGCACGCATATGCCCCGGTGCGGTCGGCCCGTGCTGCCGCATCAGCCAACTCTTGCTCGCTCGCCTGTTCGACAATGCCATTGAAGCGTTGGAGCATCGTAATCGCCCGGTTAATGCTGATCGGGTCGCCGATCTGGATCGCCGAAGCGGCCGTCGGACGGGCCGTGATCGGCTCATAGCGCCAATCATTGCAGAAGGCCCGATAGAGCGGATTGGCATGCTCGGCCTGGGCGCAGACAATGCGGGGCAATCTGGTGATCAAACCCAACTCATACATCAGCAACAGGCCCTTGCCGAGGGCAAAGGTATTGCCAAGATTGCCACCGGGAATGACAATCCAATCGGGAACCTGCCAATCAAACTGCTGCACAATTTCGATCCCAACCGTCTTCTGCCCTTCCACGCGCAACGAATTGAGTGAGTTAGCTAGATAAATGCCACTATTCGGATCGGCTGTCACGTCGCGCACAATGCGCATACAGCCATCAAAGTCAGTATCCAACGAAAGCACCGTCGCGCCGTGGGCAATCGGTTGCACCAATTGCGCCACACTGACTTTGCCCTTGGGCAGAAAGACGATCGTCGGAATACCCGCCGCCGCCCCGTAGGCCGCAAGCGCCGCCGAGGTATCACCCGTCGAAGCGCAGGCAATCGCACGGATCGGTTTGCCTTCACTCATCATCTGGCGCACCACGCTGACAAGCACGGTCATGCCGAGATCTTTGAAACTACCGGTATGACTATTGCCACACATCTTGATCCAGAGATTTTCGACCCCGATCTCGCGCCCGAAACGCTCAGCCCAGAAGAGGTTTGTGCCACCCTCAAACATGCTCACGATATTTTCATCGTCAACGGTTGGGCAGACCCACTCCTTTTTCCCCCACACCCCAGAACCAAACGGCCACGTCGTCCGCATCCAGCGCCCCTCAAAGAGGCGCCGCCACTCATCAGCACTCCGCTGGCGCAAGGCATCGAGATCATGGCGCACTTCGAGCAACCCACCGGAACGTGAATAGTAGACAACCTCGGTCAGGGGATAGCGCTCATCCGGGTCATCCTGGGCAGCAAACCAGGCACTATACGGGGTCATAATCGTCCACCTGAGGCACTTGAATACGCGGCAAGCTTCTGTGCAAACATTCGAAACGTTGCACACCTGGGCATGTATTATACCATTCCTTATCCTTCACCTGCGACGAAACAGGGTACAATGACTCAAGGGAAAACCTGTCGATCGTCCACCTCAACAACTCGGGAGTTTGATCATGATTGAGGCCTATCAACTAAGCAAGCAGTTTGGCGGCTTCCACGCAGTACGTAGTATTGATCTTGAGGTGCATCCCGGTGAACTACTTGCCCTGCTCGGACCAAATGGGGCGGGCAAGACCACGACCGTGCGCATGCTCGGGGCCATTCTGCGCCCGTCGAGCGGGTACGCCCGGATCTGCGGCCTCGATGTCGTCGCACAAGCGCAGACGGTGCGTGGCAAAGTCGGCCTTCTCACCGAATATCCGGGTCTCTATGGGCGCATGGCGGCCCTCGAGTATCTCGATTTTTTTGGCGGCTTACTCGGGCTCGATCCACGTCAACGCAGTGCGCGCGCCAATCTCCTGTTGCAACAGTTTGGTCTATGGGAAGCCCGCCACCGGCGTCTGGACGGCTATTCCAAAGGCATGAAGCAAAAGATTGCCCTCGTCCGTGCCTTGATCCACGATCCGCCGGTGCTCTTTCTCGATGAACCAACGACCGCCATGGATCCGCAGAGCGCCCGCACCGTGCGCGATGCCATCGGTGAGTTGCGCCAGGCTGACCGCTCGATCCTGTTGACGACGCACAATCTGGCCGAGGCCGAAACGCTGGCTGACCGCGTTGCGATCATTCGTGGCGGGCAAATCATTGCGCTCGGCACCTTTGCCGAATTGAGCCGCCAGTTGCTCGGCGAGCCGCTCTTCGAACTGGTCTTCGCTGCGCCATACACAGGTGCCGAGGCCGAACCGCTGCTCACTGATCTCGTCACTGTCGAAGACACCAACGAAACACGTCTGCGCTTCCGTACCGCCGCGCCCACCCAGGTCAATCCGGTCATCCTGAGCCGCCTGACTGCACGCGGGATGCCCGTCGTGGCTCTTGCTGAAGTGACCCGTAGCCTTGAGGATGTCTATTTGCGTATCGTCGCCGATGATTCTTCGTTTGGCCGCACCATACCCGAAGCGACTGAAACGATCATGGCCAACTTAAATCCAGAGCTTGACTCGGCAAAGCTATGAAGACCAACCATATGCTCGCTATTACGCGACGTGAAGTGCGCGAAACCCTGGGCGATTGGCGCGTCGTCTTACCGATGCTGCTCTTGACCCTGATTTTGCCCCAGTTGCTCGTCGCAGCCTCATCGCAGGTCATCCGTTTTGTTGACGATCCCGATCTCGCTGAACGCCTCGTGCCTTTTGCCGCCCTGCTGGTCGGGTTTGTCCCTGCAAGCTTTTCGTTAATTACGGCGCTCGAGTCCTTTGTTGGGGAACGTGAACGCAATACGCTCGAGTCGCTGCTTGCGATGCCCCTCTCGGACAATGAACTCTACCTCGGCAAGCTTGCTTCGTCACTCCTGACGCCGCTGCTTTCGAGTTTGATCGCAATGCTGATCTTTGTTGGCCTGTTACTTGGCTTTCGCCCCGATCTCTATTTTGGCTCAATGGATCTGTCGCGCCTGCTCTTGCTGGTGCTCCTGATTACCTGTATGGCCGTGGTAATGGTAACCGGCGCCGTCGTGATTTCGTCACACATCACGACCGTGCGTGCGGCCAACTTGATGTCGAGTTTTATCCTCATCCCAATGGTGGGGATTATGCAGATTGCAGCCTTTCTGATCATCAACGGTCGGTGGACTGAGTTGTGGCTGGTTGCCGCCGCCCTAGTTGTCCTCGGCGCACTGTTGATTCGCATCGGTATGCGTACCTTCAGCCGCGAAGAACTCCTTTCACGTGAGCATCTCCAGGGCCAGATCAGCTGGAATATACCCATGCCAGCCTGGTGGAGAGAACGCCGATCACAGCGCAAGGCACATCAAACCAGGTGGTCGCAATCGGCAGTCTGGTTGATTGCCCGACGTGAACTGAACGAGGTCATCACCGACTGGCGCGTGCTTATTCCTCTCTTCACCTTGATTTTCGGGTTACCACTGGGGTTGCTGGCTGGGGTAAATCTGGCCCTCGACTTTGTTGAGGGCGAAGGAAATATCGCTCGCCTGGTTCCTTTTGTTGGCCTGCTCGTCGGATTTGTTCCCGCCAGTTTTGCCCTCATTACGGCCATCGAGTCCTTTGTCGGCGAACGCGAACGCAATAGTCTCGAGTCGCTCCTGGCAATGCCCGTCTCGGATCGTGAACTCTACCTGGGCAAGTTGATCGCCGCCTTGATCGTGCCCCTCGTTGGCAGCCTGACCGCCATGTTCACCTTTCTCGCGGCCATCCGCCTTGTCTTTCCGCGGCTCTACCTGGTGGGTATGCAGCCCGAGACACTGCCCCTGCTGATCCTGATGATTAGTGTGGTGAACCTGCTGATGGTTGCCGGGGCCGTGGTGATTTCGACCAATACGAGCAGCATCCGGGCCGCCACGCTACTCGCTTCGGCTGTCCTGGTGCCCACCGCCGTGGTGATCCAGCTTCAAGTCCTGCTCTTCATTGCCCAACGCTACGATGTGCTCTGGTATGTGCTCGCCGGTCTCTTTGTGGTTGCGCTCGCCTTTATCCGCAGTGGCATGGCCGGTTTTAATCGCGAGGAGATCCTCTCGCGTGAACATGATGACCTCAATCCAAGCCACATTGCGGCGACCTTGCGCAGCTTCTTCCGCGAGCACCAGCCTGCTGGGGTTCCCGTAACAGCGTATCACGGGTTGGCCTTTTCACCACGCCGGTTTTATCGGTACGAATTTCCGGCCCTCTTGCGCGAGTTGCGCTTGCCCATCCTGGCCGTGCTCCTTGTCTCCATCGGTGGAACCTGGCTGGGGCTCAACCTTGCGCCCTCCATCTTCAATGTTAATATCCAAAACCAACTTGGCAATCCTCCGCCTCCCTCGTTCTCGTTGGCAGCGTTTGTCCTTGCCAACAATCTGCGCGTCTCGGTACTCTCCAATATCTTTTCGGTGATCAGTTTCGGCATCTTTGCCCTGATGGTGCCCGGCGTGGCGTTTGGTCAGATCGGCTTTTTTGCCGGTCAACTGGCTCGCGAAGGCGGCGACTGGCTGGCGCTCGGCAATGACAGCCCGTTGCAGTTTCTGCTAGCGTATGTGGTGCCCCACGGGATCATCGAATTGCCCACGTTTATCCTCAGCGCCGCCCTGGGCCTGCGGATTGGCGCGGCTTTGCTTTCGCCGCCGCCTGGGTTTAGCCCCGCCGATAATCTGCTCTGGGCCCTGGCAAATTTCGCCAAAGTCTGGATGCTCGTGCTCGTGCCGCTGATTGCACTTTCGGCGCTCGTCGAAGGGCTGATCACACCACGCATCGTGCTGATGCTCTATGGGGGCTAGGGCGATTGCATCTTCCGCCAATGCACCCCGCCAATGCACCCGCAAGGGCACCCGCAAGGGGTGCCCCTACACCGGATTCGGGCCCCGCCCCGGTACGGGCACCCCTTGCGGGTGCCCCGTTGTATCCGATTTCGTATGATGCAATCGCCCTACTATGGAGGCTGAGTCAGCTTGCCCTAGTTACACTGAGAAACGCCCGTATAGCGGGCGCTTCTCAGTGTAACCACTAAAGTTTGGAGGCGTGGCCCTCAGTCGATCCTTATTCAAGTACCATAATGGGAATAACCCGCCCGTCAGTGTTGTTCTGATACGACGCATAGCCAGCATAGAGGGCAACTGCTCGCTTCCAGAGGTGGTCGCGCTCTTCGCCTTCGACTTGGCGCGCCCGATAGGTTGTGGTGCGTCCGGCAATATGTACCTGGCACGCGGGGTTGGCCTTGAGATTGTGGTACCAGGCCGGATGTTTCGTTGAGCCGTAGTTCGAGGCGATCAGCACAATCCGTTCGCCATCACGCAGATAGACCAGCGGAACCGTACGCGGTTCACCACTGCGTGCCCCCGTGGTCGTCAGCATCAGCGTTGGAATGAAAAAATCAAGAAAGAGGATCTGTCCTCCACTGGCTTGATAAAAAAGATGGTCAAGCGGTTGGATCACCTTGCGAACAACTTCGACCCCGATCGTTGACCCAAGAAAGCTCACAGCACTTTCTCTCATCTGTGTCAGTAGATCATTTTGCATATGTTTTTATGAGACAGGTAAACCATATTCGTGCGCAACATCACGCAGCGTATGCATTAGTTCAATCGTCGCTCCGATTTCAGCTTTGTTAATCGAGACGCTCTCGACCACAATGCCCAGCGGGATCTGGTTGAGATAGGGTTGGTCGAGGATGCGCCGCAGCAGCTCCCGACACACCGCAATCGAGCGACTCAGCGGGGCTGGATCATCTAAAATTGCCGCTGCCGTGGTGTCGGGAATAGCAATGCCGAGCCAACGCATAAAATTCATGGTCTGTGGACGACCTACCGGGACAAAGTCGAGCAGCATGCGTTGTGGCTGCTCATTGCGTGCAGCACAGTCACGAACATAATCGCCAAGCAGCCGGATCGTCGGCTCGGCATCATAGACCGCCTGCGAGATAAAGTAGCGTATCCCTCGCTGCGCCTTCTGAATCAGGCGGAGACTCTCGCTCCGTTCAGCCCCATGACGCTCGGCAATCGCGACCCCACCAAGCACAAAGCCAGCAGGATGGGCCGCAGCAAGCTCGGTCGCCCGCGACAGCGCAATGCTACTCTGCGCAGCTTTGGCACTCGACAGGCCAACCAGTGACAGATAACGCACCTTATGCTGGTCAGCCGCCCGGTCAAGCCATTCGGGCCAACTCTGTTCGTTTTCGGTGGCAATGCATTTGTAGGTCACCACCGGCTTGCGCGTCAACTGCCGCAGCAGGGTGGCATACGGCGGTGAGTCAACAGTCGGGAGAAAAGGGAACGGGCGCGGCTCACTCGTCCGCGCTGATTCGTCCTGAACATCATAGACGACCAGGCCGTCGAGCGGAAGATCGGCGACGCGCTCGGCGAGCCGCGCTGCCGCACCGAGAACCCGGTCAGCCGGGGCATCAGCGCGTGGCGGGGTTGTTCCATAGAGCAGCGCAAAACGCTGCGGATCAGCCATCGTTGTTTCAAGTGACATAAACCCATCCATCCCTGCGGGAAGGCGCAACGGAACCTGCGGCCTTATGCGCATTACGTTGGTGGCCTACGGCCCCCAACCACATTTCCTGACCGAGCCAACCGCCAGCAATGCTGGCGGTTGGCTCAGGCAGGCATGAATCTAGTCTAGGCTAAAAATGCTCTGGCTGTCAAGGTGTTTCCGGTTGAACCAGATGCTCAGCGACAATCATACGGCGGGTTCGGGTTTCACTTCGCAAGATCAGCGAATTGGTCGTCGCCCGTGCGCCCTCAAAATGCACCCCGTGCAACAAAAGGCCATCAGTAATGCCCGTCGCCACAAAAAAGATCTGATTGCTGCGCACCAGATCATCACACATCATTGTCCGACGTAGATCGAGACCCGCCTCAACGATTGCCATACGCTCTTCGACGCTCTGCGGGGCCAGGCGCGCCAGCATCCCCCCGCCGAGGGCCTTGACCGCACATGCGGCCATCACGCCTTCGGCAGCTCCCCCCGCCCCCATCAAGGCATCAACCGGTCCATCAGGCAAACTCGCGAGCACAGCCCCCGAAATATCACCATCATCAGCCAGCATCACCCGCGCCCCAGCCGCCCGGATCTCGGTAATCAGATCGGCATGACGAGGCCGCTCAAGCACAAAGATCACAAGGTCACGGATCGCTTTACCTTTGGCACGAGCAATCAAGCCAATCGTCCAGGCCGCCGGAGCCGTTATGCACTCGGGCACCAGGGCCGGGGCAACGACCCGATTGACGACGATCTTTTCCATATAGACCGCTGCACTCGACGCCCACATCGAGCCTTGCGGTGCGACGGCCGCGACGGCAACCGCGCCCGGTCGCCCCCGCGCCAGCAGACGGCGTCCATCAATCGCATCCACCACTACATCAACGGGCACCCCTTGCCCGCTACCTACCCGCTTACCGCCGGGCAGCGCACTCCGCAGCCGCAGCCGTCCACCTTCACAGATCACAATCTGCCCATCGAGATCAATCGCCGCCAGCGTCTCACTCATCGCCTGACTCGCCGCGAGTTCAGCTTCCTGGCGATATCCACGGCCCATCCAGCGTGCAGCGGCCATCGCCGCCGCCTCGGTGGCCCGCACGAGATCGAGCCCCGTATTGCGGTGGAGTTCTGGCTCGCTCATCGATGTTCCTCTCCCTCTAACCCTATGTCTCAATCGCCATCAACAGATTCTGGCCTTCCCAACTCAAAAGGCCACCGCTCAAGATGCGAATGTTGGCATACCCCTGTTCACTCAGGGCAAGAAAGGCCCGTTCACTCCGACGGCCACTGCGACAAACCAGGATAAGCGGGGCTTCGCGCGGCAGATCCGCCGGATTGATCAGCAGGTCACTCAGCGGAATCGAAATTGCCCCCGGGATATGGCCCAACCGAAACTCACGTGGCTCACGAACATCAACCACCAGAGGGGGCACCTCATTGTGCATCATCTTCCAGAGTTCATGGGCCGCAACCTTTGGGGCCGTAGCACTGCCAAGGGGCAACAATGGAATGGGGGGAGCCCCACCCGGCAGGGTACGTTTCGGCAGCGTGTGGCACTCACGAAAGGCGCGCCACTCGCACTCATAGATGCAGACGGCCGGATCAAGAATCCGATAGAAGAGCGTCTCAATGGCTAGATCTTCATCAAGAAAGCGAGCCGCCCCAACCTGATCATAAAACCCAGTCAAACGCATGCGTTCAAGCACCGGATCGCGCACCCGCACAAAATAGATCTCGCCGCCGCGATCCCGCACGACCCGCCGCACATTTTCAAGCATACGAATGCCACTGATATCGCAATGCTGCACGCTGTGCATGCGCAACAACAAAAACCGTTGACCAGGTGGTGCATCAAGGATGCGGAGCAGTTCCTCTTCGATATGATTGACGGCCCCAAAATAGAGATCACCCAGCACATCAACCACCGCCAGTTGGGGACACTGCGAACGCTCGGGAAAAGCCGACCAGTGACTGAAGGTCAGGTCAGGCAACACCGCGACCACTCGCGGCATACTGGTGCGCAACAGATAGTACCCCAACGACATCAACACCCCGATCAAGATGGCAAACTGCAGCGGGAGTACCAGTGTCGCCAGAAACGTGACCACCATAATCACCGCATCGCCAGGCGCTCCACGCCAGATCCGCTTCATCGAACGGAGATCAATCATACTCCAGGCCGTCACCGCCAGTGCCCCGGCGAGCACAGCCAGCGGGATCTGGCCAATCACATCGGTCAAGACCAGTGCCGCGACCAGCACAAACACGCCACTGAATGCATTACCAAGCGCCGTCATCCCGCCGGCCTGATAGCTGAGCGCGGAACGGTTAAACGAACTCGAACAGGGATGTCCGCCAAAAAAACCGGCGGCAATATTCGCAATGCCCTGCCCAACAAATTCCTGATTGCTATCAAGGCGCTGGCGCGAATGGCTCGCCACCGCCCGCGCAATGGCAACGGCCTCGACCAGGCCAATCAGCGCAATCGCAAGGGCCCCATTCGCCAGTTGACCAATCAGATTGAGATCGAAGAGCGGCAGTGACGTAAAGGGCGGCAAGCCCTGTGGCAACATGCCGAGCAGACGCACGCCCTGCCCTTCAAGTTGCAACACCCAGGCACTCAGACTGATCGCCGTCACCCCAACCAGCACCGCCGGCACCACGCGGGTGACCCGCGGCCAGAAAATGATCAAGACAATCGTCGCCACACCAAGCACAAGCGATGGCAAATGAACAGCCTCCAGCTGCGACAGCGCCCCGATCACCGAGCCAAGCGGGCCTTCAGTTGCGGGGATCGACAGGCGTAACATCGGGCCGATCTGATTTGCCATGATCAACAGCCCAGCGCCCGCCGTAAAACCCACCGCCACTGAGTCAGAAACAAAATTCACCAGAATCCCGAGGCGCGCAAGCCCCATCAGCAACCTGATCAGCCCGGCAAGCACGGCAAGCAACCCGGCCGCCAGCAGAAACTCCGGCGAGCCAGGCAGAAAGAGCGGGGCCAGAATCGAAAGGGTCAGAATCGAAGCTGTATTGGTTGGGCCACTATTGAGATGACTCGAAGAACCCCAGAGTGCCCCAACCATCGAGGCAACAAACGCCGTATAGAGCCCCATCGTTGGGGGAAGACCGGCAAGCAGCGCAAACGCGAGTGCTTGAGGAAGCAACACGAGGCCAACCGTCAGCCCGGCAAGCAGATCAGACCGCAGGGCGACAAGAGGATAGCCACGGAAGAGACGCACCGGCTGGCTCAACAACACCGGCATCGTCCGCAAATAAGCCAGCATGAGCCTGTCTCAATAGCGGCGGTGTGTTACACCGCCAAACGCGTCACTGTGGTGGTGCAGGAACCTGCTGGGTTAGACAATGCCAGGCCCCGAGGCCCCATACCAACTCGGTACAATCGAGTCCCACCACCTCACGCTCAGGGAAACACTGTTGCAGAATGGCCTGGGCTCGCTGATCATTGACATGGTTGAAGAATGGCACCAGTACCACCTGGTTCGCGACATAAAAATTGGCATAACTGGCGGGCAAGCGTTGACCTTCGTACACCACCGGTGGGGGCATCGGCAGCTTCAACACGGTCAAATGACGACCGGCCAAGTCGGTCATATGATGCAAGCGGGCGAGATTCTCTTGCAACACGTGGTAATTCTCATCAGACGGATCTTCTTCCACGGCTGCGAGCACGACCCCCGGGGCAACAAAGCGGGCGATATCATCAACGTGCCCATCGGTATCATCGCCCACAATGCCCTCACCGAGCCAGAGGATGCGTTGCACCCCAAGGTACGCACAGAGTTGCGCCTCGATCTCGAACTGACTCAGCGTCGGATTGCGGTTCGGATTGAGCAGGCACTGCTCACTCGTCAGCAGCAACCCGGTGCCATCCACCTCAATCGAGCCACCCTCCAGCACCATCGGGTTCGCAAAGCAGGGCGTATCAAGATAGGCCGCCATCTGGCGGGGGATCTCGTTATCGAGTTCAAAAGGCGGATATTTGCCCCCCCACGCATTATAGTCCCAGTCAAGCGCCGCCACCTGCGGCTCTTCATCACGCACCACAAAGATTGCCCCGTGGTCACGGCACCAGGCATCATTGGTCGGAAAACGATGAAAAAAGAGTTCACCCGTTGCCCCGGCATCAGCGAGCAACGCCCGCGCCTGAGCTTCCATCGCCGCATCATTCACATTGATATGCACCGGCTCAGAGCGCAGCAAAATTGCCACTGCCTGCGCGTAGATCGGCAGAATTGCCTCAAGCTTGCCCGGCCAACTTGCTTCATTGTGCGGCCACGATAGCCATGTCGCCTGATGGAGGGCCCATTCCGGCGGCATCCGGTACCCAAGTTCAACTGGAGTTGCGCGCATAGCTCTCACTCATCAATAAAACGGCGCGTGATGTCGGCATAGGCATCGATCCGGCGGTCACGCAGGAACGGCCAGTGGGTACGCTGCACATCAAGCTTGCCCAGATCAACCGGCACAACCAGCACCGCAGGCGTATCCACTGGCGCAAGCGCCAGGATTGTACCCTGGGGATCACTCACAAAACTCTGCCCCCAAAACTCGATGCCACCCTCGGGATCACCTTCGTGACCAGTGCGATTCACGCTCACCACATAACATCCATTGGCAACGCCATGCGAGCGCTGGATCAACTCCCAACTCTGGTGCTGAGCCTCGCCATGGGCGGCCTTTTCAGAAGGATGCCAGCCAATCGCCGTCGGATAAAAGAGGATATCTGCGCCACGCAGGGCCGTCAAGCGAGCACCCTCGGGATACCACTGATCCCAGCAGATCAGCACCCCAAGCCGCCCAAAACGCGAGGGAAAGACCTTGAAACCAAGATCACCGGGGGTAAAGTAGAACTTCTCATAGAAGAGCGGATCATCGGGGATATGCATCTTGCGATACTTGCCGAGATAGCTCCCATCGGCATCCAGCACCGCAGCGGTGTTATGGTAAAGACCTTCGGCCCGCTTTTCAAACAGGCTGATAATCAAAACCACCCCGAGCTCACGGGCCAGTTGACCAAAGCGCTCGGTGGAAGGACCTGGGATCCGCTCGGCCAGTTGAAAATGATCATGATCTTCACGCTGGCAAAAATAGAGTGACCGGAAGAGCTCGGGCAAACAGATGATCTGCGCCCCACGGGCGGCAGCCTCACGAATGCCCGCCTCGGCTCGACGATCATTCTCGGCGGCCTCAGCCGTCAGTTGCAACTGCACCACCCCGAGGTGAACCTGCTGAGCGGCCATTTTTCTCCTCGTCCCTGGTCTGGTCGATCCATCTTCAGCATTGTACCATAGACCAGATGATCCCCTATCCAGATCCCCCACGAGGACATACCCGTTCCAGCCAGATCAGCGCCGCAATCCCCACCGCAGCCATCATCCCCGCCACAAAATAGGCCTCAACCATCGTGGCCCGCGTCAGGTAGACCCCCACCATTCCAGTCGCACCACCAAGCAGATAACAGGTCAGAACCGCCTCGCGCCGGGTCAACCCGAGCGCATGCAGGCGATGCGACAGGTGATCTTTGCCCGCCGTCGTAAAGGGGTTGACTCCACGCCGAAGCCGTGAGACAACTACCAGACTCGTGTCAAAGAGTGGCACCGCGAGAATGCAGAGCGGCACCATCCACGTGACCACCGGGGTGTTGCTTGGGAACCGCAGCTTGATCGCCAGCGCCGCCAGCATAAAGCCGAGAAAGAGACTGCCTGTATCTCCCATAAAGACAGTCGCCGGGTTGAGGTTGTAGCGTAAAAAGCCGATGCATGCCCCGATTAAGGCCGCCGCCATCGCGCCAACCAGCACCTGTCGTGGCTCGTTCATCGCGGCAAGCAAGAGAAAAAAGGTGGCCGCAATCGTGGTGATGCCACCCGATAGACCATCCATATTATCGAGAAAGTTGACCGCATTTGTAATAATAACCACCCAGAGCAACGTCACCAACCAGTTGAGCCAGATCAGCGGAAAGAGTTGTACCTGTGTACCACCAAGTAACAAGACGATCCCGGCCAGCAGTTGGCCCGCCAATTTCGCCCGCGCACTGAGGCCCCACCGGTCATCGGCCAAGCCAAAGATCGAGACCAGGGTCGCTCCAACCAGGATCGCGATCAACTCGACAATATACGCCCGATCACCAAACAAAATCAGCGCCGCCACAAAACTGCCATAGATCGCCAACCCACCCAACAGCGGCACCGGGGTGATATGCAGATCACGCACGCGCGGCACCGCAACCACCCCCGCCCGCAACGCCAGACGCCGCACCAGCGGCGTCGCTAGCATCGAAAAGGTCAGCGCGACGATGGCGATCAGGGCCGTCTGGATCATGCTACGGTGCTCCCTGCAATTGCTCGAAGTAGGCAATCAGTTGTTGCGCCTCAGCAATCGTGGCTTCGTTCCCCGTCCCCACCTCAAGCCGCCCGATCAACGCTCGCAATTCGGCTACCGCATCGGCATGCCGCGACACTTCGCTTAGCACAATCGCATAGTTGCGAATATAGTTGAGGTTATTTGGTTCGAGTTCAGCCGCTCGAGCATATGCAACGAGCGCCGCCTCGGTGTCACCACCACGCACCGACAACAGACCAGCCACCGTGTGCAGCAAGGCAAGATCGGAGCGCAAGCTTTGCGCCGCACTGCTCTGCGGGTCAAGCTTCTGGTAACGTTCCTCCTGGGTGGCGATCACGCGCAGGTAGGCATCACGCAACTGCAGGATCAGCTCGGGCTGCTCGGCTAGCGCATTGGCGACATTCTCAATTGAATTCACCGTCTGGCGGGCCGAAATACCGATAGCCTGACTATACGCATTGGTCGCCGCAATCAGATCTTGATTGCGCGACAGCGTCAGATCGGCAAGCCTGATATACGTGTCAACATAACGCTGGTCAAGCGCCGCCGAACGCTGAAGCAACTCCTCGGCCCGCGCAAAAGCGGCCTGCGCCTCTTCCGTCTGCCCCTCGGCCATCAACTGATCACCCTTGAGAATCAAGACCCCCGCAAACTCATTCAGCAGCGTGACATCCTGGGGGGCCAACTCTTCGACCTGATCATACCAGTCGAGCGCATTTTCGAGGTGTACCGGGTCATTCGACCAGCGATACCAGACACTGTTGAGCCGCCCAAGATTGGCAAAATGGTCTTTGTTCAGTGGGCTCCGGTTATGCGCATGCAGCAAGACCGCCTCGGCATAACTCATCAATTCATTCGGGGTACTCTGTTGCACAAAACTGGCAATCGCACTACTCGAGTCAAGCCCCAAGAGCACCGTGAGTTGGGGATCATCTTTGGGGGTTCCTAGTTCAGGGCTTTGCGCACGCACCGTATCAGCAAGCGACATCAGAACCCGCCCAAGGTTCAAATAGTAGAAATCCTCGCGGGCATTGAGCCGGATCGTTTGCAGATACTCATTGAGCGCCATGATCAAGCCATCAGCCGACGTCTCAGCGCGTTCACTCAAGCCCTGGGCTTGCTGGAAATGCATATCGGCCCTGATTGGATTGAAATTAAAGCTGAAAATGGCGATGAGGGTGAGGACGGCAACCATGCTATAGGCAAAGATCGGCCCCGCTCCCGGCACCGTATTGCGTGAACGCGCCGAGTTGCCTCCCCGTGCAACCTGCTGACCACGAACCGGCCCCTTTCGTCGTTTGCCGCTCGCCTGTCCACTACGGTGCGCCTGCTCAGCACTTGCGCCGTCTTCAGGTACGGCAGCCACGGCTGGTTCCAGTGGTGCAAGCGAGAGGCGATAGTGCCCCGCGAGCGCCCCACCCGTCACGGTCATTGCCAGCACCATCCAGAAGTGAGTCAGGGTCGAGACAATGGGAATACCCGTCAAGCCCTCGACAAACGTCGCGGTAATTGTGCTCAAACAGGCAATGAAGAAGACCTGCCAGCGCCAACTAGTGCTGTTGCGCATCAGTTTCCAGCTCAAGAAGACAAAGCTCACGAGCAGGAAAAGATAACTTACCAGGCCCAACAACCCCCGGGTCACCAGTTCATCAAGCAGCGCCTGGTGGGATCGGTCTGGTGAAGCCCCACGCGCCTCGATATTGGCAAGCGAAGGTGGATAAAACGGGTTAAACGCGACAAACATGCTCTCGGGGCCCCAGCCAATTACCGCACGCACCGGATCGCTCATGATCAACGCGATCGCACCGCCCGCATGCTCATCGCCAATCCAGATCAACCGCCGTACCAGGCCCGTACCTTCGCCCACTTCGAGCAAACGCCCCATGCGCCCGATGTAGGGCACATCGCGCAGTTGCTCAAACACCGGTGCTTTCGACAGGTTGAACGTGATCAGAAAACCGCCGACAGCCAGCGTCAACGTCACCCAACCGATCAAAAGACCACGGAAGAGGCGCGCACGCGTCATCTGATCGGTCGCCCTGGCGTGGCGCAAGGCTTGCCACAGCACAAGCGAGAAGAAGACAAAGAGCCCCGCACCGAGACCAATCCACGGGCCGCGACTCTGCGAAAAGACAATCGCAACGAGCAGCATCAGGGTCGCCAGGCCGGCCGCCGCCCCATCAAGCAGCCGACCGGCACGGGTTGGCTCAAGCGGGCGACGCGGCAACGTCATGCCCAGGGCATACGCCCCGATCAGCGCGGCAAGCGACGCAAAAAACCAGATGCTCCAATCACTTGCATGAGCCGCCTGATCACTGGTCAACAGCGTCTGCGCCCCACTGCCCGCCGAGATGGCAAACTGCAGTGCAAAGAGCAGCAGAAAGCCCATCGTGAAGAGGCCGGGCCAGAGCGGCATGCGTCGATCACCCCGGTCAAAATTGATCGTCAGCAGCCACCAGATCGTCGTCGTCGCCACAATCGAACCCGGCCAAACCCACCAGTAGCGTGCATCAATAACCCGAATCACGGCCCCAAATTTAATCGTCGCCAGCAAGAGCATCAAACCAGCCAGCACCAGCAGCGCCCGCACCAGGGTCCACAACCACTCACGCCCGAGCAACGGCCCCGCCTGTGGGGCCGTTGGGGCATCACTGAAGGCAACCAGCATCCGGTAGAGCGCGAAGGGCACGATCATGATCATATAAGCGGCCACAAAGATCGAGTTGCCCATCGTTGAGGCAATGCGGGTCAGTACATCGCCGCGCCAGGGCAACGGATCGAGGCCGAAGTGCTGCAAAAGCCCGTAGCCCGCTACGGCGATCCCCGTCGCAATCATAATGGTGACCATGCGTTCAAGCTGTTCGCGGTGGCGCAATGTCACCAGAATCACGATAAATAGCATGATATACGAGAGATTCGTATACGTTCCCTGAAGGCGCTGGTACGATCCCCAGAAACTCATCCAGGGCGTCACCGAGGTGATCGTTGTCAGCAAAAAGACCCCTGCATACACTGCGGTTGGCACAGCCAGAGGAATGGCCGCAAATCTCCGCCAAAGTGGCGGCACCGGCGTGGCCTCTTCGGGCGGGGGATCGGTTACGGCAGGTTTGCGTTTCTCACGTGACAACCAGGTATCAAGGAGCCCAATCAGCACGGCGGCGGCCCCGACCAGCGCCAGCGAACGCACCACTGCGATCTTATCGGGTTCGAAATGGCGGGCCGAGTAGAGATTAAAATAGAGCGGAATAAAACTCAGTGCAAGCAACCAGCTGGCCTCGGCAATACGTGCCGCCCAGCGGCTGACAGAAGTGTTCGCAGTCATGGCGTAGGTACCTGTCGATTCGCTTTCCAGGCAATGGCCCGCTCGATAATTTCGCGGGCGTTCGCGCGACTATGCTCGCTGGGGCTTCCATCAAGCATCGCCGCGAGTTCATCAATCCGTTGGTGGTCATCAAGGCGTTGAACCTGTGTACGCGTACGTTCAGGGTCAAACTCTTTGCGAATATGGTAATGCGTATCGGCAAACGCAGCGACTTGTGGAAGGTGCGAGATGCAGATGACCTGATGATTCTCGGTGATCGCCCAGAGTTTCTGACCGACCACCTGGCCGGCCCGCCCGCCGACGCCAACATCAATCTCATCGAAAATGAGGGTTGCGACTTCATCGACCCGTGAGAGAATTGATTTCAGCGCAAGCAGCAAGCGAGCACTCTCGCCACCCGAGGCAATCTTCGCCAGGGGCTTGAGTGGTTCGCCAGGATTCGGCGCAATTTGAAATTCAACCTGGTCAATGCCAGTGCGATCAACCGCCACCTTGCGACCCGCCGAAGGTACACCCTGCGGATCAGGCGTCTGTTTGATGCTCACAAAGAAGCGCACCTGCGGCATTGCTAGATCGCCCATCGCGCCTTCGATCCGTCGGGCCAGTTCATCACCAACCTCGCGTCGTCGCTGCGACAATGTAGCGGCAAGGGTGCCCAATTCGGCCAACGTTGCAGCCTCGTGCCGTTCAAGTTCGGCAATATGCACCGCGCTATTTTGCAAGCGCTCAATCTCGGTCTCGGCACTAGCCGCCCGTTCGACCAGACTGGCAAGATCGCCGCCATATTTGCGCTGCAAATCACGCAGTACCGTCAACCGATCCTCAAGGGCATCAAGACGGCCTGGATCAGCATCAAGCCCGAGGCGGTACGTACGCAGCGCCGCCGCCAAGTCTTCAAGCTGGTAATGCAACTCGCTCGCCGTCGTCGCCATGCTCTCTACCGAAGGATCAAGGCGCGCCAGTTCGACCAGGTTTCCGGCAACCGTTGCGATCAACTCGATGATTGGACGCCCAGGCGTACGTCCACCTTCGCGCCCCGCATACAGGTCGGCATACGCTTCCGTCGCCAACCCGGTCACCCGCGCCATATTCTGCACCACCTGCCGCTCACGCACCAGATCTTCTTCTTCACCCGGTCGCACCCTGGCGGCAGTCACATCCTCGATCAGAAAACGCAACTCTTCGATCCGCGCCTGACGCTGGGCCTCGTTGCGCCGCAGATCGGCCAACTCATTGCGAAGACCGCGGAGGATCTGCACCTGGGTGGCAACCTGTTCGCGCAGGGAAAGCAGTTCCCCAAAACGATCAAGCATCTCAAGATGCGTTCGCGGATTAAAGAGCGAAAGCCCCTCGTGCTGCCCATGGATGTCAATCAAGCGCCCGCCAATCTCCCGCAGCACCGCCGTATTGACCGCACGCCCATTGATCCGCGCTACACTCCGCCCCGACTCAGCACTGATCTCACGCACAACGATGACTTGCCCGTCATCCTCATCAAGCAGATCATGCTCACGCAGCAGCGGGGCTAGTTGGGGACAATCGTCGAGGCTAAAGACACCCTCGATCCGCGCACGCGTGCAACCCGCTCGCACAAACGTAACATCAACCTTTTCGCCCCGTAACATGCCCAGCGCATCAATAATGATTGATTTGCCCGCCCCGGTCTCACCGGTCAACACGGTAAAACCTTCACCAAGGCGAAGGTGTAGACGATCAATAATGGCAAAATCACGGATCTGCAGCTCAAGTAGCATAGGAAAATAATGGCACGCACAAAAGAGCTATGGATCACCACTAAAAAGCATTGTACCACAATGCCTCTGCTAATGCGTTTCTGCCTGTTTCCAGGAACAAACACGATTGCGTCCAATGCACTTCGCATGGTAGAGCGCCTGGTCAGCCCGCCAGATCAATTCACCCAGGGTCGTGAGGTCGGGCTCAAGTGTCGCAACCCCAAAGCTCATTGTGATCTGCACCGGCCCACTCAACGTCTCAATGGGCGTATGCTCGATGGTCTGGCGCAATCGCTCGGCAACCTGCATTGCTTCACGCAAATCTGTCTCTAGACAGGCAATGATAAACTCTTCGCCGCCATAGCGGGCAACAATATCTAACGGGCGAACCTGCTTGAGCGCCTTCGCTACATGCTCCAGCACCTGATCGCCAACAGCATGGCTAAAGACATCATTCACCCGCTTGAAATGGTCAATATCCATAAAGATCGTCGAAAGTTTGCCCCCATAACGCTGCACGCGCCTGAACTCGGCTTCGGCCAATTCACTGAACCGCCGCCGATTGTAAAGCCTCGTCAGCGGATCAGTTCCAGCCAGCATATAGACTTCGCGGAAGAGCCGCCCATTCTCGAGTGCCGTGGCAACCTCATTGGCGAGCACCTGCATCATCGTTACCTGACTCGGCGTATACGTCTCTTCCTGCTGACTTCCAAGCGTCAAAAGCCCGAGGAGATGCTCTTGATGGAGCAACGGGAGACCCATCCAGCTCTTGAAACTTGTTACCATGGGAAGATCGAGCGACGCCAGGGCCGCTTCATCAAGCATGAGCGGCATCCGACGCTGCATAATCTCGGCAAATGGGGGCTGTTCAGGACTGAACTCTTCACCAACCAGTCTGGCCTGCCATTCAACAGGATGGGCAGAAACAAGGCGCAGGGTGCTCTCTTCTAATAATAAAAGAAGTGACTGGTGATTCGGCACTATCTTATCAAGTTGTACTAATACTTGATGCAACATCGCATCCATATCAACATTCGAGTTGAGATGGGCCATCATCTGGCGCAACTCTTCCGTCAAATCACGTTCACTCCGTAACGAAGCTTCCGCCTCGCGCAGCATCGAATAGGTGCGCGCATTGGCCAGGGCAAGCCCACACTGATTGGCAATCGCCAGGCCCAGATTGAGGTATTGATTGCGATATTCGGGAAAGGTGATATGCCGTACAACCACCAGGCCAAAGGTCTCGTTGTGATAGCGAATCCGCAGATAAAAGCCCTCTTCCTGAGGAATAAGAGCGTGATCACGCTCCATCGAGGCCAGTACCTGCGCAAGTTCAGCGTGGCGTGCAGGCTGATCGTGACCATCTTTGGCAAAAACAGCGACAATCTGATGACCCTGGATCTGGGCGTATTCTAGATTGTTACAGCCAAAGAGCATCGCAAACATATGGCGAATCGCGGTAATGGTTGTTTCTTCTGAGCGAATCTGCGAGAGATCAACGAGCAGATCAAAGGCCATCGCATATTCGGCAATTTTGCGATTCGCGTCTTGCAAGACTCGTTTCGTCTCGGTTTGCGATGTTTTGAGATACCATTCTAAAATGACCTTCGCCAGGTAGAGCTTGAGATAATCAAGCCCAATCGTCCGCACCCGATACGGCATGTCAAGATAGGCGGCAAACGCTTTTACCCCGGACAATGCCTCTGGATCCGTCCCGGTATCAAGCAACAACAACTCTTCGACCGCCTCGTGAAAGTAGTCACGGGCCAGCGCTTGATCAAACCCCCAGGCATACAGATGCGCACGCCAGGCCCGCAACCAGCCCGGCGAAAGCAGGTAGGCCCCGCGCTTCGTTTCAGTGTCGATCAACTCTGGCCCCGCGAGCATGACCAGACAGTGGTTGAGATGAATCAACTGCGTCTGAGCGTCTAGCTTCGCCGGGAGTGCATCGGGTGTTGCCGCACATGCGCCAAGCACGATCAGATCAGTTCGTAACGCAGCAACTGGTCGTGCAAAGATCTGGTCGGTATGCTGCAACAATTGCGGTCGCCCGCAGGTCAGTGCATATGCTTCAACGGTTACAAAAGGATACCCAAGTTCACGGACAGCCTGCGCTACATCCTCATAATAGTGTCGACACACGCGCAGACAGAGCTTACCGTTCATTACTTACCCAGTCGAGGGGATACTGGCCCCAGCGTTGTACCGCTTCGCTGATCGCCATCAATGTCGTTTCGGGCACCTGGAAGGGGATTTCGCCATGATTATCGGCGAGAATAAAGCCGCCCCCACGCCCAGCCGCCGCAAGCGCCGCCTTGACGGCCGCCTCAGCCTCGGCTTCCGTCCAACGACGCATCTCAATCCCATTGAGATTGCCAAGCAGACTCACCCGGCCCGCGACTTTCTGCTTCATCAAGGCCAGATCTTCCTCGATACTGACCGCAACCGCCAGCGCCCCCGTCTGCGCAAAATCATCAAGCAGCGGCATGCAGCGCCCCGACGCTACATGGGTTGCAACCGGCCCTTTGATCCGTGCAATCACGTCTTTACTCAGGCGATGATCAAAGTCCAGATATTGTTCCCGTGAAACCACCGTGGTTGAGGCAACCGGATCAAAATAGCAGATGGCCGTCGCCCCGGCGTCAAGCTGCGCATTGGCCCAGGCCACCGCAAATTCTGCGTTGATCTGCAAGAGCTGCTTGACCAGATCAGGCCGTTCGTACATCCACGTCAGATACTGCTCGAAGCCCAGTTGCATCACGGGCAATGAGAAGGGGGCAATCACAACCCCAATGATCGGCATCGCATCTTCACTGCGCGCGCGCATCTGCCTGATCGCATCCAGAACACGCCCAAGGACAGGCGAGGTTTCGACCACTGGGGCTTTGAGGGTGCGCATATCTTCCGGCTTGCGGATCATGGGCTCGCCAGCGTTGGCCGGACCATCATCGCTCAAGATGACCTCGCCCCCCCACGCCTCGACCTCCAAGGCTGCATAAAAAAGTGCGTAGAGGCAGTCGTTTTGATACTTGTGCGCCATCCGCAACTGACCTTCAGCCACATACTCGGCATGCGCGAAATAGTCTCGCAGCGACAAGCCCAATTCACGTGCGCCATGCATTGTGACGAGCAGAAAGAGCGGCACCCGATCAGGCTCCTGATGCCCAAGCGTCGTCAAGACCCGCTCTAGTGAAGTCATAGCTGTCATGCGGATGCCTCCAACAAACTCGTCACCAGCCCAACACTATCCGACGCCGTGTAGCCCACCGCATCGGCCCCGACCTCTTGCCAGAGCTGTCGGTCAAACCGGAACGGGGCACCACCGACTATGATTTTTGGTCGCCATCCTGCCGCATCGAGTCTCTGCCGTACCGCTTTGACCTGCAACGCCGAGGGCAGCATCAACACTGAAATAAGCAAGATAGCAACCCGTTCACGCACAACCCTGGCAACAAGATTATCGGTGTCAATCCGACCATAATCGCTGACGACAAAGCCACCCGAGCGTAACGTCGCATAGACCATCCGCTTGCCCAGCATATGGTAGTCTTCGAGCACCGCAATCGCGATGACAGGTTGTCTTTGCTGCTGGACATTCGCCGCTGGCAAGAGCGTATCAACAATCTCTTCACAGATACGCCCGCTCATATAGACCTGAGCCAGCGATACGTCACCTTGCTCCCAGCGTTCACCAATCACTTCAAGCGCCGGCACGATGAGTTGCTCAACCATTATGACCGGACTGATCTCGGACACAAGTTCTTCGAGGAGGCGCCGCACTTCGAGGCGATCAATGGCAAGCAAGGCTTCGAGAAATACGTTACGTTGTGCGTCAATGTCTCGTTCTGCCGTCATAAGAACCTCTCTCGTTGTCCTTCGCTGGACAGAATGCCTTGTACCATCTCATGGTACAAGCCCAGTGCCCTCACATTGGAAGAGAGACAGTTATCCCCAGGAAAGATCTCTTCACCGGGGCACCAAGGCTCATACACCCTGAGGCTGATCGCGTTTGTAACCAGTACTCGGAAGTCAAGGATAATCCGGCCAAAGGCTGATCTTGTTTGTAACCGGGTTTATTATACTCATCACAGGTCAGGCGTCCGGAGCGACAGACGAGTCCCTGACAGATACCTCTAATAACCCCACTGTCGTCCCCTTACACCCCCAACGGCTGCCATATGGCAGCCGTTTCCACATGAAGGAGGCATATGAGACGTTCCCGCTCACCATCCAGGCAACCACCCAGATCACGTCATAACTCCCGACGTTCTATCCTTGCAATGGGGATGTTTTTCGCGCTAGGAACACTTCTTGTGATCGTTGTGTTGGTCACGAGGCTTCCTGCAAGCCAACCGACACCCGTAACCCCGATCGCAACCGACGGATGCCGCGGGTTGCCCGCATTTGCCCCTGCCTTCGCTGCCGAAGCCGGAGGTACGCTGGCGTTGGCAACCGATCGCACCGAGCAAGGCCTCGTTCTGCTCACCGACTCAACCGTCTATCAGCATCCAACCTGGGATGATGCCGGCTACCTCGGGGCCATGGCCTATGATCATATGGGCAATGTCTATGTGGCTCCCACCCCGCGGATTTCACTGCAAGATAACCCCCTGGCAGGCGTGACCACCCTCTGGCGGGTTGACAGTGCAACCGGGATCATGAGTCCCTTTGTGACACTAGAGGGCGAGGCCGGCGAACGCAATCCCTTTGGCATCCTGGGCCTGACCTATGCCTGTGGGCTTGACCGCCTCTTTGCCGGGACAGTCATCGGCTCAACCCCTGGCGAAGAACGGGGCGGCATCGTTGCGATCGATCGAGACGGGCAACAGACCAGCCTGGTGACGGGCCTTGATGTGATGGGAGTGCTCGTTGTGACAACCCCCGATGGCTATGATCTCTATGCGGGCCTGGCACGGAGCCCTGATCTTATTGCGCTCCCGCTCGATGCCAACGGAACCCCCAGCGGGCCACTGCGCCCCCTCCTTGATCTCACCACCGCTGGGGCCACTGCCGGCGAACGCGCCCGCAAAATGCGCCTCGTCGGTGACGAACTCATCGTTGATCTAGTGCCCTTCAACTTCTCATTGCAATCGAGCGCCACCGGCAACCCACAGGCTCGTCAAGCCACCTGGGGGTGGGATGCTGATCTGGGCGCATGGGTGGTGCGGGCCTCAGCGCGGTAAATAGTTTGTCAACTAAGGTTTCTGGTGTTTTGCGAGCCTGGGTGCGCGCACCTACGCAAAAACCTTTGCGCCTTTGCGTCAAAACAACCGCCTTCTTGGCAAGCTATTGGGTCTAGCCCGAGAGAAGAGCGATCTTACGGGCGACGCCGGGGGAGGCGAAAGGTGAGCAGGTTGCGGCGTTCCGGTTCGGGCTGATCCAAGAAGGCATCTTCACCGGGGCGCAGGCCAGGCCGCGTCTCAAGCCAACCTTCGCGTTGCTCGCGTACCCGTTGCAGCAACGGCTCGATAGCCTCGGCGTCGCCCTCGTCAACCTGATCGCGGACTTCCAACAGAAAGCTGATCATCTCGTCGATCCAGCGATTGAGGCCCACGCGATTGGTCAACAGGATATCGCGGTGCATTTCAGGGTCACCCGAGGCAAGCCGCGAAACATCGCGAAAGCCCGTCGCCGCCAGGGCCGCCATCTCTTTCCAGGCCGGGCTGCGCCCGGTGATCTCGACCAACCCGACCGAAAGCAGCATAGGCAAGTGCGAGATACCAGCCACATAGACATCATGCTCTTCAGGGTCGATATAGTACGGCTTGGCTCCGACCGTCCGCACCATCGCCTCAACCGCTTCAAGCGCCGCCTGAGGGGTACTTCGCCCGGTGGTTAGACAATAGATCGCCCCTTTGAAGAGATCCGGATCAGCGGCAGCAGCCCCGGCCTTCTCTTTGCCTGCCATCGGGTGCCCACCAACATAGGCCACCCCCAAAGGCAACGACTCAGCCCAGTGTGCCACTTCGGCCTTGGTGCTCGCAACATCAGTCACAACGGTGCCTGACGCCAGCAGCGGCCCAAGCTGGGCAAACACCTCACGGATCGCAAGCACCGGGGTTGCCACCACAATAATCTGAGCGTCACGCACCGCCTCGACCAGCGTCCGCGCCTCGCGATCAATCGCCAGCCGCCCGCGCGCCTCCTTCACCGCCCGCTGATCACGATCCCACCCAACAACTTCCAAGGCACCCAGTGGCGACTCACTCACCTCAGCCGAACGCAACGCCATGCCAAGCGACGTACCAATCAATCCCAGCCCGATAATGCTTATCCGAACCATGCATGCTCCTTAGACTTCGCCGCTTACTTCGGCACGCACCTGCGCGAGAAAGAGCAATTCAGCAATCACAACCACCACTGTCAGCAACAGCAAACTGACCCACGTGAGCACCCGTAGACCGGCGAGCATGGCAATCATTGCCACTAGCAGGCCAATTTCATACGACTGACGACGCACCCGCCGACTATCAAGCGCTCGCGCCCGTGTGCGAAAGAGGCGCAGGCTGGCAGCATGAAGAAAGGGACGACTGACCGCCGCCCCAACTAGAAAGAGGGCTACGATGAAGAGGGCGTAGATTGGCAGATCAGGCAGATCAAGCAGCCAGTCTTGTGGTGCAGGCACAAAGGCAAGAATGTAGAGCAACAAAAACGAACCGACGGTGCCCTCAATCGCCAACCCCGTCAGACCCATCGCCCGCTCAACCGGGATAAAGGTCAACAGCGGAGCCGTCAGGGCCAACCCATAAAAGAGCAGCCGCTGCAGCGCCAAGACTGGATCAGCCGGCGAAAGCCCGCCAAAAAGTAACAACGCCAGCGCTGCCGCCCAGCAGAGGCCGGCGATCGCCGCGAGCAACAACGAGATTTGCGGTCGCGCAAGATTCATAAGGTCACTCGGCGTTATACTCGTGCCGTACGCTGGCGCAAGAGATGGTCAGCCAGCACAAGCGCGAGCATGGCTTCAGCCACCGGCACCAGACGCGGTAGCACCGTCGGATCGTGTCGCCCTCGCACCTCAATGGTCGCCGCATTGCCCTCGCGATCCACCGTTTGTTGGGCCTGCGCAATGCTCGCTGGCGGCTTGGCAGCCAGGCGTACCACAATCTCTTCGCCTGTCGAAATGCCACCGAGGATTCCTCCGTGGCGGTTGCTTACTGTGCCAATGCGCCCATCCTCGCGGCGCACAAAGGGATCATTATGCTCAGAGCCACGTAGCCCGGCGACACCAAAACCTTCACCGAACTCAACCCCTTTGATCGCTGGGATCGAAAACATAGCCTTACCGATATCAGCCTGCAGTTTATCAAAGACTGGCTCACCCAGACCAGGTGGCACACCGCGGGCACGAACCTCGACAATGCCACCAAGCGAGTCGAGCGACCGACGCGCCAGATCAACTCGCTCAACCATCAACGCAGCCACCCGAGCATCCGGGCACCGCATAATATTGCGCTCAATCTCGTCCTCGTCAAACACCTCGGCACACAGATCACCCATCTGTAGCGTGTAGGCAATGATCGAGATGCCTTCGCGAGCGAGGAGCAAGCGGGCAATCGCCCCACCAGCGACCCGCCCGATGGTCTCACGCGCACTCGAACGCCCACCGCCCCGCCAATCGCGAAAGCCATATTTGGCGTCCCAGCTATAATCGGCGTGGCCGGGTCGATAGAGATCTTTGATATTTTCGTAATGCCCCGACTTGGCGTCGGTGTTGAAGACAAGCATCGTAATCGGCGAGCCAGTGGTGCGCCCCTCGAAAACCCCCGACAGGATCTGTACCTGATCGGGTTCCTGCCGTTGTGAACTCACTTTGCTCTGTCCAACACGGCGACGGTCAAGCTCACGCTGGATCGCCTCAGGTTCGAGAGGCAACCCGGACGGGCAGCCATCAACCGTGCATCCCACGGCTGGCCCGTGCGACTCGCCCCATGTGGTCAAACGAAAGATCTGCCCAAAGCTATTGCCTGCCATACGAATGTAACGCCTCCGGCTGAAGCTCGCGGGGCTTGCCCCCCCAAGCCCGACTTCTTGCCAACGCAAGCAAGCTTCCTGGGGGGCGCTACCCCATACGCATGAACGGGGAAACCAACGCGTATGCTGGCTTTTTTCGCCACCACAAGCCTGATTTCGGGGGGCCTGCGGCCCCTAAACTCCCTGCCAACATAACATAGTTTTCAGGGCACGGCAAGTCGGAAGTCCTGGCCGAAAAGAGAAGGATCTGCCGTACAATTAGGCTATGGTAGAGTACGACGCCAGGAGATAAAGCATGACCAACGGCATAGATGAGGGAGCGGGTTTCAAACTCGTAGCGATCGGTGGCGGTGGTGGGGTGAGCCAGGTATTGCAAGGGATGCTGCCCTATCATGGCAAACTTACCGGGGTGATTGCAGTCACCGATACTGGGCGCAGCACCGGGGTCGCTCGTGAACTTGGGGGCATCCCGGCCCCCGGCGATCTGCGCAATACGCTCGCCAAACTTGCCCACGATCCCGATGACCTGCTCGCACGGTTGATGCAGTATCGCTTTGTTGCACCAACGCTGCCAGCCCTTGACGGCATGGCCTTTGGCAATCTCTTGATCGCTGCCCTGGCCCAGATGACCGGTGATTTTGGGCAGGCAATCACGATCATCAGCGCGATGCTTGCTTGTCGTGCCACCATTCTGCCCGTCGCAACCGTTGATGCCCATCTCTGCGCCGAACTCGCGGATGGCAGCCTGGTCGAGACCGAACTGGCCGTACGCGGCCTCAACAAACCACCACTTGCCCGCCTCTTCCTCAAACCCGCTTCAGCCCCCGCCAATCCTGCGGTGCTTGCCGCAATCAGTGAAGCCGATTTGATTGTGCTTGGCCCGGGCAGTTTCTTTACGTCGGTGCTCGCCTCGTTACTCTTTGAGGGCATGATCGACGCCCTCCGCACAAGCAAAGCGCAGATCGTTTTTGTCTGCAATACCACCACGCAGCCAGGCCAGACCGACGGCATGAATGTCTATGCGCATATCGATCACCTGGTCGCTCTGCTTGGGCCGGGCACCTTGACGGCCGCTTTGATCAACCGCAGTGAAGATCTTGATCCTGCGATCCTGGCGGCCTACGCCGCCGAAGGCGTGCATCTCCTTGAGCCTGACGACCAGGAACTGGCCCGCATCGCCGAACGCGGAGTCACGCCACTGGTGCGCAGCCTCACCGAAACCCCCTCAGGCAAACGCGAACTCTGGAACAAACAGGACACCATCCGCCACGACCCTGCTTTGATCGGCATGGCGCTCTGGAAACTCATCCTCGATCAACGCCCCTGAAACCCATTGTTTTTCTAGCACAAAAGGCCAGCGAAGTTGGCCTTTTGTGCTAGAAAAACAACGATTCTCGGGTCACGCCCTCAAGGGCGCTCGAAGCGTTGCCCAAGGGCCGCAGGGGCGGCAACGGCCAACCGTGAAACAAGCATCGCGACAGGGCCGCGCAAGATCGGTGGGAGACTCGCAATCCGCCGGAGCGCTTGCGGGCTAGAGACCAGGTTGACCAGCGCCAACACCAGAATCATCAGCACAAATGGTGCCACCTGGAAGACCTGTGTTGGTACACCTGCCATCGTACGCTGCGAGCGAAGCGCGACAATCTCAAGCGCGGCAAAGAGATAGCAGCCAAAAGCGACTCGCCACGGGCGCCATCCTCCAAAAATCACAATCGCCAGCGCTATCCATCCCATGCCAAAGGTGTGTCGGTACGACCAACCCTGCCGAAGATCGAGCGAGTAGGCCGCCCCGGCGATGCCCACCAGTGCCCCCCCAAGAATGCACATCAGGTAGCGCATCCGTGTCACGGGGACCCCACGCGCAAACGCCGCCGCAGGTCGCTCGCCAAGAGCCCGCACTGTCAAACCCATGCGCGTATGAAAGAGCATCCACCAGATGAAGGGCACCAACAAAAAACTAAGATAGATCAGCAGATTATGCCGAAAAAAGATCACCCCAACGATTGGCAGATCAGCCAGCAACGGAATCGGCAGAAACGGCACTGATGGGCCAGGCACGCGCACCACTGGTGCACCAAGAAACGAGGAGAGCTCAATCCCAAGCAGCGCAAGCACAAAACCCACCGCTGTCTGTGACTGGCCCAGCGTGAGGCTGAGGATGCACAGGATCAGGGCTATCGCCGCCCCGATCAGCGCCGCCGCGCCAAAGCCCAGCGGAACGCTGCTGGTCACAAGGGCCACCGTGAACCCACCCATCGCCCCGAGCATAATGGTGCCATCAAGCGAGAGATTGATCACCCCCGAGCGCTCGCTGAGCAACGCACCCATCGTGGCAAAGATCAGCGGTGACGCCGCCGCAAGCACGGCCCCCAGATCAATCGCTAGCTGGTTCATGCCCTTCTCCTGCGCTGCATCAAACCGCGTGATACCAGGGCAGCCAGCACGAGTGCCCCTTGCAAAACACCGGCAATGCTGCTATCAATCCCCAGAGTCAGGGGCAACTGCACACTCCCAACGGTGAACGTCGCAAAAACGACCGCGACTGGCAACACCCAGATCGGGCGGGCCAGCACGAGCAAGACCACCAGCAAACCAATAAGGCCAACCCCACTCGAGATATTGGGAATCAGTTGGTGAAAGACGCCAAGCACCTGAAGGGTGCCGGCCAGACCAGCCAGCAGGCCACACCCTGCCATAGCTTGCGCCATGCGTTTGACCGCTGGCACACCCAGACGATCAGCCGCTGCCCCATTGAGCCCGACCGCCCGCACCTCCAGCCCCCATCGCATCCGTGACAGTACCCACCAGACTATTACCAGGGACACAAGGGCAATAATTGGCGCAAGCGGAGCCAGGCGCAACGAGCCGACCGTAGGCAACCAGAGTTCGCGGGGCAACAGCGCCGTCCCCGAAGAAGAAGCGCTCCCTTCGCGCCGCCACGGCCCAAGAATGAGATAGAGCGCAATGCCACTGGCAAGAAAATTCAAGCCCAGGCCCGCAAAGATCTCGTTCACCCCTGCTCCGAGGCGCAAACTCGCCGCCAGCAGGGCCCAGATCATCCCGCCTGCCGCACCAAAAGCAAAACTGATCATCCAGAGCAACGGGGGGGGGAGATCGGGAAAGAGCCGGAGCGGGATCATCGCCGCAATCGCCCCGAGCACGACCTGCCCTTCGATCCCCAGATTATAGAGACCTGCGGCAAAGGTCAGCGTCAACCCACCTGCACAGAGGATCAACGGCGACGCAAGCATCACCATATCACCAAACCGGATCGGGGTACTGAAAGCACCAAAAAGAAGGATCCGGTATGCATCAAGTGGAGCCACATCAACCGTCAGCAACACCACGGTTGTCAGCACCAGGGCACCGAGAAAAGGCAAGACCAGACGAGCCAGATAATCAGCGAGATCAGCTAGCCGATATGTCGTGCGACTGGTGAGTTGTCCTCCCGCGTCTTGAATCTGCATAACAACTTCAGGCTAACGCCCTTCAAGGTGCGTCAAGGCGCACTGCGTTCAAAACCGACGCCACCAATCAACTCGGCCAGCCGTGCCCCAGTCAACGTAGCCCGCGGCAACAGGGCCGACATTTCGCCCGCAAAAAAGACCAGGATCTCATCACTATAGGCCATGAGCTCATCAAGATCCGCCGAAGCAAAGACCACCGAGCAGCCAGTGGCACAGCGTGCCTGCAAGCGTTGCCAGATCCCCTGGGCCGAGGCCACATCAAGCCCGCGAGTCGGCTGTTCACAGGCCAACCCGCGACAAGCATCGGGCACCAGCGCAAGCATCGCCCGCTGCTGATTACCGCCAGACAACGCAATGAGTGGAGTGATCGGGGTTGCCTTAATTTCGTACGCCGCAATTGCATCACGGGCCGCCTGTACAGCAACTTGCCGATCGACGGTAATCCCCGCCGGTTGCAACAGCGCAAAATGATCAGTCAAAGAGAGGGCACCGACAATGCCATCACGCATGCGATCAGCCGGTAAGTATTCGATCCCGGCCTCGCGGTAGGTGCGCGTGCGTGCGCGCGTCATATCCACGCCATTGACCAGGATCCGGCCACTATCGGGGTGCAGACGACCGGCCAGCAGACGGAGCAAAAGCTGCTGTCCACTCCCATCCAGTCCCGCCAGGCCAATGACCCGCCCCTGCGGGATCCGCAGATCAACGTTGCGCAGCCTGACCATGCCCTCACGGGCCGTGACTTGCTCAAGCTGCCAGACCAGCGGTGTCGTTGGACTAGCCTCAGAGGATCGCTCATCCTGGCCTGGATGAACCACAGGGACACCCGGCGGTTCATTCACCGTTACCCCTGCCAGCAACAACGCCTGTCCACTTGTCTGAACAATCCGTTCACCAAACATCAACTCGAGCAAGCGTTGCTGTGGTTGCGGCATCGGTAACTGTTCACCGACCAGTTGCCCGGTGCGCAGCACACTGACTGTATCGCACAGCGCTGCAACTTCATCAAGTTTGTGGGAAACAAAAAGCACGGTATTGCCATCAGCGGCCAACTGGCGCAGCGCTTCAAAAAGAGCCTGGGCCTGGGCCGCCGTGATCCCGGTCGTTGGTTCATCAAGAATGAGGGTACGGGCCCCACAGGCGAGCAGGCGAACAATTTCAAGTTGCTGTCGTTGCCCAACCGTCATAGCCCCGACTGGCGTATCAGGGGCAAGGGTAAAACCGAGGCGTTGCGCCATCGTGGTCAATGTTGTCCGAGCCATCGCCCGTGAAGGAAAAGCACGCCGCGGGGCGGCACAGAGCAGATTCTCTAGGGCCGTAAAACCAGGCACATCAAGCGGATCTTGATGCACCATACCCACCCCGGCCCCAAGCGCATCGCCCGGCCCACGCAGCCTGACGGGTTGACCGTCAAACTCAAGCTGACCCGCATCGGGCTGCAGAAAACCCGACACGAGTTTCATCAGGGTACTTTTGCCTGCCCCGTTCTCACCCAGCACGCCGTGAATCTTGCCCGACGCAAAGCGCAACGACAGCCGATCGTTGGCACGAAGGCTGCCGAAGGTTTTGGTTAAGTTCGTGACGGCAATTTCCATCGCACACCCGGCTTCTTACGCTGGTTCCATAAACCTAGGGTTTCGCGGCGGAACAAGCCAGCATAGCTGGCTTGTTCCGCCGCGAAGCGAAGATATTTGGCTTCCGCAGATCCTTATGCGCTACGGCGCACTCTGCCCTTCGATACCCTCAAGCAGCTGCGGTGTATTCCAGACTGCCAGATCATCAGCAACCTCACCATCAGCCACAAAGACCGTGCCATCCTGGAAGTTCAGCGGCCCAGTAAAGAGATTCAGACTGCCATCGGCCAGTTTGCTGATGAAATCATCAAGCAGCGCCCCATTCTCAGGCGTCAAACCCGCCCCTTTGATGAAGCCAATCATACTGGTATCGGGATTATTGATATCGTTCCAATCCGGCCCGATCCATTCCCACTGTGACTCAAAACGACCTTCCATCGCATCACCGAGAATTTCGGTATAGCGTGGCCCCCAGTTAAAATAGGGCACCCCAAGACAGACATCCTCACCTTGAGCACAGGCATCTTCGTAGTCATACGGCACCGCCCAGACCGTTCGCCCGGCTGCCGAGGCCTTATTCGCCTCAACTAACCCCTCGGTTGTATCAATGCCCGAGATAATGACATCGTTGCCTTCATTGATAAAATCAGTTGCCACACGGGTCGGATCAAGCGTAACCCCAGGAATATTGAACCAGAAGCCAATCCAGGTCACCTTGAAGTCAAGGCTATCAGCCGGCTGATCACGGTAATTTTCCCAGCAATACTTCGCGCCAAGATAGGTCGAGTTGACCAGACGACGTGTCTCGGGGTCAATCAACGGGCCCAGGTAGGCCAGTTTGCCCGCGTCGCTCTGCAGCGCAGCGGCACAACCTGCCATCATTTTGCCATACTCCATGCGCCCCATCAGATTGGTCAGATTGGATGGCGCACTCCCCGTCAAGACTGCATCACCCGAGGCATGCAAGAAATAGACATCCGGATGGGCTTCGGCGGCAAGCTTCGTTCCGTCAGCAAATTCGGCGCTATTGGTAATCACAAACTTCGCGCCCTGGTTGATCAACTCCTCAATCGCTTGCTCAACCTGGACGTTGGGGCGGTCAGCGGGATTGACTTTATCAATGTAGATAAAGCGTGACCCCGGCAAACGGGCCTGGGCATACTCAGCCGCCGCGAAGTGGGCCTGGTTCCAGCCACCATCATTCGTCGGGCCAACCAGAATCATCCCAAAGACAAACTCTTCTTCAGTCGGGGCTTCGGTCGCTGCGGGTGGCTCGGTGGGTTGAGTCGCTTCAGCCGTAGGCTCAGCGGGGGCATCTGTTGGCGCAACCGGTGGCGCACCGGTAGCCTCGGGGGCAGGAGCAGCGGTCGGTTGCGCGGCGGGGGTTGTCCCACACGCGCCCAGCAGCAAGGCGAACAGAATAAGCAGGGCAATGAACCGGACGGGTGGCTGACGCATGGTTTGCGCTCCTCTGGTACCTGGACAGGCCGGCAATAACAAATGCTGACAGCAACGTGGAGTTGCTGTCAGCATTGATGCATTCGCACGAAGACAATGGTTTTACAACGGGCTCGTGCCCTTTGCCGCGTCATCGCTGGCGTTCATATATTAAGTTCAGGTTAACAACTACGGGTGAGTATACTCTATGCCTGGATGCGTGTCAACCTGGATATGCTGCCAGCGCAGGGCGATTGCATTATACGAAATCGGATACAACGGGGCACCCGCAAGGGGTGCCCGTACCGGGGCGGGGGCCAATCCGGTGTACGGGCACCCCTTGCGGGTGCCTTGGCGGGGTGCCCTGGCGGGTGCGGGTGCCCTTGCGGGTGCCCTGGCGGGTGCCCTGGCGGGGTGCATACACGGAAGATGCAATCGCCCTGGCTGCCAGCTTCGCTGGCAGCCAGGGCTACGTCGAGGATGTGTATGCACCGCACCGCCAACTCAGTTTGCGATGAAGAGATCGCCAACTAATCCGTCAAGTGTCGGCTGAAACGGCCAGAGCATAACCCCCGCTGCACCTGTAGCACGGCTCGTGGCAAGCCCAATCCGCAGATCACGTCGCAATTCCTCTTCGTTGCGCAGGGTTCCGGGGCCAGTTGGAAAACCGAGTTCAGTAATGACGATCGGTTTTTGCTGAGGCAAATTCTTCAATTCAACAAGCGCACGGCGGAGATCAGTGGGAAAACCGGCTCCATAATACCAGTGCTGAGCATAGCGCCCCGAATCATACGGATCATTGTCATAGTAGTGAAACGAGTAGAAATCCACCAGATCTGCCGGTGAAGCATAGAGTCCAGCAGGACGGAAATAGCTTTTACCAAAACCCATCCCAATCGTTATCGGGCGGCCAGGGTCAAAGGCACGCACATCGGCGCTCATGCGTGCGAGAAAGACTACTCGATGCCAGGCCAGTTCACGGCATAACGGAAAATCACCATTATCCCAGTCCCAGCACCGCTGGTCCATCGGGCTGCCAATATCAGGCTCATTGAAGAGATCCCAGCCGAGCAGACCGGAACGTCCTGCGAGATGGCTGACGACCGGGCGAATATGCAAGGCAGCGGCAGCCTCGTACTGACCACCGTGCAGCTGATCTTGCGGAAATTTCGCCAGCAAGACCGGCAAGACATAGATGCCGTGGCGATTGGCGCTGGCAATCATGGCATCAAGGTGCGCCATGGCAGGGGCTTGATCATACGCTTCACTCGTTGTCCGCGCGCCACCAAACACATAGTAATTGAGAAAGATCCGGATCGTATTAACGCCAAGCGTCTGCAGGCGCGCCATATCGGCATCAATCAACGCTTGATTCCATGGGCAGCGTCCATCCGCTCCGAAATGCAATTCAGGGCACCCAGGTGGGGCACCAGTATAGTCAATATAGTTGACGCCACGCACCTCAAAGGGTTGTCCATCGACAAGCAACTGATCACCAGCCACCGTCACGGCAGGCAAACTCGGCCCACCTTGCGCACGCGCCGTGCTCCGCCGGGCCTCAGCCGCATCTAAACTTGTTGCGCCTAGCACAACCAAAAGGATCACTAGCGCCATCTGTCCGATTGGTCTACGCCAACAAGATGAGCTCATCGTCAACCACAGCCTCTCATACCAATTAACCGGTGAGGTATCCGCATCCGTACATGGACATGGTATCACATCTAGAGACGAGCCAACACCGCGTCACGGTTGGTCAAATTGCCTAGACCTCGTCCTTCAACCGCCAAGGCAGCCGCAGCACTGGCAAACTGTGCGGCAGCCAGCGCATCACCGGTCTCAGCCAGATGCACGAGCATCGCCGCAGCGAAGACATCGCCCGCACCAGTTGGATCGTATTCCTGCGCAGGGCACGCAGCGAGTGGATGGCTCACACCATGCTGGTAGAGCGTCGCCCCTGAAGCACCGCGCGTCACCACAACGAGCGGGCAATGGCGCGCATAACTCGCGACCAGCGCTTCATCACCAGCCACATCCTCAATACTAACCACCAGCAGATTGATCCGACGCAACAATGCTGGCGGCGGCAGCCAGCGGCAGGGTTGCACCAGCGCCGGCAGAGGTTCGGTCCAGGTTCGCATCCAACCCTGGGGTGTCACCACGATCAACGCCTCAGGAAACGCCGTGATCATCGCAAGATCAAGTTCCTGTGCAACAGGAGCCAGATGCACAAGCCGGGCGGCGTACCAGGCGTGAGGCAGATGAGCAAGCACAAGCGGCGAAGCCAGCGCGTGCAGCCACTGACTTCGCCGATGAGCATCATAGCGATTTTCAAATGTCGTCACGGCTGGTGAAGGCACCAGAACGGTCTGAACACCTTCCTGATCGGGAAGGAGCGCCGCTGGAGTGCCCGCCGTCGCCATTGCGGCGGTCAAACCCAGACGCACCGCTACCCCCGTCGCATAACGTACGCTGCCCCCAGGCGCAAACCGGCCATCAGGCAACCGATCGTACGTAGCATGCCCGAGGGCAAGAAACTGCGGCACCATCGTCTTCAACAGCCTAGCAACAACTTATGAGCGTGCCGGAAAGATCACAATCTTACGATTCTCACCCTCACCCGAACTCTCGGTATAGATCGTCTTATCATCACGGAGCGCAAGGTGGACAATCCGACGCTCGTAGGCCGCCATTGGTTCCAGCATCATCGGGCGACCGGTCTGGCGCACCCGTTCAGCCATCCGGCGGGCCAGACCTTCGAGCGACTCCTGGCGACGCTGGCGATAATTGCCAACATCAACGACAATTTGCGGCCACTTCTGCACCTGACGACTCACGAGCAGATTAAGCATAAACTGAAGAGAACGCAGTGTCTCGCCACGGCGACCAATCAACAGGCCCATTGCCTCTTCATCGGCCCCCTCGACGTGCAGCGTGATCGTCTCTTCGACATCACCTTTTTGCCCAGGCACCCGCGAGACAACTGGCGTCACATAGGCATGGATATCCATACGTGCGAGCAACTCATCAAGCACCGTCTGGGCTATCGTCTGCACATCATCGGTTGAAGAGGCTCGAGTGATCGGAAGCGCAGACACTGGTTCGTCATCATCATCATCTACCACCGTGACACGTACCAGGGCCTCATCTCCAGCCTCGCCAGGCTCGAGCACCGCGATCATCACCTCGTCACGATCTTTGCCGAGCTGCGCCAGGGCGAGCTCAACGGCTTCAGTGACGGTGCGTGCGCTGATCTCGATGCTTTTCATAGTCTTCCTTTTACTCCTATTTGCGTCTACGATTGCGGCGTGGACTTACCTGTCCTCGCATCTGTGCCTGGGATGCCTTGTTGACCTGTTCTCCTGGTTTATCCACGATCAGGTCAGCGCCACCTTCGGCGCTATTCGCTGATGCTACCGCAGGCTGTAACTCGGTCAACGGACGCATCACACCCCAGAAATCAGCACGTGTGGTTGAGACAGATGCTTCAGCCGAAGCACCCGTGTCGGTGGCAACGGCGGCAACTGCCGGTGCAGGCAATGTCGTTGACTTGCCATCCGGGGGCAAAAACTTGAGATAATTGGCCAGCGAACCCCACCCGGTAATGAAATACTGTTGCACCACCCCAACCATGCTGCTGACAACCCAGTAGAGCACCGCACCCTGAGGGAAGGTGAAGGCGATATAGCCAAACACCAGCGGCATAAACATCATCATCTGGGTCATCATCTTCTGCTGGGGATCCTGCACTCGCGGGGTCGCCATCACCGTCTGCAAGAACTGGAAGACAATCGAGAGAATCGGCAGCACAACATAGGCCAATCCTGCAAAACCATTGGCCCCAAACGTGACGCCACCGGGATCAATCAGACCAAACAACTGTTGTGAAAAGACTGCGGCAACAGCAGGATCTTGTAACGCTGCTTCAGCCGCAGGACTCAGATACTGGCGTCCCTGTTCACCACCAAACAGGTGATAGACAGCCTGATACACACCAAAAAAGATCGGCAGTTGGAGCAGCAACGGCAGACAACCACCAACCGGATTAACCTTATGCTCTTTATAGAGCTTCATCGTCTCTTCTTGCAGCTTTTGCGGATCTTTGCCGTACTTCCGCTGCAATTCTTTCATCAACGGCTGAAGCTGCTGCATTCCCCGGCTCGAACGAATCGAACTCAGGGTGAGGGGCAAAATAAGCAGGCGTGCGGCAATGGTAAAGAGAATAATGCCAAGGGCCACATTGCCTGTAGCTGATGAAAACCAGATCAGCGCCTGCTCAAGCAGGCCAACAAACCATGACCACATATGGTCTCCTCAACGTATGCGCACCCTTGACGACCTAACCATCTTCTTCGGCTTCACACCACAGGTGCACGGGTACCGCAGGGGCGAATATAGACACTCAACAGGTTAAACGCTGCGCCAGAGTTTTGCCTGGCGCAGCAGCCCTTCAACTAACTGTTGCAACTGTGGGAAAGGTAACTCACCCACTTCAGGCTTACGCACAACAAAAACGAGATCATAGCCTGTTTCAACGTAGGGCAAAGCCAGACGAACAGCTTCACGCACCCGTCGCTTGGCTCGATTGCGTATCACTGCGCTTCCCAGGTACTTGCCAACGACAAAGCCACAACGAAGACGGTGTGGTCTGCCGATCCGCACGTACAAAGTCAGCAGCGGTGACACGAAACGTTGACCCTGGTTTCGCACACGCCGAAACTGTTCAGGATGACGCAAGCGGAGAGCACGTTTCATATCAGATCATGACACCATAGCCACGGCTTCAGGCGTGTTGTGATCGTACGCTGTGCGACGTGCAGCACCATTTAGCGATGCCCACGTCGCACCTGACGACGCTCATCGCTCACCGACAGCTTATAGCGACCCTTGATGCGACGGCGGCGCAGGATGGCACGCCCATCTTTTGTCTCCATCCGTGAAAGAAATCCATGTTTACGCCGGCGCGGAATGCGCTTGGGCTGCCATGTACGTTTTGGCATATCTACGCTCCTCTCTATATGACAAACTCAGAGTATTATACGTGCCACGTTCGGGCAGTGTCAAATACGTTTCCCCCAGGTGCGAATACTTATTCCCCACGTTATCAGGTGGGTGTGAGCGGCTAAACCACTCACACCCACCTGATAACATGGGGACTGGGGTTTACATCCCAGACCGTTGCGCAAGCCCAGGCAAGGGCAGACTACTCGTCGCGGCCAACCTGCTGCAACGTTCGTTTGATAGCATCACGCTGGCGGCGATCCTGGCGCTCCTCTGGTTCGTCGTCAAAGTCCTGCTCTTCACGCTTATTTGTTTTGCGCTCACGACGCGGCGGAACCGATCCACCAAACTTGCTGAGCAGATCTTCGAGGGTTGCATCACCAACGAACTCTTCTTCAACATCCTCGGTGCTATACGTTTCGGGCTGAACGGCATTGCGACGCTCACGTTCACGCTCACGGCGCTCGCGGCGCTCACGCTCGCGCTCACGCCCGGCCTTGGCCTCGGCTGCGGATGAGGCAAAACGTGCTGCCGCTGGTGCATTCGCCGAACTGGCCGTCGCACGTGACTGGGAGGGGGCATTGCCCGTCGCCGGAGCGTAGCCCTCTTCGTCACCCTCGACCATCGCGTCGTCATCGGTCTCTTCAAGCCGCATGGTCAGGCTTATCCGCTTGCTCTGCTGGTCAACTTCAAGCACCCGGACACTGACCTTATCGCCAACGGATACGACATCCTCAACCCGATTGACCCGATTCGACGACAGAGCTGAAATATGAACCAGGCCATCGCGCCCAACCCCGATATCAACAAAAGCACCAAACGGGGCAATACCACTGACCACACCTTCAAGAATCTGATTGGGCTCAAGCTGCTGCATCTTCTGCGAGCGTTGCGCACGGCGCAGGCTCAAGCTGATGCGCGTTCCATCGGGGTCAACTTCGAGGATCTTGAAGGAGAAGCGATCACCAACTTTGACCGCATCTTCAGGCTTTTCAACCCGTCCCTCAGCCAGTTCACTCACGTGAACCAGGCCATCCTTGCCCACACCGATATCCGCAAATGCCCCAAACGGTGCATAGCCAGTAATGACCCCTTCGACCACATCACCGATTTTCAACGAAGCAAGGCGTTCTTTGTCAACCTCGGCACGCCGTGGACGATTCGCCGTGCGTGGCGCCCCACGGACAACCTCAGCGCCACGTTCGCGTTCACCGCTACCGGTTCGCATCGTCAGACTAATCCGGCGCGCTTCGGGATCAACACTTTTGATACGCACGTTGACGGTATCGCCAATTTGCACCAGATCAGACGGGGTATCAATGCGGGTATCACTCATTTCCGAGATATGCACCAGACCATCGCGCCCAACCCCGATGTCAACAAAAATGCCATAGAGCGCAATCGACGTTACACGGCCTTCAAGTTCCATCCCCGCACGCAGATCTTTGAGTTTACGTGGGCGCGAACCATCCTCGGCCACCGGGGTAAAACTAGCGCCGGACTCGGCAGAAGTTTCGCCTGTCACCACTGGTGCAACTGTCGTGGTCTCTTCGGTCACGGCTGCAACTACCGCTTCCACCTCGGGCGTGGCGACCGCTTCCACCTCGGGCGTAGTGACCGCTTCCACCTCGGGCGT
>NZ_SIJK02000013.1:0-53003 GCF_004762035.2 Candidatus Chloroploca mongolica | reverse complement strand
GACCGCTTCCACCTCGGGCGTGGCGACCGCTTCCACCTCGGGCGTGGCGACCGCTTCTACCTCGGGCGTAGTGACCGCTTCCACCTCGGGCGTGGCGACCGCTTCCGCCGGAGCAGAGGCATCTTCAGTTGTCACAATCTGTGCGGTGTCTGCTGAGGGAGCAGACTCAGTCAGTTCAGAGGCAGGCTGACCATCAGACGCAACCGCTTCTGCTTGCTCTGATGGGGCAACTGTGGCCTCAACTGCTGGAGTTTCCACTGCGGTGAGTGGCGTCGTCAGCCCCTCATTCTCGGTGGTCTCATCGTTACGTACCTGATCGGTCATCTCCTGCGTTCCTCCTGACGTGTGGCGTCCACTGCTCTAATTATCCATTTATATTTGCATCTGGCGACGGACAGCCTGCACCAGGCCATCATCGCTCAGGTCTTCAAGCCGATAATACGATCCTTTGAGGTGTTCAGCGAGGCGACGTGAAAGCCCCCGCTCAAAGGTTGGATGCTCGGTATCAATCACGATCGCCCGAATATCGCGGGCCGCAATCAGATCAGCAATCTGATAGGCCTCTTGTTGAGGAGGCAACTGACTAATCGCAACATTGGCCTGGCCGTCAGTCAAGAGAACCATCAACGGCAAGATTTCGCTATCCTGACGACGTGCACGTTCGAGCAACTCAAAGGCGGTCAACATACCCCGTGCAAGTGGAGTTTTGCCACCCGTCGGCATAGTCTGGAGGCGTTTCTGGGCAAGTTCGACACTATTCGTGAGGGGCAAGAGCACCCGAGCATAGTCACGCTGAAAACTGACCAGACCAACGCGATCGCGGCGCTGATAGGCATCTCGCAAGAGTGACAGCACTGCGGCTTTCGTCGCCTGCATGCGTTCTTCCGCAGCCATACTCCAACTTGCATCGACCACAAAGCAGACCGCATTACGGGTACGCCGGACGCGCACCTTCTGGCGGAGATCGCGGCGGGTGAGCAGCACCCGTAGGCGGCGACGCCCGTGGGCTGAAACCAAGGCGCGGCGCTCGCGCTGATAAATCGCGGCTTCGCGCAAGGTTGCATCAAGCGCCAGATCAGTCACACGGTGTTGCTGCCGACTCGTAATGTAACGACCCTGCTTGCGGGTTGTCCGGGTACGTGTACGCTTACCCGGCGAACGTCGCTGCTTGCGATCAGAAGTCGCCTCGAGCCGACGCGTCCGAAACATCTCATCGGCATCGAACTGCTTCCCCCCCGTCTGTTTGTCACTCGTCTGTCCACTCACGTCAGCAGTCCCCGCACTGCCAGTTGGTGTCACTGAGCCATCCGTATTGCCCTGGTCATCGCCACTCTCACCATCATCACCTGGTTCACCTAAATCAGCTTTTTTTTTTACTTCATCCTGGGCCGCAGCTTCGGCAGCCTTACCATTGCGCTCGAGGATCGAGGCAACACGCTGTTCATCAAGCTTGATCTCGGCAAAGGGTTGACGTCGCATCCGATGGGGCAACGCTAGTTCGGCAGCAGTACGAATATCTTCGACCGTCAGTTGCGTACGACCACTCCACGCAGCGTGCGTGCGAGCAGTCTCAAGGATCGTCAGATCAGCCCGATGGCCATCGACACCAAGTTCGATACAGAGGCTCGCGACGGCAGCCATATCAGACCGATCCATACGCACTGCGGGTAATAACTCACGTGCAGCGACAATGCGCGCAGCTAACTCAGTTTCAGCGGTGCGCCACTCTTCACTGAAAAGGTGGGGGTTCGTCTCATAAGCGAGACGGCGCTCGATCACAGCCACCCGGGAAGCAACGTCGGTCAGGCCGACAACCTCAACCGCAAGGCCAAAGCGATCAAGCAACTGCGGGCGCAACTCACCCTCTTCGGGGTTCATCGTGCCAACAAGGATGAAGCGTGCCGGATGCGAAATACTCACCCCCTCACGTTCAACCGTATTAATGCCCATCGCAGCAGCATCAAGCAGCAGATCAACGAGGTGGTCATCAAGCAGATTGACTTCATCAACATAGAGCAGACCACGATTAACCTGGGCAAGCAGACCAGGCTCAAAACGACGCTGACCTTCGGTAATCGCATGTTCGAGATCGAGGGAACCTACAACCCGATCTTCTGATGCTGAAACAGGCAACTCAACCAAACGAATAGTTCGGGTACGAGTTGGGGGTGGCTCGCCTTCGCCGAGGGCCTGACAGGTATGGCAAAGGCCAGCGACGCGATCTGGCTGACAGGAATAGGGACACCCTTCCACGACCGTAATTGACGGCATGAGATGAGCCAGGCCGCGCACAGCGGTCGACTTGGCCGTCCCCTTCTCACCACGAATAAGCACCCCGCCCACACGCGAATTGATCGCGTTGAGGATCAGGGCGCGTTTGAGGCGTTCCTGGCCAACGATGGCAGTGAAAGGATAAACTGGACGTAAAACCGAGGTTGTCACAACAATAAAAATCTTCCAGCCCTCAGAAGAGCCAGAAGTCCTAAGCTGCAGCGCCGGTAGAGAGTTTGAAGCGAAAACGACCCAATGACGACCACCCGCCCGATGTGTACGCGTGCTGCCAGACTTCCCCACAAGGATCTGCACTGACTTCAACCACAGCAGTACGCATTCTCTCACAACCCGGCGCAAAAGTCAAATCTTGAGGCAAATGCTACGTTGTGCCGTTGCGACAAGCGACTATGCTATAATGAGGGCGAACTCTAAGGCATCGCACATTAGAGTTGCGCACGAGAAAGCTTTATTTGGTGCTGATTTCTGTTTCCGCACATGGGTTGCGGCGATTTTTGGAGTAGAACGTGGGCTTTAACCCGATCAATTCGCTGTTTGGAGCATTTAGTCGTGATCTTGGGGTTGATCTTGGCACAGCCAATACCCTGGTGCATGTACGTGGCAAGGGCATCGTGATCAGCGAACCTTCGGTGGTGGCAATTGATGCCAAGTCCAAGCAAGTATATGCTGTCGGGGCCGAGGCCAAGGCGATGGTAGGCAAGACACCAGCCAATATTATTGCCGTACGTCCACTAAAGGACGGGGTGATTGCTGATTTTGATGTCGTCGAAAAGATGCTGGCCTATTTTATCAAAAAGGCCCACGCCTATTCGGCGATGCGGCTGATGGATCCCCGTCCGCGGGTAGTTGTTGGCGTTCCCTCGGGCGTAACCGAAGTAGAACGGCGCGCAGCCCGTGATGCGACCCTGAATGCGAAGGCTCGCGAGGCCTATGTTGTTGAAGAGCCAATGGCGGCTGCGATCGGGGCGGGATTGCCAGTTGATGAGCCGATTGGCAGCATGATCGTTGATGTGGGTGGTGGAACAACCGAGGTAGCCGTTATTTCGCTGGGTGGGATTGTCGTCAACCACTCGATCCGCACAGCCGGTGACGAGATCGATGATGCGATTGTCCAGTTCGCCCGTCGTGAATACAACCTCCTGATCGGCGAGCGGATGGCCGAACGGGCCAAGATCGCGGCAGGCTCGGCATATCCTCTTGATGAAGAAATCAAAGTGGTGCTGCGCGGGCGTGACTTACTGACTGGCTTGCCCAAGGCAGTCGAGGTTAGTTCGGTGGAAATCCGTGAGGGCATTGCCGGCCCGGTCAATGCGATTATTCAAGAGGTGCGCCTCGCACTCGAAGAGACACCCCCAGAACTTGTCGCCGATGTCATGGAGCATGGCATCACTCTGGCTGGCGGAGGATCATTGTTGCATGGCCTCGACCGGCGCATTGCAGCCGAAACCCGCATGCCAGTACATATCGCCGAAGATCCGCTCTCGTGTGTCGCACGCGGTGCGGGCAAAATGGTCGAGAATTTTGAGAACAAAGTCTATCAAGATATTTTGACCCGTTCGCAAAATTCGCGCCGCGCCAAGTTTTAAAAATCAGGGTAGCCCTAACCAGCCGATAGTCACGTACTACCTTGACAAAAGAGAGCATCATGCCTATCCGGGGGCACCCATTGTAGCTGACCTGTAGTATAGTGCAGTTATGCATGATTTGCTGAACGATAAACCAATCAAACTGCGCCGCAGCCAGATCAGGCTTCCACTCGGGCTACGGTCGCTGCTGGTGGGGTTGTTCCTCTGTGGCATGGCCTTCCTGTTGATCATCCTTGATAGTCAGGGGACTCTTGCGCCGGCTCGCGCATTCGTGCAGCAGGGGCTTGCTCCCGTGGCACAGGTGTTGACCGGCATCCGTGGGCAGGTTGATGGGTTCGCCACGGCTCCTTTTGGTGACGCCGCTGTCCGGGCGCGTCTGCAAGAGCTTGAACGGGAAAATAGTCGGCTTGCCGATCAATTGCTGCGCCTTGAGCAAGCCCAGGTCGAGAACGTTTTCTTACGCCAGCAACTCCAGATTCAACGTGAGCACCCCTGGACCTTGTTGGGGGCTGAAGTCACCGTACGCTCGCCTGATGCCGGACGACGGGTGATTGTGATTGCCCGCGGGACACGTGAAGGCGTCGCGCCAGGGATGGCGGTAATCAGCCAGTTGCCCGGTGGACCAACGGCACTGATCGGGATTGTTGAGGGTGTCGGCCCAAGTACGGCCGAAGTGCTCTTGATCACTGATATTAGTAGTCAGATCAGTGCCCGTGTGATGAGCGAAGGGCGTTCAGCACTGGGGATGATGCAGGGACAATGGCAGAATGGATCACGCTTGCGGCTCAACCAGGTTGACCGGGGCTTGCCACTCAAGCAAGGGGCATCGGTAATGACAGCAGGCATGACCGCCGCCCTCAATTTGCCACTTGATCTCGCCTCGGTGCCCTCAAACATTCCTGTCGGTGTGATCGAAGAGGTACGCACAGCCGAAAATTATCAGTATGCTGACCTACGACCTCTTGTTGATCCAGACCAGGTACGGTACGTGTGGGTGATTCTCAACCAAGACGATTAGAAGAACAGGTTGTACATGAACTAGGGCGCCTTGTGGGTATGGTTGCCATGGCGCTCATTCAGGTAACGCTCCTGAATACACCCCTCGGGTTCTCTGTTTCGCTCGTTTTGATTGTGGTAATTTCAGGTGCGCTGCTGAGCATGGGCGCGGCGTTTCCTGATGTTGGCGTCCAGCGCGTTTTGCGCTGGGCACTCTATGGAGGATTGACGCTCGATATCCTGGCGGCGACCTATCTGGGGACTCACGCCCTGGCCCTGCTCACAGCAACCCTGGTCGTCGTCGTGCTGGCGCGACGGATACGCATTGAAGGTATCATGATTCCGTTGCTGGCCGTGCTGATCGCGAGCGTGATCTATGAACTCGTGCTGGCGTTGTTGATCAATCGAGGCATGATAGAATGGTCAACATACGCCCTGCTTATTATGTTGCCGAGTATTCTCGTCACCCTGATCCCAACCCTGCCGATCTTTTTTCTGGTACGCTGGTTGCTCCGCAATCAGTTGTGATCATGTGAGCAATAGTATGCCACGCTTGATTTTGTTACGTCTCCTTGTCATCATTGTTGTGACCATTATGGTGGGGCGACTCTATCAACTCCAACTGGTTGATCAGGAGAGTCAGCGTTTTGGGAGCAACCCCGATGTCATCACCCGGCGGACGTTGACCGTCCTGCCCCGTCGCGGTGAAATATATGCTGCGGATGGCGTTACCCTGGTTGCCGAGAGTCTGCCTATCTATAATCTCTCGGTTGTGCCCGGACGCTTGCCCAATGCGACGACTGATCCTGAGCGCCGTGCTGATGTGCTCACACGGCTAAGCCTGGTGGCAGGCTTGTCGGCAACACTACGGCTCGATCCATCGGTGAGTATTGCGACCCATCCTGCCCTCTATGCCAGGCTGCAACAACTCGATCCGGTGCTGGAATGGAATACCGCCGAGCCATCAACCCTCATCGTTGCTCCAGAAGGCATCCTCGAGATCCTCGATCTCGTGAGGGCCTACGCCCCCCTGTTGGAACTCGCGAACCCGATTGAGGCAATGATTGTCCAACAGAATGTCCGTGGCTATCAATATGTCCTCGTGAAAGAGGATATTAGCCCCGATCTTGCCATGGCCATTCGCGAGAATGCCAACTATTTGCCAGGTACCGAGGTGACCGAAGGCTATCGCCGCTCGTATCCGCAAAGTGAAGTGATGCAGAGCTTGTCGCATACACTGGGGTATGTTGGACGGATCACCGAATGCGAGCTCATGCTCGAAAATCCGTCTACTTCGTGGTTGACCAGCCTGGTTGATGTCGTCAGCCGGGCTGGACGGTGTGGCCTGATCCCCAAACAGATTGATCCAACAAGCATCGGTCAGTTACCCTATCAACTTGATGATCGCATTGGCAAAGAGGGCCTCGAAGGGGCGTACGAGCATGATCTTCGCGGGCGCATTGGGATCGATACACTGCTTGTTGATGCCTTGCAACGTCCGGTTGGCCCACTCCAGCAGGTACGGCCGGTGCTCAATGGCAATAATCTGGTCATGACGCTTGACCTCGCATTCCAGGCCGAGGTTGAACAGATTATGCGCCGCTGGATCGCTGAGGGCGAACGTCGACGGGTGACGGCCCCTGAACCGTATAAACAGGCCTATGATCCGATTATCGCTGGCAGTGCCGTCGTCATTGACCCGCGCGATGGGCGCATTCTGGCGATGGTCTCATTGCCAACGTACGACAATAATGTCTGGGTGACTCCAGATCGTCAGGCCGAATTGCAAGCGCTCTTGACGCGCAGCGATCCAGAAGAACTAGCCGAATTGTTGCGCCTCGCCCCACTGACAAATCGGGCCATTGCCGGTCAGTATCCACCGGGTTCAACGCTCAAGCAATTTGTCGGTGCCATCGCCCTGCAAGCAGGAGTCATTACCCCCGAGACCAGATTGCGTGACCCGGGCCTGCTGCAATTGATTGAGCGGAGCGGTGCGCTCTTTGAGTTGCCCAACTCGGTACGTAATCGCGACAATGGCGAATTAACGGTCATTGATGCAATGCGCCTCTCGTCGAATGTCTTTTTTGCCTCGATTGCCGGTGGGAATGATCAGGCATCAAATCTGAGAGCAAGCGATCTGCGGGTGAATGGCCTGCAAATAGATCGCCTGGTCGAGGGCCTCGAGTGGTTTCAACTCGGACGCCGCACCGGTGTTGATCTGGTTGGTGAGGCGAGTGGGCTTGTGCCAACCCGCACCTGGAAAGTTCAGGCAAAACGAGAAGTCTGGACGACTGGTGACACCTATAATACGGCCATTGGCCAGGGTGATATGCAGGTGACGCCGTTGCAACTCGCGGTTGCGGCAGGGGCAGTTGCCATTGATGGTACGATTTACCGACCGCATATCGTGTCGCGGATCGTGGATACCAATGGCAATCTGGTGCGCGAAATCACCCCTGAGGTGCTCCAGCGCGTCCCCATTGAACCAGATTACCTGAGTGTTATGCGTGAAGGCATGCTAGAGTCGATCATCAATGGTCTGGGTGTTGCTGCCCGTCCTGAATGTTCTGGATTGGTGATTGCCGGCAAAACTGGCACCGCGGAGTTTGGGCCATTGATCCAGCGTACCGATGGTCGTCTCATACGTCAGAGCCATGCCTGGTTTGTCGGTTTTGCCCCGTATGACAACCCAGAAGTGGTGGTCGCGGTGCTCATCGAGGGCGTGGGCGACCTGAGTGACGGATCTTCGACGATGGCCGTACCTGCAACAACCCAGATTATGCAAGCTTATTTTGGCGCGAGTCGGCCAGAAGATGCCCCGATGAGTTGCCCAGTTTTGCCCGTTGAACCGACTGAGCCTGGCCTTGACACCGTTGGGCATACCCCTTAGTGGCAGTTTGCGTTATAATACCAATAGCCAGACAGCATACTGCATCCCTAGAAGGAGCGACTTGAGATGGCAGGCAGGACGACAACGGCGATGGATCCAGGCCAGATCTTGACTGATGCCGGGGCCGACACCTTTCGCGGTGAACTGCTGAGTGCCCATGCTGTACGCTGTCAGAACCTCTGGTTGGCGACGGCAACCGTCTATCATGACGGTGCGGCAGAGATTGCTATTTTGTGCAGCCTGAATCCAGCGCATGGTCGGTGGGACGCCGAAATCTACTACTTTTCATTTGAACAGGCTGTACGTGCCTTGCGCGAATACGAAGAGACTGGGAATATCCCTGAGGGTGAGTAGGAGGGTTCTGTTCATGTGCCGAGGTACGCTCTCCGCGTACCTCGGCATATGAACGATAGAGGGAGTGCCTGGGTCGTTCAGGCGGCACCATAGACAGGGATATGCGCCCCACTGATGATGCGTGCGTCGGGGCCAACCAGGAAGAGGACGACGCGTGCAATTGCCGCGGGGGGCACCCATGCATCGTAGTCCGCATCGGGCATCGCACTCCGATTAGATGGTGTGTCGATGACACTCGGCAAAATGGTATTGGCCGTAATGCGGTGTGGTTGCAATTCGGCAGCAAGTGCTTCAGTAAGCTGCAAGATAGCCCGCTTTGATGCAGCATAAGCGGCCAGATTGGCACCCGGTTGCGTCGCCGTGCGGGTTCCCACATTGACAATCGCACCGCCACCGCGGGCCATCATATGGGGCACAGCCGCAGCACACGAAAGCACGGCTGTTTTTAAATTGAGATCAAGTTGTGTTTGCCAGATCGCCCAGCCGCTCTCATGGACTGGTTTACCCCCGGCGAAACCTCCAGCCACATTGACGAGGATATCAAGGCCACCGTAATCCTGCGCTACCTGGTGATAGTAAGCCATCACCGCCTGCTCATCAGTGAGATCGACCTGTGCGCCGATGAGGGCAGCGTGGGGCGGAAGCGCGAGGCGATCACGTAAACGGTCAAGATCCTGCTCGCGGTGGAAGGGAACCACAACCGTGGCCCCGCCAGCGAGCAATATCTGCACAATTGCACTGCCAAGCGCACCTGTGCCACCTGTGACGACCGCTATTTTTTGTTCCAGATTCATTATCACTGCACCACCACCACTGGCGGAACGAGACTCCAGAGACGTTCGAGGCGATAGTAGTCGCGCTGAAGTTGATTAAAGACATGCACGACCACATCGCCATAGTCAAGCACAATCCATCCGGTGTCAGCCGCACCCTCGATCCGAGGATTCTGGCCATATTCCTGCTGGATTTTTTCATCAACGTGTTCAACAATCGCCTTAATCTGACGATCATTGTCGGCAGAACAGATCACAAAATAATCAGCGATGGTACTCTGCAGTCGGATATCGAGCAAGACGATTTCGTGCGCCTGCTTATCCTCGGCCAGTTCAACCACGCGTCGGGCAATCATTCCAGTCTCGATGGTCTTTGCTCCTCTCTTTGCATTGCTTCCTAACGGAATCATAACATACTTTATTGTGCTTGCCAGTTACGCTGTGTCAGGGCTGTCGCCCTCCAAAATCCTGCGTATGCTGGCGCAAACGGCCAGTTTCGCTGGCCGTTTGCGCCAGCATACGCAGGATTCCTGGGGGCCTGCGGCCCCAGCTAGAAGCTACCCTTGCACCCCCTCGGCAACCAGCGACTCGTACAAAGCAACCGTCTTCTGGGCAATCGCGTCCCAGCTAAAATGCTCTTCAACGCGACGCCGTCCGGCGAGCCCAAAACGCTCGCGCAGGGCCGCATCACCTGCGATGCGATTGATGGCCGCCGCTAGATCGGCCGAGAAAGCCGCTGGATCGTCTGGCTCGAAGCTATCTGGCTTGAGACCAGGATCAACCAGCACACCGGTCTCTTCGGGGACGACAACCTCTTTGATGCCACCAACCGCTGAGGCGACAACTGCGGTCTCACAGGCCATCGCCTCAAGGTTAATAATGCCAAAGGGTTCGTACACCGAAGGGCAACAGAAGACAGCGGCATGCGAATAGAGCTGAATGACATCGGGGCGGGCCAGCATCTCGCGGATCCAGATCACACCGGGGCGACCGGCGCTTACCATAGCCACGCCTTCTTCCATCTCTTTGCCAATCTCGGGTGTATCGGGGGCACCGGCACAGAGCACGACTTGCAACTCGGGATCGATGTGCGGAATGGCGTTGACTAGGTGAATAATGCCCTTTTGACGGGTGATGCGTCCGACGAAGAGCACAAATGGACGGTCAGGATCGATCCCGTAACGCTCCAACGCATCAGTTGCGGCAGTGCGGCGATACTCTGCCAGATCGATACCATTGTAGATCACATGAACCTTTTCAGGGGCAATGTTAAAGAAGCGCAGCACATCAGAGCGTGTCTCGTTTGAGACAGCAATAATCGCACTCGCTTGCTCGATGGCCGTGCGTTCCATCCAGGAACTGAGGTGATAGCCATTGCCCAGTTGCTCAACCTTCCACGGGCGTAACGGCTCGAGCGAGTGGATGGTCAACACATAGGGAATGCCCCAGAGTTTGCCAGCAAGCAAACCACCCATATCGGTATACCAGGTATGGCAATGCACCACATCGGCAGCGAGATTATCTTTGGCCATGATGAGTGAACGGACAAACGCATCAACGGCACCAGAAAAGCGGGGGTCGGTATTGCGTTTTGTCTCCTCCCACTGGGGATAGCCACGCACCGTGAGGGCGGGGTCATCAACGACCTGATCGCCAAAACAGCGCACCTCTACCGACACAAGTTTAGCGAGGGCACGGCTCAGATACTCAACATGAACGCCAGCACCACCATAAACATTGGGCGGATACTCATTGGTAAAAAGGGCAACTTTGCGCAGCATAACTACTCCATGTCACCATTCAGCATGGCCGTAAAAATCGGCGGGGCGTTGTCGAGCGAGAAATTGCTCGATCAGCGGGCGAACTTCGCCGAGACGAAACGCGGGGCCATGGCCGGGATAGCAGTGCGCCGTATCAGGCCAGGGCAATACAACGGTACGAAGGGTCGCAAGCGAAGTCTGAAAATCTCCGGCTGACCAGGTACGTCCCGGGCCACCGGCAAAGAGGGTATCACCAACCAGGATCGCTTCGCCACCAATAACAGCGAGGCTCACCTGATCGGCGCAGTGGCCGGGGGTGGCATAGATACGCACCTGGCCTTCACCAATGTTCAGCGTCGCATCGTGATGCAGGTGCGCATCGAGTTCGAGGTGCAGATCGTTGGCGTGCGGGCCAGGGTGGGCAGAAAGAGGAACGTGCAGGAGGGCACGCATCTCTTCTAGTGCGCCGATATGATCACGATGGGTATGGGTCAAAATCAGCGCGACTGGTTGCGTACCCTGCAGCAGCGCCAGCAAGCGTTCAGGGTCGGCCCCGGGATCAACCAGGGCACTCGCACCAGTCTGCGGGCAGACCAAGGCATATGCATTCATCGGCCAGGGGCCAACTTCACAGGTACGAACAAGCAATGGCACCATTGGCAGCACCTCACGTTGGTTCATGGTATGTGAGGATAGTATAACATGGCCCTCAGCGGCTGAGGGCCATGGGTGCTTGGGTGGGACCTGCGGCACCCAGGAATCTCGCTTGTGCTGGCGAAAACGGCCAACTTCGCTGACCGTTTTCGCCAGTACAAGCAAGGGTTTTTAGGTCGCCAGGCCTAAAGTTCATGACTTGACAAGAGAAAAGGCTCCGGGTATACTATACCCCAGGGGGGTACCCCGAAGGATACTTTATGAAAGCTATATTGCGGGTCGGGATGGCCCGTCTTTGAGAGGAATTCTAATGGCAAAGCCAATCGTGGTCACGGATGCTAATTTTGCGCAGCAGGTCTTGCAGGCTGAGACGCCGGTTGTCGTTGATTTCTGGGCACCCTGGTGTGGGCCGTGTCGCGTGATCGGGCCAATCCTTGATAAACTGGCCGGTGAGTACGAGGGACGCCTGACGATTGCCAAGGTCAATACCGATGAAGAGGTTCAGAATGCCAGCAAGCTGGGTATTCAGGGCATTCCGACCCTTATAATCTTCAAGGATGGCCTTGAGATCGGGCGGATGGTTGGTTCACAGCCCGAGGCTCGCTATCGCGAGGCCTTCGATAAAATTCTCGCCTGATTGATGTCGATAGTCAAGGTTGCATGTCAATCTGCGCATGTAGATCGGAATAAGTAAGATATTTCGTTTCTATCTCAGATCGAGAGAGACTATTATGGCCGATCAGGATCACGTACATACCCTTAGTGACCCTCGGCGTGATGACGTTCTGTTGCGCCTGCGCAAGATTGAGGGCCAGGTGCGTGGTGTCCAACGGATGGTCGAGGCTGGCCGTGACTGCCGCGAGATTGTCACTCAGGTGGCGGCAGTCAAGTCGGCGCTCGCGAGCGTGAGCAGTGTAGTGCTCCAGTGTTATGCCCAGGGGTGCCTCGGCGATAGCGAGGTACCACAAGAGCAAACGATTGCCGAGTTGATCGCACTCTTTCAGGGCGCAAAGTAATGCTCGGGTGATGCGCGGCGAGGCCAGCAAAGCTGGCCTCGCCGCGCATCACGTTTTTTGAGAGCGAGGAGCTTATTCTTCGGTGGGCCAACCGCGTTGATGGGCCAGTTCACGCAGCCCACGACTGAGGCTTTCGAGTTGCTTCAAGAGGAGTCGGAGCTTGAAGGGTGCACCATCGTCGTGCTCGACCCACTTGTTGAGATCGCCCTCAACATAGGCGCGTGAAAGGCGATCAGTCTCGTCGACCATCTGGTCAAGCGAGCGAATGCGAAAGACGCGCGCTTTATTTTTGGGCTGATTCTCGACGGTCTCTTCTTCGACCCGTAGATACTGGTCATCGTCGTTAGCTTCGTCATCGTCCCAGAGATCGGCGTCACGTTCGACCTCCTCCAGGACAACCCCACTCGTTTTGGCGAGCGGGCCTCCGGCACTTCCATGCTCGGCAGGTGAAGGTGTCGTACGCAATTGCTCGCCAGCCTCGAGGGCCTGCAACGCCGTTTCAAGCGTCAGGTTAGGATTGGCCGCAAAATAGGCGGTCAGACGGCTCAACTCAGACGCCGACATGCCTTCATCGGCGGCAAAGCGGGCCAGTTCAAGCTGGGTTTTCGGACTCGGCACCCGGCGGAGATGCTGGGCTTGCGTGACATTCAACTCACCACGGCGTACCATCAACTGGACTTCTTCAGGCAATTCGAGCAAACCGAGATAGCGGCGAACCGTGCGACCCGTCATACCAACGAGTTTGCCCACGGCCTCATCCAGTTCACCTTCGGGTTGTTTGCCATGCTGCTCGATCAGATGGGCACGCAAACGCGCATAGGCACGTGCCTGTTCAAGATCATTCAGATCCTGGCGCTGCACATTTTCGATCAACTGGCGCAGCAAGAGATCAGGATCATCGGCATCCAGTACGATGCATGGGACTCGTTCGAGCCCGAGCTGCACCGCTGCCGCACGGCGACGGCCACCATAGACAACCCGATACCGTCCGGTACCAATTGCGACCACACCAAGCGGTTGCAGCAGACCACGGTCGGCAATCGTTGCGGCGAGACCAGCAATATCACCCGGATCTTCACGGACGCCCTCAGGATCGAGTTCAAGTTGTTGCGGATCAAGATAGAGGAGTTGCATACCCTCCTGGCCTTCTCACTGCAAAGTGTTCCCATAAGACGCACAAGTGTACCACAGATCGTGCCAGGGAGCAATCTGGGCATGCGTCCGTGCATCTGCCCCACCTCCCATGGCGGTTGTGGGCGGCAAAGCCGCCCACAACCGCCATTCCAACCTACCAACGCACGCGACGCTGATGGATGGAGCCGTCGTGTCCACGATAGCTGCGCGTGATGCGAATGCCAAAGATCCGGAGGAACCGCTGCCCGTTGGTGACACTCCAATCAGCAATGGTATGCGCCGCGCTGCCCGTGCAAAAACCCAACAAGACGGCAATGCTGACCTCGGGGTTGGCACTCAGCCAGGCACGCATATACTGGTACAACTGCATGTGATAATCGGGCACAACGAGACCCAGTTGTGCCATCACCCAAACCCAAAAAAAGAGGAGCAAAGTCACCACCAGATAGAAATAGGCAAGACGGAGGAGCGGAGAAAAAATCAGACTATGGCTAAAGAAGTGGCGATGAGGGATGATACGCATATACGGACGCCAGATCCAGTAGAAAACACCCCAACGATTATCAATTTTCGAATCAAGATCAAGATCTGGTGAAAAGAGGATGCCCGAAACGAGATGCGACCCGACAAGCCAGAGGGTCAGCGTAACCGCATCGGCATGCCCTCGTTGCATCGCTTCGCTCAGATAGCCATACACCACCGGTGTCATCACCGCGCCGGTGGCAACAGTAATCAGATCGTGGGTACGTGCATCAGGCATTCGCCAAACTCCTCACATGTATGCTACAATATATACTAAGCATAGCTCAAGTGTGCGTTTTATGCAAGTATTACCTGAACTGACCATGATCCTGGCCGCAGGCGAAGGGCCGCACGTGGCCTTTGCGCGTGAACGGGCGCGTGTTGATGAGGTGGCCGAGATCCTCGTGGCCTTTGCGAATAACACTGGTGGGACGCTGGTGCTTGGCGTGAGCGGGCGCATCCGGGCCAAGGTTGAAGGGCTCACTGATGCTCTCGCTGCCCGCGAGTTGTTGCTCGACGCGGCGCTCGCCTGTACACCACCCTTGATTTTGCCGTTGCCCCGCGAGGTACAGCACGACGGCAAGCACCTGCTGATCCTCACGGTGCCTGCGGGCCTTTCGCAAGTTTATGCGCTGCACGGCAAGTATGTGCGCCGCGAAGGTGCCACGAATCAGCCGCTCGCCCCGGATGCCCTGCGGCGCCTGTTGCTCGAGCGCGGCGAGGTAAGCTGGGAACGCTCGGTGCCCGACGGGGCAACGCTTGACGAGCTTGATCCGGTTAGCATCGAGGCCTATGCCCGACGGGTGGGGCTTGATGCCACCGAGGAGGCGCTCGGCTTGCTCTACCGGCGTGGGGCTGTCGTGCCGATGCAACCCCTGTCTGAGGCGCATCCGACGTGGCAGCCGACCAATGCCGGGTTCCTGCTCTTTGCCCGACGTGTCGAGGCTCGGTATCCCCAGGCTGAAATGACGCTTGTGCATTACCGTGGCTACGATATGGCCGATGTTTTTGAGCGTGAAGATATTCGTGCGCCACTTGTTGAGATGATTAGACGCGCTGAACGGTGGCTGAGCGAACATATCCGTAAAGGGAGCCGGATGGCCGGCTTTGAACGCCAGGATTGGACGCAATTCCCGCCGGGTGCGGTGCGTGAGGCGCTGGTCAATGCTGTGGCCCATCGTGATTACAGTGTGCGCGGCGAGGGCATCCGGGTCTCACTCTTTAGCGACCGGCTTGAGGTCTACTCACCAGGGCGCCTGCCCGGCCATGTGACGCTGCACAATCTGGTCGAAGAACGCTACTCACGCAACGAGAGTCTGGTGCAGGTACTGGCTGATTATGGCATGATCGAGCGCCTCGGCTATGGCATTGATCGTATGTTGCGCCAGATGGCCGAGGCCAATCTGCCGCCGCCGGTCTTCCGCGAAACGGCGGCCGGTTTTCTCGTTAGCCTTCAGGGTCAACCGCTTGAGGCCTACGGGCCAGACGGCTTTGATACCCGCGAATGGGTGCGCCTCGGGCTCAACGAGCGCCAGATTGCCGCGTTGATGCATCTGGCCGCCGAGCATCGCATCACCAACCGCGATCTGCAAGAGCAGTATGCCGAGGTCAGCCCCGAGACGATCCGCCGCGACCTGGCTGACCTGGTTGACCGTGGGCTCTTGTTGAAGGTCGGCGACAAACGGGCGACCTACTATATTCTGAAATAAGCCGATGATCATTGTCTTGCAGCGCCCACAGGATGTGCGCAATATTGGGGCCGTTGTGCGGGCGATGCTCAATTTTGGCTTTGCCGAGCTACGCCTGGTTGAACCAACCCCCTTCGTCGAAGCTGACCTGCTCGGCATTGCCCATCGGAGTGAGGCATTTGTTGCGCGCATCCGGTATGAGGCGGATCTCGCCGTGGCCCTCGCCGAAGCGCGGTTTGTCGTCGGAACAAGCGAACGCAGTCACCCTGGGAGGGTGATGCGGCATGATCTGCGCCCTTTTGCCCGTGAGCTCGTGGTGCGCAACGCAACTGCCGGGCCAGTCGCCCTTCTCTTTGGCCCCGAAGATCACGGGCTCGACAACGAGGCCCTTGACCGTTGCGATTGCGTGGTCAGTCTGCCGACGGAACCAGGCTACCCATCGCTCAATCTGGCGCAGGCTGTTATGCTCATTCTCTACGAATTGCGTATGGCCAGAGATGAATCTGTTGCAATGCCTGAACGCATGCGCAAACCAGCCACGCTTGCCGAACGCGAACGCTTTGCCGCCGTCTTGAGCGAGTTGGTCGCAACGGTTGGCTTTATCAAATCGGGCGACGGGGCAACGACACTGCGGCGGCTCCGCAATCTCATCACCCGCGCTCAACCAGAGCGTCATGAACTTGCCCTGCTGACGGCGCTCTTCCGTGAGGTACTCATTGCCTTACGGCGTAGGTAGGGGGCTACGCCCCAAATGTATGAGATTTAGGGCTGACGCCCTAACAACCCAGGTTTCTTCTGAGGGCCTACGGCCCCCAAGAATCTCGCTTGTGCTGGTGAAAACGGCCAGCTTCGCTGCCGTTTTCACCAGCACAAACAAGGGTTTTAGAATGTGCTATATACTTAGACAAATGTCACAGGCTATCAAAGGAACTGCGACCATGACAGGGCGTGTCGCAATGGTGACCGGTGGGGGAAGCGGGAGTTGAAAGGAACTTTTGTATGAGTCTTGTGGAACGTAGTGCTCTTCCTGTCGCGTATACGTGGGATACCCAGAGTGTGTTTGGTGATGATACAGCGTGGCAAGCGGCACTTGATGAAGTGACTGGTCACATTGAGGTATTGCAGGCCTTTCAGGGCCGCTTTGCTGAAGGGCCTGCGGTGGTAGCCGATTACCTTGAACTCGCCGAGCGCGTCCTGCGCCTGAGTGGCAAGGTGACGGTCTATGCGCGCATGTTTTATGCGGTTAATACGCTTGATCAGGCGGCCAAAGCACGAGTCGATCGTACGGCAGCAACCCTGGTACGCCTGGGGTCAGCGACCGCATTTACTGAACCCGAATTGCTCGCACTTGGTGCCACCACCCTGCAGCAGTGGGTCGAGCAAGAGCCGCGCCTGGCGATCTTTGCGCATCACTTCGACCGGCTGAGTCGGCGTGAACCCTATGTGCGCTCGGCTGAGGTCGAAGCGCTGTTGCGCCAGGCCAGTGAACCCTTTGATGCCGCCGCAACCATCCATGGCATCCTGACCAATGCCGATCTGAGGTTTGAACCTGCGCGCGACCAGACAGGCGAGACCTACGAGATTGCCCAGGGCAATATCAATGCGCTGGTGACCCATATCGATCCGGCGGTGCGCAAGAGTGCATGGCAGAACTATGCCGATGCGCATCTGGCGCTCAAGAATACGATGGCCGCCTGTCTCGCCACCGAGGTGCGCCGCAATGTCTTCAATGCCCGCGCCCGCGGCTATCGTTCGGCACTTGATGCGGCGCTCACGCCCAACCACATTCCGCTTGAGGTCTTTCACCAGTTGATTGCGACCTTCAAACGGCATCTGCCGACCTGGCACCGCTACTGGCGTCTCCGCCGACGTGTGCTTGGTGGGCAACCGTTGCATGTCTATGACAGCAAGGCACCTCTGACCCAACAGCCACTCAAGGTACCCTATGATCAAGCCGTGACCTGGATCTGTGAAGGCATGGCCCCACTTGGCGAGCAGTATGTGAGCACGATGCGGCGGGGCCTCGTCGAGCAACGCTGGGTTGATGTCTATCCCAACCGAGGCAAACGGGCCGGAGCCTTCTCGATGGGCTCGCCAGGGACACATCCCTTCATTATGATGTCGTACAACGACGATATTTTTGGGCTCAGTACGCTGGCCCACGAGCTCGGGCACTCGATGCACTCGTACTATACCCGTAGCACCCAGCCCTACGTCTATAGCAACTACGGGCTCTTTCTCGCCGAAGTCGCCTCGAATTTCAATCAAGCCCTGGTACGCAAACACCTGCTTGAACGTCTGACCAGCCGCGACGAGCAGATTACGCTACTCGAAGAGGCGATGGCGAATTTCCATCGCTACTTCTTCATCATGCCGACCCTGGCCCGCTTTGAACTGGCGATCCACGAGCGCATCGAGGCGGGGCAGGCGCTCACCGCCGATGACCTGATCAATCTGATGGCCGATCTTTTTGCCGAAGGATATGGCGACGAGGTCGTCGTGGATCGTGAACGCGTCGGGTCAACCTGGATGCAATTCTCGACGCACTTGTATGCCAATTTTTATGTCTATCAGTATGCAACGGGCATTTCAGGTGCCCACGCCCTTGCCGAGGGTGTCCTGGCGCAGCACGAGGGGGCTGTCGAGCGCTACCGTGATTTTCTGACAGCAGGGAGTTCACGCTACCCACTCGATACCCTGCGTCACGCCGGGGTAGACATGAGCAGTGCGGAACCCGTTGAGCAGACTTTTGCAGTGATGGAAGGGTATATCGAGCGCCTCGAAGGGTTACTTGTACCGCTGGAAAAAAGCTAACTGCGCTAGCTTTTTTCCAGCGGTACAGCTTCCTGGGGGCCTGTGGCCCCCAGCATTTCAAGCCTCATCATTTGCACGTCGCACAAAGCGTTTAATGCGGCGTTCGCATTCTGCCCGGGGGAGCATAATTTTGCGCCCACAGGTTTCGCAACGCATGCCGATATCGGCACCAAGCCGCACGATCCGCCACGTATCACCACCGCACGGATGCGCTTTGCGCGTCTGTACAATATCGTCCAACTGAAGTTCAAGCGGTGGTTTCGACACGACTATTTCACGGTTTGCCAGAGCCTGATCATCTCGTCCAGACTCAATGCGTGCATCTGGTGTCCTTGCGCAGCGACGGTTGCTTCGAGTTGCCCGAAACGACGACGGAATTTGAGGTTAGCGTCGCGTAAGGCGAGTTCGGCATCAATCTGGAGCCACGCCGCCAGACGGGTCAGGACAAAGAGGGTATCACCAAACTCTTCGGCGATGTGAGCAGGATCAGCACTGGCAGCGGCGGCCCGCAGTTCGTCCAGTTCTTCATTGATCTTGGCCCAGACCTGGTCAATGCCCGTCCAGTTGAAACCGGTGCGTGCAGCACGTTTGCCAATCTTTTGGGCTGTAGCCAGCGCCGGCAGCTCGGGCGGGACACCATCAAGCGTCCCAGCGCGTGTACGGCCTTTCGCGGCCAACTCGGTCGCCTTGATCTGTTCCCAGTTCTGCAACACCTGATGCTCGCCGTCGACCACCAGGTTCCCAAAAACATGCGGGTGGCGCCCGATCAACTTGCCTGTGACCTGGGCAAAAACGTCCTCGAACGTGAAATATCCAGCCTGTCGAGCCATTTCGCAATGCGCAAAGATCGAAATCAGCAGGTCGCCGAGTTCCTCCTTCAGCGCCTCCATATCACCCGTATCGAGGGCTTCCAGAACTTCACACGTCTCCTCGATCAATGCACTGCGCAGATCCGCGTGGCTCTGCCGGACATCCCAGGGACAGCCTTCAGGCCCAAGCAAACGGGTCATCACCCAGCGCAAGCCGTCGGCACTCCGTTGATCCTCATTGACCGGCAAGTGGTCAACGGCCAGCAAGGAGGTCTCACCGGGTTGAGCGACCAGTTCAGGCCAGGTCGTGAGCGAGCCTTCAACGAGGTCGCGCAGTCTTCCCTGGGAATCAAGGATTGCCAGACGGATCAGATGATGGGGAGGATAACGCAGCGCCAGCAGATCATGCAGAGGCACTGACGGATCATCGTGGTGCCACCAGATCAGTGCCGGGGCGACAGGCTGGAGGGGAAAGGGCATCACAGGCACACGATAGGAGCCTGCCTGCATCGTCTCGGCCCACGGACGAACACCTAACGCGTGCCCGACCTGGGGCAAGCCAGGCGGCTGAGAGGCCGCCAGCAGAGCGTGCGCCTCCCAAAACTGGACGCCAGACGTCCCTTCGAGAGCAAAGATACGCAATGCAGCGTCAAGCAACTGACCTGGTGTAACATTCATAACGAAGAATTACTGAGGAAATGGCAAAGGCACCATATTCGGATCGAAATTTTCGGCAATCTGAAGATCGCCACTTGCCTGTGCATCAAGGAGCAGGGCCTCATACCAGGGCGCAAAACTCTGCTCATAGAAGACCTGGGCATTCTGGCTCGAGCGCAGCATCTCGAAGGAGTCGAAAGGACGCTGCTCGGCACGTTCAAGAACCTCAAAGACATAGACACCGCTGGTTGTGCTGACTTTACCCGGGGTCTCGAGAGGAGCACTAAAGACAACGCTATCGATTTCGGGCGGAAAATCACCAGTGGGAACCCAGGTGATGGCCGCATCATTCATGGGAGCCCCGATATCAAGGCCACGTTCACCGGCGAGGGCATAGAAATCGCCGCCGGCGGCAAGCAGCGCCAGCACCTCATCGGCCTGCGCCTCATCGGGCACCAGCATCAAGCGCGTGCGCACCATTGGGGCGACAGTATTGCGTGCGACCACCTCGAAACTGAGCTGGCTTTGCGCGCTTTGCAAACGTGCATCGGTGGTAATCAGGAAAGGGCTATCTTCAGCAGGCTGGACAATTGCCAGCACCTCGGCATCAATTGCCGCTGCATCAACGCCGATGCCATGCTGGCGCGCATAGCGACTAAGCAAGGCATCCTGGAGCATTTGGTCAAAAATCTGTGTCCGGATCTCAGCTTCGACGGCAAGTTGCTCGATCTCAGCGGGAGTCTGGCCCTGGGCAAGCAAACCTTCAATTGCAGGCCCAATATCGCGTGTAAGGCGCTGCGAAAAATCGGCTATGGTGAACTGTTGCCCCCCAACCCTCATCATCACCGGGCTCTCAGGCGCACCGAGGTTTGCCTGGCCTTGCGCGGTACTCTGGCAAGCCACCAGTAGTGGCAAGAGCAGCAAGATCACCAGCACACCAGCATAACGCATACTCATGACAGCCTACCGACTTTCAGGCACATCCTCACCAAGCGAGAGGATAGCCATAAAGGCTTCTTGCGGGATCTCGACATTACCGACCATCTTCATACGACGTTTGCCCTCTTTCTGCTTTTCGAGCAGTTTGCGTTTGCGGCTCACATCGCCACCGTAGCACTTCGCCAGCACATCTTTCCGCATGGCCCGCACCGTCTCACGAGCGATCACCTTGCTACCAATGGCCGCCTGGATCGGCACCTCAAACATCTGGCGCGGGATCAACTGACGCAACCGTTCGACCAGATCGCGCCCGCGCTGATAGGCAAATTCGCGATGCACAATCAACGAGAGCGCATCAACAGAGGCTTGATTGACCAGCACATCAAGTTTGACCAGATCGGCCTCAAGATAACCAGCCAGGGTATAGTCAAGGGAAGCATAGCCCTGCGTACGGCTCTTGAGTTGATCATAAAAGTCAATCACAATTTCAGCCAGGGGCATCCGATATTTGAGCACCACCCGTGTTGGATCGAGGTACTCCATGGTATCAAAGATACCGCGCCGCGTCGTCACCAACTCCATAACCGTACCGATATAGCGCGACGGTGCAATGACACTAATCTGGACAATCGGCTCTTCAATCGCCACAATCTTGCTGAGATCGGGCATTTCCGAGGGATTGGCGACGGTCAGGATTTCGCCATCGGTACACAACACCTGATACTCGACGCTCGGCGCCGTAATGAGCAGATCGAGATTATACTCACGCTCGAGGCGCTCACGCACAATCTCCATATGGAGGAGACCGAGGAAGCCGCAGCGAAAACCGAACCCAAGCGCTGCCGAGCTCTCAGGTTGATACGAAAGAGCGGCATCATTCAACTTCAGTTTCTCGAGCGCATCACGGAGATCAGGGTAGGCATTGCTCTCAATGGGATAGAGGCCAGCAAAGACCATCGGCTTGGCGGGACGATAGCCGACAAGCGGCATCTCGGCGGGATTATCGGCGAGCGTAATCGTATCACCGACCTGACACTCCTCAATCGTCTTGAGACCAGTGGCGATATAACCGACCTCGCCGGGATTGAGGGCGGGCAACGCTTGCATCATTGGCCGAAAACACCCGATCTCGAGCGTCTCAGCTTTTGCACCAGTACCCATCAACTGCACCCGTGAGCCTGACAGGAAGACACCATCAACCACACGCACAGCGGCAATAACCCCCTTATAGGGATCATAGTGTGAGTCGAAGATCAGCGCACGAGCGGGCCGTGATATCTGCCCGTGAGGTGGCGGAACGCGTGCAACAATCGCCTCGAGGATCTCGGGCACGCCGAGGCCCTCTTTGGCCGACGCCATAATCGACTCTTCGACGGGGATGCCGATCACCTTTTCAATCTCTGCGGCGACCTCATCGGGATGGGCACCAGGCAGATCAATTTTATTAATGATGGGGATAATTGCCAGATCATGCTCGAGGGCCAGATAGACATTCGCCAGCGTTTGAGCCTCGATTCCCTGAGCGGCATCCACGACCAGCAGGGCACCCTCACACGCGGCAAGTGAGCGTCCGACTTCATAGTTGAAATCGACATGACCGGGGGTGTCAATCAGATTGAGCATATAGGTCTCACCGTCAGCAGCATGATACTGCATACGGACAGCCTTGAGCTTGATCGTAATACCCCGTTCGCGCTCGAGATCCATCGAGTCAAGGTGCTGCTCACGGCGATCGCGATCGGCAATCGTGCTTGTTGTTTGCAACAGACGATCCGAGAGCGTCGTCTTACCGTGGTCAACATGGGCGATAATACAGAAGTTGCGGATTTTTGCCTGATCAATCATAGAGTCTATGTTCAAGGCTATAGCCCTGAAATCTATTGCCTCGCTGAGAAACCAGCCAACTAAGCTGGCTGGTTTCTCAGCGAAGGAGAAATGCTGAAAGCAGTATACCATTATTGTGCGATGCTCGCTGCGTGCGGTATACTATTCTATGCAACGAAGCACCCTTGAACAAGAAAAAGCTAGAGGCAAAAGAGCTATGGATCTGGTACGTGCGCATGTATTTATCGCGGGGCGCGTGCAAGGTGTCAGTTTCCGCGCCTATGCCCGTGATCGGGCACGTGCAACCGGGGTAGAGGGATGGGTTCGCAACCTCCCTGATGGCCGCGTCGAGGCGGTCTTTGAAGGAACACGCCCAGCCGTTCAACGGCTCGTCACCTGGTGCTATAGCGGACCAATCCAGGCCCAGGTTGAAAAAGTTGACGTTACCTGGGAAGAACCAACCCGCAAAGAGGGTAACTTTAGTATCGTCTGGTAATTCGAGGAAGACAGATGCGTCGTACCCGCTGGAAGTTACTCACCAGTCTGCTGATCAGTCTGGCACTGCTGGTTCTCGCCTACCTGAATCGCGCATGGCTTCTCGAAGCCTTTGAGCTTCTTGATGATGCTCGTCCGGAATGGTTACTCCTGGCGATGGGGTTGATTCCAATCGGGTACCTGATGAGCGCCCAGGTCCTCAATCTTGTCCTGCGTTCACTAGGCTATCGTATGAATCTGATGCGGCTCTGGGCGATTGCCCTTGTCGCCATCATTATCAGTCAGTCAGTGCCTGCCGGTGGGGTTGGCAGTTATGCCTTTTTGATCAGTACCTTCAACCGTCGTGGCATCAGCCAGGGGCAGTCGGCCCTGATCGCCTCACTCGAGACGATTAGTTATGTCACCGCAATGCTGATGATGTTTGCCTTCAGCCTGATCATCCTGGCCCTCCAACACCAGGCTACCGGCGAGGCAAGTTATATCGCGGGGAGTATTGCCATCACGCTTGTAGGCGCGGCCTTCTATGTCCTGACCCGACCGGGGGCGCAACTACGTGCGTGGCTCGCACATTTTCAACACACCGTCAGCCGCCTGCTGCGTCACCCCTGGAAGAGCACGTGGCTCGAAGGTCTGCTCGCCGAATTGATTATTGGTCGCAGGCTGCTTGCCAGTCGTCGGCGTGATGTCATCGTGCTGGTGCTGATCCAGTTGACGGCCCTCATCACCCATAGCTTCGGGATGCTCTGCGTGCTCTGGGCTTTTGAGGTGGAAGCTAGTCTCGTGACGGTCATCGTCGCTTTTGGCATTGCCCTGATTACCTCGACCTTCAACGTGCTACCAGGGGGCGGCGGCACCGTCGAGGCGGCTCTGGTCGCAACCCTGCTGCAACTTGGGGTCGGGCCTGCTGCGGTACCCGCCGCGATCATCTTCCGGCTCTTCAACTACTGGCTGCTGACACCAGTGGCCGCAGGATGTTACTACTGGTTGACCCATGAACCAGTTGTTCCGCTGCAAGCCACCCATTCGAGCATGGGCGATACGCCATAAATGACGAAAACGACCAGCTTCGCTGGTCGTTTTCGTCAACAGCAGTGTTAGACGGTCGCCGGCTTTTCGTGATCACCGCGCCCACGACCAAACCAGTTCTTCCATTCACGGTATTCCCAGACCACCAGGATCTGAGCGGCATTGAAGATCGAAGAGTAGGTGCCTACAACCAACCCGATCAAGAGGATCAAGACAAAATTCTGGATTGTCTCGCCACCAAAGAAGAGCAGCGCAGTCAACGTAAACAACGTCGTCATCTGGGTATTGATCGAGCGCGGCAGCGTCTGCACAATGCTATGATTGACGAGATCACTAAAGTGCTGATCGGGTTGACGGGCCAGCAGATTCTCGCGAACGCGGTCAAAGACGACAATCGTATCGTGTACCGAGAAACTCAGGATGGTTAGCAAGGCCGTCAAGAAGAGGGCGTCCACCTCAAACCGGGGATTGAACGTGCTGAAGATCGCAGCTACCCCAATAATAATAACCACATCATGCACCATCGAGATAATGGCACACATCCCATACCGAAACGGATGGGGCGCCTGGCGAAAGGCCCAGGTCAGATAGAGCAAGATTATCAACGATGCACCGATCACGGCAATCACGGCACTGCGGGTTGACTCTTGACTAACTGTCGGCCCAACGCTTTCGAGGCGTTCAATCGCCGCAGCGCCGATCTGATCATTAAGGGCAGCCTCGACTGCCTGACGATCCTGCAGGGGCGACTGCTCGTTCAGAGGGCGCGTACGCACAAGGGCAGTCACAATCAGGTTTCCATCCAGGTCGACCTGACTCATCTGCACCTGGGCATTGTCGAACCCTGCGGCAGCGAACGCAGCCCCGACCTCAGAGGAACCCAGTTCACCGGGGGCGCGTTCAGCAAAACGCACCTCCCAGAGGGAACCACCACTAAAGTCAATGCTCGGGCGCAAACCAAGCCGGGGTTGCCCGGTGGTAATGAGAGGATGCAGCAAAAGAAAATAGAGCCCGGGCAAAATCATGGCGAGCGAAAGCACAAACCACCAGTAGCGGCGCTTGACAAGCTGTTCCAACATACGACGTACCACTCCACAGAAGGATATCAGATCGCCTCAGCGGTGGAGGGTGCCACCGCAGGTTTGGTGCGATCAATGCCAAAGATCCATGCCCGGTCATCCCGAAAGATCGGCGTCGAGAGGCGCAGGAAGGTACGTGTCACCACCACAGCCGTAAAGAGACTGAGCAGAATACCGAGACCCAGCGTCAGGGCAAAACCCTGAATAATGCTCACGCCAAAGCTATTGCCAAAGATAAAGAGCACGATGCTCGTGATCAACGTCGAAACACTCGAATCACGGATTGCAGACCATGATTCCTCAAAGCCAAATTCAAGGGCACTATGAATATCGCGCCCACGTCGATACTCTTCGCGTAACCGTGAAAAGATCAGCACATTGGCATCAACCGCCAGACCAATCGAGAGCACGAAACCAGCGATGCCTGGTAGCGTAAGCGTAATGGGAATGAGGCGATACAGGGCAAAGCTAATCAAGACATAGAGCGCCAGCGCCAGGGTTGCCAGCAGACCAGGAAACCGGTAGAAGGCGATCATATAGATGGCGACCAGACTCAACCCGATCGAACCAGCTATAACGCTTGACTCAACCGACTCTTGACCAAGGGTTGCCGTAACGCTGCGGCTTGTTTCGACAACGAGCGGCACTGGCAACGCGCCGTACTTCAACTGATTGAGAATATTGTCGCGGTCATTGACATCATTGACCTCAATGACACCCGAGCCATCACGGAGGGCCGCGTTGATCTGGGGGCAACTGATGACAACATTGTCGAGCACAATACACATTGGTTGGCCAACATTCTGGGCAGTAAATGCAGCCAGACGTTGAGCCGACTCACCAGTAAAGGCAAACGACACAGCCGGACGACTCCCAGCGACCCCACCCTGCGAAAAGGCTGGCTGGACGGAACTGGTATCAAGGTCAGCTCCATCAGTAATGCTCTCAAAAATTGGCCCAAGATCGTCAAGCGTCTGGACCTCTTCAACTCCCTCAGGCAACACTGGATTGGGGCTGCCCGTCGTGCGGATCAACGCACCCGGAGGTAGATACTGGCCCTGCGAGTCAATGAATTCAAGGCGTCCGGTACCACGCAGCGTCTCAACGGCCTGCTCGGGATCATCAACGCCGGGCAACTCAACGATCAGGCGATCATTGCCGGCGACCTGCACGAGCGTCTCACCGACACCGAGGGCATTGACCCGGCGCTCGATCACCCCACGGGCAATCTCCATCTGTTCGCGATCAACGTCAGGATCTGTTGCTCGCAGCAAGACTTGAATACCGCCTTGCAAATCGAGGCCCAGGCGAAAACTCACATCGCGACCAAGCGCCATCTGGTTAGGGGCCAGATTGATCCAGAGGGCCAGGGCCGCAATGATCACAATCCCTAAGATTGAAATGATTTCTCTGCTACGCACGGCGTTCAACTACTCCTCGTGCTCAGGTTTCGTAACCACGGCATTATAGACCTCTGCTGATATGATGTCAATTGCAAAGCGATGCGGTTGCCCTAAGGGCAACCGCATCGCTTTGCACAAGGTCGCTTATGCGGAACAACGCTTATTGGCCGGCAGTGCGCAGCGCTGCCTCAATGGCGCCAGGCAGGCCATTCATATCGACCAGTTGCCCATTCACATCAAACGAGGGGGTGCCCGTCACGCCCCGGGCAACCGAGCTCTCGACGGCAGCGAGAATGGCTGCATTGTGCGTACCTGCGCTCATACAGCTATCAAAGGCCGCCCGATCCAGGCCAAGCTGACCTGCATACCCCGAAAAGACATTGTTGACATTATTCAGTTGTGCCCACTGACCTTGATTGGTCATCAAGAGATGGTTCATTTCCCAGAACTGGCCCTGATCACCGGCACAGCGGGCGGCTTCCGCCGCTGAAATCGCCTGCGCATTATTGTTCAAAGGAAATTCATGAAAGATCATCTGGATTTTGCCGGTCTCAACATAGTCACGCGTAATAATTGGCGACATGTTCCGATCAAAAAACGCACAGGCAGGACAACGATAGTCGGCATATTCCACAACCGTAACCGCCGCCTCGGGATTCCCCTTAAACCAGAAGCCCTCGGGCGTCTGCCCAGTTTGCGCATTGATCGTTGGCACTTCGCCGCCACCGAACCCACCCCGCACCGCAAAGGTGATCAAAAAGGCCGCCCCTACAACAACCAGAGCACCGATCGCCCAGTAGAAGGGGATCAGTGGATTACGCTTTCGTTCGGCGACTCTACGTCCACGCCGACTCTGTGGCTGACTCATGAAACTTACTCCTCGTCCTGCGATTCAGGATATTCATGGCATTATAGCGAGGGCAGAGTCGTGCGTCAAACCCGAGTTTTTGGTATACTGGATAAGATTGCCTCCAGCACAAGAGTTGTGGTCACAAACGTTGGATACGACCTTTCACGCGAAACCTGACAGTGAGTTGCTTTACAATCTAGCCTTACAACTTGGATCAATCCAGGAACTGAGTGAAGCAGCGCAGGTAACACTCGAAACCTTTGCCCGCTGTACGCAGGCAAAGAGTGGTCTGCTGCTTATGCCTGACATCGTGCCACTCAGCATCGGGATGTCGGCCCCCACCGCTGACGAAGTTGTTGCCATCTATGCCTTGCCAGCCGTGCAGGCCGCAATGCAACTCGTTGGCATTACCGTGCTACCGGGGGGCCTAGTGCCTCTGGACGGTAGCATCCATATTGCCGGTATTTTACCGACACGTCACGGCCCACCCGGGCTTCTCTTGCTCGGCTGTGAGCCACCCTTAAACCATTCTGTCCGCCGTACCCTCGCGGCAGCGATGCCTTTGCTCCGCCAGACCTTTGAGCGCCTGCGCGAGCAACAACACCGTCAACAAACACGCCCCACCATCGATCCACGTCTTGCACAAGACCTGACCCAACTTCAGGCCACCCTCAACAAGATCCACGAACGTCTCTTGCACGCAGCGAGCATCCTGTACAACGAAGCCATGCCCGAGCCTGAAGTAACCTTTGCGCTAGCACAAAGCCTGGAACAACTACAACAGGCCCTCGATCTCTGCACAAAGATGCAGGTACACGAAGCGTGATACCTTTCAACTCAGACAGCACTGCCAGGGGCAGAAATGCGCTGTGTACCGCGACGCAAGGCCCGCATCAACAGCGACAAGCCGGCGAGGATGCTCACAATGCCGTATTCGAGGATTGGCACCCGCAGAATGTCAGGCAAGCGATGCATTTCGCGGCGCAAACCATACCAGGCAAGGGCTGAGGCTGCATACGTCGACCCGATACCAATACGAGCCTCTTTGCTCAAGCCGAGACCGTGCATCTGCGCCAATACAAACATCCCGAGAAAACCGAAGGTGAACATGCCTTCGAAACCACTACCTTTTTGTAGGGTTGTGATCACAGCATGCGGCAAGACCATCATCTCGAGCGCCAATGTCCAGCGCGGGTCACGGTGCGCATTGGTATAGAGCAAGGAAGATTGCACAAAGAGAAGCATCATATGGTAGAGCCCACCAAGATGCGCGGGCAGGGGCTCCATCGGATGGTACCAGAAGGTATAGACGGTCGCCCAGCTAAAGATATACCCGTGGTAACGTCGCACAAAACGAACCAATTCAGGTGGCAGGCCCGGACGCTTCAGCCCCATGATCAAACCGCGGCGGGGCGTCTCCATCGCCAGAATCAGCATAAGCATAAAGGCCGCCGAGCCAAGCGAGGTACCTTCGGGCACATCGACCGCGAGGCCATCGTAATACCGGCGCGTCTGAGCATAGTGCAACCCGACCCCAGCAGCATTGACGGCGAGCGCCGTCCAGTTGAGGGGTCGCATCCCATTATCGTAGGATGGGCGAGCGCGTTGGGCAGCATAAATGCATCCCCAGACAGCCAGTTGATGCAAGAGATAGCCGCTCCAGGCGGTGATCCGGGCAGCGGTATGCGGTCCTTCAGAGATCCAGCGATAATGACCAGGCTTGCCATTGTAGGGCGCATACGTAATCGGCGCACGCCCCCCAAGGGCAACGGCACCAACAACGGCACCACAGACTGCTGCGGCTGGAACCAGCAGATCGCGTGCATCGGGTGGGGCAGGTGGGCCATCGCGCTGCTCAACCCAGGTAACAAAACGCTGCAGCACCAAGCCGGTCACCGCTGCACCTGCGGCAGCCAGCAAGCCGGTGCCAACCGCACGCAACGGCTGCTCACGCGGCGAGGCAAGGGCAGCACAGGCGGCTCCAGCAGCACTCACAAGCGCAAGACCAACCCCGGGCTTGCGCCCACGTACGACATCAAGCCAGTAGACGGATGCCATCGGATTAAAGAGCGCAGCTCCAGCGAGCGCATAGTTTCGTGATGGATCCACAGACGTTACCTTTTGAGGGACATCGTCCCACCTAAGAGGCTCCAAACCAGGTTTTTCTGAGCGAAGGATGCCAGCTTTGCAGGCATCCTTCGCTCGAAAAAAACATAATCTACTTCCATCCACCCACCACGTCGAAGATCGCACGGTCGTGCATTGGATTCGGGATCGTCGATTCGGGTTGACCAAGGAGATATTCGGCCATTTCATTGAAGGGACGGAGGCAATCCTCTTTGCCTTCACCCTCCATATCAAAGAGGGTCTTGCCTGCCAGGCGGGAGCGACGGATCAGGTCGTGATAGGGAACTCGCCCGATAATCTTGGTACCAACGGTCTCAACAAACTGCTCAAGGAGGCCAGTTCCACCAAAATCAGGATCGACCCGATTCGCAATCAAGCCAGCCATCCTCACTTTATGGCGTTGACTCTTCTGCTGGATGGCGAGACAGAGGCGGTTGGCGGCAAAGATGCTATCAAAATCATTGCATGCAATGATAATGCCATAATCGGCATAGTTGAGCGGGGCCGAAAAGCCACCACAGACCACATCCCCAAGCACATCAAAGAGAATCACATCATACTTATGATAGAGGCCAAACTCTTTGAGCAACTTCACCGTCTCGCCAACCACATAGCCGCCACAGCCACTGCCAGCAGGCGGGCCACCCGCTTCGAGCGTATCGACACCGGCAAAACCGGTCAGAATCACATCCTCGCGGGCGACATCCTCAATATGGAAATCAACCTCTTCGAGCACATCAATCACGGTAGGCTGGAGCAAGCCGGTCAAGGGGAAGGTACTATCATGTTTCGGGTCACAGCCAATCTGCAACACCTTCGCCCCTTTGAGGGCCATCGCCGCCGAGAGATTGGCACTGGTCGTTGATTTGCCAATCCCGCCTTTGCCATAGACAGCAAGAATCAGGGACATGAAGCTCTCTCCTTCAACTCAAGCCTCGCTTCTGGTCGCTGCCTCGGCGGGGGCATATGCGAGGGGGCGACCGAACTCACGGGCATAGACATCGGCGGTATAGGCGAGGGCACGATAGACATACCCAGGCACAATACGCTGTTCGTGGCGGGGGAACTGGTCACGGACATAGACGAGATTGCGCAGCAGTTTCTGTTCGATCACACTGCGGGCAAACTCAACCCCTTTGGGGCCTTTGGAGCGCTGGAGCCAGGCGACAAATTTGCGCACCGGCAACGGGGGCCGTTTACGGGGCTTGCGCAGCATCCCCACATAGGCCTGAATACCCGCCCGACGGTCGCCACCCTCGGTACGTTGACCGAGTTCAAGCGAGGGACGGATCAACTCAAAGAGCTCTTCGCCGCGCTCGTTACGGACAAACATCCACTGCCAGCGTTCATCGGGGGGCAAGGGGGCTCCGAGATAGCCCACCGTGAGATCGGCCAGGCCATTCTGATAATCGAAACAACTGAGGCAGGCTGCCGGGAAGACGCCGCGCTCACCGCCGAGGGCGCTGACATCAAGATCAACAAAATTGATCGTCTCGGTATGACCATCTTCGTGGCGCATCCAGACGCGAAAATCCTGCATAAACTCGTGATGCACAATCGTCTCGGGCGACTTCGAAGCAACCTTCAAGAAGCGCTGGAGATCGGGATAGGCCGTATTATCGGTACAGGGCAACCCGATCACATACAACTGCTCGAGGCCAAGTTCCGGCTCAAGCGCGCGCAGCGCATGAACCTGGCAACCGGTGCCAATGAAAGCAAGGCGCTTGAGGCCAGCGGCCCGCACCTCATCGAGCACCTCAAGATTCGGCGAGAGGCAGGGCTTATTGCCGGCGCTCGCCCGCACCTCTTCCGGCGTACGCGCCAAGAAGGGCAGCGGTGCCCAGCGGGTCCCGGGGGCGGCTTTCGTCGTAATGACGCCCTCGACCAGACCACGCTCGAGCAGCAAAGCGGCAAGCGACGTAATAATGCCACTCCACTGCGCTTCGAGATTGGGCGTGCGCATCCGGGCGATATGGATGGCCCGATGTACCCCAAAGAGCAACTCATCGCCATCGCGACGGTTGCGCCCGTGGAACTGACGTTCAAACACCTCGTGCTTATTGTTGACAAAGACACACGAAGCGGCCATCTTCGGGCGCAACTCACCGCCACAGACCCCGCAATCACTACACAGCTTCGGGCGACCTTTGAACCGCTCGGCCTGCGAAAGCAGGGTAATCTCGTGGAGCGGTCGGGCTGTCATGGTCATACTTCACCTGATCTAGGCACCGAGATGCTCTTTGGCAGCGAGCAGCACCTCGGCGGTAATCGTCGCGATTCCATGTTCACGGGCATACTTCTCGATATTGCCCCGTGCGCGGCCACGAACAAAGAAGGGGATCTTCTTGAGCATCGCTTCGCCATCAGCCGTCCAGACCGGATTCACAGCGGGCACCGCAGCGGTCTGACCAGATGGCGCAGCACCGGTGGGTAGAGCGGATCCGTTGCCGTTGGAAGATTGCTCTTCAGGCGCATGGCCGTTTGTTGGCTTGACCAGCTCAGCGACCACAGCAACTGGTGCCACAGCGGCATTGCCATTGCTCGCAAGCACTGGTTCAGCCGACTCAGCGGCGGCGGGTTCAACAAGTTCCAGCCCGGCATCACCAAACATATCGATGAGATGCTTCTCCATGCCGAGTGTACAGGTTGTTGAGACCTCATCGGCAATCACATCGGCCCCATCAAAACCGAGGAATGGGCGATAGGCAAGCAAGTGATTTTCGATATGTGTTGGCGACGAAATAACCATCACATTCAGATCGTACCGACGACCGGTATGCCGTTCCATCTGCGTCCCACAGACAAGTTCAGGGCGCAACTGACCGATCCGGTCAGCGACCTGTTGAAACTCATCGGTGGCGAGGAAATCCGCATCGCTGACATAACCCTGGAGTTGCGACCGCACCCAGTCGGCCTCCTTCACGAGATAGGTACCGGCACCCGCAATTGGCATACCCAATTCATCGGCAAGAAACTTGGTGACACCGACGGTATGGGTTGCATCGCCAAAGACAAACGCCTTCTTACCCGTAAAGCTCTCCATATCGGCCGTACGGGCAAACCAGGGCACATTCGAAGGTGCCGACATGCCATCAAGCGAAAACTCGGTCAGTGGGGGCAACTTGAGCGGCGATGGCGGCACAGCAAGCCGCGAGCCAACCGTATTGAGGGTCTCGAGCAAAGCATCGAGCCAGCGCAGCGTTGGCTGCACCCCAATCGGCGCATCATAGAGCGCAGCCGTACCAAACTGCGCCTCGAGGTGTTCAGCGGCGAGCCGACCGAGCTCGCGGTAGGGCGCAATGGTGAGCCAGGCCGCCGGCAAGCGACGGAGATCATCAACACTCGCCCCCCAAGGGGCCACCACATTGACGGCCACCCCGAGCGTTTTGAGGATGCGACGGAGACTGATGAGATCGTGGCGGGCGTGAAAGCCGAGCGACGAAGGTCCAAGGATATTCACACTCGGCAGCGAGGTCAGGGGTTGAGGGGTTGCATACTTCTTCACCAACGCAGTAAAGAGCCCCTCGGCGGCGGCGGTCTCTTGCATCCGATAGGGATTCGCATCATAGACCATCACCTCGCAAGCGAGACCAGACTGATGCGCGGCAATCTCCAGATTTTCTTGCAGCAAAATCGTCGAGCACGAGGCAACCACCACAATCAGATCGGGATGGCGGGTCGCCTCGACCTGCCGCAGCGTCTCGGGAAGGCGAAGCGTCCCACGGGCGAGATCGGTACCACTCACCACACTCGTCGTCATCGCCGGAAACCCGGGCGTCCGTTCGAGCATCGTAAAGATCGTATTCACATACCCATCACCCTGCGGGGCATGAAAGACGGCGTGGGTATTGCGCATCGAGTTCATCACCCGACCGACCCCGTGATGGGCCGTACCTTCGTACATCCAATAAGCCAGTCGCATGCGCTCACTCCATCAGCATAGGCTCACCCGCGGGTAAGCGGAATGATCTCAGGGGCACCCGGCATCACACCAGCCATCCAGACCGGATCACTGCCAAGGGGGTCAAGGCGGGCGTGACGGCGGAGGGCTCGGGTAAAGAGGCCAACGAGCGTATTGACGCCAGCCCAGCCGTGAATAGGGGAAAAGATGAACTCGGTGCCCCATTTCGCGACCACGCCGTGACCAATGAGTGGATTAGCGGTAATAATATTGGAGATCACGAGATCGGGCTGTTCTTCGGCGATACTGCGCAACTGGCGTTCGAAATTCGCCTGTTCAACAAGGCGCACCCCATCGAGCAAGGCCAGTTCGCGGGCGTGGAAGCGGCGGTTAATATAAGGGGTCGAACACTCAAGCACCTCGGCACCAGCGGCACGAATAAAGCGGGCCAGGGGCAATTCAAGCAGCGTATCGGCGGACAGAAAGACCTTCTTACCCTTGAGCAGATCGGTATGCTCTTTGATCCGCGCCCAGGACGCCGCTTCACGCTCACTCAGATCAACTTTCAGATCAAAGTGAGCCGCGAGGTCTTCCCAGAACGCACGGCAGCCATCGGGACCAAAGGGAAAGAGCGACGACATCACCGTCGCGCCACGATCATTCGTCAACTGATTCGCCACTTTGGCAAGGAAGGGTTGCAGGGGCGCAATGATTGTTCCTGGGCCAATCGGCGGCAGTTCGTGGAAATGATTGGCCGGCAGAAAACCAGCGACCGGAATACCCAGACGCGAGGCCTCAAAGAGAAAATCATCGGCAATCGCATCATTGACCGAACCGAGGAAGACAACCCGTTTATCATCGGGCGGGGCCTGGGGACAGAACGGGATCAACGCCTGCAACACCGAATCTTCGCTTTGGGAGAAGGTAAAATCGAGGCCGGAAGCAGGCACAAAGAGCACCGGCACCTCGGGGGTACTAACCGACTGCGCGAGGCCCTCAAACTCAACCTTCATCACTTCGGGGGTACAGGAGGAGAGCAAGAAGATCACGGAGGGGTGGTGTTCACGGGTAATCTCGGCGATCTGGTCAGCAATGGCAGGCTGAGCCGAAGAGAGATCAGCTTCTTCAAGCAATGAAATGGCGAAGCGTGGGCGGGCAAAAATCATCACGCCCATCGTATTTTGGAGCAAATGGGCGCAGGTATGGGTACCAAGAATGAGAAAGAAGCTATCCTTGATCTTCTGATACAACCAGCCAACACTGACCAGGCCACAAAACGAATGATAGATCCCATCTTCGCGTGTGAACTGTGCCTTTGGGGGCATAGGGGGGCTCCTTGCCGCTACATGGAGGCCCAAGAGGGCAATGTAGTTTACAGTGCGTACTACGATCAACGGGGGCCATTATACCACTCGACGAAAGTTCCTGGTATATAAACAAGTTCCGTGCATAGGGTGTGCGCTCGTTTTAAGCGAACAATAGGCCCTTGAAGCGCAGCAAACACCAGCATTGTTAGCATGTCTTAACCAAGCCCTTCACGGGCCTCGTCGAAACTGCGATAGATCTCCTGCGACATCTGCATGACTTCGAGACTTGCTCCGAGTTGACGGCGGAAGAAGGCGTGGGTGGAGTAGCGGGTCGACGAGAGGAAATAGCGTTCGGTATTGTGTCGCACCATCGCATAAAACGCATCGGCGGCATTGGGGTTCAGATTAAAATTGTCATAATTGACGATCACATTGGTCTGGCAGCCAATACTAGTGAAAAACCCATCGAGATAGGCAGCAAGTTCGTGAACATCCTCTGGCGTTATCAGGTTCAGCCCTTCGAAATTGACAAAGGTGAGATTCGCATCAGGATCATAGCGCGTCCGTTCTTCAAGGCTCAACACCGAGCGTTGACCGAGGCCCATCGGGCGTTCGGCAAAAATACGCTCGTCCATCACGCGCAAATCGGGGCTGATCTGCGGGCGGAAAGCGAGCATCGCTAGCACATCGCGTTCGAGATCGAGCCCGGGGGCAATTTCGATCAACTCAAGACCCTCAGGCGTCAGACGAAAGACCGCACGCTCGGTCAGATAATGCACCTGCTGACCCCGCGAGACCGCATAGGCTCCGCTAAACGTAACCTGCTCGACCTGTTCGACAAACTTGCACGTCGTCCCTTCCTGCACAATGCACAGCTTGCCATGTTCAACGCTGACCACAGCATTGCCCATCATCGTTCCAACAAAATAGAGATTGCGCGCCGTCTGGCTAATATTGATAAAGCCGCCCGCACCAGCAAATTTCGGCCCAAAGCGACTCACATTCACATTGCCATGGACATCAACCTGAGCCATGCCCAAGAAGGCCTGATCAAGACCACCGCCATCATAGAAATCAAACTGATAGGGCTGATCAATAATCGCCTGCGCATTCGCCGTTGCGCCAAAGCTCAGCCCACCGGCGGGAATCCCGCCAATCCCACCGGGTTCGACGGTCAGCGTAATCAGATCGAGGATGCCCTCTTCATTAGCAACCGACGCAATGCCTTCGGGCATCCCAATGCCAAGGTTCACGATCGCATTGATGCGCAGAAACTGCGCAGCGCGGCGTGCGATCACCTTGCGTGCCGTCAACGCCATCGGAACAAGCCGCCCGCGCCCAACGCGCACTTCGCCTGTATAGGCTGGATTATACGGTTCCCCAAAGGTCTGCGGATGCAACTCAGGCGGGGCCACCACGACACAATCCACAAGAATGCCGGGGATCTTGACTTCTTTCGGACTCCGCAGATGTTGCGTGGTTACGCGCTCGACCTGCGCAATGACGACCCCGCCGCTATTCTTGACAGCCTGGGCAAGCGAGAGGCTTTCGAGCGTCAACGCTTCACGCTCCATCGAGATATTGCCCTCTTCATCGGCGGTTGTCCCGCGAATCAGGCCCACATTGATCGGAAACGCCTTATAGAAAAGGTACTCCTGGCCTGCAAGGGTGACAACCTCAACAATCTGCTCGGTCGTCACCTGATTCAGGCGACCGCCCTCAAGACGGGGATCAACAAAGGTACGGAGGCCCACGTGGGTAATGACCCCCGGTTTGCGTCCGGCGATCGCCCGAAAGAGGTGGGAGATAACCCCCTGGGGCAAACAATAGGCCTGGATGCGCCCCTCAAGCGCCATTCGCCCGAGCGCGGGGGCGAGGCCCCAGTGCCCACCAACGGCACGTCTGACCATGCCATCGTGGGCAAAATGGTTGAGCCCACGCAGACGGCCATCACCCTGACCAGCCGCAAAGACAAGACTGAGATCACGTGGATGGCCCGTCGTCTGAAAGCGCTCTTCAAGGGCAACTGCCAGCGCCTCGGGGAACCCAATGCCAACGAAGCCGCTGGTGGCGATGGTATCGCCATCCAGAATAAGGCGAACCGCTTCGTCAGCCGAAATAATTTTGTTGCGTTTGATCATTGCTACTGCTCTTCTAAAACTGGCCGTTTTCGCCAGCATAAGCGAGATTCCCAGGGGTCACCGCCCATCAAAGGGTTTCACCTGCCCTACGCAAGGCTGCCTGATGCAGCCCCCCACCGCAGCGGTGCGTGCCACGCCGTGTTTGGCGCAGGATGGCCCAGACCTGGGTTCCCGCGTGTGCGGGAACGACATGGTACCTGTCATGCCCATGTCATGCCCACGCAGGCGGGCAGCCAGCGAGCCATGGGAGTGAAGCCCTTTGAGGGCTGCAGTCCACCCAAGAACCAAGACCACCTGAATTATACTCAAATCATGGCGCTTGTCGCCTGAGAGATCAGCATTCCGACTGAGGTGTGGAGGCCGAAAGAGCAGCATACTAGCCTGATGTTACGCTTTGTGTGCTAACATGAACGCTTTGACGCAACACACTATGGGGTACGGGTATGGATTATGGCTTGTTTGCGCGTGGAGCTTTATTCGGCCTGGCGATTGCGGCCCCGGTGGGGCCAATCGGTGTCTTGTGCATCAAACGCACCCTGCGTGATGGGCAACTGACCGGCTTTGTTTCGGGGTTGGGGGCAGCGACCGCTGACCTGATCTACGGGACGATTGCCGTGCTTGGCCTGAGCATGCTCACGAGTCTGCTGATCGGGCTGAGTTTCTGGACACGTCTGCTCGGCGGGCTTTTCCTCATTTATCTGGGGATACGAACCATGCGCGAACAACCATCAGACAAAGCAGCCCAGGCCACAGCCCGCGGTCTCCTAGGCGCATATGGTTCAACCCTCTTCCTGACGATCACGAACCCCGCGACAATCATTGCCTTTGCGGCAATCTTTGCGGGGCTCGGCATTGGGAGCAGCGCCGAGACACCAGGCGAGGCCATCTTGCTGATTGCCGGCGTCGGAACAGGCTCGGCGCTCTGGTGGTTGATGTTGAGCAGTGCAGCCGGCTTGCTCCACGGACGCCTGACGCCCAGAGTACTGCGCATCGTCAACCTGGTTTCAGGCGTGATTATCACCGGCTTTGGCCTGGTAGCGCTAGTCTCGTTGATCGAAGTATGAAGGGGTGATATGGCTACGCGGAGCCAGACCACCCCTTTCCACATCCGACAGAGCTACTACAACTCAACCTTGCCGAGTTCAGCCTCGAAGCGTTGCACAACGGTACGGAGCACCTTGATACGAGCAAAGCGTTTATCCTCAGCCTCAACGACCGTCCAGGGGGCGGCTGGCGTAGAAGTACGCAAGAGCATCTCATCAACGGCTTCTTCATAGAGCGGCCATTTGTCGCGATTGCGCCAATCCTCATCGGTGAGTTTCCACGCCTTATAGGGCACCGTCTTACGGGCCTCAAAACGACGAAGTTGTTCTTCGGGGCTAAAATGGAGCCAGAATTTACAGACGACGGCACCAAAATCGATCAACTGGCGTTCGAACTCATTGATTTCGGCATAGGCGCGCGACCATTCATCGGGGCGGGCAAAGCCTTCGACACGCTCTACAAGCACCCGCCCGTACCACGAGCGATCGAAGATCGCAAACTGACCACGGGGGGGCAGGCGACGCCAGAAGCGATAGAGATAATGATGGATCTTGTCTTCACCTTCAGGTGCCGCAATAGTATGGACAACATAGCTACGGGGATCAATCTCAGCGGTGAGGCGTTGGATTGTCCCGCCCTTGCCAGCGGCATCCCAGCCCTCAAAAACGAGCACCGCCGGGCGGCGCTTGTGATAGAGTTGCAACCCAATGCGATAGAGTTGGGCCTGGAGTTGTTTGACCTGTTTGCCATAACTCTTTTCATCGAGGGTCAGCGTCAAATCAACGCGGCGCAGAATATGGGCGACCTCAGTTCGCATCGGCTCAAAAGGAATAGCACTTGGCACAACAGGAGGTTGGGGGAGGGGCGAGGTCAGGCCATTGGGCATTGAACGGCGCTGGCGACGGAAGGCGGCACTCGCGTCGTCAAGGCCCGCATCACGTACATCATCAGCAACGGGAGTTGCTTTACGACCGAGGCGATCCTCAATACCGGCAATCACGGCCTGCATCACCGCAACGCGGGCGTAGTACTTATTCGTTGCCGGGATGACGTGCCAGGGAGCATAACTGGTACTGGTACGTGCGATCATATCTTCAACCGCATCGGCATAGGCATGATAATGGCGATGCTGGCGACGATCCTCACCAGTGACCTGATGGGCCGTCAGCGGATCTTTGAGGATGCTCTTAAAGCGATGAGCTTGTTCACGTTCAGAGATATGCAACCAGAGCTTGAGGATCACCGTGCCATCATTCGATAGATGGCGCTCAAAAGCGGCTGCATTCTCACAACGCACCCGCCAGCGTTGGGGATCGGCATCTGAAGCAGTACGCTCGGCGAGCATTTCACGGTACCACGAGCGATCAAAGATTGCCATCCGTCCATAGCTTGGGATTTTTTGCCAGAAACGGTAAAGCCAGGGGTATTGCATTTCCGAGGTACGTGGCGGAGTAATCGAATGCACCCGTAAACCACGCGGATCGAGGCGACGCACCATCACCCCAATCGTACGCGCTTTGGCCGTACCGGCCCAGCCCTCGAAAACAACAATGACCGGCACCCGTGCTTCGAGCATCGCCTGCTGTAAGGCGTACAGACGCAACTGGAACTGCGAAATCTGGGCGCGGTATTCAGCCTTATCGAGCGCCACCGATAGGTCAATCTGGTCTAACATGGGGTATATTGTACCATGACTCATGCACCTTATGCAGGTGAGACGAAGGCAGACAACCATGCTTCCCACTGCAATCGCCAAACGTTTAGAGGAGCACTTTGCCGGGCAAGCGATCACGTCAATCAGGCCAACCTTTGGTGGCGTTTCGAACATGAGTCTCGCCCTACGCATTGGCACCACACCATGTGTCTTGAAAGCTGCCGAGCAACCTGGCAAGCGCAATGACCTGCGCCACGAAGCGACCATCCTTGGCTTGCTGGCAGGCAAACGGCTCGGTGCGCCGACAACGCTCGCCCTGCTTGACGATGATGCATGGAGCATCCTGGTCATGCGGCGTCGGCCCGGCCTCCCGGGGCTGCGGTTTGTTACCCGACCAGCAGCAGATCTGATCCCAATCTATCAAGCCCTCGGTCACACCCTGGCCCGCCTTCATCAACAAACGCCGGCGGACAGCCAGATCCCGCCGACAGAGGGGCTCGCGATCCATGTGCAAATAGGCAACCTGGCACCCCGGCTGGCTGAATTACCCCTGCCCGACATGCTCACCCGCAACCTGATCGCGGCCATTGCGCATCCTGTCTGGCAGCCAACAGCACCACGGTTGATCCACGGAGACGCGGGGCTCCACAACATTCTCTGGGGGGCGCGTGGGCTGAGTCTGCTCGACTGGGAATGGGCGGGGTGGGGGGATCCACGGCTTGATCTCGCGTGGGTCGACTGGACAATTCGGTTTCGCCAACTGCCACGAGTACTCTGGGAGGTCTTTCTCGAGCGGTACATCATGACCAGGCGTGAGTCACCAGACCTCGAACCAGCGACCCACAACGCCCTGATTATGGGACAGATTACCGCACTGCTTGTCCGATCGGCGGGGCAAGCAGCAGCCTGGGAAGAGTGGGTGCGGCGAGCCTCGTGGACACTAGCGCAGGGAGAGATGGAACCTTGAGACCTGTTCTTCTTCTGGCCGAGGGCAACCTTGCTTCGCTCGCAAAAAAGCCAGCTAAGCTGGCTTCTTTGCGAGCGACAGAACTTACTTAAACCAAGGCGCATCGGGATAACGCTCGTGGAGTTGCTTGTCAAGGCCCAGCCATTGGCCCGAGGGGGTCGCCATCAACACGAGCGAAGCGGCAAAAAAGGGCGGCATGGTCACATTATAGAACGAGCCAGCCGAGATATTGGTCAGCAAAAAGAGCGACAGGGCGGCACTTGCCCGCACCGACAAACCGAACAACATCCCAATCGCCACAACCACCTGCCCAAGGGTCAACACCCAAGCGACAGGGCGATACCATGGAATAGCAAACATGCGCAGATACGCTGCCGAGAAAGAGTCGGGATCAATTTCGGAAAGACGCTGGAGAAAATGCTCACGCATCACCGGGCTAGAGAGCCAACCGCGCGTAATCTTGTGGTAAGCTCCATAAAGGAAGAATGCTCCAAAGCTATAACGAAGCACCAGCACCGAGCCACGAGCAGCCCGTTTGAGACGACTATCCACACGTAACCTCCATCCTCGCTGAATGACAGCCCACCGACCAAGGCTGACTGACGATCATCGGACATATGATACAAGATTTTCTCAATGTTATAATGCAAAGACACTGAGATGTCGCAAACCGAATGCAAAGACACTGAGATGTCGCAAATCGAACGAACGGGTCTGTCAAGGTATTTGTGGTAGCTACTTACGGCTACGTCGCGATCAGCCGCCCGGTTCTTCACAATGGTTCAATCATCACAGGCATCAACGCACAACGACATTTTAATTGTCGACGATACACCGGCCAACCTCCGCTTACTGCTCCAGGTACTCCAGGGGGCTGGATATCGCGTGCGTGCCGTCACGAATGGGGAACGTGCCCTAGCTGCGGTCAGGCATAGTCAACCAGAGCTTATTTTACTCGATATTCGCTTGCCTGATATTGATGGGTTTGAGGTTTGTTCGATCTTAAAAACAGATTCTATCAGTCATCAAATTCCGATTATTTTTATCAGTGCCCTTGATGACACGAACGCCAAAGTCAATGCATTCCGTGCTGGCGGGGTAGACTACGTCACCAAGCCGATTCATCCCGAGGAAGTGCTTGCACGTGTTGCAACCCATCTCGCCCTGCGACAACTGAACCTCCAGTTGCAACAGGCGAACAAGAATCTAGCGATCAGGCTGAATGAATTAGAAACAACCAACAGACTCCTGGGGCAAGAGATTGTTGCGCGGCGTGCAGCTGAAGAGCGGAATGCGCACCTGCTGGCACACGAGCGGGAACGAGTGTTACGGCTCGATCAGTTGCTGAATGAAATGATGATCATCAGCGGCCCACTCGATCTCACCAGCGTCTATCAAGCTATTGTCAACGGTGTCACGAGAGTGCTCCCTTGCGTATCAGCTGCGCTGGCACGTGCCCAACAGGCCAACACCTATCTGGAAATTGTTGCCGTCGCTAATTTGTCGCCGGATGTGGTCGGCATCCAGATACCCTGGCAAGATCCGTTTCTTGGCCGCGTGGCCGCCGAGAAGATCATGCTGCAGTGGGAGACCAGCCCACCCGAACTGCAGAGCACAGGCGAGACCCTGGCGGCCCCGCTCATTGTCGGCGATCGCCTTGAAGGCATCATCGTGGTCGTCGAGGCTACGTCAAAAATCTCGTTTGATCACGCGGATTTTCAATTACTGAGGCTCTTTACCCAGCAAGCAACGATTGCCATCCAGAATACGCGCCTCTTTGAGGAGGTACAACACCTGGCCCGCATTGACCCTCTTACCGGGCTTTTCAATCGACGTTATTTCTATGAAATCGCGCAACGTGACCTTGAACGTATGCGTCGTAGCCGTGGTTCACTAGGGCTCATGTTGCTTGATATTGATCACTTCAAACAGATCAACGACCAGTATGGGCACCACGCAGGCGATCAAGCGCTCCAACTGGTGGCGGATCTGTTACGTCAGCGGGTACGCACTGCCGATGTCAGCGCCCGTTTTGGCGGTGAAGAGATGGTTGTCTTGCTCCCCGATGCAAGCCTTGAGCAAACGCTGGTTGTGGCCGAACGCATCCGAACAAGCATTGCCACCCTGACCATCGAGAGTGAGCATGGCTCGTTTCAACTGACCGTCAGTATTGGCGTAACCATTGTCTCGGGCAAGCAGCTTGATTGCGAGCTTGATGACCTGATCATCTATGCCGATCAAGCCTGTTATGCCGCCAAGCATGCTGGACGCAATCAAATCAAGGTCTGGAACGAGTCAGTGATCACGATCCAGCCGGAATAACCTCTACCGTCACCTCATCAATTTTCCAGGTCGCGGCTAACCAGGTTGCCGATGGCGTGACGCTGCGTGCCGGTTTATAGTATCTGTAGATCCTCGAAGGGGCTGAGGTCGATGGCCTGAGCCCCTTCGAGGAAAAGAGCGCTTTTTTAGCGTGATCGGCTTAACAAGAAAGCATACAATCTTATGGAAACAAATGAAGCTTCGGCCCTGGCAATGATTTCGACCCAAATGGCGGATGCAGTTGAACGCATCGGAATGAGTCTGGTGCAGGTACGCGGGCGTACACGCGGCCCGGCTACCGGCATTGTTGTCACAAACGATACGGTGCTGACGGCCGACCATGTGCTAGAACGCGATGATGATCTGACCATTGCAACGCCTGATGGCCGTATCCTGCCAGCCCAACTGGCTGGGCGTGACCATGCGAGTGATCTTGCCTTGCTGCGCATTGATAATCTCGGGACAACTCCGGCGACGTTTGTTGAAAGTCCGGCCCGTGTGGGGCAGTTGATTCTCGCCGTGGGGCGGCCTGGCAGCAGTGCAATGGCCTCGTTTGGGATTATCAGTGCCACCGGCGGCCCTTTGCGCGGGCGACGCGGGGCGATGCTTGAGCAATATGTCCAGACTGATGCGATTCCCTATCCTGGCTTTTCCGGGGGAGCCTTGATTGATGCCGAAGGCAAGGTGGCCGCAGTCTTGACCACCGGGTTGATCAACGGGGTCGCCCTTGGTGTTCCAGCCGCACTGTCCTGGCGGATTGCCACAACCCTTGGGGCAACAGGCTATATCAAACGCGGCTTTCTTGGCATTAGTAGCCAACCCGTCGAGTTGCCCGAAGGCCAGCGCGGTGGACAGAGTCAGGCACAGGGGTTGCTCATTGTTCGCGTCGAACCAGGCAGCCCGGCGGCCCAGGGCGGCCTGTTACTCGGCGATGTCTTGATCACCTTTGACGGACATCCACTTACCGACACCGACGAATTGCAGGCCTTGCTGGTCGGTGAGCGGGTTGGCAAGCAAGTGCCGGTACAGGTTTTGCGGGGAGGCTCACTCTTTACGGCCCTCGTCACGGTGGGCCAGCGAAGTTAACAAACGCACACGACGCATTTGTCGGTGAACAAAGTTTTCCGGGTTTTGTCGCCCTGGGCAAAGCGAAGGGTCGCAGGCCTCCCGACGGCAGAGATGCTTCGCTGCGCTCAGCATGACAAAATTGTGCGCAGAGCAAAAATTCCCTTGACCGACGACAAAACTCAGCGCTCGTTGCAAAGGATAAAAAAAGATGACCCTTGTTGAACAAAACTCAGCTGCAATGCTGATTGGCATAGAAGCTGCCACGCTTGCCGCACAGGCCCGCGCCAGTGTGGTGCAGGTGCAAGGACGTCGGCGTGGGGCCGGTTCAGGTGTGGTCTGGCGTGATAGCAAGACGGTGATGACCAATTTTCATGTCATTGCCGGCGTTGGCGAGCGGGTTGAGCTTGTAGCGGCGGATGATCGCCGCTATCGGGCGAGTCTGATCGCAGGCAATCCACGGCTTGATCTCGCGCTGCTTGCCGTTGAAGAGAGTCTGTTGCCGCCCGTCGTTGTCGGTGACTCAACGCACCTGCGGGTTGGGGAACTCGTCTTTGCGGTCGGCAATCCGTGGGGCATGCGGGGCATCGTAACCGCAGGCATTGTCAGTGCAGTTGGTGAAATTCCGGCTGAACAAGGCGAGCAAGCTGCCAGTTACATTCGGTCTGATGTTCGTCTGGCCCCAGGCAATTCAGGTGGGCCACTGCTCAACGCACGCGGCGAGGTCGTTGGCATCAATGCGATGATCTTTGGGGGCGATCTGGCGGTCGCCATCCCCAGCCATGTCGCCCAGGCCTGGGCCGCGAGTCTGCCCCGCCGTCCGGTCTTTCTCGGCCTGGCGGTGCAACCGGCCGTTGGTGGCGAAAATAATCAAATCCAGGGCTTGCTGGTGGCAGCCGTAGCGAACAACGGCCCAGCTGCCGCTGGTGGCTTGCAGGTTGGCGATCTGCTCCAACGCTTTGATGACCAACCCCTGCCCAATACCGAAGCCCTGCTTGCGGCATTGCAGGTGCGAACACCCGGTGATACTGTGCGCATCGAAGGCTTGCGCGGCGGGCAACCACTCACCACCGCGATCCGTCTAGCGGCGCAAGCCGCCCAGGCCACCCCATGATCACCGTCTTTATCATTGCCCCAACGCCTGCGCTGCGGGCAGGGCTACGAGCGATGGCAGCCAGCGACACCATTGAGATCATTGGCGAAGCGGCGGGGGCAGTGCTTGCCCCCGCCGCCGATGTCATTCTGGTCGCCGGTGACAACGTGGCCGCCATCGGGCGCGCCCTGGCAGGCAACGAGGGCGTTGCCCTCGTTGCGCTCAGCGATGATCAGCGACTGCCCGGCCTACTGCGTAGCCTTGCCCTCAGCGGGTGGGCCGTTGCCCTGCCCGAGGCCGGGGCTGAAGAGGTGCAGGCGGCCATCTATGCCGCCGCGCACGGCTATGTCGCGCTGCCCCAGCGCTTCGCCGAGCAATTACCCGGTACGAGGTTGACCGACGAACCCCCTGCTGAACCATTGACGCCACGCGAGACCGAGGTCTTGAGCCTGCTCAGCCAGGGGCTCCCCAACAAACAGATCGCACTGCGGTTACAGATTAGCGAGCATACCGTCAAATTTCATATTGGCTCGATCTTCACCAAGCTTGGGGCCACCTCGCGTACCGAGGCCGTGAGTATCGGGGCGCGTCAGGGATTGTTGACGCTCTGAGTCAGTGACATTGGCTGAGCGTCAACAACCTCGCGTCACATCTGGTTGGCAAGTTCGCGGGCAATGGCGTTGTGCCGTTCGATCTGGACGGGGAGATCGAGACCGAGGATGTGGCCCTCAGCGACGCGGACACGCCCATTGATGATGCTGAGGTCAACCGGCGGCGGCGTGCAAAAGACGAGGGCCGCGACAGGATCATGCACCGCACCCCCGGCGAACGCGAGTTGATCAAGCCGATAGCCAATCACATCGGCACACAACCCTGGGGCCAGTTGCCCAATGTCGTCACGCCCGAGTACCTCGGCCCCGCCTCGCGTCGCCAGCCACAGCGCTTCACGCGCACTCATGGCCGCCGGATCGCCCTGCACACGTTGCAAGAGCAAGGCCTGGCGAGCCTCGCCGAGCATATGCGAACCATCATTCGACGCCGAACCGTCTACGCCCAACCCGACACGCGCCCCCGCACGCCGCAGCGCCCCGATGGGCGCAATGCCCGAGGCAAGCCGCATATTTGAACACGGACAATGGGCGACCCCGGTATGCGTGCGCCCTAGACGCTCGATTTCCGCTGCCGAAGGATGCACCATGTGCGCGTGCCAAACATCCTTCCCCACCCAGCCTAGATCTTCACAGAGCTCGACCGGACGACGCCCGAACTGAGCCAGACAATACCGCTCTTCGTCAAGCGTCTCGGCAAGATGCGTATGAACGTGTACCCCGTAGCTCCGCGCCAGTGCCAGACTCTCGCGCATCAAAGCGGGGGAAACACTAAACGGCGAACAGGGAGCCAGCACAATGCGAAGCATCGCCCCCGGTGCGGGATCGTGGTACTGCTCGATGAGGCGCTGCGAATCAGCGAGAATATGAGCCTCATCTTCAACCACCTGGTCAGGCGGCAACCCGCCTTTGCTCTGCCCGACCGACATGCTTCCGCGTGCCGCATGAAAACGCACCCCCATCGCGACAGCCACTTCGATCTGATCATCGAGACGCGCCCCGTTGGGCCACAGATAGGTATGATCGCTCGTCGTCGTGCAACCCGTCAGCAACAACTCGGCCAGGGCCGTCCTGGTTGCCACCTGCACCGCCTCGACGGTCATCCTGGCCCAGAGCGGATAGAGCGTCGTGAGCCAGCCAAAGAGATCACGATCCTGCGCCATACAGCGCGTCAGCGTCTGACAAAAGTGATGGTGGGTATTGACCAGGCCGGGCATGACCAGCATGCCACGTGCATCAATGATCTGATCGGCTTCCTGAGGCAGCAAAGCAGTCGGCCCGACATGGGTAATCACCCCATCAACCGCATACAACGCCCCATCGGCAAGCTCAGTCCTGGCAGCATCCATCGTCACCAGCCGATCAGCATGTTTAATCAAGAGCGAAGTGCTTGACATGACCTCTCCACGTTGTTATAATTTAATGGTGACTAACGCGGCGTGGAGCAGTGGCAGCTCGTCGGGCTCATAACCCGAAGGTCGCAGGTTCGAATCCTGCCGCCGCTACCAATCGTAGACAAAAAAGCGGGACTGTGTTTACACAGCCCCGCTTTTTTGTCTCTTTCAGCCTGCTCCACCCTAAAAAATCGCCAGGTAGCGCTGGATCTCCCACGCTGAAACATGCTGGCGATAACTCTCCCACTCTTGCTGTTTGGCATCAACAAAACGCTCAAACGCATTCGGGCCAAGCGCCTGCACAATGACTTCATCTTCGCGCAGGGCATCCAGCGCCGCGCCGAGCGACGACGGCAGCGTCGCCAGGCCCCGAGCCCGTGGATCAACGTGAAAGAGATCCTCTTCCGAGGCTTCACGCAACGAGAGCTTGCGTTTAATACCGTCAAGCCCCGCGACCAGCATGACGGCGTACGCCAGGTAGGGATTACAGGCCGGATCAGGACAACGCAATTCGACCCGTGTGCTCTGGTGGCGCCCGGTGGTAATGCGCGGCACGCGCACCAGCGCGGATCGATTGGTACGCCCCCATGAGATATAGATCGGTGCCTCGAACCCCGGTACCAGGCGTTTATACGAATTGACCAGAGGGGCCAGGATCGCGCACATACCACGGGCGTGAGCCAGCAAGCCGGCAATAAAATGGTGCGCTACTGGCGAAAGGCCGTAGGGATCATCCGGATCATTAAAGATATTCTGCCCGGTCACCAGATCAACCAGACTCTGATGCACGTGCATACCATTGCCATTGACGCCGGCCAACGGCTTGGGCATAAAAGTTGCATAGAGCCCATTGAGTTGGGCAATGGCTTTGAGCGCGACCCGTGCCGTAATTGTATGGTCAGCCGCCCGCAGCGCCCCGTCATACCGCAGGTCGATCTCGTGCTGCCCTGCCGCCACCTCGTGATGGGCAGCCTCGGCGGTAATGCCAAGCTGGCTCAGCGCACGCACCATCTGACGCCGAATCAACGTCGCCTGATCGGTCGAAAGATCAAAATAACTCGCCTGATCATGCACCATCGGTGTCGGCAGACCGTCGGCATTGCTCTTAAAAAGGAAAAACTCGAGTTCAGGTGCAACATTGAAACCGTAGCCCATCGCAGCAGCCTGGTTCAGTGCATTCGTCAGGACATGCCGCGGATCGCCCGCAAACGGTTTGCGATCGGGTGTATAAATATTGCAGATCAACCGTGCGGTTGTCAGGCCCTCGTGTTTATCCCACGGAATCAACGCATACGTCGCAGGGTCAGGTACGAGATACATATCGCTCTCGACCATTCGGGCAAACCCTTCGAGTGACGAACCATCAAACCAGACCCCATGACCAAGGGCATCTTCAAGCTCACTGACCGGAATAGTGACCGTCTTCACCATCCCCAGCACATCAGTAAACTGAAGATTCACAAAGGCAACACGCTCTTCTTCGGCACGCTCAAGCAAAGTTTGACGGAGATCATCACTCATAGGATGGGGTCCTCCCCAGAAGTCCTGGAAGACGGGCAATGCACGCTCATCGCCAGATGCACACTGACCAGGATGTTGCCAACACTCTTGTTGCATTGTATCACATGCGCTAGGAGCCTATTGCCCTGAACCCCCAATCAGAGTACAATAGCGCAATATACCGTGATACAGGGAGTTGACGATGTTGACTTATGACGATCTTGTGGCCGGGTTGGAGGATGCCTGGCTGGCAGTTGGTCTGCACGAGCATCTCTTTCTTGAAAGCATTACTCCATCAACCCATGATCGCACCTGCAAGATCGAGCTCTTTCCCGATCACGATGAGCCGCTCAGCAGTACCAATATGCCCCCCTATCTTGAGCTCAGCTTCGCCTGGTCACCCGTGCATCAGTTGATCGCCGAGGGGCGCAACCTCGAGGTTGAACCACTCGATCTTACGTGGACCTACATTGCCACCCTGGGCGATCGTCAGGATCATACCGATGCAGAACTGGTGCGCATGTTTCAACGTGCCGTGATCCACGCCTTCCAGCGCTACTATCCCGCCGAAGCCACCGAGATGGAACCAGTTGCGGTGGAAGTGCGCCGGATTTATCTCCCCGGCAGTCAACCACTGCATCTCGATTATATCCAGATTGTCAGCAGCACGATGACCGATATTTTTGAGCAGTGGGCTGAACGGGATCTCATCGGGTTGCGTATGTTGCTCCGCCTGGAGTTTCAACTCGCTGCGGCAATTATCGGCAATCTTGCGGATGCCTTCTCGCCTCGTGGACGCGGTGGCTACAAGAGTGTGGATGCCGCCTGACCTACACCAACCAGGCGACGCTCTTCGACACCAGAAGAACCACGACCAGCACTACCAGCAGGCCTACATAGAACCGCTGCAACCACGGTGCCATGCGCAATTGCACGCCCAGCAGCAGAGCCGTGACGACGCCAACCAGCGGGGGCAAGAGCCAGCCCGCCTGCGTAGCCGTTAGCCACGGTTCTGAGCGCACTGACGCAAATCCCAGCAAGGCGAGCATCCCGATTAGCACTAACCCGAGCGCTCGCAGCCGTGCAGCCAGCGACGCAAGCGGCCATTCTTTCGACCCATCGCCAGCACTGTGGTCATCTTCAGCGGCGCAAGGGTTCATCAAGAGCTGCGGAAGACTCGCCAGCCAGAGGAGCGCACTGGCAAGCAGCAAAGCGCGTGCGACCGGGGCCTCGGGCACAGTCAGGAGATTGCTCAACCCGAGACTCGCATTCGCCTCGGCCATGCCTCCTCCGGCGAGCAGCAACGGCCCGTACATCCGCAGCAACCGCGCACGATCAACCTTCCCGATCCCTGCTACGCCTCGTCGCAGATACGGCCACTCAAGCAAACCCAGGGCCACCACAAGATCGAGGCCATAAGGAAAGCCACGTGCCGGGGCAAGCGGCATCAAGGCAAGCACGATCATGGGAGGGAGAAGACCGGGGAGGCTCGCCAGCATCACTGGTCCTGCGCACGCGGGCCGCTGGCGTGAAACCCATGCAAGCCACCGGCAGAGCATCCAGCTTGCCCCGAGCGCAAACAGCCCCCCTGGATACAACAAGAGACGCGGCCAGACCTGACCGAGCGCCGCGAGCAACTCGATCATAGATCTGGAACCTTCGGCTTGTCTGTGGAACGATTCATATCAATTCCGGTTGGACAGACTGCACGATCGACGTCATCTCCCGGCCCCCTTTCCGCTGCAGAGAGGGGCAGCCAGGCATCGTCGCGGTCAGGCCAGAACTTCGCCCATACTCGCAGGATCAGCCAGCCAGCCGCCGCAAGCACCATGCCCAGGGCAACCAGCACAAAGACCGGCAGGCTCGCCACATACTCCTTTTCCGCATTGTAGACAACAAGCAAGCCTGTCCAGGGCGAAGCCACCAGTTCACCATACGGCGACAACCCCGCTTGCAACTGAGCAACAAGTGGGCCAGCGAGCGTCCCGACAAAGAGCGGGGCACCAACGGCACCAACCAGCGCCAGTCCCTGTCCAGCCCGACCAACATGAGCACTGCGCAGCGGAGGTACCGCCCAACGGGCGAGCGCCAGGACCAGCAAAAACCCGGACAGGCCCAGCAGGATCGCCAGCACCGTCAGCCGTGCAGCGACCGCAGCGGCCACGGCCATCCAGACGAGCACCAGCAGCGGCCAGTTGGGCAAGGGGAACGACGGACGCCGAGCGAGCAGCACCAGTGGCCCGATCAGCAACACATACGAGGCCATCACAACCCCGGCGCCAGCCCCAAGGCCAGCCCCGACCAGCACGAAACCCGCCATCACAAGCTGCACCCAACCCGGAAGCAACGCACGAGCAGCAACCGTCGCGTGCCAACTTGCCCAGAGCGCCAGCGCTGCCCCGGTGACAAGGGCCACAAACAGCCATTGAAGTGCCCACGGCCCCAGGCTAAAGGTACGCAACAGCGCATAACAGGCCATGGCAAACAGAAGGTGTGGCTGTGCCTTTGATGCCAGCACGGTGCCGACCAGCAACAACACCAGGCTTCCCCCAACCAACCCCGCCCCTGCACCGGGGGCCGCATAGAGCCACTCGCCACTCATCACACCAATCAGCACGAGGCCACCGGCGGTAGCCAAAGCCGAGGCCAAAGCCAGGCGGCGTTGAGCCAGCGCGGCAGGTTGCAACGCAACGCCAACAATCACCAGGGCAGCAATGAGGGCCAGGTGCCCGGTCAGCGCAGCCATCCCATAGCACCAGGCCACAACTGCGGTGCGCCAATGATCGGCCTGAGACACGACGACTGCGGCTAGCCCATAACCAGCCAGCAGCAACAGCGTCAACGCACTCAGCAGATCGGCGCGCAGCCACCCGTGTGCAACCTGCGGCGCGAGCGGACGATCATGCGCAAGCCATGCCAGCATCAAGCCGACCAGGAGCAACCCTGTCAGACCGACAATGGACAAAATCGACGGAAAACGGAAGCGTGCCACCGACTGCATCATCGACGAGGGCCAGAAACAAGCTCTTGCTGGCGATAGCGGCAGTGATCGCAATACGCGACCCGATAGCCTGCGACGGTCGCACGCTGCAGCGGCCCACCGCAGATCGGACAGGTTGACGAGAGGATATTGCCAGCACCGGCAACAACCGGCGCAGGGGTAGAGGCCGAAGCGGCAGAACGGAGCGGGGCAGGTGTTAGGGGGTGAACCTCAGGTGAAGCAACGGGGGCCTGCGCCCCATTCGGCGAAGGAGCAGAAACCGGCGCAGCAGGTGGCTTGAAATTCCATAGCGTACTCAAGGTTTCAACCAGCACCGCATAATCACGTGCGCCACGCGAACGAGGATCAAACTCATAGATCGTCTTGCCCTGAGCGGACGACTCTGAAAGGCGCACATTGACCCGGATCGGAGGGGTCACCTGGGCACCATACTGAGCCTGCAATTGCTCGAGGAGCGCAACAGACTGGCGGGTACGCGGATCATACATCGTTGGCACAATCGCCCGCAGGCTACTCGTGCTACCCTTCAACTGAATAATCTGCTTCACCAGCATCTCAAGGCCCTTGATCGAAAAAGGCTCAACCGTCGTTGGCACCACCACATCGCTGGCCGCAGTGAGCGCATTAAGATTCAGCACAGTCAGCGAGCCGCCGCAGTCAATCAAAATAAAATCATACTTCGAGCGTACTGGACGCAGCGCCTGCTCGAGCACCCGCGCCCAATCAGGACGTCGTGCAAGCTCGGGTTGGGCAGTCAAAAGCGACTCATTGGCAGCCAACAGATCGAGGTTAGGACGAGCGTTGACCAGGCAATCTTCGGGGCGCTTGCCATCAACGAGCACATCATAGAGCGTCCGGCGCGGCTTGAGGCCAAGCGCCATCGCCAGATTGCCCTGGGCATCAACATCAACAAGCAACACCTGAGCACCCTTCAGCGCCAGGCCGGCACTCAAATTGACTACCGTAGTCGTCTTGCCGATGCCACCCTTGAGATTGGTAATCGCAACAATGCGGCCCATAGAAGTATCCAACTCAGCGAAGACTGCAAGCACGCTTTGTGCAACGGTTGTTACATCGTGTTCAGTGTAGTGCAAGCGCCAATCCATGTCAACCAGTGGTACGTAGCAATGCTGCCCGTGGGCATGGCACCTGCAAGGGCACCCGCACGGGGTGCCCGTACACCGGATTCGGCCCCCGCCCCTGTAGGGACACGGCGTCGCCGTGCCCCTACATCCATCCCCACGTAAACATCGGTGGGCATGGTAAGGTGGACCCATTTGTCAAGACACAACATTTGGCCGTTTTCCGTGCGGGTGCC
>NZ_SIJK02000139.1 GCF_004762035.2 Candidatus Chloroploca mongolica | reverse complement strand
TGCCAGGTCTGGACGGGCCGAGGCCACCCTGACGAGACCTGCCAGGGGTGCGCCGTGGGGCGCGCCAAGTTCCCAGGACGTCTTGGCGGCGCACCCCAAGCAGGTCGAACGGGGCCGCGTTGGTGCCTCGACCTGGCAGGTGGGCCGCGCCCTTGCCGCCCCGGACTTGGCCCAGCGTCCACCGCGCCCCTCCCCGACCTGGCAGGTGGGCCGCGCCAGACAGCCCTGATGCCTAGGACCAAGTCCACCGCGCCCCACCTGCTAGGTCTGGGTGTGCGGGCGCGCCGCGGGAGACCCGCCAGGCGTGCGCCGTGGGGATGGGCAGGGTTCCAGGATGCTGGTAGGTCGTATAATATCTCATAGGTCGTATAAGGAGTTTCCCCCTATGTCCCTCCTCGCTACTATTCAACAGCATCTCGATGCGGCGGCTCAGGCCGAGAGCCTCCGCGATCTGTTTGCGCAGACGCTCGGTTGGGGGCGTTTGGCGGGCGCTGGGCAGCAGTTGCGCGTTGGTGCGCCGGTGCAACTGACCCTCGTTGCCCAGCCGCTGGCGCAACTTGGGGGGCTTCCGGTCTTTCGGCTGGTTTGGCCCGAGGCGAAACCACCGACGGTGATGCAGCGCCGGGCGGTCTATCATGCGCTGGCACCGGTGGCGCGTGAGCATTTGCTCTGTTATGTGACCCAGGATGGGCGCCACGTGGCGTTTGTTTGGGCACGGGATCGCGGTGGGCAGCGGGTCGAGTTGCGCACGTTGCCCTATGAGCAGGGTTCCTCGGCCCGGACGACGCTTGAGCGCTTGGCGGTGCTCGCGTTTCGTTTCGATGACTTCGATCTTTTTGGTGAGCTTCCGACGGCCAGGGTGCTCGAGCGCCTCAATGAGGCCTTTGATGTCGAGGTGGTGACCAGGCAGTTCTTTGCGACCTATCGGGCGTGCTTTGAGCAGGCCGAGGCCGCGCTGCGTGGAATCGATGATGCGCACGCGCGCCGCCTCTGGGTGCAGAAGCTCTTTAATCGGTTGATGTTCATTGTGTTTCTCGAGCGCAAGGGCTGGTTGAGCTATGCTGGGCGTACCGATTATCTGCGGGCGCTCTGGCAGGCCCATGTGCGCGAGCGCGTGGACGATCCACAGGCCAATTTTTATACCAGTCGCTTGAAGTTGCTCTTTTTTGCCGGGTTGAATACGCCGCATGAGGTCAATGTTGTTGCGATCAAGCGCAATCATGTGCTCGAAGAGCGCATCGGGCGGGTGCCGTATCTGAATGGTGGGTTGTTTGAGGAGGAACCCGATGACCGCGATGATGCTATCGTCGTGCCCGATGTGGCCCTGGAAGAGGTGCTGACCGATCTCTTCTATCGTTTCAATTTTACGGTGTCCGAGAGTACGCCGTTTGATATTGAGGTGGCCGTTGATCCCGAGATGCTCGGCAAGGTCTTTGAGGAGTTGGTGACGGGTCGCCACGAGAGTGGCAGCTACTATACGCCGCGGCCGATTGTGGCGTTTATGTGCCGTGAGGGGTTGAAGGGGTATTTGCAGCACCAGCTGCCCCACGAGGCGCCGGCTGCCCTCGCGGCGTTTGTGGATGCGCGTGGGGCCGCCGACCTCAATAATCCTGAAGCCGTGCTCGCCGCCCTCAAGCGTGTGCGGGCGTGCGACCCCGCCTGTGGCAGCGGGGCGTACCTGCTCGGCATGCTCCAGGAACTGCTCGCGTTGCGGGCCGGGCTCTTCGCGGCGCGCAAGGTCGATCCGGTGACCACCTATCAGCGCAAGTTGGAGATTATTCAGAACAATATTTACGGGGTGGATCTCGACCCCTTTGCGGTCAATATCGCCCGCCTGCGCCTCTGGCTTTCGCTGGTGGTGGACTATGAAGGTGACGATCCGCCGCCGCTGCCCAACCTCGATTACAAAGTCGAGGTGGGCGATAGCCTGACCGCTCCCGATCCCTCGGGCGGTCTTCAGCCCGACATGTTCCGCAAGCAGCAGATCGCCGATCTCTTTGCGCTCAAAGAGCACTACTTACGGGCGCACGGCAGCGAAAAGGCCACGTTGCGTGCCCAGGTCGCGGCCCACGAACGCGAGATTACCGCGTGGGCGCACCCCAAAGGGGGCATCCAGGGCTTTGATTGGGCCGTCGAGTTTGCCGAGGTCTTTGCCGAGGGAGGCTTTGATATTGTGGTGGCGAACCCGCCGTATGTGCGCCAGGAGCTGATCAAAGCGCTCAAACCGACGCTCAAGAGCATCTACCCCGATGTCTACGTGGGCACCGCCGATCTCTATGTCTACTTCTACGCCCGTGCGTTGCAAAGCCTGCGCGACGGCGGTATGCTCTGCTTTATTACGCCCAACAAGTGGTTTCGGGCTGGCTATGGTGAGAAGCTGCGGTCACTGATGCAACAGCTTGACCTGCGGATTCTGATCGATTTTGGCGACGCCCCGGTCTTTCAAGCGACGACCTATCCAAGCATCATCATCGCCAGCAAGCAAGCCCCGACAGCAGGCAAGCAGGTGCTAGCGCTCACATGGGCGAGTGGACGGCCCCTGGGTGAGTTTCTTGAAGTCGTGGAGCAGGCCAATCAGGCCCAGATGCAGCGCAGCGCCACGGCATCAGGGATTGAACAACGCTATCTGAGCAGCAGCGGATGGAACCTCGCGGGCAACGCGACCTATCGCTGGTTGGAGCAGATGAAGGCATCCGGTAAGCCGTTGGGCGAGTATGTGCAGGGGCGAATTTATCGTGGATTAGTGACCGGATTAAATGACGCTTTTGTGATAGATGGTGCAACTCGTGATCAACTAATCAAGAAACATTCTTTGAGCAAACAGATATTGAAGCCTTGGTTAAGAGGTCGTGATGTAAAACGCTGGAGAATAGAGTCAAACGATTTGTGGTTGTGTTACATAGGATGGGATACTGTCATTACAGATTATCCAGCGATTTTAGATCACCTAAAGCAGTTCGAAGCAGAACTAAAGACCCGCCCCGAGGTTCAACAAGGACGATACCCTTGGTATGCTCTTAGTAGGTATGCTGCCGATTATTGGCAGGAATATGAGATACCAAAAGTACTTATACCATCTATCATTGAAAAATCATCATTTGTTTCAGATAAAGAAGGCTTTTTTAGTAATGATAAAACATCAATATGTATAGCAGAAGATATAAATTTTACTACTGCTATACTCAACTCATCTCTGAGTTGGTTCTATCTTACTCAAATTGCCTCATCAAAGCAAGGGGGATTTTACGAAGCAAAACCAATGTACATCTCCCAAATCCCCATCCCCAACGCCCCCGCCGACGAACGCAAAGCCATCGGCGCACTCGCCAAGCAATGCCTAAAGGCGCGCGGGCAAGGGGCGCAGGTCGCGGCGTGGGAAGCGGAGATCGACGAGCGGGTGGCGCGGTTATACGGGCTGAGCGCGGCGGATTTGGCGGGGCTGCGGGGGGAGTAGGACCTCTTTTGGGGGTAGGGTTTTTTATCCACGCGCCGAGGGAGCGACATGACGTTCGTTTTTTTCGTACGAAGGTGGCGGTGTCGTTGGCCAAGGTTCGGGGCACAAGCGTCGCGGCATGGGGATGGGTTGCTGGTTCAGGGCCCGCACCAAGGGGGGCCAACGCCCGCCATGTCATTCCGAACGCCGTGAGGAATCTTCACTGCGGCGCATGGAAGACCCCTCGCTGCGCTCGGGGTGACAGGGCGGGCGCAGCGGGGTGACAGGGCGGGCGCAGTGGGGGGCCAACGCCCGCCATGTCATTCCGAACGCCGTGAGGAATCTTCACTGCGGCCCATGGAAGACCCC
>NZ_SIJK02000138.1 GCF_004762035.2 Candidatus Chloroploca mongolica | reverse complement strand
GGATCGGCAATTCTCAAGATCACCACCGGCAATTCTAATTATCGTTGATCACCCGCCTCCAGTTTCTGGATCGTGATCGTGGCGCATCCGACCCGGCGTGCCAGGGTGTCCTGGGTCAAGCCAAGCTGCTTGCGCCGTTGTTTCAGCCAGGGCGCGAACGCCGGTGCATCGCTCATTGGTCACCCCCAGGATGGGTATGATAAAGCCATATATGGTTTTTGTATTGTCTTTTCTATTGCTTTGGATCTTCCATTGGCCACAGCATTGTGATGTAATGCAGAGCATCAGCAGACCCAATATCAACCTGGAACAAAGACTGACCGACGGGCGCAGCCAGCGCCAGCGATCATGTGCTGGGGAGTGTAGGTCAATAATACCATTTCCAGCCTCGTTTTTGGGGGAGAGCGAGGAGAGTTGTGGGAACATCCACGTGTATCGCCGGTTGCTCGCTCATACCGCGAGCCTAGTCGGACGGCATCGTGTGCCTTGTTTGGGCGAACCTTAGAAAGTTACGTAGGCGTAGGCGCCACTCAGTTTGTACGGGTCACTCGAACGCTATGGGTAGACGCGTAATGGACGAAAGGCATCGTGATCAAGGCCGTACCATGCGGTCATCAACTCAGCATACCAGGCAGCGCGCGCCGGGTCGGTCGTCCAGCGTACGCCCAGATAGTCGGCGGCTTTGGTGATACCGAGCACCGCGTGTTTCAGCTCTTCTGCGGTGTCGTCTGGCCCGACGGGTACCAGCAGTACCCGTGCCAGGCAATCCGCTGTTGCGCTACCATTCGGTACACCGTCGGCGCGAATCGCCGCGTAATGCAATGGGCGCAGGGCAGGCAGCCAGCGCACCGGGGTCTGCTCGCCAAGCACATAGGCATAAAACGTGGCGGCATCGCACGGCGCGGGGATGCGAACCGCGATATGATGCGCCAGCACCACGGGGTTCGCTGCGAGCAACGGCAATCCGGCGGCCTCCTCCAGACCCTGCCGCACGGTCGCCAGCGCTGCACCCTGCCGTGCTGCGAGCCCATCGGATCCTGCGAGGCGCCGCAGTTGGGCCAGAGCCAGCGCGGCGTCGGGAAGATCGTCGGGCTGTGTGAGCGCGTCGAGGGCCAGGGCCGGCAATGTGCGTTCTCGCCTGCTCAATTCGCCGATGCAGCGCTGAAGCACCCATCGCGACCTCCATCGCATTACCGAAGCGCAAGCAGGGCGACCGTGCCATCGTCGCACCCCACCGCCAGCGCCTGGTCGTCGGGAGTCCAGATCAATTGGCTAACCGGTGCCGGGAAAGCATACTGGGCCAGGGGCTTCTGACTGCGCGTTGGCCGCCAGAGCGCGACCATCCCGTCTTGGCCCGCCGAGGCCAGCATGGCCGGCGCGATGTTCGTCTCGGCGTGCTGGTAGGTCAAGGCACGCAGATACGCCTCGTGGAGGCCGAGCATGATCGGTGTGCTCTCCTCGGGGCCTTTGTTGCTGGCCCGCGTATCCCAGACCGCCACATCGCGCCCGCCCCCCGTCGCCAGGTAGCGGCTCGTCGGATCCCAGGCCAACTCGCGCATCTTGGTCTCGTAGCCCCACATTTGCAGGTCGTTGCCACTGGCGGCATACCAGAAATGGACGGTCTGATCCTGGTCGCCTGTGGCGAACATCGTCCCATCGGGACTCCAGGCGAGCACGAGTGACGACCCCTTCCAGGCGTAACGTCGCAACGGCGTGCGCGCATCTAAGCCCCAGAGCGTGGTGCCACCATAGGCGACGGCGGCGATCTGGGGCAAGCCAGGCTTCCAGGCGAGGTCGGCAATGGTCGATGCGTGATCGGTGTGCTCACAGACGAGATTTGCTAGCGCATCCCAGACGCGCAGGCTGCGACCGGCCGCCGCCGCCAGATACCGACCGCTCGCATCATAGCTCACCCGTTCGACCCAACTCGTGGCGTGGCGCAGCGCCAGCGCCTGCACGCCGGTCTGGCTCTCCCACAAGCGCACGTGGCCGTCCTGACCGGCCGAGGCGAGCAGTCGTCCGTTGGGGTGCCAAGCTACGGCCGTCGTGCCCAAGCCATGGCCGGGCAGTTCGTGCAAGCGTTCGCCGGTCACCGCGAGGATCGTGATCGGCCCATCGGCAAGCGCAGCGGCAAGCTGCGTCCCGTCGGGCGAGCAGCGCAGACTAATGATGTGCCCGTCGAGCTGGGCTCGCCAGCGTTGCGCGAGGGTTACCTTGGTGGGCGACGGGACCGCACGGCCCCGGGGACGAAAGAGGTTCATTGCTGCCTCCAATACAACTATGCTCACGCCAAGCAGGCCACAAAGTCAGCGTTCAATTGCTCACGGTCAAGGTTGCGCCCAATAAAGATCAGCTTGTTGGTGCGTGGTTCGCTGCCCCACGCACGGTCGGGGCGACCATCGAAAAGCATATGCACGCCCTGAAAGACGAAGCGGCGTGGATCGTCGGCGATGCTCAAGACGCCCTTCATGCGGAAGATATCGGTACCCTGCTCGCGCAGCAGCCGCGACAACCAGCGATTGAGCCGCTGCGGGTCAAGGTCGCCGGTCAGCGTAATCCCGACCGAACTGACCTCTTCGTCGTGCTCGTGGTCAGGCTTGTAGGCATGTTCCAGCATTGGGGCAAGCGGAGCATCACCCGTCAACAGGCGCAGGTTGAACTCATCGGGGCCGTGCTCTGTGAACAGGGCATACGCGCCAGGGGCGGAAATGTCGAGCGTGAAATGGAGCGACGGATCCCAGAGGTTCAGGCGGTAGCGTATGCCCCCCGGCGAGATCGTTGCCCCCGAATCAAGCACCAGTTCCTCGTCGGCAAAGACCCGCACGGCCTGCTCCTGGGTCACGGCCAGCGCTTCGGGTGTACTGGCTTCAGTTGGGAGCATAGCGAGCTGCATGGCCGGATCTGGCCCTTCATCGAGGGCCAGCGTATACGTTCCAGCCTCCAGGTGATAGATGCCGCCCCACTCGAAGGGGTACTCGGGCTCCATAAACTGCGGATCGATCTCCATCGCCCGCTCCAAGTTAAAGCCCCCGACATGGAGCACGGCGTCCAGATCAATGGCCGCGTTCTGGGTACGATAGATCTTCGCCGCCGCGTTCATCCCCAAAATGCGGCGCTCAAGCGCATCCAGTTCACCGACCTCGACCAGATCAGTTTTGTTCAACAGGATCACATCGGCAAACGCGATCTGCTCTTGGGCCTCGGGCGCATTGTCAATGTGGAGCACAATATGGCGGGCATCCACCAGGGTCACGATGGCATCCACGCGCAGCTTGGCCTTCAATTCATCATCCATCAAGAAGGTTTGCACGACCGGCCCGGGATCAGCGAGCCCGGTGGTTTCGATCAACACGTAATCAAACGCATCCTTGCGCTTCATCAAGTTCGAGAGAATGCGGATCAGGTCGCCGCGCACGGTGCAACAGATGCAGCCATTGTTCATCTCGAAGATCTCTTCCTCGGCATTGATCACGAGGTCATTATCCACGCCGACCTCACCAAACTCGTTTTCGATCACGGCAATGCGTTTGCCGTGCTGCTCGGTCAAAATGCGATTCAGCAACGTCGTCTTGCCAGCCCCCAGAAAGCCCGTCAGGACGGTCACCGGGGTGCGTGGGTCATCAAGCGTGGTCGCGGTCATCGGGTCTCTCCTTCGTTATGCGTCAGCAGCATACCGATCGCGAATAGTGGCGACCGTCATCGTGCTTGTCGCTTGGGGCAGCTTGCGCTGCTCAGGCGGCTGGCCTGGTCACAGCACAGCAATGACGGTCTCGCACGGCGGATAGCCAGGCTCAGTGTCGTTCCGTCGTAAGTGTTCACACTTGTCCTGGGAGCGAGGGCGTCCCGCCCTCGAAGGCATTCCGAGGGCGGGACGCCCTC
>NZ_SIJK02000137.1 GCF_004762035.2 Candidatus Chloroploca mongolica | reverse complement strand
GGATCGGCAATTCTCAAGATCACCACCGGCAATTCTAATTATCGTTGATCACCCGTTGCCCGCAGGCTGGTCCCATCGCTGCTGCGCCCCATGGCAGCCCCGGTAACACCACCCCGCCCCTGATTGACCCAGGCCCGGCCCGTCAACACATCCGGCGTAATCCATGCCGCCCCGCCGCCGCGGCCCCCCCCGTACGGGCACGGCGCCGCCGTGCCCCAACAGCCGCCGCCCCGCCGGCCGTCACCCCAGGCCCGGGAATCGTCGGGACGGGGGGCATTATAGTATTAGTCTTCATGCGCTTTAATTTCCATCAACGAGCCGGGGAGCATCAGGGGCAGTGCCTGTTGCACCTGTGGCATTGTGTCCATTGAGGCTATATTTCAGCTTTCGCGGCAGACATTCGTCAAGCAGCACGCGCATCGTTCATCTCCAGGACAAGCGCTTCTAAGCGGGCTAAAACGGTATCGACTTGTTCCCGGCTGACCGACGGGAAATCGTCTAAAAAATCCGTGATCGTGTCACCCGCTCGTACATAGTCGAGCAGATTTTTGACCGGTACCCGCGTGCCGGCAAAGACTGGGGTTCCGCTCAAAATATCTGGGGATTGTACGATGAGGATCGCCATCTTCGGTGTCATCACGTACCTCCTGTGTCGGCCCGCAAACAGCGCTGATGAAAGTATAGCATAATCTTAGTCCATCCACCCGTCACCCGCGATCATTCCATGCCCACGGCCGTTGGGGCACGGCGCCGCCGTGCCCCAACAACGGCACCACCGTAACCTATCCCCAGGGCTACGCTGAACCTACCCCCCCTCTACCAACTCAATCTCCTCATCCGTTAGGCCATACAAGCGGTAGACAAGCAGGTCGATCAGCCGGTCGGTCGCTGTGATCGCCGCTAGCGTCGGGGCCAGTGTGGCCACCGCAAAACACGCCCTTGCAGCAGGCAAACGGGGATGGTAAGATGAAGCACAGCAATCATGTAGAGCGTGCCCTGCACAACCGAGGAGTTACGACTATGCCGCGTAGCCTCAGCGCAAGCCTTTTGATCATCATGCTTATTCTGTTGAGTGCGTGTACGCTACCTTTTGATGAGCCTGGCGCAACCGCGCCGCCGGCGATCATTGTGACGCCGACGCCCCGCCTCGATGCGACCGAGGCCGTTGCCCAGGTACCGCCGACTACCGTGCCGACCGAGTCCCCCATGGGGGCAACGCCCGAGGTGCCCTCGGTCAGTGAACCGCGCCTGCTCGAGCAAGTACTCGCACGCGGGCGGCTCGTCTGTGGCGTGAATGAAGACTTGCCGGGCTTTGCCTCGCCCGACCCGAACCAAACAGGCAACTATCGTGGCTTTGATGCCGACTTTTGCCGCGTCATTGCGGCAGCAGTTTTTGGTGATGCAACTGCGGTTGAGTTTGTCCCGTTGAATGTTTCGGCACGTTTTCGGGCCGTGATCAACGGCGATGTTGATGTCTTGATCCGCAACACAACCTGGACGGCGCTGCGTGATACGGGGTTACAAGACGACCAGTTGGGCTTGATCAGGCTCGACTTTGGGCCGATCATCTTTCATGATGGTCAGCGCTTTATGATCCGCGAGGGCCTGACGACAACCAGCGGTCAGCCCGTCGTTGACGTGGCCGGGCTCTTTGGCAAATCAATCTGCGTGATTGATAATACGACCAGCACCCTCAACCTACGTGACCAGATGGCGGCGAGGGGGTTGCCCTATATTCCCATCATCAAAGCGACAACTGACGAAGCCTTTGCCGCCTATGATAATGAAGAGTGCGACGCGATTACCAGCGACACCTCGCAACTCGTCGGACGGCGCGTGACGCTCAGCAACCCATCGGAGCATACGATTCTCGCCGAACAGATCTCGCGTGAACCGCTCGCGCCGGTCGTGATCGAGCATGACAGCCAGTGGCGCGATATTGTCAGTTGGGCGATCTTTGCGACGATCTATGCCGAAGAACTCGATGTCACCTCGCGCAACCTGAGTCAGGAACTTACCTCCTCCAACCCCGATATCCAGCGCCTGCTTGGGCGTTCGGGCAATATTGGGGTCAACCTGGGCCTGACCAACGATTTTGCGCTCAACATTATTCGCGAAGTTGGCAACTACGAAGAGATCTACAACCGCAACCTTGGGCCAGAGACACCGTTTGACCTGGATCGCGGCCCCAATAAAGCCTGGAACAAAGGCGGTGGCGGTGTCTTGAGTTCGCCACCCTTCCGTTAAAGGGGCAAAAACGTCGCGGCTGTGGCCGCAAAGCCAACTCCTTCGCTGAAAAGAAGTCCGCGTAGCTGGCTTTTTTTCAGCGAAGGATGGGGGTAATCTTTCATTGCAATGCGTTTTCCGCCATGTTATGATACGTCAAAGGTGAGCGGGAAGGGGAAAGCAGTGGAGGACGAGCGCAACCGAGCGGATGGGGTCAGGTATTTGCAGCGTGGCCTGGCGCTCGAACGTGCCAACCGAGTTAACGAAGCGGTTGAACAGTATCGTCAGGCCATTGCGATCAACCCACATTTGCGTGAGGCGCATAATGCGCTAGGTTTCTATTATCAGCGCAGCGGTCTGCTTGCCAAAGCTGCCGATGCGTTTCACACGGTGGCGAGCCTTGATGGCGATTTTCTCGCCTATTTCAACCTGGGCTATGTGCTGGTTGAACTCGAACGCTACGAAGACGCGCTCGAGGCCTTTGCAAGTTGCCTCCGGCAGGCCCCCGAGGATGCCGCGACCCACTTTGAACTGGCCTTGATCTACCTGAGTCGCGATGAGTATAGCGAGGCGCTTTCGCATCTCCAGCTACCGCTGACCAACTACCCCGAAGACTGGGAGGTTCACAACCTGCTGGGGCGTTGTCTACTCGGTTTGCGACGCTACGACGAAGCGGTCGCGGCGCTGGGGCGGTCGCTCTTGCTCGCGGGGACGCCCTTTGCCCAGGCGGAGGTGATCGAAAATATCAATACGGTCGAGCGTCACCGCGAGTTTCGCAACCTCAACACGGTCAAAGATCAACTCTACGCCCGTGAAGGCGTCATCTATCTTGGCTCGGCGGCTGACGATGGGTTGCATGTTCACGAACATCACGATTTTCACTTCACGTATGTCGATGTTGCAACGACCCTGCAGCGCCTGAACGCACTTGCTTCGAGTTCACGGTGGCAATTTACGGCGATCCTTGCCGTCGACACGCTGGCCCGCCCGCTTGCGCAGGCGATTGCTGAATTGCTGCATACACCGCTCAAGACAGCGGAAGACCTGAGTGAACAAGACCGGGTGCTGCTGATCTTCGCGGTTGCCCGCGAAGCCGAATTGCTCTTATTGACGGTCGAACATCTGCCATGTCAGGCTACCGCCTTCTGCCTCGGGCTGAACTGGCTCCGTCACAGCAAACTGCTGCCCGACGTTGTCGGCATTGTCGCCCGTGGGACGTGCAGTGTGCCCTGGGAAAGCGAGCTCCGCCAACTTCGCGCCGAAGGAGCGCGGCCCGAAGCCGTTCTCGAGTGCATCGCGCGCGCAACCATGACGATCCACACGACCGTTGCCAGCACGCCGATTGATCCCAACCTGCCCCGCCAGATCCGCTACTACACCCGTGTCCACCGGCGCGTCAATGTGCTCGGGCACGAATAAGTGGTTTGGGAACGAACAGGGTGTTGCCCAGGCCCGCCCTTGTCACCCCGAACGCCCTTGTCACCCCGAACGAAGTGAGGGGTCTTCCATGCCGATGCAGGGCAGATTCCTCACTACGCCTACGGCTTCGTTCGGAATGACAACGGAGGCGTTGCGCTCCGCCCAGGAGGCGGGGAGGCGTTGCGCTCCGACCATGAGGTGTGTTACTGAGGCGTGAGGCCGTGAGCAACCAGGGCGTTGCCCAGGCCCGCCCTTGTCACCCCGAACGCCCTTGTCACCCCGAACGAAGTGAGGGGTCTTCC
>NZ_SIJK02000136.1 GCF_004762035.2 Candidatus Chloroploca mongolica | reverse complement strand
CTTGCCCGTGCCCCCACCGCCGTGCCCCCGTACGGGCACGGCTTGCCCGTGCCCCTACTTGACACGCTCGCGAGTTTGTCAGAAGATAGAGTTGAAACGTTCTGGAGTATTCTTATGTCAAACGAAAAACCAATCGTCGTAATCAGTGGGGCGACAAGCGGCATCGGTTACGAGACTGCCCGCCTCCTCGCGCATCACCGGCTGCATCTCGTACTCGCCTGCCGCAATCTGGCGCAAGCCGAAGCCGTACGCACCACTTTGATCGCCGCTAGTGGCAACGAGCAGATCGAAACGATCCACCTCGATCTCGCTTCGCTCGCTGCGATTCATGCCTGTGCCGCCGAACTGGCCGAGCGCTACCCGCGCATTGATACGCTCATCAACAATGCCGGTACCTTTCGCCTCAACCGCGAAGAGAGCACCGACGGCTTCGAGTTGACCTTGGCCACCAACTACCTCGGGCCATTCCTCTTGACGCACCTGCTCTTGCCACTGCTGCACGCCGCACCAACGGCACGCATCGTCAACGTCGGCTCTGACGCCCACAAGTACGCCCGCCTCGACCTCAACAACCTGCAACTCGAACGCGGCTACGCCGGCTTCAAAGCCTACGCCCGCTCAAAACTGGCCCAGGTCTACGCAACCCAAGAACTGGCCGCCCAACTCGATCCAGCCCGCATCACCGTCAACGTCGTCCACCCCGGCCACGTTGACACCAATATCTGGAACCTCTGGCCCGAAGGCAACCGCATCTATCCGCTGATGACCAACCTGATGCGGCGTTTTATGCTCACCGCCGCCGAAGCAGCGCAGAGTGTCAGACACCTCGCAACCGCCCCCGAGCTCCAAGGCATCAGCGGGGCCTACTTCGACCGCACCAAACACGCCACCGCCGCCCGTCACGCCGACAACCCAGCGCTCCAACGCCACCTCTGGCACGCAACCATCCATCTCATCGAACGCTGGACCGCGCCAACAGGCATCGCCCCTTCTACCCAACCCCAGGGCACTGCGCTGCCACACCATAACCACAGCGAGCCACCGACCATCACCGCCGCTGCTCCGGTCTCCGCCCAGCAGCACGCACCAGCGACGATACCACACCCACACCAACCACCGACCCTCGCCCCCTCTACGCCCATCGCCGATCTAGCAACCCTGCTCAGCACCCTCAACCCGTACCTGCACCCAGGAAGCTATGTCTTCACCAGCGTCCCCGAAGGCACCATCGTTGCCCCAGCGCAAATCATTGCCTCAATCCACGAAGCCGAAGGACAATCACTGGTCATCACCGAAGCCGCCGCCCACGAAGCCAAGCTCCCCATCCTCGCACGATGCGCCTGGATCACCCTGACCGTAACCTCCGACCTGCACGCAGTCGGCCTCACCGCCGCCATCGCCACCGCCCTGCGCAACGTCGGCCTCAGCTGCAACATCATTGCAGGAGCCTACCACGACCACCTCTTTATCCCCATCGATCACGCCGAACAAGCTATGGAAACACTTGCCGCGCTTCAGCAACAAGCCGCGCAACGATAGAAGGGGCACGGCGGCACCGTGCCCGCCCCCGTAGGGGCACGGCACCGCCGTGCCCCGACCGCCACGCATGCGGCACATGTACGGGCACGGCGCCGCCGTGCCCCGACCGCCGCCGTGCCCCCCCGATCCCCGATCCCCGATCCCCGATCCCCGCCGCGCCCGCCGCCCCCGTACGGGCACGGCTTGCCCGTGCCCCCGCCGCGCCTTCGCGTCTTCGCGTGAGCACACCCAATGGGCCGGTGGGCGCAGCAGCTATCAGAGGTGCCTCTTCCCCCCGAGCGGGCCAGGGGCTGCTGCGCCCCTACACCCCGACCCGGCCTGACGACGATCACGCCAACACCGAATGCGGCGAATGCGGCGAATGCGGCAAATGTAGGGGCGCAGCAGCCCATGCGCCTCCCTCAACCACAACGCCCCCACCATCGCTGCTGCGCCCTCCCGTGGGCATGGATCGATCCGTCGCTACCCGGGATCCGCCCGTTCGCAGGGGCAGGCGGCACACCCAATGGGCCGGTGGGCGCAGCAGCTATCAGAGGTGCCTCTTCCCCCCGAGCGGGCCAGGGGCTGCTGCGCCCCTACTTCACGCCTTCGCGTCAAAATCTTCGCGCCTTCGCGCCTTTGCGTCAAAAAACCCTCTGCGCCTTCGCGCCTTCGCGTCAAAAAACCCTCTGCGCCTTCGCGCCTTTGCGTCAAAAAACCTTCGCGTCTTCGCGCCTTCGCGTGAGCACCATCAAAACCTCCGCGCCTTTGCGTCAAACCTAGCCTTGCCACAGAATCGCAAGAATCACCACCACCAGCGCGGCCATCCCGATCAGGAAGCAGACCTGCGCAATTTGCAGCAGCACCGCCTTGCGCCCAAGCAGGCCCTGATAGACCGCTTGCATTTCGCCGAGGTTATCGGTCTCGTAGCTGACCCGACGTGGCAGCAGCACAAACAGCGCCATCACCAGCGTCGCAAAAAAAGCACCGACGCCAACTGTGCCAGCCCATTGCACAACTGGTTGTTCCAGATAGGCCGGCTGATCACTCAACGCCAGTACCGCAAAAAGCACGCCATAGAGACCGGTGACAAGCTGAATGATCGTTTGCGCACTCGTCTCGAGACGCTCGATGTTGCCGCGCTTTTGCTTTTCAAGCCATTCGCGTAGCTCGCGCTCGTCTGGGGTTTCAGGGCCAAGCACCGGCATAGCTTCGCCTCTTCAGGGTTTCACAGGGATGGCAACGCGCATACGCTGATCGCAACCGTTGGAATTCTGGCAGCGCAAGGTATAGACGGCTTCATTCTCACCACGATAGATGACCTCGCGCCCACGCTGACGAATCTGGTCATGCGTCCAGATATTCCAATACCCGCACTTCGGACAATGGTAACTCTCGGTCTGGGCTGGCTCACTCATCACTGGTATCCTCCACCATCTGGGCAACCAGGCTCCGATAGGGCTCTTCAAGGGCTTCAAGATGGGGCGGGGTGCCATGCAGCCACCCGACAAGCGTCCGCAGCGCGGCGGCAGCAGCAAGCCACGGCGAACCAGCCACCTCGCCTGCTTCGGCCTGGCGCGCGGCCTGCTCAAGCCCGGCAGCCAGCCGACCACGCTCAGCCGCCGTGATCCCTGGCTGGCGCAGCAGCGCAATGCCCTGTTGCAGCAAGGGCACCACCTGGCTCAGCACCCGGAACTCGGCTTGTTGTGCTGGCGTAAGCTGACTGAGCATGGCCTCCATCTCGGCAGCAGCCTCCTGCTCATCACGATCCGCTGGCAACGCGCCCCCCGCCCGCTGGCGCATCTCTTCAAGCTTCGCCCGGTCACTCACCAGATCAGGATGCCCAGTACGCTCATCCAGGGCAACCACCTCTTCGAGCAAGGGGATCGCCGCCGCGTACTGCTCCTGTCCAGCGTGGAAGATCGCTAGGTTGTAGAGCGCGATGCTCAAGTGTACGAGGTTTTGCCGGTCGTCACCTGCTTCACGGAGCGCCGCCACCCCAGCTTCACGTGCAGCAAGCTCAGTGGCGGGATCGTGCAGCAGAGCAGCCAGGTTGCCAATACCTACCAACGCATCGGCACGTTCAGCCGGTGTACCCTGCGCCAGCAGCGGTTGGGCAGCGGCCAGCAGTGTCGCCGCAGCATCGTCACCGCCTCCCTCCAACGCCGCCTGGAGCGCCAGAGTCACATGCGCCAATGACGCTTCATCGGCCAAACGGCCAAGCTCTGCCGCTACCTCGGTCGGCGGCACCTGACCGCGCCGGGCACGCACCACCGCCCCGACCAGTGCCCCGACCAGCCGCGCCGGGGTCAGCGCCACCGGTTGCGGTGCCCCACCAGCCATCGCAGCTTCCATCTGCTGAATAATGTCAGCAACCTGGGCTGCATCAGCAACTGCCCCCATTGCCTGCAACAGACCAAAACTCTCGCGAGCATTACGCAGCGCTTGTTCGTGATCGCCCTGACGAAATTGAACCACCGCCATGTTCGCAAGCGTGGCGCTCTTGCCGCGCACATCGCCCAGGCTCTCCTGGATCGCCAGGGACTGCTCGTAGAGGCCCATCGCCCCCCCCAGGTCGCCCCGCGTCACCA
>NZ_SIJK02000135.1 GCF_004762035.2 Candidatus Chloroploca mongolica | reverse complement strand
GCGCCACCGCCAATGCGATCCCGGATGCTTATGAGCAGGCGCGGGCATTGCGTACTCTGACCGAAGCACTCGCCACGGCCCAGCACTGGGAAGAAGCCCGCGCCACCGTCGATGCAATCTCTGAGGCTGGCCAGCGTACGCGGGCACTGGGCACCCTGGCATGGACGCTTGCTACCATCCAGCATCCAATGGCAGAGGCGACCTTGACAGCAGCACGAACCATTGCCGATACAATCCCTGAGGTCGACGTGCGTGCGCAGGAAATGAGCACCCTGGCATGGACGCTTGCTACCATCCAGCATCCAATGGCAGAGGCGACCTTGACAGCAGCACGAACCATCGCCGATACAATCCCTGAGACCAACCAGCGGATGCAGGCACTCAGCGCCCTGGGCAAGATACTCACTATGGCTCAGCATCCGGCGGCAGAGGTGGCTTTCACGGCAGCACGAACCGCCGCCGACGCGATCATTAATGATGAAGATCGGGCGCTGGCGCTTGCTGCACTAGCCCAGGCTCTAGCCACCGTAGAGCACCCAGATGTCGAAACTACGTTCGCGGCGGCCCGCACCAGTACGAATGCTATCCCCAATGATGAAGATCGGATGGAAGCGCTCATGACACTGGCTCAGGCCCTCACGACGGCCCAACGTTGGGAAGAGGCTCGGGCGACCGCCGATGCCATCTACCAGGATGTGTGGCGTGCGCGGGCATTGCGTACTCTGACCGAAGCGCTCGCCGCAGCCCAGCGCTGGGAAGAAGCCCGAGCAACCGCCGATGCCATCTCGTATGGTAATGAGCAGGCGCGGGCATTGGGTACCCTGACAAAAGTGCTCGCCGCAGCCCAGCGCTGGGAAGAAGCCCGAGCGACCGCCGATGCCATCTACCAGGATGTGTGGCGTACGAGAGCGCTGAGCGACCTTGCACAGGCGCTCGCCACCGCGCAACATTCGGGAGCAGAAAAGGCGTTCATGGCAGCGCGGGGCACCGCCGACACCATCCCTGAGGCACGCGACCGTGCACGAGCGCTCAGTGCGCTAGCGCAAGCGCTGGCCGCCGCACAGCATCCCACAGCAGAAGAGACATTCATGGCAGCACGGGCCACCGTCGACACTATCCCTAAAGCAAATCAGCGTGTGATGCCGCTGCGTGACCTTGCACAGGCTCTTACCACAGCCCAACACTGGGATGCGGCGTGGACAACCGCTAACGACATCATCGACGATTTGCAGCGTACGTGGGTGCTGAGCGACCTTGCACACGCGCTTGCCACCGCGCAACATCCAGGAGCGAAAGAGATGTGCATGGCAGCATGGGCTAGCGCCCAAACCATCCCTAAGGCAGACAGCCGTGCACAGGTGATGGAAGTCCTGGCTAAAGCATTGGTCAAGGCAGGATACTATGCTATGCTCGCCGGGCTTTGGCTCAAAACCCAGACGGCTGATGAGATCCTCAGTCTGCTTGTGTTTGATAGCGCGTTCTTCCGTACCTACCCCGAGCTTGCGCAACCTTTGCTGGATGGTTTCCATTGGGTTGACACGCAGCTCACGCTGGCCTAGCGGACGATGGGGAAGCCATGCGAGCGCTCTGTGTGTGCCGACGTTAGCCAGGACGAGCAACGTGCTCACTGCTGCCCCGACCGCCGCCGCACAGCATGCAACGCATGCGTTGACCCTTCACTGAAGCCCCGCAGCGCAACCATGTGGGGCCGTCCCTCATCATGAGGCCGAACTACGACCCTCCCCGCTCCTTCCCGCAGAGACAACGTGAGCGGCGCGAATCCGACCAGGCTTCAAGCACCGTCGCCCACCCCTCGTCGAACAAACCGCCGGTGCGCAGACCAGGCCCTCCAGCGCTCCCCGCGTCGCGCCCTGGCCTGGCCGATGCCGCCGCCGCCCAGGTCGACACCCGCCGCCATGCCGAGCGCACGCCTTCGCGCCAAAGGAAGCGGCAAACACCCGCCCGGCCCACGCTCCGGGCGGGGGGCAGAAGCTCGCACATCTGCCTGAATCGCGTTCCGCAGGGCCGCCAGGCACCTGGGCTTGCCACCTGCTTCCGCTCCCGATCCATGGCCGCACCCTGCGGTGGTTCACCTTGGACATCAGGGGTGTCCCTACGGACATCCCTTGCGGGGTGGTTTTGGTTCAGATTGAACCGCGTGACCAGCCCGAACCGTGTCGTCGCAGGGTGAAGCGTGCGGCCGAGCGTGCGGCGCACGGGGCCGAGAAGGAGGCCTCGGTGCGACCAGGGCCGCACGTTCGCCCGCAGACCTGGTGGTCGCGGGCGATCAACAGCGCACGCGGCGCACGGGGCAAGACGGACGCACCCAGGTGGAGCGGTTCGCGGCGATGAAAGACCGCCATTCTGCTGATGATCTGACGATGATTATCTGCTATACTGATGCGAGAGGGATGAACCAAGGAGGGCTAATGACAACCACTGCCGACGTGCCCGTGACGCGCTCACTGGAGGACTACCGCCATGAGCAGTTGCTCACCATTGAGGAATTCGCCCGGTTCCTCGAGATGACCGAACAGACCTACCGCCGACTCCTGGCCGACCCAGCGAGTGTTAGGATGCCCACCAAGCGCAAGGCCCGCGAGAAATTAGGCGTCTCGCCGTATCTCGTCAAAGAATTCTACCCCCCCATCCCCGCCGCCCTCCTTGAGCGGGCGCAGGCGGCGATGACGGAAGCCAACGCCGAAGGCTGGATCGCAGTGGATCCGGAGACGCTCGAACCGACCGGCGAGCGCTTCGACCGTGACGGGACGCGCCAGTGAAGCCCCTCATTTGGGCAAAGGTTGTCTTCAGCCCCGCCGCCGAGCGCCTGCGGCAGCAGCTGGACGCGGAGCACCGGCGACGGCTCGCCCGGGTGATCAGCGTCATCAAGAACGGGCCGGAGGATGGGTCGTTCGCAGGCCACGACCGCGAGGGGCATGCCCTGTACCAGATGACCGGCGCTGACACCCACGTCATTTACCAGGTAACCTTCTGGCCCATCGGGCGCGTGCTGCTCATCGTCTTCATCGAGATCCGCGACTGGGAGCCCTTGGAGACCAACCCGCCGCTGTGAGCGACCGGCGCACGCCACGCAAACGACCCACAAAGCCGCCGTGGTGCGGGACACCAGCGGGGGACACCGTCTGCTTCCCGGAAGCAGACGGTGTCCTCAAAGCGAGGGACAGCTCGCGGACGCGGTGCGCCCACCACCCCCATCCGTGGACTTGTCGTTCCGCAGACGAGCATGCTATACTGCCCCCACGCGGGTGTTGTGCAGCCCCATGGTTCCCGCTCCCCACGCGGAACACCCCCTTCCACCTTTGGGCGTGTTGACGTGGCGATCACGAACCATCTGTCCTGCTCCGCTCCGCGTAACCACAGGCGTTAGCCTGTTGGTCTGGACATTTCGAAGTCCGATAGCCGAGAGCCGGTAATCGTCACCCTGGCGATAGGCCGGATCATGCTGGGCAGGGTACGCCTTGCCCCCACCGTGCGCCGGCGTTGCCTGCGCGATGCCTCGCTGATGGCCTATGCTGGGCCACCCCACGCCCGCCTTGTCCGCAACGCCCGTCCGCCAGGCCCGTTGTGGCCTGCACACCCTGCTTACCACCCTTGCGCGGTCACTCCCGTACGCTCGCCCATCTGCCTGGCCTGCGATGGCCTACGCTCTCCACGTCGCCGCTGCTGCGGTGGCATGATCGCCTCGTGCCCATCTGCCAGGCCCCCGGTGGCCTGCGCTTCCCACGTCGCCGCTGCTGCGGTAGCGTGATCACGCTGGGCGCATGATCGCGACCGCGACCCGCATGCGGAGTCGCCGCCCTGCGGTCACTCCCGCACGCCGTCCCATCCACCAGGCCTGAGGGCCTACGTTGCCCACGTTGCCGCTGCTGCGGTGGCGTGATCACGCTGGGCGTATGATCGCGACCACGACCCAGGCTCGACCCGCATGCGGAGTCGCCGCCCTGCGCGATCACTCTCGCACGCTCGTCCCATCCATCAGGCCTGATGGCCTGCACTTCCCACGTCGCCGCCCTGCGGTGGCGTGATCACGTCGTGCCCAATCTACCAGGCCCCCGGTGGCCTGCGCTTCCCACGTCGCCGCTGCTGCGGTGGCGTGAGCACCTTGTGCCCATCCGCTTGGCCCCCGGTGGCCGCCACACCCCACGTTGCCGCT
>NZ_SIJK02000134.1 GCF_004762035.2 Candidatus Chloroploca mongolica | reverse complement strand
GCCCCCGGATCTGTAGGGGCACCCGCAAGGGGTGCCCCTACAGATCCGGGGGCCGCCGTTTGCGCCGCTGGTTGCATGCACATGCTGCCACATAGAGCGTATTTTATCCGGTTTCGTATGATGCGATCGCCCTAGAGATGAGGGCAAGGGTTTCACTAGGCAGCACGCCGGAGGCATTGTAGCATGAGTTGGGGCACAGGTGGCGTTGGTCGCGGCGGGGCAGTGCTACAATCAGGCTATGAAGATTCAGCTTCTGGGTGGGTGTCGGGTGACCTGGCAGGGACAGCCGCTGGTGTTGCCGCGACGGCGGGTGCGTGCGTTGTTGTACCGGTTGGCGGCGCAAATTCAGCCGCTGCCGCGTGATCGGCTGGCCTTTCTCTTCTGGCCTGATGCGCCCGATCACCTGGCACGACGCCATATGACGCGCTTGCTTTCGAGTCTCCGTGCGGCGTTGCCCGAGCCGCGCCTGGTGCTGGTTGATGAGGAGATGGTGGGGCTTGAGGCTGCGCTGGTTGAGGTGGATTGCCATGCGTTTGTGCGTGGCACGGCTGCACCTGATCTGGCTGGGCTCGCTGATGCGCTGGCGCTCTATCGTGGCCCGTTTATGGATGGCTTTGCGTTGCCTGATGCGCCTGAATATGAGCTGTGGCAGGCGGCGACGACCCGCGAGTTCCACACACGTTACCTCGGTGGACTCGAAATGGCAACTGAGCGCGCCTTTGCCCTGGGAGAGGTGACGGCAGCGATCCAGTTTGCCCAGGCGTACCTTGCTGCCGATGAACTCGCTGAACCGATGCACCGCCGGTTGATCGAGCTCTATATGGCTGTCGGCGATCGGGTGGCTGCATGGCGACAGTTTGAGCTGTGCTGCCGGGTGCTTGAACGTGAACTTGGCGTTGGGCCGTTGCCCTCAACGCGAGCGGTGTTGCAACCAGGATCACAACGATCACGCCTTGACGCTGCGCCTGACACCGCTGCGTTGCCCAGAACGCAGGCACCGTCGGTGCAACAAGACCTATTTGACACACTGTCAATTGTGCCAATTTCACCTTCGTTGGAGGTGCCGCTGGTTGGGCGCGCCGAGGAACTTGGGCGTTTGCAGGTAGCCTATGCGCGTTTTATGACGGGACAGCCGCAGCGGGGCGGGTTCATTCTGATCAGCGGTGAGTCGGGGATGGGCAAGTCGCGCCTGGTGCGTGAGTATGTGGCCGATCAAGCGGGGCTTGTGCTGACGGGCGTTTGCCATGCCGATGGACAGCATCTGCCCTATGCGGTGGTGATCCAGATGTTGCGTCAGACGCTGCATTCGCCGACGCTGTGGCAGGCGGTTCCGGCCCACTGGCGCAGCGAACTGCTCCCGTTGCTACCCGAGTTGCGCCAGTACTTCCCCGATCTCCCAATGCCGATCGGGGTCGCGACGGCCTTTGCGCAACAGCACCTCTATACTGCGCTGACCGAGGTATTGGGCACATTTGCGGCCCAACAGCCGCTGCTGCTCTGCTTCGATGATCTGCCGTTTGCCGATGAAGCGACGCTGGGATGGTTGCGCTCGCTGGTGATCAGTTGGGGCGATACGCCACTGGTTGTGGTGGCGACGGCCACCACGGTAACGCCTGCGCTTGACCAGTTGCGCAAGCGACTGCGGCGCACCGGGCGTCTGGCCGAGGTCGATGTTGGGCCGCTGGGACTCACGGCAACCCAGCAGTTGCTTGGCTCACTGTCACCGCCAGCGCCCGCTGAACTGGTGCCCCAGATTCACCAGGAGACCGGGGGCAATCCCTTCTTTATGCTCGAAATCGTGCGTGCGTTGCAAGAGCGCCAGCAACCACAACGCTCTCCTGCCACGCTCCCACTCCCTGTAACGGTGCGCGAGGCGATCCTGGCGCGGATCAGCCACCTGAGCGAGTTGGCCCGCGAGGTGCTGGAAGCGGCGGCGATCCTCGACCCTCACCTCGACGAGCGCCTGCTCGCAACGACGGCGGCGCGGGCAGCGGGGGCGATCGGTGAAGCCCTCGAAGAACTGACGATGCACCAGTTGCTTGGGGTGAACACCGCAGACGCAACCGCAGCGCGGCTCGCCTTTGCGCACCCATTGCTACGCAGCGCCGTGCTCGAACAGCTCTCGCCGTGGCGACGGATGGTCTTGCATCGGCGGGCGGGGGAAGGCTTAGCCCAGGCGTACCCAGATCAGCCAGCACTCGTAGCACCTCACTTTGCGCGAGCGGGGCTGGGGGAGGAGGCGCTTAGCGCATATCAGCAAGCAGCCGCGCAAGCCTCGGCGCTCTATGCCTATGGGGTTGCCCTAACAAATCTTGAGGCTGCGTGCGGACTGCTCCCCCAGATCAAACAACCGACAACCCGGCACCTGACCCTGCTACGCCAACGCCTCGCGCTCTACCGCACCCTGTTGCACCTCGATGCCTGGGCAAGCGACGCTGCGCAGGTGCTGGCGCTGGCAGACGAGCTTGGCGATTCAGGGGCGCGGCTTGAGGCGCTTGAAGCGCAGATGAGCCTGGCGGTGTTGCAGGGGCGCGCCGAGCACGTTGACGTGACCGCTACCGAAGCGCTGGCGCTGGCGACGAAAACCGGCGATCAGGTCGCGGCAGCGCGTCTTCACCAGACGCTCGGGTGGCACCTGGCCGATACGCTGGGGCGTTCGCGGGAAGGCCTGACGCATCTCGAACTGGCGTGTCGTCTAGCCGAGGCGGCTCAGGCGACGTCGGTGCTCTATCAGGCGCTGTGTCATTGCGCCTTTGCCCAGCGCGCCGAAGGCCAGGGCAAAGCGGCCCTTGCCAGTGCGCAGCGGGCGCTGGCGTTGACCAGCTACCAGCCACATTGCCCACCGCACCCGGCCTGGGCTGACGCCCTGCGCGAGCTTGGCGAAGCGAGCGCCTATCTTGCGCATTGGGAAGCGGCGCGTACCTACCTGCGCCCCCTGCTAGATCTGTATCGCACCCTGGAAGACCCCTGGGCGTATGGCGCCTTACTCTACAACTACGGGCTCTACAGCAGCAACATGGGGCAACACAGCGACGCCATTGACGCCATGCGCCAACTCGTCGTCTTGAGTGAACGCGTCGGCCTAGCGGCAGACTCTGAGTATGGCATCTGGCACCGTGCCGGGCTTGCGCGGGTACTCATTGCGGCAGGCGAACATGGTGAAGCCGGAGCAGTGTTGCGGCACCTGCGCACAACTGATTTGAGCTCGGGGCGCCCGTATCTCGCCTGGGCACGAGCGTGGGCGGAATACGACCTGGCGACGGGTGCGGCGACCGACGCCTTGGCAATACTGACGCCAGCCGTCGCCTGGTGGCGCGAGCATGCGAGCCCCCACGATGCCGACATCCTCATCTTGCTTGCGCAGGTCGCCCTGGCGACGGGGGATCGCACCCTGGCCGAAGCAGCGCTGACCGAAGCAACGGCGCATCTGGCGAAAACCGACCTTGAGCGGTACAGCCTGCGCCTCCTCATCGTACGGTACCAGATCTCCGGTCACGTGCGCGATCGCGACGCAGCGCGGTTGGCCCTGGAACGCCAGGCCGCACGATTCACCGACAGCGCCTTGCGGGAAGCCTTTGTGAACGAGGTGGCTTTGCATCGCAAGATTAGGTAGGGGGGCACGGCGGTGGGGGCACGGCGGGGGGAGGGGCACGGCGGCGCCGTGCCCGTACGGGCGCGGCGGGGGAGGGGCACGGCGGGGGGAGGGGCACGGCGGCGCCGTGCCCGTACGGGCGCGGCGGGGGGAGGGGCACCTCTTGGGGGTAGGTTTTTCATATGACGTGCGGGTCATGACCATCCAAGGCATCCTCCATGTCACCCCGCCGCGCGCCCTTGCCACCCCAAGGCATCCTCCATGTCACCCCGAGCGGAGCGAGGGGTCTTCCATGCGCCGCAGCGAAGATTCCTCACTCCGTTCGGAATGACATGGATGGCGTTGGCACCCCGAGCGCCCGCCGTGGCACCCCGCTGCGCCCGCCGTGGCACCCCGAGCGTAGCGAGGGGTCTTCCATGGGCCGCAGCGAAGATTCCTCACTGCGTTCGGAATGACATGGCTGGCGTTGGCACCCCGCTGCGCCCGCCGTGGCACCCCGCTGCGCCCGCCGTGGCACCCCGCTGCGCCCGCCGTGGCACCCCAAGGCATCCTCCATGTCACCCCGAGCGGAGCGAGGGGTCTTCCATGCGC
>NZ_SIJK02000133.1 GCF_004762035.2 Candidatus Chloroploca mongolica | reverse complement strand
GTACCAGATGTTGGCTCCGCTGTCACCCTCTGGCTAGCGGTTTTGGAGAGGATACATAAGAATAATACTAATGATGATGATGATGAAGAAATAATCATTACAAATAAAATTATCTTCCGAGCGAACCTCCAACGTGGTGGACGGACAATCATCTGGAGTAGTTGCCGCCCAACCTCGAGTTGCTCACTATCGGTTGCCGTCGCAAGTTGGTTGGCGGCGATCCTGGTGCCACCTACATCCATCATCAATAACTCGGCTAGGAAGGCCAGCGCTTCGGGTTGGTGCAGGATGGAGTCGATGTCCGTTTCTGTAACCCTCAGCAGTGCTCGTGAGCGAGGGGAGCGTGCATCCCGAATGGCATGGCTGATCTCTTCGGCATAGATGTATTCGAGAAACGATTTATGCCCAAATTTGAAGATGCCAGGGGCATCCGGCTCGTTTGCGAGCAAGCTGCTGGCGCGTACTTCCGTTTTGACCCGCTCGACAAGCTGCGGATGATCCTCTTTTGTCGTGGGGTTCTGAATGCGTACCCGTAGCGGTGCTAGCTGAGACAAGGGTATGCCGTGAGCCGTTAGGACATCGGGCATGGCAAGGCGCAGTTGATCCGTCAGGGTGCCAAGCCCATGCGCGTCAATGGTGGTCTCTCCTTTGCTTGCCATCGCCAGGGCCACACCACCCATAAAATAGACCCGCTCGGCTTCGCTGAGCTTCATAAACTCGCCCGAGTGCTCTTCCTTCTCGGTCTGGCGGCGATGGGTGCTATGCACAAAGGCGCGCATCACGCTAGCCGATGTTGGCGATGTTGAAATCGCCTTCATCTCGGGTTCATCCCAGATGGCAGCGACCAGCTGTAGCAGCGAGGGACGGGCCACAAGATCGGAAAAAGCTGTATTCTCGCCAGCAAGCCGACAAATATGCTCTCGCACATGGGACGGGTGCGATCGTAGCGCCGTTTGCATCTCTGGCCTTGATAATAGCTCCAGGTAGATTGGCTCACAGTACGATCCCGCGCCAAAGGCCGTCCGCAGGTTCAGTGCTTGCTCAAACTCCCCCTGGTTTTCGAAGAGGTTGGGGCGCCCGCTGATCAGGATCTTCGCCTGTGGGTAGCGGGCAAATTCCCACAGCGCCCGAAAGTAGCTCATCCGCATATCGGGATCGGCCAGGTAGGCCATCTCATCGAAGCCATCAAAGATTAACAAGAGGCGTCCGGCTTCATGGAGGCGTACCAACGCCTGCCCGTTCATCCCATAGCGACCAGCCCACTGCCCGAGCAGCGCATAGGGTTTCAGATTACGGAGGTTGCGCCCGCGCAGTTCGATCAAGATGGGGATGCGTGGCGGCAAGCCCGGCGCGTATTGCTCAAGGATACGTTGGGTCATCATCAGCGCAAAGCTGCTCTTGCCCTGACCATAACTGCCCAATAGCGCCAAGTGGCGGCGTCCCGATTCTCTAAGCCACTGAAAAATGTACTCTTCAATCTCGACCGGGCTACGCTGTGCGGGAACCTTGCCACGCAGAGAAACATACACATCATTGAGCGTGAGGTTGCTATTGGGTAAGGGACGCCGCAGGCGTTGCGCAATCATGCTACGATAGTCGTCGAGATTCACGGTCTGCTCAAGCAGCGTTTGCTCGGTCTCGACGCGCAAGCGCACGTCCTGACGAGCGGCAAGTCTAGGGCGCTGCCCATCACGAACAGCGACGATCACCTCTTCGAGACGCTGGTTGCGCTGCTGGGCAATACGCTGGGCGTAGGCGATTTGCTCGGCTAGGTGGGCCTGATCAACCGGATCGGAACCTGGAATCAGCGCAATCGCGCCCTTGGCCTGCTTGTTCCGCCCGATCCAGACTGCGGGAAGATCATGCCAATCGCTGTCAGCTTCGGGCGACACCGGCCCAGACAGTTCAGCTTCGGTTGAGGCGCGCTCGTCCAACTCTTCCAGGCTCACACCACTGACCCGTGGCCGAAATGAATACGAGGCACTGGTAAGCCGCACCAGTTCACGGGCCTGGTCAACCCATGCCAGTGATGTCATCGGCTCAGCAGGGAGATTCAGCGCAAACTGTTCACGAGGATCACTATAGTCTTGCAGGGCTGCTTCTCGGCGGAGGCGACGCTTGAACTCGAACCAGGCCTCACCCACCAGGCTGGGGGCATCACCCCCTCTGTCACGATCGACCTGGAGTGTACTTCTGCGTCCGGGCCATGAGCGATGTCTTCCATGAAGAACGAGGACAAATAACGTAGAAAGGGTCACAAATAGGGCCAGCGCTACGCCATTCAGTGCTGGAGGTGGCGCATCTGCGTTGGTGAAGCGAGCAAGAGCCTGGGGCATATCCCATGGGTAGACGTGACTATAGAGCGTGACAACAAATATGCAGATGAGCAAGATGATGGCAATCAAGGAAGAAAGGGCAAAGGTTTCGCGAAAATGACGATGTGCCCTCAGCCAGGTTACGAAAAGATGCGCACAACTGAGCAGAAAGAGCGGATAAAGCCAGAAGAGTGCGACCAGCGCACTACGGAATGGTGTCTGCGCAGCGGGCTCGATCACGAAGAACTCGATGATTTGCAACAACACGCCTACGAAGACGCCAAGCAGCACAGCCGTAAAAAACCATTCAGTTGCGCCTGCGACGAGACGTGCATAACTCTCAGGCTGTTTGTTTGCGGGGCCTGGATCATTGTGCCTATCAGCCATCGTTCTTCTCCAACACATATGCCGCCGTCTCCACCATGGCCGTATCGAGCACACCATAGCCCAGGTCGGCCACGATGGTAGGCCGCCCTGCTTTGAGCAGGATCTCTTCGCGCCATTTCTGGAAGCTCGTGAGGAAGAAACCGGTGCGCGAGGTGATCGCGCCGAGCATGCCACCGGGGTGCAAGAGCGCCAGGCCACGTTCAACGAAGGCAGCGTAGAGGTCGTTCTTGGTGCGGGGGTAGGCCTGCTCAAAGGCCGCCTTCCAGCCTTTGCTGGCCGCTCCGAAGGGCGGATTCATCAGCACGACGTCGTAGCGTTGCCGACAAAGATCGACAAAGGCGAAGCCAGAGGCGGCATCGTCCGCAAAGAGACGCCGCCGGTACCCCAAGCCATCCTCGGCTCGCTCGGCATAGCGTTGCAGTGCCGCGAGCACCATCCCTTCGGTGTGATCCCAGAACTGCTCGTCGCTGATCGCCCGGACATCGAAGAGGCCAACCTGTTCAATAGTGAGCGGCTCGTCGCCAAAGAGCCCGGCCTGCATATAGGTCGGTCGCTCGCGCCATTGCCGTTTCGCCTCGGCAATCGCCCCGCGCAGGTCGGCTTCGATCCGGAGCAGACTGCCGGCCTCGCCTGCCAGCCGCATCCGCTCGAAGAGACCGCGCACCAACTGGCCGAGCACCGGCGGCTCTAGCGTCGCTGCAAACTCAGCCAGCAGCGCCGCATCGCCCGGCATCGGCTCGGCACAAACTGCGTTGACCCGGTCGATCATGGTGCGTTCATCGCGTTTGAGGCCATGCATCTGGTAAGCCCGCTGGGCACGGAGCCAAAGCGCCAAGGCGCAGATCTGTCGCGCCCGGGGGTCAATGTCCACGGCATAAAGATTGTGGCGCAAGATGAGCGCTGGTACTGCCCGGCGCAGCGCCTCGAGCGTCGGATAGTCAGCGTGCAGCGTCTGACCGGTTGGGCCATAGCTTGGCGCACCATCCTGGCGCGCCCAGGCCTCCTCATAGATCGCCAGCAGCAGATCGAAGCAATAGAGCAGAAAGTGCCCCGACCCGGCGGCCGGATCAAGGATGCGCAGATCGCGTGGATCCTTGCGCACGCGAGGTTGTTTGCCCCCCACCCCCTGCCCCTCCCCCACGCGGGGGGAGGGGAGTTGGCCCCCCACCACCCCCTGCCCCTCCCCCACGAGGGGGGAGGGGAGTTGGCCCCCCACCCCCTGCCCCTCCCCCACGAGGGGGGAGGGGAGTTGTTGGCCCCCATCTCCCCTTGTGGACGAGGGGAGCGGGGCGGACACTTCTCCCCCCTCTCCCCTTGTGGGAGAGGGGGGCAGGGGGGGTGAGGGGGTGAGGCATTGTCGCGCCACCAGATCAGCTGGGCTTCCCCCCACCCCCTGCCCCTCCCCCACGCGGGGGGAGGGGAGTTGGCTATAAGCGCGAACTTAAGCTGAAATCGAACAAATGAGCAAACCGACACGGGAAA
>NZ_SIJK02000132.1 GCF_004762035.2 Candidatus Chloroploca mongolica | reverse complement strand
GCACCGTCGCCTGGCCAGAACCGTTGTCCCCCCAGCAGCGCAGGGTGCCGCCCGCCGTCACCGCACAGGTGTGCGTATCACCCGCGCTGACCTGGCTGACCGCGCCGAGCTCGGCTGGCACCGTCGCCTGGCCAGAACCGTTGTCCCCCCAGCAGCGCAGGGTGCCGCCCGCCGTCACCGCACAGGTGTGAGACCCACCCACGCTGACCTGGCTGACCACGCCGAGCTCGGCTGGCACCGCGGAAGATGCCCCCCAGCAAAAGAGATACCCGGCGCGATTGATCACACAGGTCGTATTGCCACCCGCGATCACCTGGGGCAGGGCGGCGTTGGTCAGCCCGAGGGCCACCGCTGGGCGGAGATCCACGCTCAGCGGCTCCGGCACGACAGGCGACGAGGATCCCGATGACTCATTCAGCACCGCTGGCACAGCCATGGCCGCAGGCTGAGGCACCAGCAGGGACACCCCTAGGGTAACCAAGAAGACCAGCACGAGCGACAGGCAACGACGGTGAACCATGACACCCTCCGCTTCCACGAGTCGCCCGGTCAGCCCCGCGCCGCCGCCGCGACCACGCGTACAGATAACCCGCTTAGACTGTTAGTATCCATCTTAGGCTGTTTGTACCCATCCGCCCCATTTGACTCTTGGCTTTTGACGCATAGTTGCGGGATCATTACCAACGCACGCGGCTGAGCCACCCACGGGCGTGGCCTGGCCCTGTCCATCCCGCACGCCCTGCCCCCACCACGTCCGTAGCCCGGTGGGGGCGCCAGGGAAACCTCGCCCCCACGCTGACGCAACGCCTCGGCAGGCAACGAATGATCATCGCGCCCACGGCCATACGCCGTTGACCCGGGGCCACCGTCAGCGCAGGCGACGCCGAGCACCGTCATCAGCGCAGGCGTTAGACCAACCCGCTGATGATCGCCTACCTACCCCACCCACCGCACGCGCTACCGGGGAGGGGCTGGATGACGCTGCGGGCGCAAACACACTGCAGCACGCTCACCCTTGCACCGCGTCCTGATGCGGCAAAACGCCTCGCTGGGCGGCGCGAGCCGCAGCGTTGGCCCCTGCGTGGTACCCCTGCGTCACGGGCGCAGGAGTTGGCTTTGGGGGCCACGCAGGGGTTGCAGGGCTCGACGTTGGGGTTGAACACGAGGTTGACGCTGAGGCTGACGCTGCCCTTGAGGCGGAGCGTTGCACGGATCGCTGTCTCCGCATTGCCAACACCACCCCCACCGTGCCGTCAGTATTCAGCGATGTCGCTGCCCCCAGGGTCGGCGGGGCGGGGCAAGGAAGGCGGTGCGGCCGGGCCGGATATGGGGGCAGCCGCTTCCGGCGGTGGGGTGGGCCCACCAGCGCGAGGCGGTGGCGGGGCCGGATCAGGGGTAGGCGCAGCGGGGGCCTCGGGGGGTGGACTGGGCACGGCGGGCGACGAGCGAGGCGACATCCGGCGGGCCGCAACCGTGCGACAGCGCTGCCGGGTGGCGTCGTCGAGGGCGATGCCGTCGGTGATCAGCGGCGGTGTCACCGGAGGCGCGGCGGGCCGAGGGGGGCGCGGTGCCCGGCGCGGTGCCCGGCGCGGTGGGCGGACACGACTGACCCGGATGTGTTGCGCTGCGCCCCCCGCAATCACGACACATTCCCCCGGTTGCAGCCGTTTTACCATGTCGGGGTGAATCTTCAGGCTGTCCTGAACCGCCAGGCTGCCTTCGCCCAAGGCGTACTCTTTGACGCCCCGCCCCATGCCCCGTTCGGCGACGCTGATCCGCCGCTGAAAGCTGACCTGAAGCCCGGCTCGGGGCAAGAGGCGTTCGGGATCGGCACACTGGTGCAAGATGACCCCGCCTGCCGCCCCCAGGATGCGATCGGCGTCGCTGCCCATGCCCGCATAGCTCTGCGCTGTGACGATGACCCCCGCCCCCCGGAAGCGTACCATTTCGAAGAGCGTGGCGGCGTTGGCTCCGCCCACCGCAATCGCCGGGAACTCGTCGATGATCAGCAAGACCCGTTCGTCCGGCGGTTTGCGCACCGCAACATAGTGGGCGAAATCTTCCAGCAGGTAGCGCCCCAGGCTCGCGGTCTGGTCACGCAATTCCAGGCCTTTGAGCAGCAAGTACCCAGCCGCCACGTCCTCAAACGCCCACCTCCCATCCAGGCCGCCCCGTAGCGCACGAAAGAAGGAGCGGTATCGGTTGGCGGCGGCCTGGGCGTCTTCCTTGCGCAACCCCGTCAACTCCTGGGCTTCGGGGTGCCCACGGTAGAGGGTGAGCAGGTGCTCAAGCCGGAGGCGGGCGAGCAGTTCCTCGCTCGAGCGCGGCGGCCCGGGGGGGGCATCCACGGCCAGGCTGAGCAACAGCTTGGTCATATCGCGATAGTAGGGTTCCGTGTAGTCGAGCACGGCTAAGAGCCGGTTGAGGATGGCGGTGCTGTCGCCGCGCCAGCCGTCATAGGTGGTGCTCGGAAAGTGCGCCACGTGGGCGATCCCCGCCGTGTGCATCGCGGTCGTGAATTCCGCAGCGGTCGCTTCGTCCCCTTTGCAATCGAGGTAGAAGACGCGCCAACCATAGGTGCGGGCCGCCCCATACGCGAGCCGTTTGCTCGTTTCGGTCTTGCCCGTGTTGCTCGCGCCGATCAGCACCAGGTGTCGACCCAGATTGGCCGCTGGATAGGTAAACCAGGCCCCGTGGCTCCAGGCAAGATCGCCACCCAACGGAACGCCGAGCACAAGTGATCCACCGGCAGCGTCCGGGGCGGTGGCGCACTGGTGCTGCGCCCGTTGCAGCGCTCGCTGAGCGCGGGCGGTGTCACGCGCCAGGCGTTCGCGTTCCCGATCTTCCGCTGTCTTGACGCGCGTGTTCTGGAGATAGAGGGCCAGCAGCGGGGCCAGCAGAAGCATCGTCAACCAGAAGTGCCTCACGTCGGGCCAACTCTGGGCGAACAGGGCCGGTAGCGCGGCTGGGGGCGGCGGGGTGATCAGTGTGGGTTGCAGGTAGCCAAGCAAGGGCCGGGTCGTGAGCGTCAGGCTGGCGAGCGTGGCCCCCAGATGGCCCCAGCGGACGGCGATGCCCGCCAGGCCCGCCAGGCCCAGCAGGGCACACCAGCGAGCGCGGCGTTGCGTCCGATCCGCCTGCACGAAGGCCGCCAGAAGCCCCGCGCACAGCAGCGCTGCAGGGCCGGTCACGATGAGCAGGAGGGCCAAGCTCACCAGGCGGCTCTGTTGTTCCTGGACGGTCTGCGGGGCGAGCGGGCGGCGGGTTGGCCGGGAGGGCAGTGGCGCCAGGGTACTCATGATGGTGTTGGCTCCCAGAGGTGACTCGGGGCCAGCGTGACCTGCGGTTGCTCCACAAGACGATCGACGACCTGGTTGGTTGTCCACACCACGGTGCCGATGCCGAACCAACCCCGGCGAATGGTCGTCGGATGCACATGGGTTTCGGGGAGAAAGAGATAGTTCGCCGCCGCCTGGCGGTTGACTTTGACCACTTCTTCGGCGATCCGCTGCAGGCGCGTCATGCTCGGAGCCACGACGAGCACGCGGAAGTGAGCAGTGCCATAGCGTTGCTGCAACAACGGGTGGCCCTGGTAAGCGTCGTACGCCTGAGCTTTCCGGTACCAGGAGCGGAGCGGGCGGGTGCCGCGATCGAGTTCGAGCACGAAACGTTCGCCGTCGAAGAGGCAGGTGGCATCTCGCCAGCAATCTCGTCGTGCGCTGGTTTGTCGGGCTCGCCCTGTTTGCCCCGCAGCTTCCCGACCATACCACGCTCGCCCGCTTTCACGGCTGGATGCGGCAGCACGTGCCCGACGCCCTCTTCCGCGATGTGCTCACCTTCCTCGACCGCGTCGACCCGGAAGATGCCACCACCACGCCCCAGATCGTCGATACCTTTGCCATGCAGAGTCCGGTCGCGCCCAGTGTCAGTCCCGCCGCCTTACTCCGCGACCTGACCCTCCGCCTCGTCTGGCTGCTGCGGCAGCGCGGCCCGGCTACCCTCACCGCCGCGCTAGAGGCGCTCGACCTGACGCCCTTCACGCACCCCAAACCCGCCCGCAGTGCCGCCGCCCGCCACGCCCGCCTCCAGACCACCGTGGCCCTGGTCGCCCGCGTCGTCACCACGGTAACGGCGCACCTGGACGCGCTCGACCCGGTGGTCCACCCGCTCGTGCGCGCCTTCCTCGCCGATCTCGCCAAGGTGCAGGCCGATGAACTGA
>NZ_SIJK02000131.1 GCF_004762035.2 Candidatus Chloroploca mongolica | reverse complement strand
GCGGCTGGTTGAGCATTTGTCCGAATCACCTCAAGAAATAAGCGAACGGTAAGTTATCTGTAATCCTGAAGTAGTCTATAACGAGTGGCTTGCCTTTTGGATTAAGCACCACAAGAACATTTTAGAAGAACGATCCTACGGGGTGACGTTCAAAGAGCTTTCCAAGTCAAATTTTAAATCTATAGAGCTAAACCTCCCCCCCCTCGCCGAGCAGCGCGCCATTGCCGCAGCGCTGCGGGCGGCGCAGGCGGCGGTGCAGGCCCGGCGGCGCACCATCGAGTTGGAGCGCGAGCGCAAGGCTGCGCTGATGCAGGCGCTGTTTACCAGGGGTACGCGCGGCGAGCCGACGAAGCTCACCGAGATCGGCGAGGTGCCGCAGGGGTGGGAGGTGGTGCAGCTTGGCAGCCACTGCGAGTTCCTCCAGTATGGCACTTCAAAGTTCTGTGATACTGACGCTACGGGTATCCCAGTTCTGCGTATCCCAAATGTCATTGCTGGGCGGGTAGACATCTCCGATCTGAAATACGTCAAGCTCCCTAAAAAAGAGGCCGACGGCTTACGCCTCGCCGTCGGCGATCTCATCTTCGTGAGAACAAATGGAAATCGCGAGTATACAGGGCGTTGCGCGATGTTTAGGGGAGAGCCTTCCGAAGCTCTCTTTGCCTCTTATCTGATTCGCGCACGAGTCAAGACAGAATTTTTCATACCTGAGTTTGTGCAACGCTACACGATGACCGCTCCTGGTCGGTCGTTCCTCAGCGGACGCTCCTCCAATGCTGCTGACGGGAAGTACAATATCAATACGCAGACCATTCGAGGGGTAATGATACCTCTTCCCCCCCTCGCCGAGCAGCGCGAGATCGCCGAGGCGCTGCGGGCCTGCGATGCGGTGATCGCGGCGCTGGAGCAGGAAGCGGCGCTGCACGAGGAGTTGTTCCGGGCGCTGCTGGAGGAGTTGATGACGGGAAGGGTGCGGGTGGTATCGCCAGGAGCCCTGGTCGAGCCATAACGCGGGCGAGCGCAGGGCGTGGCGAGTTGGTACAATAGGGGTGACGAAAGGATGCGATCGTCACGCGGTTGTTCTGGTACAAACGAATGTCTATTGGCAGATGAACTATGGAACTAACACTCACCATCCAAGCCGATACGCAGGTTGCGGTTCATTGCAATGGTCAGTTGTCGCATGTTTTTGATCTGCTACGCCTGGTTCCCGATCCGGCTGTAGCGGGACGCCCGCCCCACCCGCTGGATGATGCCAAGGCGTACGGCCAGGCGCTCTATGCGGCGTTGTTCCCTGCTGAATCAGCAGCGCTGCAGGCACGTGCGACCGGGCCTGCGCGATTGTTGCTGGTGGCTGATGCCCAAACGGATGCCATTCCCTGGGAGTATGCCTACGGGCCGGATGGCTTTCTGGTGCTGGATGTGACATTGGTGCGTGGCTTGCCGTCGGCACAGCGCATCCCGCCGCCAACGCTCGACGGCGGCTTGCATATCGTCGCCGTGCCGTCTAATCCGCTCGACGCAGACGTTCTCCCGCTTGATATTGACGGCGAGTGGCAACGGCTGAAGGAAGTTCTTCAACAAGTACCGGCTGCCTTGACCTTGGAACGCACTCGCCCGGTGACACTAGAGCAACTGCGGCGGTTGGTAAGCGGACAACGCAATCGGGTGATTCATTTTATGGGGCACGGCGGACGAAGCGACAAGGGTGCGATCCTCCTTTTTGAGCAACAAGACGGCGGCCTCGCGTCCGTCACGGCCAAGGACTTCCTGCGGCGCACGAAAGGCACAACCTTCCTGGTCTTGCTCAACGCTTGTGTGAGTGCTACCCCCGGCGAAACCGAGTTCGCCAACCTCGCGGCTGCGCTTGTTCGCCAGGGGACGCCCTATGCGCTCGGCATGCGCTTTAGCATCGTCGACAACGATGCCCGTACCTTCTCGCGGGTCTTCTACAGCGAGTTGGCGCGCAGTTCGACGGTTGAAGAGGCCGTTCAGCAAGCCCGCCTAGAGTTAGCCAACAGTCCACATGCCTGGGCCATTGGCGTGCCGGTGCTCTATACCGCACTCAGTGAGCCAACCGGCGGCTTTGCGACGAGCGCCGGACAACTGACGCTCCGTGAACACCAACCGCCCCTTGATCTGCTGGCTTTGCCGCGCACCGAGGGCGTCTTCCAGGGTCGTCAGGAGGAGTTACGCGCCGTCGGTGCGCGGCTGACCGCCGACAGCCGCCCACGTCTGCTCACTATTCACGGCATTGGCGGGCAAGGAAAGACCGCCCTGGCCCGCGAGGCCGTTGAGCGCTTTGCCCACGCCTTTCCCGGCGGTGCCTTGGCTCTCGCACTCGAAACGCTCCCCGCACGCGAGAGCGTGATCCAGAGCATCGCTACCCTTCTCGGCATGGTGACTGAAAAGGGTGCCGAACCGGATCTGCTTGAGCATGCAGTGCTTACCCGCCTGGGCCAGTTGCGCACCTTGCTGGTGCTCGACAACGCCGAAACACTGGTACAGGCAGCCCAGGCCGACCAACCCGAAGCTCAGCAGCTTGCACAATTGCTCCGCGAACAGCTCCCACCAACCGTATGCTTGTTGGCGACATCCCGCGAATACCTGGGTTGGGGCGGTGAAGAAGGATTGCCGCTGGGTGGATTAGACCATCGTTATGGCGCACGACTATTTCAACAGCACGCCACGCATCGTGCCGATGCCGTTCACCTTGCGGAAGCTGAAGCGTTGAGTGCCAACGTAGACGGCCATCCCTTAAGCCTACGCCTGCTCGGTGGTGCCTTCAACGACCTGAGCACCCCACTGACCGATTTTATTCAGAACTATGCCGACTATCTTCTCGAATCGCAGGATCGCTACCGCCACGCCGACCACCGCCAGCGCTCGCTCTACCAGAGCATTGACTTCAGTGTACGCTTTCTCGATGCGGGCTTGCGCAAGCTGCTCAGCGGGCTCTGGATCTTCCACGCTCCCTTTCTGCCCGAGATCGCCAAAGCAATCTTCGACCCCGCTACAGAAGAACCTGAAGGGCACGACTCGCTGGTCTACGACCAGTTGTACCGCTTGGCTCAGCGTAGTCTCGTCGAGCGCGATCTCGTCACGACGCGTGAGGGAACCACGCTCTTTTATCGCCTCCATCCAACGGTGCGCTTGTTTAGCGCGCAGCACATGGAATCTTCCATTGACCGGGAAGATTTGTTGCAGCGCTACGGTAGCGCCTACGCCGATCTGGCGCGTACCCTGTACCAAGGCATCAATCGCAGTGCCGCACTGGTCGTCATTGCTCAGCTTTGCGCGCACGACCTGGATCAGGGCATAGCGCATGTCGTTCCCCCAGCGCAAGGGTGGTATCAGTTACACCGTGGCTGGATCGCCCAGCGCCTGGGGGATCGGCGCAACGGGATCGTTTTGACTGAGCAAGCCCTGGCTGCCGCCGGTACAGATGATCAGGATCTGAAACGCCTCGCCTTGAACGGCATGGCGATGGTGTACCAGCAGACGGGGCATCCGCAGCGGGCCTTGGCGCTTTTGGAGCAGGCGCTCCCCTTGACGCGCGAAGTGGGCGACCGGGCCGGCGAGGCCGCGACGCTGCACAACATGGCGGGGGTGTACGGTGCCACGGGACAGCCGCAGCGGGCCTTGGCGCTCTACGAGCAGGCGCTCTCCCTGCTGCGCGAAGTGGGCGACCGGGCCGGCGAGGCCGCGACGCTGACCAACATGGCGGGGGTGTACCAGGACACGGGGCAGCCGCAGCGGGCCTTGGCGCTCTACGAGGAAGCGCTCCCTCTGAGGCGCGCGGTGGGCGACCGGGCCGGTGAGGCGACGACGCTGCACAACATGGCGATGGTGTACCAGCAGACGGGGCAGCCGCAGCGGGCCTTGGCGCTCTACGAGCAGGCGCTCTCCCTGCTGCGCGAAGTGGGCGACCGGGCCGGCGAGGCCGCGACGCTGACCAACATGGCGGGGGTGTACCAGGACACGGGGCAGCCGCAGCGGGCCTTGGCGCTCTTGGAGCAGGCGCTTCCTTTGAGGCGCGAAGTGGGCGACCGGGCCGGCGAGGCCGCGACGCTGACCAACATGGCGGGGGTGTACCAGGACACGGGGCAGCCGCAGCGGGCCTTGGCGCTCTTGGAGCAGGCGCTTCCTTTGAGGCGCGAAGTGGGCGACCGGGCCGGCGAGGCCGCGACGCTGACCAACATGGCGGGGGTGTACGGTGCCACGGGACAGCCGCAGCGGGCCTTGGCGCTCTACGAGGAAGCGCTCCCTCTGAGGCGCGCGG
>NZ_SIJK02000130.1 GCF_004762035.2 Candidatus Chloroploca mongolica | reverse complement strand
ATGATAGTCGACACCTTTCGTTTGTCTATCTCACACCAAGCGTTTCAGTCGGCTTTCCGCTCAGCCGACTGAAGTCGGCACTACGCGTCGAGGCTCAAGCTGATTCGGCCCTTCTGAAACGATGGCTTAGCGTCTTAGCCGCTTTACCTCAACAACGCCCTAGCCTCATCGAGATCGAGCAAACTCGCCGGGCCAGCAATGCGCCCCCGTACCGTCTCTAACCCCAGGCCGAGCCCTTCCACGGCGGCCACCACCGCGTCTTCGTGGTCGCGATGGGTCAGCAAAACGACGGTCGGGCCTGTGTCGGTGCTCGCATAGACCGGGATGCCCCTGGTGCGCAGGTCATCACACATGCGAAACAGTGTGATATTTTCTGGTTCCCAGCCGATCAGTTTATGCTCACGCGAACCGGACATTGTGACCCCGTGCAGCCGCATGCTGTCGAGTTCGGCAAACTGCCCTACCACACGCCAGTCACCCCGGCGGACGGCAGCGAGGCACTCGCTAATCTCGTCGCCACGACTAAGCATCCACGCTTTGAAGAAACTGCTTTGCGGCGCGTCGTGGTGGGCCTGCTCGGTCTTCAGCCCGACCCGCGAGTCGATGGGTACCGTAATTAGGCGCACGTCCGCAAGTTGGTCTTCGCCATCGAGGCGCACGGCAAAACTATCTTCGTGCGCGAGGCCAGGGTAGCTGAGCCAGAGCGCCAGGCCACCAGCGGCAGCGCGGCACCCCGAGCCAGCGAGCAAGCGCGCCAGGCAACTGAGAAAGCGCGTATTGGCAACGAGTTCCGGGCCAAAGAGCGCCCCGACAGCGGCGGCGGCGAGCGCCGCTGCCCCGGCGGCACTCGTGCCAAGGCCCTTACCGGCCACACGGCTCTTGAGCAGATTACGGGTCGTCACCCGAGCGGCGACCCGCACCCCGGCAAGCGAGCGGACGGCATCGAGGATTTGACTGATGCGTTCAAGCTCGCGCCCAACCGCCGGGGCATCGCCAAAGAGCGCCGTATCAGCCTCAAGGGACGGATCAAACTCGACAATCGTCACCGTCTGAGCAGCATCGTTATTCACCGAAATGCTGGGCAAAAACGCAATGCGCTGCTGCCAATCGGCCAGACCGTGATACTTCAGCACCCCCTGCATCGGATACGCCCGCGCCGCCGCGATCCCGTGCAGGTTCGTAGGCGGCAACTGCCGAGGATAGGGAGCCACCACGACCCCATGATCAGTCAAGGCGTGCAGAATTTGCCGATACGACACCGCCATCGCGGGCACAAGCTCGGCAAAGCCATCAGGAATAGTTGTGTGTCTCATCAGCGTCGTTCGTAATTAGGGGCTTCTTTGGTAACCACGACATCGTGCGGATGGCTCTCGATCTGGCCGGCCATGGTCACGCGGATCAGGCGTGCCTCGCGGCGCAGCGTCTCGATATCGGGCGCACCGACATAGCCCATTCCGGCCCGTAGCCCACCTACCAGTTGAAAGACCGTATCTTGCAGTGATCCCTTGAAAGGCACCATGCCCTCGATACCCTCGGCAACGAGCTTGCGCGTCTCATTGACATTCGTCTGGAAATAACGATCGCCACTGCCCCGCGACATCGCCCCAATCGAACCCATGCCACGATAGGTCTTATACGACCGCCCCTCATAGAGGATCGTCTCACCGGGGCTCTCTTCGGTACCCGCAAAGAGCGAGCCAATCATCACGCTATTCGCCCCTGCGGCAATCGCTTTGGCGATATCGCCGGAATACTTAATGCCACCATCGCCAATGACAGGGATGCCAAAATGTTCGGCGGCGCGAGCGCAATCGGTAATCGCCGTCACCTGGGGCATGCCCGAGCCGGTCACCACGCGGGTGGTACAGATCGAGCCAGGCCCCTGGCCGACCTTCACTGCATCAACGCCACGCTCGGCGAGGGCAACGGTGGCCGCCGCGGTGCTGACATTGCCGGCAATCAACTGCACCTGCGGAAAGGCCTCGCGCACCGTGAGCACCGCATCAAGCACGCCTTGCGAATGGCCGTGAGCGGTATCAATCGTCAGCACATCCACCCCGGCACGCACCAAAGCCGCGGCACGCTCAAGGTAATCGCCGCCGGCCCCGATGGCCGCCCCGACGCGCAACCGACCCTGATCATCTTTGCAGGCGTAGGGATGCTCGATCTGCTTCATAATATCCTTGACCGTAATCAACCCGGTCAACTTGCCGCGATTATTGACCACCAGCACCTTCTCGATGCGATGGCGATGCAACTGCTCCTTGGCCTGCTCAAGTGTCGTGCCTTCGGGCACCGTCACGAGGTTCTTGCTGGTCATCAATTCGTGGATCGGTCGTGTCCGGTCAATCTCAAAACGCAGATCGCGATTGGTAATAATGCCAACCAGATCGCCCTCATCGGTCACAATCGGTACACCCGAGATCTTATACTCGGCCATAATATCGAGCGCATCACCAATCGTGCGGTCGGGCGGCAGCGTAATCGGATCGGTAATCATCCCGCTCTCCGAACGCTTCACCTTGCGCACACTCTCGGCCTGCTGCTCGATGGTCATATTCTTATGCACAAAACCGATGCCACCCTGACGAGCGAGCGCAATCGCCAGCCGATGCTCGGTCACCGTATCCATCGCCGCGCTAACAATCGGAATATCTAACCGGATCGATCGGGTCAACCAGGTTGTCAGATCAACCTCAGCCGGGATCACCTGTGAATGTGCCGGAATGAGCAGCACATCATCAAATGTCAACCCCTCACGGACATATTTTTCGTCCCAGTGTGTCGTCATAAAGCCCCCTTATTGGCGTAAGACCACCAGAGCAAAGGTGGTGCTCCATTATAGATCGTTGCGTATGGCACATAGTCACTCGAAGCGAAGGGTCGCAGGGTTGGAAACTGGCCGAGATGCTTTGCTGCGCTCAGCATGACCATGCGGTGCCTTCACGCGTCATTGATATAACTCTGCCAGCGTAGCGCGCAGAGTTACAAGCGTTGCAGAAAACCACGCACCCATGTTTCAGCTTCTTCACGGCTTGACACGATGCCATCAAGCGTTGCCTGGCGCAGGGTATGCAAGATCTGGCCCATCAAGGGGCCAGGCGCAACGCCAAGGCGTTGCAGGTCGTTGCCATCAAGCGGCGCACGCATCGTCCGCAGTTCACGGAGGTAGCGCGTCGTTGCAACACGGTCGTCCGGCACGGCGCAGTGGTGAACCATGATCGTCGTGGGATGCCATGGGCGTAGCGTTTCGTCCAGGGCGCTATTGCTCAGCCCGGCGAGCGTGCCAGTTAGTTTGCGGAGGCTGGGGAGTTGACGGATCAGTGTGGACGCATCGGCGGGCAACGGATAGCGCTGCGCCAGCGCATCGAGGGTCGCCTGCGAGCATCCATAGAGCAACAGGCCCGCCTGGATCAGTGGGGTCAGGGGAAGATCGGGGCTAACCGCCGCCACCGCCTGCGTACAACGCTCAGCCAGGGGCACGTCCCAGGCCAGGCCAGGCAGAATCTGCGGCGTCACCGCCCACTGATCGGCCAGGCGCAACACCGCCGCCGGGTCGGGCTCAGCAAGCGCCAGGCAGATTTCGTGCAACACCCGTTCGGGGCTCAGCAGCGTCAGATAGCGTTGGGCGACCGCATCGGCCACCTGGTACCGAGTCGCCGGTTCAGGGTGGAGACCGAGGCGGCTGGCAAGGCGCAGCCCGCGCAAGATACGAGTCGGATCGTCACGCAGACTCGCCGCGTGCAAGAGCCGGAGGCGGCCATGGGCAAGATCCTCTTCGCCCCCAAAAAGATCGAGCCGCCGCCCAAAGTGCAGACCGCCCGCAACCAGGTGCAACTCGACGGCGAGCGCATTCACACTAAAATCGCGGCGCACCAGATCATGCTCAAGCGGTGCCGGCGAAACGTCGGGCAACACTGCCGGGGCAGCATAGGTCTCGACGCGCGTCTGGGCAAAATCAACGACGATCGCCGAACCACCGCTGCGACCGGGCACCAGCACCGTCGCCGTGCCAAACGCCGCGTGGTGGGCCGTCACCCTTCCGCCGGTTGCCTCGGCGACCTGGGCCACCAACGCCGTCACCTCACCCTCGACGGCCAGATCGAGATCGCGGCTCAGCGGCTGATCAAGCAAAAGATCACGGATCACGCCACCAACCAGCCAGACCGGCACGCTGCAAGTCTGTGCACAGTGCGCAACGAGCGTCAACAGATCCGCAATCTCGGCGGGCAACGCAGTATGCGCTAACTCGCGTAAGATCCTGGGCCGTCCCTTATGCATCGCCGTCCTCGTCACCCCGGTTTCAAACTAGTCAAGCAGGCAAGCCGCCTCGCGACGGATCGACTGCTTTCTATTCTACCACCGCTTCAGATACAGGAGGCTTCGCATCAACACCTTGCCCAGGGCGATTGCATCTTCCGTATATGCACCCCACCAGGGCACCCGCAAGGGGTGCCCCTACAGGGCCGGGGGCCGCGGGCCGCGGGCCGGGGCC